>DATGLC010000080.1:0-36018 GCA_035294345.1 Solirubrobacteraceae bacterium
CGTGGTGCTACCCCAAAGAAACAGTTGCGCGGTTGGTTCGCCGCTCTTGAGCAGGAGATCGTGCAAGTCGATGTGGAAGGCCAGGCCGCCCTGGCGCGAAGAGCCGACTTGGATGAGCTTGTCGCTACTGAACCCGACACCGATCGGGTGCACCTGCTGCCGGCCTTTGACCAGTACGTCCTCGGCCCGGGCACCAGCGACCCTGCGATCCTGGCGCCCGAACGACGCGCACTGGTCAGCCGGCCAGGCGGGTGGATCTCGCCGATCGTGCTGCTAGACGGGCGGGTCGCCGGCACGTGGGAGACGATCAACGACGAGCCACGCGTGAGCCCGTTCCCCGAGGTCAAGCTCCCGCGCGACGAGCTCTCAGCTGCAGTTCAACGGATGGGCGCGATCCTCGCGTCCGTGTCCGCGTCCGCGCCCGCGTCCGCGGGGTAGCGGAAGCCAGGGACTCATCTTCCGAGGTCGCACAACGTGAGCCGAAGGAGGGCTTTGCTCCGCGGAGGGCGGCGGGTGCGTGACAATGGTGGAATGTCCGAGGAAGTCGAGTTTGACCGGGACCTGTTCCGCGGCACGGCCGGGGACTACGACCGCCTCCGGGTTCGGTGTCCGCGGTCGTTGGTCGGTGATCTCCTCGAGCGGTGCAGCCCAGAGGTCGGGGCCAGCTGTTAGATCTTGCGTGCGGTACGGGTCAGATCACGTTCGCGGTGTCTGGCCGGTTTGCGGAGATCTGGGCGGTCGATCAGGGCAGACCGGGTCTCTGGCGGTGTCCGGCATTGGCACCTCCTCCTCGCCAACGACAGGGCGGCCTGTCGAGCTGGCGCCGCCGCCACTGCGCCCAAAGATCCTCCGCGCAGCGTCGGCACTCACTTCAAACGGGCGACGGCGCTGAGAAGGGTGGCGAGCACTGGGCGGCGATCGGGGGCGCATCGCAGGCTTTGGCCGGGGAACGAGCTCGGCGCCGGAACGCTCTGCGGCGCGATCGCCAGGTTGCAGGAGCGCGGCCTGATCGAACGGCTTGAGGCCGACGACCGCCGCCACCCGTATCGCCTCACGGGTGCGGGGGTGGCCTCGCTTCGAGAACAGTTGGTGGCAGGCGAACGGGTCGTGAGCGTTGGGCTCAGTCGGTTGTCCGCGGCCTGGGCGCGCGCATGAGCAAGCGGCTGCTCTCGCTCTATCCGGAGGCCTGGCGCGAGCGCTGCAGGCGATGAGATGGCTGCGCTGCTTGACGCTGATCCGCCGGGCCTGAGGGCGAGGTTTGATCTTCTGCGCGGCGCATTGGGCGCGCACCTGCGATCGCGTGCAGTCTCGCCGCCGGCGCTGAGTGCGCGGAGCACCATCTCCGGCGTGCTTGGGTGCTTCATCGTCTTCTGCGCCTTCGGCGCGGGCTTCGCGAAGGGACCGAGAAGTACGACCACAGCGAGCACGTCCACGCGCTGCTCGTGGTTTCTCATGCGGTGATAGCGACCGCCGCGGTCATCGCCGCAGGCGCGCTCGCGCTGGCCGCGATGCCGCTCGCGTGGATCTCGCTGGCACAGGCACGGCGAATCGCTGGCACAGCCGCGGCGAAACGCGACAGCCGGCTTTGATGAAGCTGATCGCTGTTTCGCCGGCGGCGAGGGCGCTGTTCGCGGCTCGGTCGGGCTGCTCGCGCTGTGGCTGAATGCGCATCGCCACCGCGCAGGGGTCGGTGGGTGGCTCGGCTCTGCGGGCTGTGCGCGGGGGCCTGCGGCTTCGCCTGCTGCGCGTCGTCGCGGGCGATCACGCGACGCATCGAGGTGCCCGGCCGCGCGTTCGTCCTGTCCGTGCTCGCTGTCGGAGTCGTGGCACCGTGCATGACGGTCGTGGCGCCGTGCATGACGGCGATCGCCCTTGCGACCGGAGCCTTCCTGCTCGGCGTCGTGTCCGACGCGCCGGGCGTCGGTGCGGGCGCAAACGGCCCCGGTCAGCTCATCAGCGTCACCACCAGCACCGCGATCCAGCTCGCATGCATGCTCGCGGTCAGCGGCGCCGCCGCGCTCAGCACCGCGCGGGGCCTTCGCTCGGTCAGTGCGCTCAGCGACGCATCCGCGCCGTCAGCGAAGGCGACGGTGAGCAGAACCGTCGGTGAGCGGGACCGCGGGGTCTGAGCGGTGCGTGCGTCGAGGCTCCATCGCCCTGAACGTATGCCCGCGCGACCGCGCGGCAGGCTCGGCGCCGCCACAGCGGGGCGCCTGCGCCCGGGATGCGCGCGCGGGGGGCGGACCGCGTCCTGGCGGCCCGCCGCCTTCGGGCGCCGCGCGCTCAGCGGACCCGGATGCGCGCGCTGCGCCCCCTCTGTCCCAGCACGTTGACCGCGGTCACCGTGACCGTGATCTCGCCGCGCGCCGGGATGCTCCGCAGCGTCAGCCGCGGTGCGCGCGTCATGTACAGCCGGCGGATCCGGTCCGGCAGCGCCACGAACACCAGGTAGCGGGAGGCGCCACGGTCGCGCCAGCTGGCCTGAAGCATCGTCCGGCGCCGGCGCGCGTGTAGCCTCGCGGGCCTGGCCGGCAGGCCGAGCACGGGTCCTCTGTAGGAGGCGACTCGCTGAATGCGGACCGGTATGCCGCTGGCGATCACCTCCGCCTCGATGAACCGCTTGGCGCCGAGGCCGGGACGCACGCGGAAGCGCAGCGCACCGCGCGCCCTGGTGGTCGAAAGCAGGAGCCGGTCGCCCGTGCCCCCCAGGTCCCGGAAGAGGATTCGCCGGCCGGCAAGGTTGACCGCACGCCAGCTCAGCACGCGCACGAAGCCGCGCCCGGTCACCGTCGCCCTGACCGTGGGCGCGGGCTGCCCGTGCGCGAGGGCGACGCTGAGCACGGGCGCCGAGCCCGGGAGCACCGACAGCAGGTAGCGCCCGGCCGGCGGGCGGGTGAGCTCGATGTAGGTGGTGTCGTCGAGCGGATCCGGGGTGACGAGATACCGGTCGCGCGCGACCGTGAGGTGGTTAAGGCCGTTCATCACCACCCGCAGCCCGCGCGGCCCGTCGAGCGCCAGCACCGGCGCCTGCGCCCGGCCCGCGACCTTGACGACGGCAAACGGCAGCCCCCGCGGGAGCCTGAACGTGGTCAGGCGCTGCGGACCGGATCCGGCGGCGGCGGCGATCGCGGCGCTCTCGGAGAGCTTGATCTCCGCCTCGTAGGGGCCGATGTCGCACCCGCCCTCGAGGTAGAGGTGGAAGTGGGCGAGGAGGTCGCTCAGGCTGCGGGGCAGCGTCGTCGGCCAGGTGCCCCCGAGCCCGTCCGCATTCCCGTCCAGCTCGAAGCAGACGGCGAAGCCGACGTTCGAGATCACCGCGTCGCCGCCTCCTCCGTAGTCTCCAAGGCCGCAGAGGTCGGCGGTGAGCGTGCCGGCCCCGACGAGGTTGAAGTCGCTGCCCGCCAGGTTGCCGTAGTCGATGTAGGCGTCGCCCGCGACGTTGAAGCTGGGGCTGATGCCGAACTGGCCGCCGCCGAGCCAGCTGGGGCAGGAGACCGCCAGCGACGGGGGAAGCCCCACGTTGGCGGTGATCAGCGCCGAGCCCGGCAGGTCGTAGAAGCTGGCCGCGCCCTGTCCCAGGGTGATGAACCCCAGCAGCTGCAGCTGGCCGTTGACCGTGATCGTCAGCGGCACGTCGGGCAGCGTGTAGCCGTCGGGGATCCCGGGGTTGCCGGTGATCGTCTGGTCCTGGTTGAACGCCGCGAGGAAGCCGACGGTGCCAACGAACAGCCTCACGCCCCGGAACTCCGGTCCGAAGCCGATCCCGACCTGGCCACCGAACGAGAACGGGCTGAAGCTCACCTGGCCGCCGAGCGAGGACAGCTCCGCTCCGTCGCCGAGCGGAATGCCGGGGCTCCAAGCGGCCGACAGCGAGATCGCGTTGAGGCGGTCGTTCTGGACGGTCACGCTCGCGCCGATCCCGTCCGGGATCATCGGGATGTAGAGCTGGAGGTTGCCGCTCCAGGTGTTGGACGGCTCGTCGTAGGAGAACTGAAACGACGGCAGTGTCAGCGGGCCCAGCGTTGACTGGCCGATCTGCACGGTGATGTTGCTCAGCGAGCCGTCGGCGCTCACCGAGCCGCTTCCGGTGGCGGTTATCCCGCCGAACAGGGCCGGCACGCCGAGCGCCTGAATCGAGATCGTCGAGCCACCCTGGGGTCCGTTCTTGGCCTGCTGGCCGTAGGCCGTGACCGTGACGTCGCCCAGCAGGGGGAAGCCAAACCAGGAGGCGCTCGGGTCCGGAACGAGCGCGAGCACGCTGTCGCCGTTGCCGTCGGTGCTGTAGGAGAACGTGAGCGTGCCGCTCGCGTTGACCAGCAGCAGCCGCCCCAGCGCGACCTGGAAGCCGCCGGAGAGCGACAGCGTGCGCTTGCTCGTGTTTATCGTCACCGTCGAGGAGGCCGGTCCCGGCAGCGACAGGCCGTTGATGCGCACGGGCCCGTACCCAGTCCAGACGCCGTTGGCCGAGCTCCAGCAGCCGCTGACGACGAACGTCGTGCCGGTCACCCCCTGCGTGCCGTAGTTGCCGCCATAGGTGCAGCTGGGGTTGGCGGTCGTGAGCGTCAGAACCTGGCCGTGCAGCGCCGGGTTGGCGGTCTGCAGCTGGAAGTAGTAGGTCGTCGCTCCGGCCAGGCCGCTGATCTGCTGCGAGACGAGCTGGTCGGCGCCCGCGGCGACGGTCCCGCAGCTCTGCGCGCACGCGCTCTGGCCCTCCAGGTCCCCGCTTGAGTTGACCGTGTCGGCGGTGGAGTAGGCCCAGTTGTAGGACAGTGCGCTGTCGCCTGGGGCGAGCTCGCCATTCAGGGTCGCGCTCGACGCGGTCACGGAGGTGGCAGGGTCGGTGAGGGCGCGCCCGCCGGTCGTGAAGCTCTGCGCCGAGCTGGTCGCGTTGCCCGCCGGGCTGTCGGCAACCGCGGCGACCAGCCGGAAGTAGTAGGTCGTGCCCTGCTGCAGGCCACCGATCGAAGCCGAGACCTGGCAGGCGCCGTCGCTGCCGGAAGGGGAGGGGCAGTTGAGCGCCATCACGGGCGTCTGTGCGTAGGCCGCGAACCCGGCGTCGGTCGAGTACTCAAACCACCATGAGATGTTGCCCGCCGGCTCGCCCTCGGTGAGAATCTGGCCGCTGAGGGTGGCGCTTGTGCCCAGGACGTCGCCGGCCGGTGAGGCCACCGCGCTTGGGGTGAGGGTCGTGAACTCGGTGCAGTTGCTGTTGGCGTCAAAGAAGCACGGATCGGCGTAGTCGTAGACGTTCGTGTCGCTGAACGCGCCGGTCGTGTCGCAGTAGTAGGGCCCGTTCGGCTGGCCGGAGACCGCGGCGCAGTGCACGGCGGCGTAGGCGTAGGTGGTGCCCGGGGTCAGGCCGGTCACCTGCAGCGAGTATCTGGCGGTGCAGGAGACCGCGGGCGTCTGGACCGTCGCGCCGCTTTTCGCGTTCCCCTGCCACAGCAGGAACGAGCAGTAGTCCCCGCTGCCGTTGCTGCCGGCTACGTAGCCTCCGCTCGTGCCCTGCAGGAACGCTGAGACCGCGCTTACCTGCGTGGGCGAGGTCGTGGCGAGCGGCAGGTTATTGGGAGGCGCCCCGGTTATCCCGCTGCCGCTGCCGGTCTCAAACGACGGACAGCTCGACGGCGTGCTGTAGCAGCTGTCGATCGCATCCCACGGCGCGGTGCTGCCGCTCGGTGTCTGGCAGGTCTCGCCCTGGCCCTGTACGACCACGGGGTCCGCGCAGTGGATCGCCGCATAGTGGTAGGTGGTGTCGTTTTGGAGCGGCAGCGTGTTGTCATGGGCGATGTTGACCTCATAGGGAGACCCACAGTGGGTCGCCGGGTAGTAGGTCGTGTAGCTGGACGAGCTGGTGGTCCAGAAGATGAACGAGCAGTAGTCACCGCTGCCCGCGCCGGCGGCGTCGCCGATGAGCTGCGCGCTCGTGCCGGCGACCTTGGTGGCCGCCTGCGTGCTCATCGTGACCGACGCGGCTGCGGAGGCCGCCGCGGCGGCGAAGAGGCAGAGCGTGGCAAGCGATGTCAGCACCAGGCGACCGAGCGTCACGCCGGCGCACGAGCGACGAGCACGACGCCTGGTGAGCGAGTGGGCCCAGCTGCGCACGGCCCGCGAGCGGCGGCTGCCGTGCCGGGGGGCGGGTGTGTCGTGCCGGGGCGCGGGCGTGGCGTGCCGGGGCGCGGGCGTGGCGTGCCAGGGCGCGGGCGTGTGGCGGCTTCCGTCACTGGAGACGGGCATAGGCCGGCTGTCGTCCTCTGGGGCCGAGCCTTGGATTGGCTGGGGCGCGGCGCGGTCCTGGCCGCGGCATCCGGGCAGACTCGGCTGTTGGGGCTGCCTTTGGAGTCGCATCGAGGCGGCAAGGTAGGCCCGGAGCCCGTCGCTCGCATCGGTGAGCGACACCGACATTCGACACTGAGGCCGGAGGGCTCACGAGCGCTAGGATTCCGCTCGGCTGTGTGAGGCGCTGCGGTGCAGGAGTACGTGCAGGAGAGCTCGAGCGGGGATGCCGAGCTGCCGCGCATGCTCGAGCGCGAGGCGGAGCTGGCCGCGATCGAGCGGGCGTTCGCCGGGGCATCGGCGGGTCATGGCGCGCTGGTGGTGATCGAGGGGCCGAGCGGGATCGGCAAGAGCGCCCTCGTGCACGCGGCCGTGCGGCTTGCAGAGGAGTCGGGCATGCGGGTGCGCCGGGCGCGCGGGGCCGAGCTGGAGCGCGACGCCCCCTACGCGGTGGTCTCCCAGCTGCTCGGCGACGCGGATCTGCTGAGCGTGCTCGCCGAGGCCGCGCCGCTTGCCGGGGACGGCGCCGCCCACGGGCTGATCGATGCGTCGGCGCGCACGCTTTTGGCGCGCGACTCACTGTGGCGACGTCTGACCGACCCCGCCCCGGCGCTTTTGGCGATCGACGATCTGCACTGGGCGGACCCCGAGAGCGTCGGCGTCCTGCAGTTCGCGGCCACCCGCCTGGAGCAGCGGCCGCTGGTGCTGCTCCTCGCCTGCCGGCCCACCGAGCCCAACACCGACTGGGAGGCCCTGATGCCGCTGGTGGCCAGCCCGGGGGTCCTGACGCTCCGTCCCCAGCCGCTGAGCACCGGCTCGGTCGCCCGGATGCTCGCGCTGCACGGGGTGGCCAGCGCGACGCAGCGCGTCGCGGTCGCTTCCCGCGAGGTGACCGGCGGCAACCCGTTCCTGGTCTGCGAGCTCGCTCGAACGCTGGTCGCAGAGGGCGTCGCCGACGACGAGCAGCGGGCCGCCGAGGCGGTTCGCGAGCTGGCCCCCGCGGGTCTGGGCCGTGCCGTGCTGGCGCGGCTGGCGGCGCTCTCCCCCTCGGCGCACACGCTGGCCTGTTCGCTGGCTGTGCTCGGCGGGCGCGCCGAGCTCGAGCTCGGCGCGCGGCTCGCGGGGCTGTCGGCTGACGAGGCCGCGCACGCGGCGGACCTGCTGGCCGACATCGGACTTGTGGGCTCCGGGCGACCGGTCGAGTTCGCGCACCCGATGATGCGCGCAGCGGTCTACCGCGATATGCGCCCCGCCGAGCGTCAGGCCCTGCATCGCAGAGCCGCCCTCCTGATCGACCAGCTTCCCGCCGGAGATCGCGACCTCGTGGCCGCGCATCTGCTGCATGCCGATCCGTCCGAGGACCGGTGGGTGGTGGATGCGTTGGAGCGCGCTGCCCGCCAGGCGCTTGAGCGCAGCGCGCCGGAGGCGGCGGCCAGGTACGTGGGCCGCGCCCTGCGTGAGCCGCCGCCCGCCGAGCGCCAGGTTGAGCTTCTGTGCCTCATGGGAGAGGCGCGGCTGCGCGCCGGCGAGCCCGATCCGGCGATCGACGTGCTTGAAGCGGCGCTCGAGCGCTGCGCGACGCCCGTCGATCGCGCCCGGGTGACGGGACGCCTTCAGCAGGCGCTCACCTACGCCCAGCGCGGAGACCTCGGAGCGCGGCTGCTCGCGGAGGCGATCGACGGCCTTCCCGCCAGCGAGCGCGAGCTGGGACTGAGCCTGGAGGCGCAGCTGCAGCTGGCGTGCAAGGTCCATCTGGTGGCGGCCCGCGTAGCCGGAAGCCGGACCCCTCGCTTCACCGCGCAGGCGCAGGAGCCTCGCACCCGCGGCGAGCGGCTCGCGCTCGCCGCCCTCGCCAGCATCGAGTCCGGCTGCGGCACGGCGGCGCGCACGGCCCAGTTGGCTTCGCTCGCCCTCGGCGAAGGCGCGCTGCTGGACTGCGAGGGTCCAGACTCGCCGCTGCTGCATCTCGCTGCCTACGCGCTGATGCACGCCGATCGGCTCCAGGACGCCGACCGCGAGCTCACGCGGATGATCGAGGAGGCCCACGCGCGGCACTCCCTGTTCGGCGAGGCGGTGGCGCGCGGCCTGCGAGCCGAGTGCGCCTACCGTCGCGGCGCGCTGGGCGAGGTGTCAGACGACGCGCGCTTCACGCTGAGCGCGCTGCGCTACGGCCTGCGCTTCGGTCCGCGCCCGGCGGCGGGCGCGCTGGTGATGACGCTGATCGATCGCGGCGAGCTGATGCGGGCTCGGGCGGCGCTCGGCGAGCACGGCTTCGACGGCTCGCTGGCCCCGGCCGCGACCACCGTCTGGCTTGCCGCTGCGCGCGCCCGTCTGGAGGCGGCGTTGGGCCGCCACGAGCGGGCGCTCGCCGATCTGGGCCTGTGCGCGCGGATCGCGGAGGAGTTCCGGGTGACAAGCCCCGTGCTGGCGGTTTGGGAGTCCGACGCGGCGCTTTCGCTGCACGCCCTCGGCCGCGACGGCGAAGCGGCCGAGCAGGCGAGCGCTGGGGTGTCCAGAGCGCGCGCCTTCGGAGGCCCAAGGGCGCTGGGGATGGCGCTCACCGTCCAGGGGCGGCTCGGTCGCGACCTGAGCGCGCTGGAGGAGGCCGTCGCCGTGCTCGCAGCCAGCGAGGCGCGCCTGGAGCACGCGCGCGCGCTGCTTGCGCTTGGCGCCGAGCAGCGTCGGAGGGGTCAGCGCGGCGCCGCGTGCGAGCATCTGAGCCACTCCCTGGCGCTGGCGCGAGACTGCGACGCGCCGGCGCTCGCCGCCCAGGCCTACGACGAGCTCAAGGCCGCCGGCGCGCACCCGCGCAGGATCCTGCGCCACGGGGCGGACACCCTCACCGCCTCAGAGCGGCGGGTAGCCCAGCTCGCCGCCGACGGCCTGAGCAACGCCGGCATCGCGCGCGAGCTGAACGTCAGCGTGCGCACGGTCGAAAGCCACCTTGCCCACGCGTACCGCAAGCTGGGGATCCAGGGGAGGGGCGAGCTCGGCCCGGCGCTCGCGCACGGGGAGCACCGGGCCAGCGTGCACGCTCTGCGCCGGCCCTGAGCGGCGAGGTGCTCGGACGTTCTCGCCGCGATGCGGACAGAATCCGTCGACGCGCCGCGGGTGACCGCAAGGCGGGCGTGCACCCGGCGCCGCCCGCAGTCAGGGCACGCGAAGGTCGTGATGCGTCGCCGCCTCCGCACGCTCGTTCTCGGTGAGGCCGGCGGCCCTGACGGGGGACACAAGGGTCCAGTGAGCGCCCACCGGGCAGCGCTGAAGCCGCCAGAGCCCCAGCCGCAGCGCCTTGATCGATGCGCCCGGTATCCACCAGGTGGTGAACAGGTGCCCGGCGCGGCAGCGAACGACCGTGTCGAGTGTCAGCAGTGAGCCCCTCCGGCGGGCGAGCAGCAAAGCCTCGGCGCCCGCGAACGCGAGCGCCCACGTCAAACCGTGACGGTGTGGCGAGCCGCGCCCGCCGCGGTTTGGCGAGCAGCGGGCGCCCCAGCGTGGTGAGCGGCGGCAACGAGCCGTGGCGCCGAGGCGTCTCATCGCAGCTATTCGCATCATTGCAAATGATATCATTGACGGGATCGGATTATCCTCGGCGGGGTGAACAGCGCCGAGCTTTTGCTGCACCCCGTCCGCCTGCGCATCGTGCAGGCGTTCCTCGGCGACCGGGCATTGACCACCGCGCAGCTCGGACGCGAGCTTCAGGATGTGCCCACCGGCAGCCTGTATCGCCACGTCGCGTTGCTGACGAGGTCGGGGGTTCTGCAGGTGGTGGCCGAACGGCGCGTGCGCGGTGCCGTGGAGCGCACGTACACGCTGCGCCTGGCGGCGGCGCAGGTGAGCCCGGCGGATCTCGCCGCAATGTCCGCGGATCAGCATCGCCACGCGTTCATGGCGTTCTTGGCGGCGATCCTGGCGGAGCTCGACCGGTACCTGGACAGCGGCAGGCCGAACCTCGCCCGCGATCGCGCCGGCTACCGGCTGGCGGCCGCATGGCTCACCGATGCCGAGCTTGAGGAGATGCTGACCGAGCTCGTGGCGGTCATCGGGCCCCGGCTTGCCAATCCGCCCGGCCGTGGGAGAAGGCGGCGCGTGCTCGCCGGGGTGCTGCTGCCAGCGCCCGAGCCCGGCACGCGCAGGCGCGGCGCCCGCACGTGAGCCCGGCAAGCGCACGCGCAGGCGTGGCGCCCACGCGCGTGCGCCCGGCGCGCGGTCGTGCACCGTCCAGGTCAGCGACTCGCCTGCGCCCTCACCGGGCCGCGTACTGCTCGTCGCTGACGTGCTGGCCCCAGCTGACCGCGCTGCCGCTGTCGTCGACCTCGTGGATGGCGATGTGCGTCATGAACCGGTTGGGCGCCGCACCGTGCCAGTGGCGCTCGTCGGGCTCGAAGTACACCCGGTCGCCGGGGCCGATCTCCTGGATCGGGCCGCCCTCGCGCTGGCAGCGCCCCAGGCCCTCGGTGACGTAGATCGTCTGGCCGTGAGGATGCGTGTGCCAGGCGGTGCGTGCGCCGGGAGCAAAGCGCACGATCGCGGCTGCCGCCCGGGCGCTCGCCGCCGGCACCGCGATCGTGTCGATGTGCACGGCGCCGGTGAACCAGTCCTCAGAGCCTCGCTGGGTGTCAAGCGAGTTGCGGGTGATCTGCATGATCTCCTCCAGGGTGGTTGCAGGGGGTCGTGGCGCGGCCGGTGGCCCGCCACGGCCATCGATGGTTGGTCGAAGAGCTGTGACCCGCCGGCGATGGCCGCGCCGGCGGTCGCCGGGCCACCCCAGACGGCCATCGATGGCCGGCCGTCTGGCGGTCGCCGGGTCCCCCGCGCCAGAAGGCCATCGATGGCTGGCCGGAGAACCTGCCCTGGGCCGGGGGCGCTTTACTAGGAGGCGACCCTGGAGCGCGCAGCCGCCGTCCGCGGTGGCGGTCGGCGGCGCGGGCTCGTGCGCACCCGAAACGAGAGGATCGCGAGATGCAGCTTGGGATGGTCGGTCTGGGGCGGATGGGCGCGAACATAGTGCGTCGGCTGATGCGTGCCGGGCACGACTGCGTCGTCTACGACGTCGACCCGGACACGGTCGCCTCGCTCGCGCGCGAAGGAGCTGTGGGCACGCGATCGCTGCAGGAGCTGGTCAAGGGCCTGCGGCCGCCCCGGGCGGTTTGGGTGATGGTCCCCGCCGGCGATGTCACCGAGCGGGCGGTTCGCGATCTGGCGGACCTGCTCGAGCGCGGCGACGTGCTCATCGACGGGGGCAACTCCTACTACCGGGACGACATGCGCCGTGCGCGGGAGCTGGAGCCCAAGGGCATCGACTACCTCGATGTGGGAACCAGCGGCGGCGTGTGGGGGCTCGAGCGCGGCTACTCGCTGATGATCGGGGGCAACGGGGCGGCCGTGGAGCGGCTGGCGCCACTGTTCTCCGCGATCGCGCCTGGGGTCCAGGCGGCTCCGCGGACCCCCGGGCGAGAGGGCGACCCCGCCCCGGAGGAGCAAGGCTGGCTGCACTGCGGTCCCAGCGGGGCCGGACACTTCGTCAAGATGGTCCACAACGGGATCGAGTACGGGCTGATGGCCGCCTATGCCGAGGGGCTGAACATCCTCCGGCACGCCAATGCGGGACTGGTCAAGCGCGAGAGCGACGCGGAGACCGCGCCGCTCGAGCACCCGGAGGACTACCCCTTCGAGATCGACGTGGCGGCCGTCACCGAGGTGTGGAGGCGTGGGAGCGTGGTCGCCTCCTGGCTGCTTGACCTGACGGCGGCGTCGCTGCTGAAATCGCCTGACCTGGACGATTTCTCAGGCCGGGTGTCGGACTCCGGCGAGGGGCGCTGGACCGCCATCGCGGCAATCGAAGAGGGGGTTCCGGCTCCCGTGCTCGCGACCGCGCTGTTCTCCCGCTTCGCGTCGCGGGACCTCGATCGCTTCTCAAACCAGGTGCTGTCGGCGATGCGCAGCCAGTTTGGAGGCCACGCGGAGAAGCCGGAAGCGTCCGGCTGAGGGCGCGTCTGCGCGGCTCAGGCGGGTGGCCGGCGGCGGCCTCAGCCCTCAGGCAAACCGCGGGCGAGCGCGGGCGTGAACCAGCGCGGCCTCGAGCTCGCCCGCGAGCGCATCGAGGTCGGCGCCCGCGCAGATCCAGCGCTCCAGGCGGCGGACCACGGCCTCGCGTGAGCTCGGGTCGCTGCGCACGAGGTGCGCGAGCCCCCGGCTGCGCCAGGCGGTGCGCCGCGCGCAGCGGTGGCGCAGCGGCTCATAGCGGTCTGCGAGCGCCCTGACCCAGGGCCGCTCCTCAGCGGCCAGCGCGTCGGCGATCAGCGCCGCAAAGCGCCCGGCCGCGAGCGTGCGCAGGCTGTCGCGCAGCCTTTCGGGCGCGGGCGCGGGCGCCGGCACGCAGGCGCATGCGAACACCATCCGGGCGGCGTCCCACTCCTCGCGGGTCCAGGCGGGGGGGTGGCCGCGCAGCTCGAGCGCATGCCACACGCGCGAGACGCCCGCCGCGACCGCCCGCTCTGCCTCGTCGGCCGCGCACGACAGCAGCTCGCCCAGGTCGGGGATCGCCTGAGCCAGCTGCCTCAACCGCTGGAGGTCGGGTCGGGCACCGGGTTGCGGCGTCGCGCCCGCCGCCGCAACGACGGCCGCCGCGGCGGCAAACGCCGCGTCCAGCGCTCCGGGCGCGCCCGCGTCGCGGTGGCGGCGGAGCGCGCCGCGAAGCCGCGCCAGCTGCGGGGCCGCGGTAAGCGGCAGGCCCGAGGCGCCCATCAGCCCGACGGTCGCCGCCCCCAGGGTCGACCCGCCGGCGGTCGTTTTCTCGGGGGAGCCGTCGGTCTCAGGCGATTGGTGATCCGTTACCAGCATGCTCGGGCGTCCGTGCTCCTGCCACGATCGTTCGCGTCCAGGGTTCGCTTCAGAACGAGCATAGGACCGCCCGCCGCTTCGGTCAAACGGCCACTGACCTCACACGCCGATGCGGTGGGCGCGGCGACGGGCTCTGCGCTCGCGCCGGCGCTGCGCGCGGACGCGCCGTGGCGGGCGCAGAGCGATCGGCTCGTTGCGGCTGCGGCGCAGGATCACAAACGCGGCGGTGCCCCACATCGCCGGGATCCAAAGGGAGATCGCGTGGTAGACGATCGTCGCGGCGGTCGTCGCCGTCGCCGCGATCCCGTACAGCGCGAACATCCCCACCATGCTCCCGTCGAGCACGCCAATCCCGCCGGGGACGGGGATCACGTTCGACATATATCCGATCTGGTAGGCGAGCACGATCACGGCAAGGGGCGGCACGTGGCCCGCGGCCGCAAAGCAGACGGCCAGTACGGCGATGTCGCACCACAGGTACGCGATCGCGCCCACGATGCGCCAGTCGAGCCGGAACAGGATGGCCTCCGTCATCCGGATCGTGGTCGCTAGCTCCAGCAGCAGCGACCGCACGCGCCCCTCGCCCCGGCGGCGCGCGAGCCGGTCGCTGATGCCCGGCAGCGCCAGGAACAGCGCCAGCACCAGCACTCCCACGATCGCTGGCACGAGGCTGAGCAGCGCGTTGCGCGGTCCCGGGAGCACGCCCAGGTAGAGGCCCAGCCCGGCGAGGATCAGAGTGAAGACGTTGATCGCGCTCGTGAGCAAGAACAGCACTGCGGAGCGCTCCGCCACCCGCGTCGGGTCCCCGCCGCGCTCGACCAGCAGCCAGGCCCCCACGGCGACGCTTCCGGCTCCGCCGATCGACACCGCCGCGCCGAACGCCAGCTCGCTCAGAGCCACCCTGGCACCGAGCCGCAGCGGCACCCGCTCGAACACCTGCAGAAACGCGAGCACGTAACCCAGGCAGGAGAGGATCTCGAGCCCCACGCCCGCGGCCACCCAGCCTGGGCGCATGTGGGCGATGACCCTCCCCACGCCGCGCAGCCCCGGCACCGCGAGCAGCAGCGAGGCGGCGAGCACGACCAGGATCGCGAGCGTCACCAGGCCACGCCACAGGCTGCGCCCTGGATCCTCGTCGTCGCGCGGCCGTTCGGGGACGACCTCGTCCTCGCCCTGGCGACCGCCAGCCGCGGGCTCAGGCTCGCCGGCGCTTGACTCGGGCTCGCCGGCGGAGGACGCCATCGCCACAATTCAAGCAATGAGGATGGTCGAGGTGCCGGGCCGGCCGATCGTCGGCGTGCGCGCGGACAACCCCGGGCCGCTCACCCTGGAGGGCACCAACACCTGGATCGTCGGACGCGGGCCAGCATGGCTGGTGGACCCCGGGCCTGACCTGGAGCCCCACGTGCGGGCGGTGGCGGAACAGATCGAGGCGCGCGGCGGGCTGGGCGGCATCGCGCTCACGCACGATCACCCTGACCACGCGGGCGCCGTGGGGGCGATCCGCCGCCGGTTCCCGGACGCTCCGCTCGCGGCCGCCCGCGGCGAGGTGGACCTCGTGCTGTCCGAAGGCTCGCGGTTCGGACCGCTTGAGGCGCTGGCTGCTCCCGGCCACGCGCCGGACCACCTTATCTTCCTTGCGGGCTCGGCCGCCCTCACCGGAGATGCCGTCCTGGGGCAGGGGAGCGTGTTCATCGCTCCGGATCCAGGTGCGCTGCGTGGATACCTGGATGCGCTCGTGCGCCTGCGCGAGCGCTGCCCCGAGGTGCTTCTGCCCGGCCATGGGCCGGTTGTGCTGGATCCCGATGCCAGGCTGCACGATTGCATCGCCCACCGCCTCGAGCGCGAGCGCCTCCTGCTGCGCGCCCTGGCTGCGGGCGCGCGCACCCCCGAGGAGATGCTCGATGCGGCGTGGGCCGATGTCCCGCCGCAGCTGCGCTCGGCGGCCAGGGTGACGCTGGTGGCGCACCTGGACAAGCTCGCGGACGAGGGCCGTCTACCGGGCGGGGTTCAGCGCCCCCGGCTCGGCGCCCTATCCGAGCCCTGAGGCCCACCGGGGCTGAGGGCTCGACGCGCGCCCGGGACCGGCCGCCGCTGGGGGCTCGCCGAGCGCGCCCTGGCCGACTGCCGCTGGGGGCTCGCCGTGCGTGCCGCGGCCAGCTGCCGCTGAGGACTCGGCGCGCGCGCCGGGGCCGGCCGCCGCCGCCAGACCGGCGCGTGCGCGCTCGAGCGCCGCCACAAGCGGTGTGCACCCGGCGCTCTGGGCCTCCGCCAGCAGCTCGCGCACGGTGTCCGCGATCCCCGCCACCCGACGCCGCGCCGCCGCGGGGTCATAGCCACCGGCCTCCTCGCCGATGTTGATCAGCCCACCGGCATTGGCGACGAAGTCCGGCACCCAGAGAATGCCGCGCTCGTGCAGCAGCTCGGCGACGCCCTCGCCGGCGAGCTGGTTGTTGGCGGCTCCGGCGATCACGCGACAGCGCAGCCGCGGCACGGTCTCGGCGCTGAGCAGGCCGCCCAGTGCGCAGGGTGCGAGCACGTCCACGCGAGCGCGCCAGGCGCGGTCGGGCGCCATCCAATCGGCGCCGAGGCTGTCCGCGAGCGCTCGCCGGCGCTCGTCGACATCGGAGACGATCAGCCGCGCGCCGGCGGAGGCCAGGCGCCGGGCCAAGCGCGACCCGACGTGACCGAGTCCGAGGACGGAGATGCGGCGGCCGCTCAGCGAGGCGGTGCCAAACACGGCTTCGGACGCGGCCTGGATCGCGGCCATCACCCCGAGCGCGGTGAACGGGCTCGGGTCGCCCGAGCCGCCCATGCGGCGCGGGAGACCCGCCACGTGGCGGGTGTGCCGGGCGACGAGCGTCATGTCGCGCGTCGCGGTGCCAACGTCCTCGGCGGTGACGTAGCGCCCCCCGAGCGACTGCACAAGCTCGGCGAAGTCCTCGAGCGCCAGCCGGCGCAGCGCGCCGTGCGGCAGGCCGCCGATCGGGGCGGCGATCACGCCCTTGCCGCCTCCAAGCCGCAGGCCGGCGACCGACGCCTTGAGCGTCATCGCCTGCGACAGGCGCAGCACGTCATCGATCGCCTCCTGCGCGTCGCGGTAGGACCACAGACGGCATCCGCCGAGCGCGGGGCCCCGCACGGTCGAGTGGATCGCGACCATCACGTACAGGCCCGACCGCCGTCCGCGACGGACGTGGAGCTCCTCGTGATCCAGCGTCGCTACGTGTCGCTCCGGTTGCCGGCCGAGGTGCCGCCGCCCGCTCCGCCGCTCAGCGGCGCGCCACCGTCCGGGCTTGGGGCGCCGGCGCTCGGCTCGTTCATCTGTACGCCGTGGACGCGCGTGGCCGTCAGCGAGCGGGTGGCGGCCGACGCCCCCGCGCCCGCTCCTGCGCCGGTCGCCCACCGTGCCCCGTCCGCGCCACCGCCGCTCGCTCCGGAGGTCGAGCTGGACCTCGCCGAGCCGGTCACCCGCATGCTTGCTCCTGACGCCGGTGTCGGTGAGGCCGAGGGCGACGCGCCGGCCGCGCCGGTGCCGGCCGTGGTGGAGGCAGTCATGCCGGAGCCGGTCGTGCGGGCGACGGTCGTGCCGCCGACGGCGTGGCCGGTCACGCCGGTGGCGGTCGCGCCGATCGAGCTGGAGAGGGTCGTGCCGGCCGCGCCGGCGGCCGTGCAGGACGCCACGCTCGCCGCTGAGCTTGGGACGGCGCCCGGGGAGCCGCTTGCTGCCGCGGTCGACCCGCTCGCGCCGGCAGGCGGGGTACCGGCCACCGAGACGCCCTGTGCGAGCGTCGCCGAGGCCGGTGGTGCGCCAGTGCCGCCCGCGCCCTGCGACCCGGTGCCGCCCGCGCCCTGCGACCCAGTGCCGCCCGCGCCCTGCGACCCTGTGCCGCCCGCGTCCTGCAGCGCGGTCCCGGACGCCGGCGAGCCCGGGCCTGAGACGGGAGCGCCCTGACCTGCGGCGGGGCTTGAGCAGCTCGTCGGCTGTCCGGTGAGCGACTGCGTCGAGGATCGCGTCCTGCCGTCCAGCAGCATCAGCAGGTCAGGGTCGGCGATCTCCGTCAGCGCGCGTGCGCTGGCGGCCGACCGCGCGGCCAACACGCGCGCCCCGGGCACCCGCGTCAGCGCGCTCGGCGGGACCGCGGCCGTGACGGACGATGCCGGAGGCCTCGGCGTCACCGCGTCCGCCTGGGCGGTTGTGCCGTGGCGCGTGGTGGCGGCGGGCCGGCGACGCGTGGCGCCCGGGCGCGGCGTGGCGTGGTGCGCCGGCGGGCTCGCGTGCTGCAGCTCAAGCGCCCCGCCTGCCGTAACCACCAGCGCCGCGAGCAGCGTCGCCACGTGGCCCGCGGCTCCAATCGCTCCCGCGGCTCCCGCCGCGCCGACCGCTCCCGCGGTGCCCGCCGCGCCGACCGCCCCCGCGGTGCCCGCCGCGCCGACCGCCCCGGCTGCTCCGACCGCGCCCGCGCTCCCCGCACCGCCCGTCGCGACCGCGCCGGCCGACGTGACGGCGCCGGCAGCGCCCGCCGATCCGGTTGCGCCGCCTCCCGCCGCGGCGCCGCCGCCCGAGGCACCACCAAGCCCCAGCAGCTTGACGATCGCTGCGAGCGGACCCAGCGGCGGCACCAGACAGGCCAGGCGGCGGCTGGCGCCGCGCACCTCGGAGCGGAACTGGCGGCAGCTTGGGCAGTCTCTGAGGTGCCGGCGGCTTAGGCCGCTGAGCCTCACGCCGCGGTCATGGGCCACGACCAGGTCCTCGCGGATCGCCGCGCAGGCCGTGTCACGGGCCTCGCTCGCGCGTGCCAGGCCAACACGCGCCCGCACCAGCAGCGACTTGACGGCCGGAACCGACACCGCCAGCGCGCCGGCCACGTCCGCGTAGGTCATGCCGGCCAGCTCGCGCATCAGCAGCGCCGAGCGCTGCTGATCGGGAAGCCGCCGCACGTCGCAAACCAGGCGTGCGATCGCGTCCCGCTGCTCCAACCGCGCCACCGGATCCTCGGCCGCCGGCCCCGTGGCCACGACCTCGCCCTGCTCGGAGGCGACCGGCTGGAGGCGCCGGCGCTCGTCGACGCACAGATTGTGGGCGATCCGGTACAGCCACGCGCGCAACGCCAGGTGCCGGTCCGAGGCCTGAAGTCCCCAGTAGGCGCGAACGAACACCTCCTGGACGGCATCCTCGGCATCCGAGGCGGTGCCGGCCAGCATCTGGCGCGCATAGGCGAGCATCCGCGGCCGGTAGCGGTCGTGGATGACCCTGAACGCCTCCTCATGCCCGGAGCGAAACAGCGACACGAGCTGCTCGTCGCTGCGAAGTCGCAGCAGCGGGGCTCCGAGCGAGATGCGCGCACGCGCGACCCCTGCCGGTGCTGGGAGAGCGGAGGCTTCCACCTTGACCCGCGGCCAATCCTAACGGCTGCGGCGGATCCGGTGGCGCAGTGTCCGTGAGCCTGCGCGTCAGCCGTCTCGCCGTCGGGCGCGAGCTGCCCCGGGCCCCGGCGGCCAGCGCAGGTCGACTGAACTGCGCCAGCGCGCAGCCAGCCCGCCACCCTCGTCGGTCTGCGCGCATGTCGAGGGAGGCGACTATGTACGCTGCCGAGGCGATGGACGCAGCTTCGGGAATCGGGCTTCCCGTCGCGTTCGGCGCGGGCCTCATCTCATTCCTCTCCCCGTGCGTGCTGCCGCTCGTGCCGGGCTACATCTCGGCAGTGGCGGGCGGCCGTCCGGACGAGGTCCGCACGAGCCGGGTGATCGGCCCAAGCCTGCTGTTCGTCGGCAGCTTCTCATTCATATTCATCGCACTGGGGCTGCTTGGCCAGCGGGCTCTCCGCGAGGCACTCACCGGGCCGACGGCGCTGAAGGTATGCGGTGCGCTGATCGTCGCGATGGGGCTGCTGTTCGTGGCGGCGCCGATGATTCCGTGGCTGGCCCGGGAGTGGCATGTGGAGCGGCTCATGCAGCGTGCCGGCCGCGGCGGCCCGGTGCTGACCGGAGCCGCGTTCGCCCTGGCGTGGACCCCGTGCACCGGGCCGACGCTGGGCGCGATCATCACCGCGGCGGGCACATCCAGCTCGGCCGCGCACGGGGCGATCCTGATGGCCGTCTACTGCGCGGGGCTCGCGGTGCCGTTTCTGATCACGGGGCTGGCGTTCGGCACCGCCACCTCCGCGTTCGCGTTCGTCAAGCGCCACTACCAGGTGGTGATCGGCCTCGGCGGTGCGGTGCTCGTCTCGATGGGCGTCCTGATCTGGACGGGCGAGTTCACCCAGCTGAACATCACAGTCAGCCACTGGCTGCAGACGCTGGGCCTGCCCAACCTGAGCAGCGACACCTGAAGCCCCCGTCTGTCCGAGGTCCCGATTGCGGCGCGCCAGTGCGTCGGTCCACCGCCTTCCTGCTCAGCAGCCGCCGCGTTCCTGCTCAGCGGCCGCCATTGCGCTCAGCCGGCCGCCCCCTTTGCGCTCAGCCGGCCGCCGCCTCTGCGCTCAGCGGCCGCCGCGTTCGTGCTCGTCCGGCAGCACGATCCGGGCAGTCTCGCCGGTGCCGACCACCACGGGCTGCACGGGCTTGATCTCGCGCCCGCGCGCGTATTCGATCAGCTGCGAGGCCGAGTCAAAGCCGGCCAGCTGCTCCAGGTGCCTGATCGTCGGGAACACAAGCAGGATCTCGCCCGCCCGCGCGGCCGCCAGCGCTCCCGGCGGATCAAACCAGCGCGCGTCGACCATCTCCTGACCGTCGGGCACGGGCTCGGCGCCAGGCGGCGAAGGCGCCAAGAAGAACCAGGTGTCAAACCGGATCCGCACCTCAGCGGGCGTGATCCAGCGCGAGAAGGCGACCATGCTCGCTGGGTCCTGCAGGCTCACGCCCGTCTCCTCGCGCAGCTCCCGGACGGCCGCAGCGCGCAGGCCGCTCTCGCCGGGGCCGTCCGACGGTCCCACCGCTCCGCCGGGGAACACCCATGCGCCGCCCATGAACCGCGCCGCCGGATTGCGCTTTGCGAGCAGGACCTGCATCCCGTCGGGCTGGTCGCGCAGCAGGATCACCGTGGCGGCCGGCCGGGGGCGCGTCGGCGGCCCGGGGTTGAGCGCCTCCCCGGGTCCTGGAATGGCCTCGTCCACGCCGGCGACCCTACCGTGGCCTGCACTCGCCTGCGGTGCCACCGCGGCTTGTGCACGTTCGCATTCAAACCGTTCCCGCGCACATTCATGTTCCCAAGCGTCGCTTGTGCAGGGTCGTGCTCGCGCGCCTCCTCGTCGCGCCGGGCCCGCGGGCGCTCTCGATACGCTTGCGGCCGCGATGAAGTACATGTGCGAATCCTGCGGCTACATCTACGACCCGGAGGTCGGCGACCCCGACGGGGGGATCCCGCCCGGCACCGCGTTCGAGGACATCCCCGACACGTGGTTCTGCCCGGTCTGCGGGGCGCGCAAGCGCGACTTCACGCCCTACGAGGAGTAGACCCGCAAGCCGCGCGCTCACATGGCGCGCTGCGAGGCGTGCTCACGCGGCGCGCTGGGACATGCCCGCCCGGGCGGCCCGCCGGCGCCCGCTTAGGCAGCCCGCCGCGACGGCTCGGCCTCGTGGTCGAACACACGAGGCGACCTGGACGGCGCCCCGGCCGTGCGCCCGGTGGTCGGGAACCGCATCCCGGAGACCGCCTCCGCCGCCTGCCGTGACAGGCGACGCGGCGCGGACGCGACCGCCGTGTCGTCGCGCTCGACCGCTCCGGGCCGGTGGCCACGCGAGCGCGCGGCCGCGCCCAGCCGCCGTGCCGCGTCGCGCAGCTCGTCGGCGCGATGGGTGGCCATCGCCGTCAGCCGCAGCCGCGACAGCGCCGGCGCGACCACCGGCGGGCGCACGCAGTCGATCAGCAGGCCGGCCGTCAGCGCGGCATCGCAGATCGCGCTCGCCAGTCCCGCATCGCCCACGGGGCAGGTCACGATCTGGGCGCACGACGCGCCGGTGTCAAAGCCCTCGCGCTGCACGGCGTCGCGCAACGCCATTGCTGCGGCGGACAGTCGGCGCACGCGCTCGGGACGGTCGCAAAGCAGCCGCAGCGAGGCCAGCGCGCCGGCCACGGCGGGGGGTGCGAGCGCCGTTGCCGACCACAGCTCGCTCGTCGCACACAGCAGGTAGCTCGCCATCTCGCGGTCGCAGGCGACGAACCCGCCGTGAGACCCCAGCGCGGCCCCGAACGATCCAATGATCGCGTCGACCTGATCCTCGAGCCCCGCGTCCGCGAGCGCTCCGCGCCCGCTGGGGCCGATCGCGCCGATCGCGCTGGACTCGTCGACCACGATCCGCAGGCCGTCGCGCTGCGCGAGCTCCGTGAGCTCGCGCAGCGGCGCGAGGTCCCCGTCGAGCGCGAACAGCGACTCGGTGACGACCAGCGCGGCGCGCCCCTGCGCCTGCTCGATTCCCCACTCCAGGTGGTCCATGTCGCAGTGGTCGTACGGGAACATCTCCGCTCCCGACAGCCTGCATCCGTCGATCAGCGCGGGATGGCTGTGCGCGTCGCAGAGGATCACGTCACCGTGGCGTGCCAGCGCCGCGACCGTGCTGGCCGCCGCGGCCTGGCGTGAGCCGAGCACGAGCGCGCTCTCGCGCCCCAAAAACTCCGCCAGCTGCTCCTCCGCGCGGCGGTGGATCGTCATCGTGCCCGATGTCAGGCGCGAGCCGCCGGCGCCGACTCCCCAGCGGAGGGCGGCCTCGGCGGCCGCCTCGCGAACGCGCGGGTGGTCGGCCAGGCCCAGCCAGTTGTCCGAGCAGAGGACCAGCACGGGGCGCCCGTCGAGAACGACTCTGGGCCCCTGGGGGCCGCTGACCAGACGAGTGCGTCTCTGCAGGCCCAGGGCCCGCAGCTCGTCCAGCCGAGCCTCGATCTGGATCATGGGTTACTGACCTTACGCGCCCTGCCGGACGGATCGCTTGGGCGACTGCGCGGGCTTGGCTTGGGCGCTGCGCGGGCATGGCTTGGGCGACTGCGCGGGTATGGCTTGGGCGACTGCGGGGGCATGGCTTGCGCCCGCGCTGCGCCCGAGCGTGAGCAGGCGCCCGCGGGCGCGGAAGGATCTCGCCGATCCTGAGTCGCGCGGTGTGCTAAGACCCGGCTGTGAGCGGCGTCGAGCACGAGCTCCGCCAGGATCCGCAGACCGGGTCATGGTTCCCGGTCGTCCCTGACGCGGAGCTGGCGCCGGAGGTGCGCGGGCTACTGGGTCGCGCCAGGGAGCGGCTGGGGTTTGTGCCCAACGTCTTCCGGGTCTACGCCTTCCGGCCCCAGCGGCTGAGCGCGTGGTTTGCCCACTACCGCCAGCTGCACGAGCCGACCCCCGGGCTGAGCGCCGCCGATCGCGAGCTGGTGGCCGTAGTCGTCAGCCAGGCCAACGGCTGCCTGTACTGCCTGGTCGCGCACGGCGCGGCGCTGCGTTCTGAGCTGGGGGACCCGGTGCTCGGAGAGCGAGTCTCCTACGACTGGCGTCGCGCCGGGCTGGACGCGAGGCGTGAGGCGATCTGCGCCTACGCGGAGAAGCTCACGCTGCGACCGCGGGAGGTCGGCCGCGATGACCTGAAGTCGCTGCTGGACGCGGGGCTGACGATCGAGGAGGCCTGGGACGTCGCGGAGCTGGCGGCGATGTACAACTACACAAACCGGATGGCGATGGCGACCAACATGCTGCCCAACGAGCAGTACAGCGCCCAGGCCCGCCCGCCCGGAGACCTCCACGCCATCCCGCCCGGAGATGCCCAGGCCAGCTCAGCAAAAGACGCGCGGGCCCGCTCAGCCGGGGACGTCCAGGCCAGACCCGCCTGAGGGCCCCGGGCCCGCCCAGGCGACGGCTGGGTGGACGCGCTCGTCTACCATGTCGGCCATCGCCCCGGCCCGGCTTCACTTCACCGACTCAGACGAGGCCAATCGGCTGCTCGCTGCCGACCCGATGGCGTTGCTGATCGGCTTCGTGCTGGATCAGCAGGTCTCCGTGCAGAAGGCGTTTGCGGGCCCGCTCGTGATTCGGCAGCGCCTGGGGACCCTCGATGCCGCCGCGCTGGCGGGCGCAGACCTTGAGCCCGTCTTCTCGGCCAGGCCTGCGGTCCACCGCTTCCCGGCCGCGATGGCCAGGCGGGTCGCCCAGCTGGCCGCGCACATCCGCGACCGCTACGACGGGGACGCGGCGCGGGTGTGGACCGACGCGGCCGACGCCGAGCAGCTGCTGGCCAACCTGCGGGCCCTCCCCGGCTTCGGCGAGATGAAGGTCACCTCGCTCGCGTCCGTGCTCGCCAAGCGCTTCGGCGTGGCGGTGGCGGCGGAGCTGGTTCCAGATCACCCCACACTCGGCGACGTCGACTCCCCCCAGTCGCTGGCCGACTATCAGGCGGCCAAGCGCGAGCACAAGCTTGCGCTCAAGGCCCGGGCCGCCCGCTGAGGCGGACGCCGGCGCCCACCGTACGCGCAGGCCGCATAGCCGCGCTCAGCCGGGCCGACCGCATCCGCGGGCCGCATAGCCGCGCTCAGCCGGGCCGACCGCATCCGCAGGCCGCATAGCCGCGCTCAGCCGGCGCTGAGGGCTCGCAGGCGCGCGCGCACGATCGGCCACGCGCGCCCGCGCGGGTCGACCACCTCGAAGTGGCCGGCGCCACGCAGAAGGTGCAGCTCGCAGCTGTCGCCCGCCGCGACAGCGGCGGCGTGGTAGGCGGTGCTCTGAGAGACGGGGACGGTGTCGTCCGCGTCCCCGTGGATCAGCAGCGACGGCGAGCGCAGCGGCAGCCGCGCGATCGGGTCTGCCGCGGCCAGCGTCCGGTCGTCCGGCTCGCCGCCGAAGAATGCCACGGCGGCCCCGTCGCCGAGGCGCGCCTCAACCGCTGCGCGCAGGTTGCAGACACCGGCCAGCGAGACAGCCAGCGCGACCGGGTGCTCGCCCGCCGCCCACAGCGCGAGATGGCCGCCGGCGGAGTGGCCGACGATCGCCACCGGCCTTCCTGCGGACTCGCGGATCGCGGCCGCGAGCGCATCGGCGACCGCGCGGGCGGTGCCCGGCCAGCCGCCACCAGCCATCCCCACCCGCGGGTACTCGATGTTCCAGACGCTTGCGCGCGGCTCGCCGCTCGCGCAGGCGGCAGCCAGCAGCTGGATCTCCGCCGCGGTGTAGCGCTGCCGCCAGAAGCCGCCGTGCACGAACACGCAGAAAAGCGGCGCGTCGGCATCCCCGAGCCGCTGCGCGCTCCAGGCTTCGCTCACCGACCCCTCCACTCCGGAGCGCGCTTCTCGGCGAACGCTCGCAGCCCCTCCTGAAAGTCGGCCGACAGCAGGCTCTGTTGACGCAGTCGCATGAGCTCTGCGACCAGCCCCTCATCCGCCCGCGCGCGCGCCGACAGCAGCGCGCCGATCACGCGCTTGTTCCCACGCTGGGCCAGCGGCGCCATCGACGCGATCTCGGCCGCGAGGGCGATTGCCTCTTCCTGCAGCCGGTCGTCCTCAGACACTCGGTTGACCAGCCCCCAGGCCAGCGCCGTGGGGGCATCGATGCGCGTGGCCGTGAGGAACAGCTCACGCGTCCGCGGGCCCCCGATCGCATCGATGAACCGTTGCACGCCGGTGTGCGAGTAGACCAGGCCCAGCCGTGCGGGCGGCATCGCAAAGGTGGCCGTCCCGGCGGCGATCCGCAGGTCGCACGCGAGCGCCAGCTCAAGCCCGCCTCCGATCGTGTGGCCGTTGAGCGCGGCGATCAGCGGCCACGGGTGGGCGTCCATCGCCTCGAGCGCCACCTCGAACGGGTTCGCCACAAGGCCGGCGGCACGTTGCGCGACCCGGTCGCCCCGCTCGGCGGCCTCGCCGCCCGGCTCAGTCGCTCCGTCGCCCCGCTCAGGGCTCCGGTCGCCCGGCTCGGCCGCCCCGCCGCCCTCCTCCGCGGCCCTGCCCTCCTCCGCGGCCCTGCCCTCCTCCGCGGCCCCGCCCTCCTCCGCGGCCCGGTCTCCCCGCAGGGCGGAGACGTCGTAGCCGGACGAGAACACGGCTCCCTCACCGGTTACGATCACGCAGCGCGCGTCCAGCTCGGCGAGCTCGCGCGCGAGCGCGTCCAGGATCGGCCGGTCCAGCGCGCCGCGCCTGTCGGGGTTTGAGATCGTCAGCCGCGCAACGCCCGGCGCGGGCTCGTCGACCGCCAGCCGTCCGCCGTTGGATGACAACGACCGCCGCCAGCCGCCGCTACTCGATGACCACCAGGGGGTCGCCCTCGGACACCGACTGACCCTCGCTGCACAGAATCTCGGTCACGACGCCCGCCTCCTCGGCCTCGACCGGCATCTCCATCTTCATCGACTCGAGGATCACGACCGCGTCGCCCTCCTGCACGCTGTCGCCGACCTCGACTTCGATCTTCCACACGGTGCCCGTGATGTGGGCTTCGATCTCGGGCATCGGGAGGCTCCTCCTGTACCGCAGCTTGCCCGCCAACCATATCCGTCGGGCCGGCGGCGCGGCAGGCGGCCGCTGAAAACGACGGACGTTGCGGGATGCGCACGCGGGAGGCGTTGACCGACGGGCGCGGGCGAGCTTCGATGCGCGGGCACGGCCGAGGCGATGCCACAGTCCAGCCCGTTCACGAGCTCGCTGACGCGCCGCCAGCTTGCGCGGCGGCGCCCCCGCGGGCTTCGCCGCTCACCGTGGCCGGCGCTGGGCGCGATCCTCCTGCTCGGCGCCGTGGCGCTCGCGGCGGCGCTCGTGCTGGGACACGTCGCGCTCTGACGAGTGCCGTCTCCCGGGCTGGGCTCCCGGATCGCGAGGCGCAGCCCGCCGATCCGCGGCGCGCCGTCTCGGGCCTGTGGATTGCGGCCTGCCCCTTGCAGCCGCGGACCTCCGGTCCGCGCGGGACGCCGCCGAGGTTTCGGGCCTGTGGATTGCGGCCTGCCCCTCCCGGGCCGCAAGGGCGTAGCCTCCCCGGTGCACGCGATGGCCGCCGAGGAGCACAGCAGCCCAGTCGACATCGACCTGCTCGCCGCCTCGCTGAGGGCGGACGCGAGCGACCTGGGCGCTTTCGTTGAGGCGCTGGCCGTCAAGCTGGAGGATGCGGTACCCGGTGCGGTCACCGTCGAGCGCCGCCGGGACGGGTTGCTCGGCCCGCGGCGCGTGCGCCGGATCGCCCTTGACGCGGGCGGCGTGCGCTTGGAGCTGCTTTCCGGCGGCGGCGAGCTTCAGACGTTCTGCTCGCGCACCTCCGGCGGAATAGTGCTCAGGCGCGAGCGGGTCGGAACCGATGAGTGGCTGCGCGCGCTGGGCGAGGCCCTGGCCGCGGCCGCGGCGGACTCGATGCAAACCCGGCAGGCGCTCGAGCGGCTGCTGCACGGATAGGAGGTCTCGATGGTGTTCCGCAGACGTGACGACGATTCGGCTGCAGGCGCGGCGCAGCCGCCGGCGACGGCCGCGCCGGCCACCGCCGACCAGGCGCCCCACGCGGATGCCTACCGAGCCGGCTCGCTGGCCGGCATCCCGGAGTCGGGGCTTGCGCGGATCGAGCGCATGAAGCGCGACGCGCAGCGCGGCTTCTTCACCTCGGACCTGTCGGTCAACGAGTTCCTGCTCGTCAAGGAGGCGGGCTTTGAGCCGCTGGGGCTGGTGCTGGGAAGCTCCATCTACCACATCGGCTACCAGCAGGCGATGTGGAACCAGAACCAGGAGATGGGCGTGCTCACCCAGGCGATGTACCACGCTCGCGACCTGGCGATGACCAGGATGGAGGAGGAGGCCGACCAGCTCGGCGCCGACGGCGTCGTCGGCGTGCGCCTGGACATCGGCCGCTACGAGTGGGGCCCTGACCTGGCGGAGTTCATCGCCGTCGGCACGGCCGTCAAGCACCGCGGCGGCGAGCTTCACAGGGCACCCAACGGCCGGCCGTTCACCTCGGACATGAGCGGCCAGGAGTTCGCCACCCTGCTGCGCGCCGGCTACCGGCCGGTGGGGCTGGTGATGGGCAACTGCGTCTACCACGTCGCCCGCCAGGGCATGATGGCCGCCTTCCGACAGGTGGGGCGCAACCTGGAGATGCCCAACTTCACCCAGGCGCTCTATGAGGCCCGCGAGCTGGCGATGGAGCGCATGCAGACCGAGGCCGACGAGCTGCGGGCCGAGGGGATCGTCGGCGCGCGGATCATCGAGCGAAGCCACGGTTGGGGCAGCCACGTGATCGAGTTCTTCGCGATCGGCACCGGCGTGATCTCCACCTCCGCCGAGCACACGATCGAGCGACCGGCGCTCGTGCTGCCGCTCCAGGGCTGAGCAGGGCTCGGGCAGGGAGCCGGTGGCCGGCGATGCCGGACGTCGAGATCAGGCCTCAGCGCTACCGAGACGAGCGTCCGCCCGAGCACTTCGCCCGCTACCACGCCCGCGTGCGCGCGCACGGGCCCGAGGCGAAGGTCTACGAGGTGGTGAGGGTGATCACGGTCCTGCACGCGCTGATCAGCTTCCGGGCGCGCGCGATCGGCTCCCACAACGTGCCCGCCGGCCCGGTGATCCTGGCGCCCAACCACGCGTCGTTCATGGACCACTTCTTCACCGGCGCGTTCATCCGCCGGCGGATCCAGTTCATGGCCAAGTCACAGCTGTTCGCGCCCGGGCCGGCGCAGTACATCTTCAGCCACGGCGGGGTGTTCCCGGTTCGTCGCGGCGCCCAGGACGAGGACGCGTTCACCACCGCGTTCGCGATCCTGGAGCGAGGCGGGGCGCTGGGGATGTACTGCGAGGGCGGCCGCAGCAGGACCGGGAGGGTGGCAGACAGCGCCCGGCCGGGCATCGGGCGGCTGGCGCTCGAGTCCGGCGCGCCCGTGGTGCCGGTGGCGATCCTCGGCTCCCATCAGGTGCGCAACTGGCGGCGCGGGCGCCTGCCGCGCGTCACCGTGCGCTACGGGCGGCCGTTTCGCTTCACGCGCATCGAGCGCCCGACGCGCGAGCAGCAGCAGCAGGCCGCCGACGCGATCCTCGAGCGGATCCGCGCGATGCATGCAGAGCTTCAGCGTCTCGGGCACCGGGGCGCGCTGCGCGCGGCCCGGCGCGGCGAGCTTGCCTGAGCGAGCCCCGGCGGCCGGCCGACTGCGCGCGCCTGCCGAGCCCGGCCGCCTCAGGGCCCGGGCAGCCGCGCCGCGATCCAGTCGAGGATGTCGGCGATCACCCTGTCGCGCTCGGGCTCGTTGAGGACCTCGTGGAACAGGCCGTCGTAGGCGCGCAGCGTGACGTCGGCGCCCGCCAGGCGCCGGGCGAGCATCTCCGAGCCGGACGGTGGGCAGAGCCGGTCCTCGGTCCCGTAGGCGATCAGCGTCGGCAGGGAGATGCCCGCGGCCAGCTCGGGCACGCGCTCCAGCATCCCGGCGAGCTCGGCGGCGGTGCGCGCCGGCAGCCGTCCGTGATGCACGAGCGGGTCGCGGCGGTAGTCTTCGACGACCTGCGGGTCGCGGCTGACCAGCCGCGGGTCGATCGGCGCAAGCAGCGGCGCCGTGGGGGCGAGCGCTGACAGCACGCGCCCCGCGATCCGCGCCCCGGGCGGGACCCGGGGCGCGGCGGCCAGCGGCCCTGTGAGGATCATGCCCGATGCGCTCGCGCTGTGGGCGTGGGCGAAGCCGAGCGCCAGAAGCCCTCCCATCGAGTGGCCGAGCACCAGCAGCGGCGGCGACGGATGGGCCTCGCGGGCGATGCGGGCCAGCGCGTCGATGTCCGCGATGGCACGGGCCGCCCGGTCGATCAGGGCTCGGGGTCCGTCGGAGCGGCCGTGGCCGCGGTGGTCGAGCGCGTACACGGCGAGCCCCGCGCCGGTGAGGCTCGCCGCCACATGCCGGTAGCGGCCGCTGTGCTCGCCCAGGCCGTGCACGAGCACTACCACGCCGCGCGGCCACCGGCTCGGGCGCGCATGCGGGCCTGCGGGCGCCGCGGCATCCGGACGGCCCTCCGCCAGCCGATCGGGAGCGGGCGGCCTCTGCGCACGGCCTTGCGCGCGCTGTGGGCGACCGGCATCCCGGCCTCGCTCTGCGGGCCCGTCGGGCATCCACGCCCGCCAGGCGATCCTCAGGCCGCCGGCGCCGGCCAGCGAGCTCTCAAACGCCCTCAAGGCTGGTCGGCCCAGGGCACCACGACCGCGTCCTCGTGCGGCGAGTCGCGCGCGACCACGTATTCGGCGGGCTCGGTGTCCGAGAGGTTCTCGACCACGTGGGTGACGCGCGGCGGCACGTAGAGCATGTCGCCGGGGTGCACCTCAAGCGTCTGCTCCAGGTGGTCGCCCCAGCGGATCCTCACCCCTCCGGAGAGCATGTAGAGGGCGCTCTCGCACGCGTCGTGGTAGTGGGGGCGCGAGGTGGTCCCGGGCGGGACGCGGAAGCGGCCCATGTAGATGTTGTGCGCGCCGGCGGTCGCCTGCGAGATCTCGGCGCCGCCGACGATCCCCCTTGGCACCTCGCGGTCGGGCCCGGGCTTTACGAGCCTCATCGCCCCGCGAGTCTACGCTCTCGCCATCGGCTCGCCACCAGCGGCGGGGCTACTGCCGGCGCCCCCGCTGCCACCCGCCGCCGGGAGGTCGATCGCGGCTTGGCCGCTGCCCTCGGCTGGGCGCTCGGCTGCCAGCCGGCCGCCCTCGGCTGGGCGCTCGGCTGCCAGCCGGCCGCCTTCCGCTGGGCGCTCGGCGCCGACCGAGTCGCGAGCGGTCCCCCGGTCGTGCGGTGCTTTCGCCGTCGTGTCGCCGAGGGCCCGCCCGCCGAGAACCTCGATCTGCAGCGGAGGCTGCGCGGCGGCGTCGTGATCGACCTGAAGCGTGGTGTGGCGCACCCCGAATCGCTCGCCCAGCATCCGCTGCAGGGCGCGGCGCAGCTCGTGACAGTCCTCGCCGGCGCGCACGACCACGTGCGCCGACAGCGCGGGAAAGCCGGAGGTGACCTCCCAGACGTGCAGGTCGTGCACCTCCACCACCCCCGGACGGGAGGCGAGCTCGCGTCCGATCACGCTCGGGTCAAGGCCCGCGGGGGCGGCCTCCATGAACACCCGTGCGGACTCCTTGAGCAGGACATAGGCGGCGCGCAGCAGGAGCGCCGCGATCGCCAGCGACGCGATCGGGTCGGCGCGCTCAAAGCCGGTTGCGAGGATCACGCCGGCGGCGATCGCCGTGGCGGCGAACCCGTACAGGTCGGTCATCAGGTGGCGCAGCGCGCCCTCCATGTTCAGGCCCCTGGCCTCGCCGGCGCCTCGCGCCAGGATCCTCGCGGCGACCACGTTCACCGCCACGCCGGCCAGGGCGACCGCCAGCACCGGACCCGCCGCCACCTGAGGGGGCGACAGCAGCCGCACGACCGCGTCGACGACGATCGCTACGCCCAGCAGCAGGAGGGTGAGCCCGTTGGCCTGCGCGGAGAGGATCTCGGCGCGGCCGAAGCCGTAGGTGAGCGAGCCGCTCGCTGGCCTGGCGGCCAGGCGCGCGGCGCCCAGGGCGACCGCCAGCGCGACCGCGTCGGTGAGCATGTGCGCCGCGTCGGAAAGCAGCGCCAGCGATCCCGTGAGCACCCCGGCGACGATCTCGGCGAGCATGAACGCCAGGATCAGGCCCAGCGACAGCGCGAGCGCGCCCCGGTCGGCGTCACGCCGCAGGCCGTGGGCGTGCGCATGAACGTGGCCTTTGGCCTTGCTGGCGCCGTGCGCCTGGTGGTCGCCGTGCGCCTGGTGGTCGCCGTGCGCCAAGTCGCCGTGCAGGTGGCCGCGAGCGTGACCGTGCGAGCTCGGGTGCGCGCCCTCCTGGTCCCCGTCGCCCGCCACGCCGCCGGCCTCCTCAGTTGACCGACGGGTCCGGCGGCATCCGCGCCACGAGCGCATAGCTTCCGCCCTTGCGCGTCAGCACCGTCTGCCACAGCGACAGGGGCTCGTCGGTGAACGCATCCTCGTGGCGCGCGGGATCAAGGATCCAGTCGCCGCGCTCCAGCTCGCCGTCCAGCTGGCCCGGGCCCCAGCCGGCGTGGCCGGCGAACGCGCGGCCGCGGCGCAGCGGCGCGTCGCGCCCCTCGCCGGCTGGAAGCACCCCAACGTCGTCGAAGGCCAGCAGCGCGGCGTCGCCGGGGTGCTCGAACTGCGCGAGCACGATCAGCGCGGAGGGCTGCACCGGCCCACCGACGTAGAGCGTCTCATCCAGCTCGGGCAGGAGGTCCGGCTCTGAGACCGCCTCGCGCACGGTGGTCTGGGAGGGGCGGTTGAGCACCAGGCCCAGCGCTCCCTCCTCGGTGTGGTCGACGACGAGCACCACGGTCCGCCAGAAGTTTGGGTCAAGCAGCTTCGGACCGGCGATCAGCAGCTGGCCCTGCACAGATTCCATCCCCCCGCGAGCGTAGCCGACCGATGTCGCGGGCGAGTCGCGCCCGCAACCGCGGTCCGCGGCGAGGCTCTCCGGGCCCGCGCGCGAAGCCTCCCGGCCGGCGAGGAACGTGGGAGTCGGGCAGAGGTTTCCGGGCCCGCGCGCGCGAAGCCTCCCGGCGACCCGCTCCGCCCCTCGGGGCGCCCGGTCAGCTCCGGCGCCCAACGGTCCGCTCAACCCCAGAGCGCCCCGGCCCGCGGTCAACCCCAGAGCGCCCCGGCCCGCGGTCAGCCCCACAGCGCCGGTCCGCTGTCAGCCCCGGAGCGCTCAGCCCCGGAGCGCTTAGCCCCAGCGCCCAGGTCGCCCGAGCTCGCCCGCAAGGCGCTCCAGGCTCAGGCCCTCCCGGCGCACCCGCAGATCGATGTAGAGCACCGCCGTGACCGCGGCGATGAACGGGTAGACGATCAGGTCGGTCACGATCGTGCCCAGGGCGCCGATCGCCGCCCAGGCGGCGGTGTCGGAGACCGCCAGCGCGCTCTGCACCGCCCCCAGGATCGCCCCCACCGCCAGCAGCGCCGCGCCGAGCAGCGCCGCGGCGCACAGCAGCACGGCGAACGTCGCCCACCACCGCCCGCGCGTCAGCTGAAGCGACCGCCCCAGCGCGCCCACCGCCCCGACGCGCTCGAACATCAGCGCCGGGATCGACACGCTCCAGACGACCACCAGGTACACGCCGGGCACGACGAACAGCACGAACGCGACGGTCACCGCGATCCCGTAGGCGAGCGCCAGCCACACCAGCGGCCCCAGCCGCTCGGCCGCGGCTCTGAGCGACTCGCGCCAGTCGATCGGGTTGCCGATGTAGGCGTCCACCAGGCAGATCGCCAGCGCGCCGTTCAGCACCAGCACCGACAAAAGCCCCAGGACCAGCTGCACGACAACGGCGAGGCCGCCGACCGTGCCGGTCGGCGTGTACAGCGTCCCGTCGCGCACGAACGAGCCGCGCGGCAGCGACGCGGCGATCGCGACCTGCTCGACCGCCGCCACCGGCGCGATCACGATCAGCACGATCCTCCACAGCGAGGTCGCCGTGCGCCGGTAGAGGCCGAAGGCGGCGTCGAGCACCTCACCGATCCCAAGCGGTCGCAGCGGCGCGCCGCCGGGCTCCCCGGCATCCCCGATCTGCTCGCTCACAGCCCGCTCACAGCCCGTAGGAGCGCCCGATCAGCTCCAGCATGATCTCGTCCGTCCCCGCGCCGATCCGGTTGAGGCGCAGGTCTCGCCACGCCCGCTCGATCCCGTACTCGCGCATGTAGCCCGCGCCGCCGTGGATCTGGATGCACTCGTCGGCCACCTCCACCGAGATCCGCGCCGCGTGCAGCTTGGCCATCGTGATCTCGCGCACCGGGTAGTGGCCGCTGGCGAACAGCCAGGCCGCCGAGTAGACCATCTGGCGTGCGGTCTCGATCTTGGTCGCCATCTCAGCGAAGCGGTGGCGGATCGCCTGGAAGTGCCCGATCGCCCGTCCGAAGGCCCGGCGCTCGAGCGCGTAGCGCAGCGTTCGATCGAACACCTCCTGGGCGCCTGCGACCGCCCCGGCCGCGCCGATCAGCCGCTCCCCCTGAAGCTCCCACATGATCTGCCCAAAGCCGCCTCCGACCCGCCCGAGCACGGCCGAGTCCTCGACCCGCACGTCCTGGAATGCGAGCAGCGCCGTGTCCGATGCGTGCATCCCCAGCTTGCGCAGGGGGCCCTCGCGGACCACGCCCGGGGAGTCGAGCCCCACCAGGAACAGCGTGAGCCCGTCGTGCCCGGCTTCTGGGCCGGTCCGGGTGACCAGCAGGATCGCGTGCGCGCGCAGGCCGTTGGTGATGTAGGCCTTGGAGCCGTTGATCACCCAGCCGTCGCCGTCGCGCGCCGCCCGCGTCCTGATGGCCGCCACGTCCGATCCGGCGTCGGGCTCGGTGATGCCCAGGCAGAGGATCGTCGTGCCCGCGATCGCCGGCGCGGCGAAGCGGCGCCGCTGCTCCTCGGTGCCGAAGCGCAGGATCGGCGGCAGCGCCATGTCGGTCTGAACGGCCACGGCCATCGCCAGCCCGCCGCAGCGGCCGCGGGCGAGCTCCTCGGCCAGCACCAGGCTGCAGTAGTAGTCCCCGCCCTGCCCTCCGTAGCGCACCGGCTTGTCCAGCCCCAAAAGCCCGAGCTGCCCCATGCGCTCGAACACGCTGTCCGGGAAGGTCGTCTCCTCCCACTCCTCGGCGTGTGGCGCCAGCTCGGCCTCGACGAACCGGCGGATCGTCTCGCGCAGCCGATCGTGCTCGTCGGTGAAGATGAAGTGCCTGCGCCGGGCGGTGAAGTCCGGCTTGAGGACGTCGGCGGCGGCCATCGCGGTGCTCCTGCGGATGCTTGCTTGCTCGGGTGCTGGCGGACGGTAGCGGTCGGCGCGTACGCTTCGCCACCATGGCCTACGACAAGATCACCTACGAGGTCTCGCCGGTCGGCGTCGCGACGGTAGCGCTCGACGAGCCCGAGACGCGCAACGCCCTGTCGGACGCGCTGCTGGGGGAGCTGATCGACGCGCTCACGCGGGCGCGCGACGACCCGGCGGTGCGCTGCGTGGTGATCACCTCCACGCACCACAGCGTGTTCTCAAGCGGCGGCAACCTGGGCGGCTTCGCGGCCGATGTGCCGCTCGTGCACAAGCACTTCCAGACGTCGCTGTTCCCGAAGGTGTTCACGCTGCTGGGCGAGCTGGGCAAGCCGTCGATCTGCGCGGCCAACGGACACGTGCTCGCCGGCGCGCTGGGGCTCGCGCTCGCCTGCGATCTGGTGATCGCGGCCGAGCCGGCGAGGTTCGGCACCCCGGAGATCAACATCGGCCTGTTTCCGTTCATGATCATGGCCCTGATCTACCGAAACGTCGGGCGCAAGAAGACCGCCGAGCTGATGCTGCTGGGCGAGCAGATCTCGGCTGCGGAGGCGCAGCGGATCGGGATCGTCAACCGGGTCGTGCCGCTCGACGGCTTCCAGGCGGCCGTGGACGACTGGGCGGGCAAGCTCGCGCGCAAGTCGCCGGTGCTGATGAAGCTCGGCAAGGACGCGATGGCGCGCCAGCAGGACATGGCCTTCCAGGAAGCGATCGAGTTCCTGCGCGCGCAGCTGACGATCGCCTTCTCGACCGAGGACATCCAGGAGGGCGTGCGGGCGTTCTTCGAGAAGCGAGAGCCGCAGTGGCGCGGGCGCTGATCGGGCGGCGCGGACGGTGAGCGAATCCCCGGGACCGCTCGAGCCCCCGGGACCGCCCGAGCGCTCGGGACCGCTCGAGCCCTCGGGACCGCTCGAGCCCCCGGGACCACCCGAGCGCCCGGGACCGCCCGCCGGCCCACTGCGCTCGCTCGCGGAGGACCTCCACGCCCGCCGCCGGCGGATCGCCGCCGGCGGGGGACCGGAGCGGATCGCCGCCCAGCATGCGGCCGGGAAGCTCACCGCGCGCGAGCGAATCGGGCTCCTCGTCGACGAGGGCACCTTCGCCGAGCTGGGGATCCACGGGCGCCCCCACTTCTCCCAGCGTGCGATGGAGGGACGCGACGCTCCCGCCGACGGGGTGATCTGCGGCCACGGTCTGATCGACGGCCGGCCGGTGGCGATCGCCGCCTACGACTTCACCGTGATGGCCGGCTCGATGGGCACCACCGGCGAGCTGAAGGTCGGACGGATGCGCGAGCTGGCGCTGACCCACCGCATCCCGATGATCTGGCTGCTGGACTCCGCCGGCGCGCGCATCCAGGAGGCGGCCGGGTCGCTGTTCGCCGGCTCGGGCCAGCTGTTCTCAGACCAGGTGACGATGAGCGGCGTGGTGCCCCAGGTCGCCGCCGTCATGGGCCCGTGCGCCGCCGGCACCGCCTACATCCCAGCGCTGGCGGACTTCGTGCCGATGGTCGCCGGTCGGGGCTCGATGGCGCTCGCCGGCCCGCACCTGGTGCGCGCCGCCGTCGGCGAGGAGGTCACGGCCGAGCAGCTGGGCGGCAGCCGCGTTCACTGCCGGCGCTCGGGCGTAGGCGACCTCGAGGCGGCCGGCGACCAGGAGTGCCTGCAGCTGGTCAGGCGCTACCTCGGCTACTTCCCCTCCCACTGCGAGCAGCCTCCGCCCACGGCGCCCGCGACGGACCCCGTCGAGCGCGCCGACGAGGAGCTGCTCGACGTGCTGCCGGCTTCCAGCCGCGCCCCCTACGACATGTACGAGGTCATCCGCCGGATCGTCGACGACGGGGAGTACCTGGACCTCAAGCCGCGCTTCGCGCGCACGATCATCACCTGCCTGGCGCGGTTCGGCGGCCGCCCTGCGGGGATCGTCGCAAGCCAGCCGAGCCATCTGGGCGGGATCCTCGACAACGACTCGGCCGACAAGGCCGCGCGCTTCATCAACCTGTGCAACGCGTTCGGGCTGGCGCTGGTGTATCTGGTCGACGTCCCGGGGTTCATGGTCGGAACCCGTGTGGAGGAGGCGGGGATCATCCGCCACGGCGCGAAGATGCTTTATGCGACCGCCAACGCGACCGTGCCTAAGGTCACGGTCGTGCTGCGCAAGGCCTACGGCGCC
>DATGLC010000081.1:0-56325 GCA_035294345.1 Solirubrobacteraceae bacterium
TGGCTGATGGGGATCGTCAACGCGACGCCGGACTCGTTCTCCGACGCGGGCCTTGAGCAGACGACAGACGCGCGCGTGGCGCTCGCTGCCCGGCTCGTGCGCGACGGCGCCGACCTGATCGACGTCGGCGGCGAGTCCGGCGTCACCAACCGCCCTCCGGTGAAGCCGGCCGAGGAGATCGCCCGGGTGGTGCCGGTGATTCAGCGGATCGTCGCCGAGCTCGGGGTGCCGGTCTCGGTCGACACCTACAAGCCCGCGGTCGCGCGGGCGGCGATCGCCGCCGGCGCGTGCATCGTCAACGACGTGAGCGGCCTGCTCGATCCCCGGCTCGCCGACGTCTGCGCCCAGACGGGCGCCGCGCTGGTCGTGATGCACACGATCGCGCCCCCCAAGACCAGGCTGCAGGACCGCCGCCTGGACGCCACGATCGTCGACGAGGTGCACGCCTTCCTGCGGGCGCGCATCGAGCTGGCGCTGGCGCGCGGCGTCGGCTTCGAGCAGCTGATCGTCGACCCCGGGCCGGACTTCTCCAAGACGCCCGCGCAGACGGTGGCTGTGCTGCGGGCGCTGCCCAAGCTGCGCGAGCTCGGCCGGCCGATCCTGCTTGCGGTCAGCCGCAAGGACTTCGTCGGGGCGCTGACCGGCCGGCCGCCGCGTGAGCGGCTGGCGGGCACGCTCGCGGCGCTGGCGCACGGCGTGGCGCACGGAGCCAGCCTGCTGCGCGTCCACGACGTCGCGCAGGCTGCCGACTACCTGGCGGTGCGCGCGGCGCTCAACGGCGACGTCGCGGTCGACCCCGGGCTGTCGCTGCCCGACGAGCTGCGCTGGGCTCAGGCTGACGCGCCCGGGGCGCCGGCCGGGGGCGACCGGGCCGCGCGCTAGAGTCCGCGCGAGCAATCGCCGGTCGCTGGCCCAACGCGACCGGAGCCCACCGATCACATCCCAGGAGGCCGCCCGATGTCCGTACTCGACCGCAGCTCGCTTCAGTCAAGCCCGCTCGCCGACCTTCACGCGATCGCCTCCGAGCTGTCGATCGACGGCTTCAGGCGGCTGCGGCGAGCGGAGCTGATCGAGGCGATCATCGCGCGCCAGGCTGGGGGCGAGGACGGCGCTCGCCGGGAGGAGGCCCGTGGCGAGGAGGCCCCTGGCGAGGAGACACGCGGCGAGAAGCCGCGCCGCGAGGAGGCCCGCCGCGAGGAGGCCCGCGGCGAGGGGCCGCGCAGCGGCGGAGAGGACTTCGCGGCCGAGCGAGCGGACGAGCGCGAGCGCCGGTCCGCCCCCGCGCCCGCCGAGGAGATCGTCAGCGGCGTCGTGGAGGTGATGGCCAACGGCTCCGCGTTTCTGCGCGTCTCGCCCCCCGACCCGTCCGACGACGACGTGTACATCTCCTCCGCGCAGGTCCGGCGCTGCGAGCTGGTCAGCGGGGACCACGTCCAGGGCCCCAGGCGGCCGCCCCGGCGCTCGGAGCGCTTCGCCTCGCTTGTGCGCGTGGACACGGTCAACGGCCGGCCCGCATCGGAGCTGGCCTCCGCTGGCCGGTTCGACGAGCTGCCCGCCGCGTTCGCGACCGAGCAGCTGTCGCTGGGCGCACAGGACCCGGCGCTGGCAGCGGTCGAGCTGCTGGCCCCGTTCGGAAAGGGCTCGCGCGTCGTGATCTGCGGCGGTGCCCGGGCGGGCAAGTCGCACCTGCTGTCGGCGCTGGCGACGGCGCTCGCCGCGCGCGGGGACCTGGCGCTGGCGGTCGTGCTCGCCGGCGCCCGGCCGGAGGAGCTCTCGGAGTGGGGCGGCGGCGCCGTCGCGCCGGTCGCCGCGCTCAGCTTCGCCGCCTCACAGGAGGCGCAGGGAACGGCGATCGAGTCGGCCATCGAGCACGGCAGGCGGCTGGCGGCCAGGGGCGGCGACGCGGCGGTGCTGATCGACTCGCTGGACGGATGCGCTCCGGCGGTCGCGCGGCGGGCGCTGGCCAGCGCCCGCAACCTCGTCGGCGGCGGATCGCTGACCGTGATCGCGGTCGCGGCCGCGCCGTTCGGGGGCGAGACGACCGTGATCGCGCTCGATCCGTCGCTGGCGGCTGCCGGGCGGTTCCCGGCGCTGGACGCCTCGGCCTGCTGGACGCTGCGCGCCGAGCTGATGGTCGGAGCCTCCGGCGCGCAGGCCATCTCCAGGCGCCACGCCCACCTCTAGGGGCCACGCCCGCCTCCAGGCGCCACGCCCGGCCGTGGCGTCGCGCCGGCCGTACGCGCCACCCCTGAGCGTCGGCTCAATAGGCGGTGGTGCGGCAGCGGTGGCGCGGGATCGCCTTGTAGCGCGGCAGCTGGCCCCGGTTCCAGAGCGCCTCGTCGACCTCGGCGGCGCAGCCGCCCGCGCCGGACTTGACCAGCAGCTCGACCGCGTGCACCGCGCATGCTCGGATCTCCACCTCCTCGGCGCAGCCGTGCTCGAGCAGCTCCCCGCGCTCGATCCGCTCGAGCAGCGCGGGGGAGTAGCGGAGCACCCCGTCCAGGCGCAGCACATGCGGGACGAGGTTGTCGGCGAACATCGTCAGCGAAGGCAGATCCCCAAACGACGCCGCTTTGGCCCGGTGCAGGTCGGCGGCCGCCAGCTGCGCGCGCTTGAGGAACGGCAGGCGCAGCTCGCCGTGCCGGGCCTCGTCGGCAAAGGACGCCCAGCGGCCGAGCAGCCGCGCGAGCGAGACCGCCGAGCTGCCCGCCGCGTCCAGGACCGCGGCAAAGCTGCCGCCATGATCGCGCCGGACGTGCCCGCCGAGGTCGCGCAGCGAGGCCGCGTAGAGCGCCATCAGCTCGTGCCGGGGGTCCTGGCCGAGCGTGGCCGCCACCTCGTCGGGCTCGATCTGCTCGAGCGCGCTCGCCGGCCAGCACCCCCAGGCATCGAAGCGCTCCCACAGCGCGGCCGCGATTGTGCGCGCGCCGGACATCCCGGGGCGCTTGCGCAGCGTCGGAAACCAGCCGGAGCCGAAGTTGATCGCGCCCAGCGTCAGCCATGCGGCCGCGAGCCGCTCGCGCCGCTGCGCCTCCTCCGCGGGCCGCGACGTCGCCCCGGCGTCTGCGGCTGGGGCGGACGCTTGGGTGGTGGTGGCCAGCCCGTCGGCGGCGCGCGCGAGCGCCCGGACGGCGGGGGCGAGCTCACGCGCCGCGGGCGCGATCGCCTCGGGCACGACGCGGACATGGCGCGCGCGGCGCGCCACCTCGGCGCAGGCTGACCTGAGGTCATCCATGCCCGAGAGGATGACCGCTGCGACGCGCGCCCGGCGACCGGGGCCGGCGCTAACTTGAGGCCAGCGATGAGCGACGCCCGTCCGACCGACGTCGAGGCTCTGCTGGAGGGCCTCAACGAGCCCCAGCGCGAGGCGGTGACCCACGGGGAGGGGCCGCTGCTGGTGCTCGCCGGCGCCGGGTCGGGCAAGACGCGCGTGCTCACGCACCGCATCGCGCACCTGTTGGCCACCGGCGCCGCCGCGCCCAACGAGATTCTCGCGATCACCTTCACCAACAAGGCGGCGTCGGAGATGCGCGAGCGCGCGGAGCTTCTGCTCGGCGGGCGCGTGCGCGCAATGTGGCTGATGACCTTCCACGCCGCGTGTGCGAGGATGCTGCGCGCCGATGGCGCGAGGCTGGGGTACACGCGCCAGTTCACGATCTACGACGCCGACGACTCCAGGCGGCTCATCAAGCGGTGCATGGAGGACCTGGGGGTCGACCCGCGGCGGTTCTCGCCGGGCGCGATCGCCGCGCAGATCTCCGACGCCAAGAGCCGCCTGCGCGACGCCGAAGCCTACGGGCGGCAGGTCGGGTCCTACTTCGAACGGACGGTCGCCGACGTCTACCGCCACTACGAGCGCGAGCTCCACAAAGCCAACGCGATGGACTTCGACGACCTGCTCGCGCGCGCGGTGGACCTGCTGACGCTGTTCGACGAGGTGCGCGAGCGCTACGCGTCCGCGCTGCGCCACGTGCTGGTCGACGAGTACCAGGACACAAACCACGCGCAGCACCGGTGGCTGTGGCTGTTGACCGAGCGCCACCGGAACCTGATGGTCGTCGGCGACGACGCCCAGTCGATCTACGGCTTCCGCGGCGCGGACATCACCAACATCCTGCGCTTCGAGGACAGCTACCCGGAGGCGAGGGTGATCCACCTGGAGCAGAACTATCGCTCCACGCAGACGATCCTCGATGCGGCCAACGCGGTGATCGCCAACAACCGCGGCCAGCGGCCCAAGTCGCTGTGGACCGAGCTGGGCGCCGGCGAGCCGATCACGGTCATGGAGCTCGACGATGAGCAGGCCGAGGCGCGCTACGTGGCCGGCGAGATCCAGCGGCTCATCGACGAGGGGTGCGCGCGCGCGGAGATCGCGGTCTTCTACCGCACCAACTCTCAGTCGCGGGCGCTCGAGGATGCGCTGCTGCGGGCCGAGATCCCCTACCAGGTGGTCGGCGGCACGAGGTTCTACGACCGGGCCGAGGTCCGCGACGCGATCGCCTATCTGAACGTGCTCGTCAACCCGCAGGACACGGTCTCGCTGACGCGGATCGTCAACTCGCCCCGGCGCGGGATCGGCTCCACGACGGTCGCCCGGCTGCTCGCTCACGCCAACAGCATCGGTGAGACCGTCTGGGAGCTGGCCGCCGCGCCGGAGGAGGTCCCGGGCCTGGGCTCCGCGGCGATCAGGGCGCTGCGGAGCTTCATGGCCACCATGGAGCGGCTGCGCGAGCGCGCGCTCGAGGGCGTCCCGGTCGCCCGGCTGCTGGGGGAGGTGCTCGATCAGACCGGCTACCTGGAGGCGCTCGAGGCGCAGCGCACGATCGAGGCCCAGGGACGGATCGAGAACCTGCGGGAGCTGGTCAACGCGGCCGCCGAGTACGACGCCACGGCCGACCAGCCTTCCGCCGCGGATTTCCTGCAGGCGGTGGCGCTGATCGCGGACGCGGACTCGCGGCGCGACGACGAGAGCCTGGTCACGCTGATGACGCTGCACAACGCCAAGGGCCTTGAGTACCCGGTGGTGTTCGTGATCGGCTGCGAGGAGGGGCTGTTCCCCCACTCGCGCGCGCTCGACGACGGGACCCTGGAGGAGGAGCGCCGCCTCTGCTACGTGGCGATCACGCGCGCCAAGCGCCGGCTGTACATGACCTGTGCGCGCTCGCGAACCGTGTTCGGCGCCAGGCAGCCCAGCATGCCGAGCCGCTTCTTGTCCGAGATCCCAGACTCGCTGACCGATCGGGCCTCCCAGCGGGCGCTGCGGCATGGCCCGCTTCACCTGCGCGCCGCGATGACCGCCTGGGGCCCGGCTGACACGGGACCGGGACAGGCGAGGCCGGGCTGGGGAGTGACGGCGGCGCGCCGGGAGCCGGCGGCCGCCGGCGGCGAGCGCCGGGCGACGGCGGGGAGCCGCGCGGAGGCGCCCCAGGACGTCTACAGGCTCGGCGAGGACGTCGTGCACGCCTCCTTCGGAGAGGGGGTCGTGACGGGGATCGAGCCGGGCGGGATAGTCGTGGTCCGATTCAGCGCCGACCGCTGCGAGCGCAGGCTGGTCGCCGACCTGGCGCCGATCTCACGACGCTGAGGCGCCTGGGCATGCGGCGCCGTGGACGAACGCGCGACGGGCTCGAGCGCCGGCCGCCACCGGTCCTGGAGGCCGAGTTCGAATGGGTCGACGCAGCGCAGGCCCAGGAGGCGCAGCAGCCTTCGCTGACGCCGCAGGCTCCCGTGGGTCCCCAGCAGCCTCCCGTGGGGCAACAGCAGCCGCCAGCGGCGGTGGCCGAGCATCCGCCGGCGGCGCCCCAGTTCGGAGAGCTGCTCGCGGCCGGGTGCTCGATCGCGCTGCTGGTGTGCATGCTCTCGATGGCTTGGTACGGCGTGGCGGGGGTGCCGGATCCATCCTACGCGCGGCCCGCGGTGGCCACCACGGTCGACGGATGGAACGGCCTTCCCGCGGTGCGCTGGGTGATCGTCGCGACCGTGCTTGCGTCCGTCGGCTCGCTGGCCCTGCGACGGGCGCCGCGCGGTCGCGCCGGGGCCAGCAGCGGCGCCGGCGATGGTCGCGCCTGGGCCGCCGCGCGGCTGCGCGGGCGCAGTGGCGGCACGCGGCTGCGCGGGAGCGGCGCGCGGCTGCGCGGGAGCGGCGCGCGGCTGCGCGGGCGCGGCGGCGGCGCGCGGCTCGTGCCGGCGCTCGGGTGCCTGACGTCCGCCCTGCTCGTCTGGCGGGTGCTGGTCGAGCTTCCCGGCGGGGGCAGGGTGCTCGATCAGAAGCTCGGCGCGCTCGTGGGGCTGGCCTGCGCGCTTGGGATCGCCTGGGGCGGGGCGGAGATGGCGATGCGGCGCGGAGTTGCTCATCGTCCTCCCGCCCAAACCCGGGAGGACGATCCGACCTCGGGCGCGGAATGTCGCTGAGTGTCTCACGCCTGCGGGCCGGGGAGCTCGTGGCCGCGCTGTCGGCGCTCGCGCTCGCGTCGCTCATGGCGGCCGCACCTTGGTTTGCGCGCGCCGGCCACCGGCAGACGGGCTGGCATGCGCTGCCCGGCCTGCGCTGGCTGCTTGTGGCCGCGGTGGCGGGTGGCCTGGCGATCGCGATCGCGCAGGCTGCCTGCAGCGCGCCGGCGGTGCCCGCGACGCTGGACGCGGTGCAGACGGTGCTTGCCGCCACGGCGGCTGCCGCGCTGGCGATCCGCCTGGCGACCACGTCCGCGCGCCCGCTGACGGGCGCCTGGCTGGGACTGGCGGCGGCCGTGGCGCTCGCCGGCGGCGCGTTCGTGTCGCTGCGGCAGGAGGATGGGTGGGAGCCGGGGCCCGAGCGGCCGATCGAGGTCGTCACGCTGGAGGACGACGGGCGCAGTCCATGAGCGACGGGCGCAGGCGATGAGCGGCGGGCGCAGGCGATGAGGGGCGGGCGCAGGCCGTGACCGCCGCCGCGCACGCTGTGACCGCCGGCGCGCCCTCGCGCGGCGGGATGTTCGACCGATCGGTCCCAGTGCTCGTGCTGCGGCGCTCGCCGGGCCCGTTTCAGCACTGCGCGCTCATGGTCGCGCGGACGCTCGGGCGCGTCGGCGTGCCCGTCTACTGCGTGAGCTTCGGGCCCCGCGACCCCGTGAACCGGTCGCGCTACCTGGCCGGCGCGCTGCGCCTGCCGGGCAGGTCGGACGACCGGAGGTGGGCGAGAAGGCTGCTCGAGCTGCCGTCGAGGTTCGATGGGGCGATCCTGCTCGCGATCGACGACCCCGCCGCGGTCGCCGTGGGGGATCACCAGGAGGCGCTCCTGGCGCGCTTTCGAGTGCCGCGCCAGCCGTCTGGAATCCAGCGCCGCCTGGCTTGCAAACGCGAGCTCTGGCTTTTGTGCCGCCGCCTGGGGCTGCCCACGCCCGCCTCCAGCTTCCCGCGCTCGGAGGCCGAGCTGCTCGCGCAGGCCGCTGGCCACGGCTACCCGGTGGTGATCAAGCGGGCGCAGGCCTGGCGCGCCCCGCGTGATCCGCTCGCGCCGAGCGTCGCGATCGCGCGCGACCGCGAGCAGCTGCTGCGCGCCTGGGCGCGAATGGAGTCCGACGAGGCCCCACAGGTGATGCTTCAGGAGTACGTGCCCTCAAGCCCCGGCTCGGCGTGGATGTACAACGGCTGCTTTGGCGAGGGCGCGCGCGCCCTGTTTGACTTCACAGGTCAAAAGCTGCGCCAGGCCGGGTCCGGCGCGGGACCCGCGACGCTGGGGCTGGCCCGCTACAACGACCAGGTCGCCCGCACGGCCCACCGCCTGATGCGCGAGCTCGGCTACCGCGGAATCGTCGACATGGACTTCCTGTACGACCGTCGCGACGGCAGCTACAAGCTGCTTGACGTCAACCCCAGGCTTGGGAGCAGCTTCCGTCTGTTCGCGGCCGCCAACGGCCTTGATGTCGTACGCGCCCTGCACCTGGACCTCACCGGCCGAAGCGTGCCGGACGCGACCTGCGCCGACGGGCGCAGGTGGATCGACGAACGCGGCGACCTCGCGGCGGCAGCACGGCTGCTGGTCGGGGGCGCGCTGTCGCCGCGAGAGTGGCTGCGCACGCTGCGCGGCGTCGACGAGGGCGCCTGGCTGGCCTACGACGACCCGCTCCCGACGCTGCTCTTGGCTCTGCAGCTGGCGCCCTACTCGGCGCGGCGGCTCGCCGCGCGCCCTCGCGCCGGACGACCCGGGCGCAGGCCGGCCGCCAGCGCCTGAACTAAACTGCGCCGGCGATGCTCGAGCGCGCGCAGGTCCTCCATGTGGCCCGCCTGGCCCGCCTGCGGCTCACCGAGGAGGAGGTTGCGCGCATGTCGGCGGAGCTGTCGCGGGTGCTCGAGCACGTGGAGCGCGTGCGTGAGCTGGATCTCGAAGGGGTGGCGCCGACCTCCCATGTGGTCGACGTCGCGGGAGTGATGCGCGCTGATGAGCCGGTGGCGTCGCTTGAGCGCGAGGTCGTGCTCGCCGCGGCCCCGGAGCCGGTGCAGGGCGCCTTCGGGGTTCCGAGCCCCGGCACCGCCGACGAATGACCGACCTGATCGAGTTGACCGCCGCGCAGGCGGCCAGCGCGCTGCGCGCGCGTGAGATCGGCCCGACCGAGCTGTTTGAGGCCTACCGCGCGCGAGCGGCCGCCGACACGCTCAACGCGTTCGCCTGGGTGGCCGAGCGCGCCCCCGAGCCGATGCCCGGCACCGCGCTGGGCGGCGTTCCCGTCGCGGTCAAGGACCTCTTCTGCACCGAGGGCGTGCCGAGCCAGGCCGGCTCGCGCATCCTGGAGGGCTACCGTCCCCCGTACACGGCGACGGTCGTCAGGCGGCTGGCGGCCGCCGGCGCGCCGCTTCTGGGCAAGACAAACCAGGACGAGTTCGCGATGGGGTCCTCCAACGAGAACTGCGCCTTCGGCCCGGTGCTCAACCCCTGGGATCGCACGAGGGTGCCGGGCGGCTCCTCGGGCGGCAGCGCCGCCGCCGTGGCGGCCGGCCTCGCGCCCTGGGCGATCGGGACCGACACCGGCGGTTCGATCCGCCAGCCCGCCGCGCTGTGCGGTGTGGTGGGGCTCAAGCCCACCTACGGCGCCTGCTCGCGCTACGGGATGATCGCGTTCGCCTCCTCGCTTGACCAGGCGGGTCCGCTCACGCGCGACGTGACCGACGCCGCGCTGCTGCTGTCGCACATGGTGGGGCGCGACCCGCTTGACTGCACGTCGCTTGAGCTGCCCGAGCCGATCCGTCTGCCCGAAGCCGAGGACCTGCGGGGCGTCTCGCTGGGCGTGCCCGAGGAGCTCCTCTCCGGCGCCGCCGACGGGGCCGGGATCGAGCCGGGCGTGCGCCGCTGCTTCGAGCGGACGCTGGCGCTGGCGGAGGGGCTCGGCGCGGCGGTCGACACCTGCAGGCTGCCGCACGCGCCGCACGCCCTGTCGGCCTACTATCTGATCGCGCCGGCCGAGGCGTCCGCCAACCTGGCCCGGTTTGACGGCGTGCGCTACGGGCTTCGCGTCGGCGGCGACGCGGACCTTGAGACGATGTACAGCCAAACGCGGGCGGCCGGGTTCGGCGCCGAGGTCAAGCGGCGGATCATGCTCGGAACCTACGCGCTCTCCAGCGGCTACTACGACGCCTACTACGGCACGGCGCTGCGCGTGCGCACGCGGATCAGCGAGGACTTCCGCGCGGCGTTTGAGCGGTTTGACTTCGTCGTGACGCCGACCAGCCCGTGGACCGCCTTCCCGCTGGGCTCAAAGACCGACGATCCGCTGGCGATGTACCTCAACGACTTCTGCACGGTGCCGATGCCGCTGGCCGGCATCCCGGCGATCTCGATCCCCTGCGGGCTGTCCGATGGGCTGCCGGTCGGCTTTCAGCTGGCCGGGCCCGCGTTCTGCGAGAACCGGCTGCTGGACGCGGCGCTGGCGCTCGAGCGGGCGATCGGCTTCGACGGCCGGAGCGCGCGCGCGTGAGCGCATACGAGCCGGTCATCGGGCTGGAGATCCACGTGCAGCTGCGCACCCGGACGAAGATGTTCTGCGGCTGCGAGCTGTCGTTCGGGGATCCGCCGAACACGCACACCTGCCCGGTCTGCCTGGGACTGCCCGGTGCGCTGCCGGTGATCAACGCCCGCGCGGTGCAGTTCGCGACGATGATCGGCCTGGCGCTCGGCTGCCAGATCGCCCCCCGATCCTTGTTTCACCGCAAGAACTACTTCTACCCGGACTCGCCCAAGGGCTACCAGATCTCCCAGTACGACGAGCCGATCTGCCGGGGCGGGCGGCTGGGCGAGGTTCGCATCCACCGCGTGCACCTGGAGGAGGACGCGGCCAAGCTTGTGCACGTCTCCGCCAGCGGCCGCATCCACGGCTCGGACCGCTCGATCGTGGACTTCAACCGGTGCGGCACGCCGCTGGTGGAGATCGTCACCGAGCCGGACATCCGCTCCCCCGAGCAGGCTCGCGAGTGGCTTGAGCTGCTGCGCGTGACGCTGCGCCAGCTCGGCGTCTCGGACGTCAACATGGAGGAGGGGTCGCTGCGCTGCGACGCCAACGTGTCGGTCAGGCCCGCGGGCTCCGACGCGCTGGGCACCAAGACCGAGCTCAAGAACATGAACTCGTTCCGCTTTCTGGAGCGCGGGGTGGCGGCGGAGATCGAGCGCCAGCGGGCGCTGCTGGCGGCCGGCGGCGCGGTCGAGCAGGCGACGCTTCACTTCGACCCGGCGGGCGGGACGCTGACGCCGCTTCGCTCAAAGGAGGAGGCGCACGACTACCGCTACTTCCCTGAGCCCGACCTGGTGCCGCTCGTGGTCGACGAGGAGATGCTGCGCGCGGCGCGCGCCGCGATCCCCGAGCTGCCCGCGGACCGCGCCCAGCGCTACGAGCGTGAGCTGGGCCTCCGGCCCGAGCGCGCGCGCGAGCTGGCGTTCCGCGCCGACCACGCGGCCTACTTCGAGCGCTCGCTGGCGGCCGCGCCCGGCGAGGTCACCGCGGCCGAGCTGGCCAACTGGATCCCGCAGCTGGTCGAGCGGATCGGCTCAGACGCCGATCCGGCCGCCTGCCGCGTCGCGCCGGGATCGCTGGCGCAGCTGGCGTCGATGGTCGTGCGCAGGGAGGTGAGCCGCGACGCGGCGCGCGAGGTGCTCGCCATCATGGCGCGCGAGGGCGGCGATCCGCGCGCCGTCGTGCAGCGCGAGGGGCTCGGCGCCCTGGGCGCCGACGGCGAGCTGTCGGCGCTCGTGGCGCGCGCGATCGAGGCCGACCCGGACGCGGCGGCGCAGGTCGCGGCCGGCAACGCCAAGGCGATCGGCCCGCTGGTCGGCTACGTGATGCGGCACACCAGGGGCCGGGCCGACGGCGGCGAGGTGGCGCGCCTGATCCGCGAGCGGCTCGCGCAATGAGCGCCGCGCACGACGTCCGGCCCGCGCAGAATGGCTCCTCGGACAGCGAGCCCTCCCCGATCGCCGGCCGTCGCGTGCTCGTCACCGGCGCGGGCGGCTTCATCGGCGGACACGTGGTGGAGTCGCTGGTCCGCTCGGGCGCGCGCGTATCGGCGCTGGTCCGCTACAACTCGCGAAACCAGCGCGGCACGCTGGACTGGATCGATCCGGCGATCGCCGGCGAGGTCGAGGTGCACCTCGGCGAGCTGCGGGACATCGAGTCGGTGTCCAGAGCGATCCGCGGCGCGGAGATCGTGCTGCACCTGGGCGCCCAGATCGCGATCCCCTACTCGTACGTCAACCCCCGCGACTTCTTCGAGGTCAACGTGCTCGGGTCGCTGAACGTGGCGCAGGCCTGCCTGAGCGCCGGCGTCGCGCGGCTGGTGCACACCTCCACCAGCGAGGTGTACGGAAGCGCCCAGTCGGTGCCGATCACCGAGTCGCACCCGCTCGAGCCCCAGTCGCCGTACGCGGCCAGCAAGCTCGGCGCCGACAAGCTGATGGACAGCTGGCACAGGTCATTCGAGCTGCCGGTGGTGACGATCAGGCCGTTCAACACCTACGGCCCGCGACAGTCCGCGCGCGCGATCGTGCCGACGATCATAAGCCAGGCTCTCGCCTGCGACGAGATCCACCTCGGATCGCTGGATCCGCGCCGCGACCTGACCTACGTCGGCGACACCGCGGCGGCGCTCGTGGCCGCCGCGACGGCGCCCGGCGTGGACGGCGAGACGATCCAGCTCGGCACCGGCGCGGCCTGCTCGGTCGCCGAGCTGCTGTCGCTGGTCGGCGAGCTGATGGGCCGTGAGCTGCGGCCGGTGCTGGACCCGGCGAGGCTCAGGCCGCCGGCCAGCGAGGTGGCGCTGCTGCTGTCGGACCCGGCGCGGGCGCGAGCGGCGCTGGGGTGGGAGCCGCGGGTGGGGCTGCGCGAGGGGCTTGAGCGGACGATCGACTGGATCGCTCTCAACGCGCACCGCTACCGGGCCGATGAATACGCCATATGAGAGCCGTGATCCTCGCCGGAGGGCTCGGCATGAGGCTGCGTCCGTACACGGCGATCCTCCCCAAGCCGCTTGTGCCCGTCGGCGACCGTCCGATCCTTGAGCACATCATCAGGCGGCTCGCCGCCTGCGGGGTCACCTCGATCGATGTCTGCCTCGGCCACCTCGGCGAGCTGATCAGGCTGTACTTCTCCCAGCACGACCGGCTGCCGGAAGGCCTGCGGCTCGACTGGCACTGGGAGGACGAGCCGCTGGGTACCGCCGGTGCGCTGGCCTCGGTGCCCGGGCTTGAGGAGACGTTCATCGCGATGAACGGGGACATCCTCACCACGCTGGACTACCGCCGGCTGGTTGAGCACCACCGCAGCCAGGGGGCCGCGCTCACGGTCGCCACGCACTCAAAGCGAGTCGACATCGACCTGGGCGTCGTGGAGAACCGCGATGGCCTGATCACCGGCTACCACGAGAAGCCGTCGCTGGACTACCAGGTCAGCATGGGGATCTACGTCTATGAGCCGCGCGCGCTGCGCCACCTCCCGGCGGGACGCTGCCAGTTCCCGGAGCTCGTGCTCAGGCTGCTTGCGGCAGGAGAGCGGGTGGCCGCCTTCCACAGCGATGCCGAGTGGTTCGACATCGGGACCGTGCAGGAGTACGAGCGGGCGATGGAGGCCGTGCGCCTAAGACCGCTCGAGTTCGGGCTTCAGGCCGCCGACCTGCTCGAGGGCGACCCCGCCCCCTAGCAGAGGCTTCGGGCGCGGCCGTTGCGCGCCGCCGGGCCGTCGTGGTGGGCGCTGTGCGCGGATGGGGGGCCGGGCGCCGCCTGCGCGGGCCGGCGGCGGATGTTCATCGAACCCGTGACCCGGTTGACCGACACGGGCCGCCCGAGCAGCAGCGTGACGAGCGTCCAGAACGCGATCCGCAGATCGAGGGTGAGCGACACCCGCCGCGCATACAGGCGGTCCATCGTCAGCTTCTGGGGCATGATGCGCTCGACGTAGTCATCCACCGGGCGGCCGGCGTCGACGATCGCCGCCTCCTCGCGGTAGGCGATCTGCGACAGGCCCGTGATCCCCGGGCGCACGGAGAGGATCTCGCGGTAGGCATCGGGGTGCAGGGCCACGAACCCCGGGTCCTCCGGCCGTGGGCCGATCAGGCTCATGCGGCCGGTCAGCACGTCCCACAGCTGCGGCAGCTCGTCCAGGCGGGATCTGGCCAGGATCGCCCCCACGCGCGTCAGGCGCGGATCGCTGCGGACCGTCAGCGGGCCGCCGCGGGCTCCGTCGTGCATCTTGCGGAACTTCAGCATCCCAAACGGCCGGCCGCCGCGACCCACGCGCCTGACGCGGAAGAAGACCGGGCCCCGCGAGTCAAGCTTGATCGCCAGCGCGATCAGCGCGAGCACGGGGACCAGGGCCGCCAGCAGCGCGGCGGCCAAGAGGACGTCGAGCGCCCGCTTGGCGGCCAGCGTGAGGAAGCGCCGGCGCAGCCGTGCCCCCGAGCGCGTGACCGGTGCCGCCGGCTGGGCGCGCTCGATGCTGAGGGCTGGATCGGACATGCGCACGCTCCCGGTCGGACGCATGCCGGCTCCACAACAGCGCAATAACTACGTATGTGGCGCTATCGCCCGCGTTTGCGGGCAATCGTGAGGCTTTGCGCGCCGCGGGCGCTGGACGGCTGTTCGAGCGCGCCGGGCGCCCCGCGGACCCACGCTCAGCGCCGCGCCCACCCGCGCGCCGGCTGCGCCGTGTCCACCCGCGCGCCGGCTGCGCCCACCCGCGCACCCGCTGCTACAGCCGCGCCCGGCTACACCGCGTCCGGCGCTGCTCCAGCGGGCCGGCGCAGCGGCCGGCCGCCCCCGCCGGCTCCGCCCGGGCGCCGCCGCAGCGTCAGGCGGCCGCTGCGGCGGTTGACCGCCACCTGCCGGCGCGCGAGGATCGCCACCGCGGTCCAGCCGAGCACCGCGAGGTCGGTCGCAAGGCGGCCGTGGCGCACGTAGAGGAGGTCCAGGGACACCTTCTGGGGCAGTATCCGCTCGACGTAGTCGCCGACCAGGTCCTCCGGGTCCAGGATCTCGCGCTCGGCCGCGAAGGCAAGCTGCGAGAGCCCGGTGATCCCCGGGCGCACCGACAGGATCTCCCGGTAGGCGTCGGGGTGGCGCTGGACGAACTCGGGCGCCTCGGGCCGCGGCCCGACGATGCTCATCCGGCCGGCCAGCACGTCCCACAGCTGCGGCAGCTCGTCCAGCCTGGTCCTGGTCAACAGCGCCCCGACCCTGGTCAGCCGAGGGTCGCCGTTTGCGGTGAGCGGGATGCCGGCCGCGTCGTGGCGCATCTTTCGGAACTTCAGCATCCACAGGGGGCGCCCGCGGTGCCCGACGCGCCGGACGCGGTAGAGCACCGGCCCGGGGGAGTCCAGCTTGATCGCCAGCGCGATCAGCGCCAGCGGGACGGCGAGCGCCAACAGCGCCACGGCCGCCAGCGTGACGTCGAGCGCGCGCTTGGCGAGAGCCCGCCGAGCCGCGCGGCGCAGCGCGGCGGCCGCGTGCGCGTCGCCGGTTCGGGTGCCCGCAGCGACCCGGCCCCCAGTCGCCCAGCTCATGCCCTCATGCCCATGCCCGAAATGTCCAATCGCCTCCATGCCGGAGCCGGCGTGATCGCCGGACCCGCCGCATCTGGGGCTCGGTGCCCTGCTCCAAGCTCCCGCCCACAGCCCTGCGGCCGAGCCTCCGAGACGCCGTCAGATTAGCAGGATTTCAGTGGCTTTTCGTCGTTGCGTGAGCTACCCAGAGGGTGAGGGGGCAAACGGCCGCTCGCAGGAGCAACCAGGCGGGCGCGTGAGCAAGCGTGCACATCCATGAGCAACCGGTGCTCCATACCAGCAAGCGGACATCCGCGGCAGCCAGCGGCCGCAACCGTGCGATCGTGCAGCTTTTCGCCCGCCTTTTGGCATGCCGCAGCCCCGGCTGCTACAGTCCCGCAAACGCCGTAGACGGCGCGTTCTGCGCTAAAGCCTCAGAACGGAATCTGCGAAGCGAAGTCCAAGACAGGAGTTCGGGGTGCGAAGAACAGTCCTCATCCTCTGCTGCTGCTGCGCGCTGCTGATCGGCGCGGCGCCCGCGTTCGCGTCGGGGTCGCCGTCGCAGAACGCCTACTCGGGCGTCGGCAGCCAGCAGCTGTCGCGCGCGCAGAGCTCGAGCACCAGCTCCACGCTGCCCTTCACCGGCCTGAACGTGGGGCTGCTGGCGATCGTCGCGGTGGCGCTCGGCGGCGCCGGGCTGCTGCTGCGGGCGCGCACGCGCTCACAGCCCTGATCCCCCGACGGCGGGGCGGCGGGCCGTCTCAGGACGGCGCGCCGGCGCGTGTCGTGGGCTTCGCCGCGCGCACGGCGGACCTGAGCGCAGCGACCACCGCGTCCTGCTGGGCTTCGGTCATGTGCGCGAACATCGGCAGCGTGAGCGTCCGCCGCGCGTAGGCCTCGGTGAGCTTGAGGCTGGCGCCGGCGCGGTGCACGGCGAAGCGGTGCACCGGCGGGTAGTGGACGCTTGACTGCACGCCGGCCGCCGCGAGCGACCCGCGCACGCGGTCGCGGTGAAGCGTCTCGTCCAGCACGACGCAGAACAGGTGGTGGGCGGAGCGCAGGCCCGGGATCGGCGCAAGCGCGCAGCTCAGCGGCTCGCCCTCCAGCAGCCGCCGGTAGCGGGCATCCAGCCGCGCGCGGCGCGAGTTCTCCTCGTCCAGCCGCCCCAGGCGAGCGCAGGCGAGCGCGGCCCGGGGCTCGTCGATGCGGTAGTTGTAGCCGAGCGCGACGACGTCGTAGTCGGAAGCGTGGCCTCGGTGGCGGTCCCAGGTGAGGCTCGTCATGCCGTGCGAGCGAAGCAGGCGGGCGCGCTGCGCCAGCTGCTCATCGTCTGTGACCAGCGCGCCCCCCTCGCCGACCGCGAGGTTCTTGTTGGCAAAGAAGCTGTAGGCACCCATCGCGCCGAAGGTCCCCAGATGGCGGCCGTCAAGTCGCGAGCCCAGACCGTGCGCGGCGTCCTCGAGCAAAAGCAGCCCGCGCTCGCGGCACAGCCGCTGCAGCGCGGCGATCTCGCCGCAGTGGCCGCCGTAGCTCATCGCCAGGACCGCGCGCGTGCGCGACGTCAGCGCCGCCCGCGCGGCCGACGCCGACAGCCACGGCTCCTGCAGCGAGGCGATCTCCGCGAACACCGGCCGCGCGCCGGTGTAGGAGACCGCGTTCGCGGTCGCCACGAAGGTCATCGACGGCATGATCACCTCGTCGCCGGGCCCCAGGCCGGCGGCGGCGCACATCAGATGCAGCGCGGCCGTCCCGCTGGAGGTCGCGATCGCGTGCCGGGCGCCCACATATGCTGCCAGGCGCGCCTCCAGCTGCTCGGTGCGCGGACCCATGCTCAGCCAGCCCGACCGATACACGTCCATGACAGCCTTCAGATCCTCGGGCGCGATCCGAACGTCGGCCAGAGGGACGCTCCATTGGCTCACACCGTGAACGTACCAGTCGCCCAGCTCGCCGCGCGGCCGGTCCGGCCGCCGGCCCCGGACCGCGGCGCGGCGCCGATCGGGCCGCAGCTGCGCGCGGCCGCCCCGGCGCTGGCGCTGGTCGCCCTGTGGCTTGTGTGGGTTGCGGCCAGCGGCGGCTACTGGCCCGAGACCTGGTATCCGAGCGCGCTGGCGACGCTGGCCGGCGGCGCCGCGATCGCGATCTGGCGGCGTGCGCTCGTGCCCCGGCCCGGACCGGCGCGGACGGCCCTTGGGCTGCTGTGGGCCCTGGTGGCGCTCCAGTACGCGTCGATCCTGTGGGCCGGGTCGCCCGGCGGCGCCCTGCAGGCCGCCAACGAGCTTGCGCTGTACGCGCTCGTGGCCTGGGTGCTGACGCTCGTGGAGCTGACCCCGCGCGCCCTGCTGGTCGCGGCGGGCTGCTGGTCGGCCGGCGTGTGCGCGATCTGCGCGGTGCAGCTGGCGCGCGCCGCCTCGGCGGCCGATCTCACCGCGTTCTTCGTGGACGGCAGGTTCGCGGCGCCGATGAGCTACTCCAACGCGACCGGCGCGATCGCCGCGATGGCGCTCTGGCCGGCGCTCATGGTCTGGCGGCTGCGCGAGGCTCGGGCGTGGGCGCGCGTCGCCGGCCTCGGCGTCGCCGCGTTGTTGGGGGAGTTCGCGCTCCTGCCCTCAAGCCGCGCGGCGGTGCTCGGGATGGCGGTCGTCGCGGTGGTGGTGCTGGCGATCTCCCGCGACCGCGCTCGTCTGCTGGCGGGGATGCTGGTCGTCGCCGGCGCGATCGCGGCGACCGCGTCGCGGTCGGTGGCGGTCGACAACGCCGCCTCGGCCGGCGCGGACGCGACGCCGGTGCTGCGCCACGCGGCGATCGCGATCGCGCTCGGCTGCGCGGCCGCGCTTGCCGCCGGGGCGCTGCTGGTCGGCGCCGAGGCGGCGATCGCGCGGGCGTGGGCGGGCCGGCACCGGGATGGCATCGGCCGGCTGCGAGCGACCGCGGCGCGCGCGGCGCGATCGCGCGGGCCACGCGCGGTCGGCGCGGCGGCCCTGCTCGCCGCGCTCGGCGTCGCGCTCGCGCTCGCCGAGCCGCGGCTGGTGGCGCTCGTGCACACGATCGTCCGCCAGGGCACCAGCGACGCGTCGACCGGCACCAACCGGCTGCTGTCGACCAGCCCCGAGGAGCGCTTCGACTACTGGCGCGTCGCGCTGCGCCTGTTCGCCAGCTCGCCGCTGGTCGGGATCGGCGCCGGCTCCTTCGGGCGCCGCTACGACGCGATGAGGAGGTTCCTCAAGCATTCGCAGTACGTTCACGACCTGCCGCTGCGCGTGCTGGCGGAGACCGGTGCCGTCGGCGAGCTGCTGTTCCTGTCGCTGCTTGCCGTGCTGGCGTTCGCGCTCGTGCGCGCCGCCCGCCGGCGCGATTCGCAGGTCGCCGCAGGCGCGCTGATCGCGCTGGCCGTCTCAAGCTACTTCCTGGTGCACAGCCTGGTCGACTGGGTGGACGAGTTCCCCGCGCTGGCCGCGCCCGCGATCGGGCTGCCGCTCGCCGCGCTGTCGCTGGCGCACCCGGCCGCGCCGCCGGTGGCGCACCCGGCCGCGCCGGCGGTGGCGCACCCGGCCGCGCCGCCGGCGCGGCGCGCGGCCACGCGCGCGCCTGAGCGCGGGCGCTGGGGCTGGCCGGGGCCGGCGATGCGCCGGCGCGCGGGCGCTGCCACGGCCGCCGTCGCCGGCCTTGCGCTGCTTGTGGCGCTCGGCGGCTCATACCTGTCGGTGTCGCTCGTGGACCGCGCGTTTGCGATCTTCCGCCTGGCGCCGGGCCAGGCCTACCGCGACCTGCGCCTGGCCGGCGAGCTTGACCCGCTCAGCGCCGATCCCTACACCAGCGAGGGGACGATCGCGCTGTACCTCGGGGACCTGCGGCGCTCCCGCGCGGCGTTCGAGCGCTCGCTGGCGATCGAGGATGACTGGTATCCGCGCCTGGAGCTGGCGCTGATCGACTCGCGCCAGGGCGAGCGCGCCGCGGCGCTTGCCCAGATCGCCGCGGCCGCTCGGCTGGACGTTCGCGACCCGGTGATCGCGCTGGCGCGCCAGCAGATCCGGGCCGGCCTGCGGATCGACCCGGTGGCGTTCGACCGTCTCGTGCTGGCCGAGGGCGCTGCCACCAGCCCGGGACGCCAGCCGGTCCGCTAGCGCGATGGCCGAGCGGCTCGACGTGTCGGTGCTGATCCCGGTCCTCGACGAGGCCGCGATCCTGCCGGAGGCGGCGCGGGCGATGCTCGCCCAGCAGCTTGACGGCACCGCCGAGTTCCTGTTCATCGACGGGGGGTCCACGGACGGCTCGGTCGAGATCCTGCGCGAGCTGGAGGCAGCCGACCCGAGGGTGCGGGTGCTGGCCAACCCCGCCCGGCGCACGCCGCACGCGCTCAACATCGGCCTGCGCGCCGCGCGCGGGGAGTTCATCGCGCGCATGGACGCTCACACCATCTACCCGCCGGGGTACCTGGCCGCCGGCATCAAGCGGCTGCGGCGCGGCGACGTGGAGTGGGTCAGCGGCCCGCAGCTGCCCGTCGGCCGGGACCGCGGCTCGCGGCTTGTGGCGCGCGCGCTCCAGGCGCCCCTGGGGCGCGGCGGCGCGCGCTTCCGCGAGCGCCTGGCGCACGAGCACGAGGTCGACTCCGGCTTCGTGGGCGTCTGGCGGCGCGAGACGCTCGAGCGCCACGGCGGCTGGGACGAGGAGTGGGTCAACGACCAGGACATGGAGCTTGCGGCGAGGATCCGGCAGGCCGGCGGACGGATCATCTGCATCCCGGAGATGGCCGCCCAGTACGTGCCGCGCAGCACCCTGCGCGCGCTCGCCCGCCAGTACGCGACCTACGGCACGTTCCGCGTCAAGACCGCGCGGCGCCATCCGCAGACGCTGCGTCCCTCGCAGCTTCTGCCGGTGGCCGTGACGCTCACGGCCCTGGCGGCTGTCGGGGCGCCCGGCCGCGCACGCGCGCTCGCGCGCGCCGCCGCCGCCGTCTACGCGGGCGCGCTCACCGCCGCGGCGGCCGCGGCCGCGATCGAGGGCGGCGTGGCGGACGCGCCCCTGCCCGCCGTGTGGGCCGTGATGCACCTCAGCTACGGTGCGGGCTTTCTGCGCGGATGCGCCCGCGACGGCGTGCCCGCCTCGGCGATCCGGATGGCGCTCGTGTCGGCGGCCCTCCGGCGCGGGCGCTGAGGACGTGGCCAGGATCGCCGTGTTCACCGACTACGGCTACCGTCGCGAGGACGGGGCGGTGTTCGCGCCGCGTGCGTTCTCGCTGTTCGTTCTGGCCGTGGCCGAGCACCTGGAGCACGTGGTCGTCGTCGGCAAGCTCGACCCCAGCTCGCAGGAGGGCCGCTACCGGCTGGATGGAGTCGGCTTTGAGGAGCTGCCGTACTTCGAGCTCACGCGGCCGCTCTCGGTGCTGCGCGCGGCGGTGCCCTGCACGCGCCGCTTCTGGGGAGTGCTCTCAGAGGTCGATGGCGTCTGGGTGCTGGGCCCGCACCCGATCGCGATCCTGTTCTGCGCGCTCGCGCGCCTGCGCGGGCGCCGCGTCACGCTCGGCTCACGCCAGGACTTCCCCCGCTACGTGCGCGCCCGCCACCCTCGCTCGAGGTGGATGTGGCCGGCGGCGGACCTGCTGGAGGCGGCGTGGCGGGTGATCGCGGCCCGCAGCGCGATCGTCGCGGTCGGCCCACAGCTGGCGGCCGCCTATCCCCGCGCGCGAAGGCTCGAGCTGTCGGTCTCGCTCGTTCGCCAGCGCGACATCCTGCCCGCCGCGCACCCGGCGCGCGACTGGGAGTCCGACGAGCTGCGGCTGCTGAGCGTCGGGCGGCTAGAGGCGGAGAAGAACCCGCTGCTGCTCGCCGACGTGCTCGCCGAGCTTGTGCGCCGGGACGAGCGCTGGCGGCTGGTCGTCTGCGGCGAGGGGCCGCTGGCGGGGCCGCTGCGCGAGCGGCTGGCACGCCTGGGGGTGGCCGGCAGGGCACGGCTGCTCGGCTACGTCGGTAACGATCGCGGGCTTCGCGAGCTGTACCGCTCAAGCCACGCGCTGCTGCACGTGTCGCTCACCGAGGGGGTGCCGCAGGTGCTGTTCGAGGCGTTCGCGGCCCGGCTGCCGGTGGTCGCCACCGACGTCGGCGGCGTGCGCGCCGCCTGCGGCGACGCCGCGCTGCTGATCGCGCCCTGCGATGCGCGCGCGGCGGCGGACGCGCTCGTGCGCCTGGCGTCGGACCCGGCGCTGCGCGGCGAGCTGGCAGAGGCGGGCGCGCGGCTTGTGCGCGCGCACACGCTCGAGTCCGAGGCGGCCCGCACCGCGGCGTTTTTGGCCGGCGAGCGGTGGACGGTCCGCCGAGCGTCAGGCCCGCGGCGCTGAGGATCGGCCGGAATCGGCCGATAGGAGGGGATACCATGGCAGAAGTCGAACTCTGGTCGCCAGGCGGTGCGGCCGAACAACAACAGCCCGCGCGTCCAGCCACGATGTCAAGCGACACCAGTCCCTCAAGCGCGCCGTCTGCCGCCGCGCAGGCATCCTGGCTTGGGTCCGAGAGCGACCAGAGCCAGCTGCGCAGGCACCTGGCCGCCCTGCGCCACCGCCTGTGGCTGATCGTCGTCGCGGTCGTGCTCGCGGTCGCCGCCGCGGCCGCCTACGTCAAGCTCGCCACGCCCGTCTATCAGGCGACGAGCACGCTGCTCGTCGCCCCGGTGGCCGCCGGCTCCTCGGTGCCGCCGAACATCGCCGGGCTGATCTACGCCTCGGCGGACCCGACGCGCGACATCCAGACCGCGGCGACGGTGGTCGACTCGCTGACCATCGCGCGCGCGGTGCGGCGAACCCTGGGGCTGCGCGAGAGCCCGCAGCGGATCCTCGGCGACATCAGCGTGCAGCCGATATCCGACAGCAGCGTGCTCGCGGTCACCGCGTCGGCCAGCAGCCCGGGCGCCGCGGCCCAGCTCGCCAACGCCTTCGCGCGGGACGCGATCGCCGTGCGCACCGCGCAGGTGCGGGCCTCGATCGACCAGCAGATCGCCGGCCTGCGGGCCGACGGGGCGAGCGCCCGGACGGGAGCCGCCACCTCGAGCGCCTTCTCCACCTCGACGCTGATCGCCGAGCTGCAGGCCCTGCGCGCCGGCTCGCTGCCTGACATGAGCATCAACGCGCTGGCGACGCCGCCGGCCGGTCGCACCTCGCCGCGGGCGACGCTCAGCCTGGCCGCCGGCCTGGTCGTCGGGCTGGTGCTCGGCATCCTCGGCGTGCTCGCGCTCGACGCGCTCGACGTGACGCTGAGGCGCGAGGAGCAGCTCAGGGAGCTGTTCCGGCTGCCGATCCTCGCGCGGGTCCCCGACGAGCGTCCGCCGAGCTCGTCGGTCGCGCGCTCGCCGCGGCCGCCGGAGTCGCTCAGCTTCCGGGCCCTTGAGGCGTTTCGCACGCTGCGGGCGATGGCGCTCGCCTCGCGCTCGCCCGGCCAGCCGGTCCCGCGCTCGTTCCTGGTCACAAGCGCCGCGTCCGGCGAGGGCAAGACCACCACCGCGCTGAATCTGGCCTCGTCGCTGGCCGCCGCGGGCTCGGACGTGATCCTCATCGAGGGCGACCTGAGGCGTCCGGCGCTCGGCCGCACGCTCGACCTGGTCGCCGTCTACGACGTGACCGCGGTGCTCACCGGCCAGGTGTCGCTCTCGCAGGCGCTGGTCTCCAGCAAGCGCTTTCCCGGGGTGCGCTTCCTGCTGGCCGAGGGGATCCGCTCCCCCGGCGCCTCCGGCGACGCGCTGTTCTTGCCCACCGTCGGCTCGATGCTCGCCGAAGCCGCTGCCCTGGCCGACTTCGTGATCGTTGACTCGCCGCCCCTGCTGGCGGTGATCGACGCGCTCGAGCTCGCCCGTCACGTCGACTCCGTTCTGATCGTCGCGCACCTGGGGCAGACGGACCTGCGGCGCCTGTCGGCGCTTGGGACGATGCTGGCCGAGGCGCACATCCACCCGACCGGGATCGCGCTGATCGGCTCGCCGGCGCCCGGCGAGTCCGACGCCTACACCTACCAGCGGCGTGCGCCCGGGTCGCCGTCGGCGGGCGTCGGCGCGGAGCTGGCCGACGCCGAGCTGCTTGCCAGCGACGGGTCGGGCGCCGGCGCGCGCGGCCGCGACGACCCGGTGCGGGCGCTGCCGGGCGCGGCGATGGAGGCAAAGCCGGACGCCTCGATCTGAGATGGCCGCGCTGGCGCCCGCCGCGTCCGCGACGCCGGCGCAGCGCCGGGCGCGCGCGCGCCGCGCAGCGGCCGGGGCGCTCACCTGCGCGGCGGCCGCTGGGATCGGCGTGCTCGCGGGGCGCTCGCCCTCCGAGGCGCTGGCGGCGGTCGCGGTGCTGGCGTTCGTGCCGATCGTGCTGCTGCGCTTCACGGTCGGCGTCGGCCTGTTCACGGTCAGCACGTTCATCGGGCTGTCGGGCACCGCTCAGAAGGGGATCGGCGCGGTGGTCGTGCTGGTCGCGCTCGGCCGCCTGCTCGCCCAGCCGGGCGCCACGCCCAACTTCCTGTCCTGCAACCGCAGGCTGACGGCGCTCGTGGCCGCCTACCTGGCCTGGTGCGTGCTGGGCCTGATCTGGGCGACCAGCACCGGCGACGTGCTCTACTCGCTGGAGCGATACGCGCCCAACTTCCTGGTGTTCTTGATCGTGTTCGCGGCCGCGCGCGACCGGCGGGATGTGCGGCTGCTGGCGGTGTTCTTCGTGCTGGGCTCCGCGGTCGCGGTCACCGACGCGATCGTGCATCCGCAGTCGGCGGGCGGGGTGTCGCGGCTCGCCGGCCAGTTCGGCGACCCCAACTACCTGGCCGCCGTGCTGGTGACCGGCTTCTCGCTCAGCCTCGCGCTCGCGACGGCCAGGACGCTGCCTGGCCTGGCGCGGCTGGCGGCGGCCGCCGCCGCGGCGCTGTGCATGCTCGGCATCCTGCTGAGCGTCTCACGCGGCGGGCTCGTGGCGCTCGCGGTCTCGCTGCTGGTCGCCGTCTCGATCGCCGGCCGCTGGCGCGGCCGGCTCGCGTTCGCGGGCGCGGTCGTCGTCGTGGTCGGCGCGGCCTACTTCCTCGCCTTCGCGCCGGCGTCGGCGCGCCAGCGGCTGACGAGCACCGCCGGCGGTGGCAGCGGGCGCACGACGATCTGGCGCGTCGGCTGGCGGGAGGTGCGCGCCAACCCGATCTTGGGGGTGGGCGCGGGCAACTTCTCCACCGCCGGCGCGCGCTACGTCCTGCGCCCCGGGCTGATCGACCACACGGCCTCCGGCTACACCGCCTACTTCCTGGACACGCCGACGGTCGCGCACAACACCTACCTGGAGGTGCTGGCCGAGGAGGGCGTCCCCGGCGCGCTCGTGTTCCTGTCGATCATCGCGCTGTCGCTGCGCTGCGCGTGGCTGGCCGCGAGCAAGCTGCGAGAGCGCGGCGACGAGGAGCTTGAGCTGATCAGCTACGGGGTGATCTGCGGGACGGTGGGCTTCCTGGCCGCCTCGTTCTTCCTCAGCGAGGAGTACAGCAAGCAGCTGTACCTGCTCTTGGCGATGGGGCCGGCGCTGCTGGGCGTCGCGCGGCGAGCGCCCTCAGGCGCCCGCCCGCCGGCGGCCGCGCAGGCGTGAGCGCGCGCCGCGGGCGGCGAGCGCGCGCAGGCGGCGGTCCAAGGCGAGCAGCAGCGCCCCGTACACCGAGGCGCCCAGGACGATCTCGCAGGCCAGCAGCAGCACCCTGACCGCCTCGCCGTGGCGGGGCAGGCCGACCGCGGATGCGAAGGGGAGCAGCGCGGCGAGCATCGCGCCCGACGCTGCAAGCGGCGCCCACAGGCCGCCGAACAGCGCGCCCGCGCCCGCTCCCAGGGCGCGGCCGAGCATCGCGGTGGCGTAGGCGGCGGTCAGGCAGGCGCCGGCCGAGACCGCGACCGCCACCCCGACCGCGCCGGCGGCGAACGCCGCGACCGTCACCCCGGCGGCGGTCAGCGCAAACCACATCCCCTGCACCACCAGCGTGAGTCGCAGCGCGGCCGCAGCCTTCATCAGCTCGCCTCCGATCGACAGCAGCACCCCGCCCAGCACGAAGCCGCACAAGCCCGCGATCACGTGCCCCGCCGGCCGCCAGCGGGAGCCGAGCACCGTCACCGCGACAGGGACCCCCAGCGGCACGCAGGCGACCGCCACCGGCACGATCGCCGCGTAGGCGATCCGGTAGGCCTCGCGAGCGGCCGCGTCCAGCCGCCGCGCGTCGCCGGAGATGCGCGCGAACGCGGGCAGCACGACGTACGCGGCCACCGCGCCGAACGCGCCCCCGGGCTGCTGGGCGAGCATCAGCCCGTTGCGGTACTGCCCCAGCGTCGATGGGCCGCGCGCGCGTCCCAGGGCGATCGTGTCGACGATCCCGGTCAGCCGCCGCAGCACCTCGCCGGCCACCAGCGGCCGCGCGAAGGCCGCCAGCTCGCGCCACAGCGAGACCGACATCTCAGAGCGCCGCGGGCGCCACCCGGCGGCCACCCATGAGAACGCGGCCTCGACCAGGATCGACGCGTAAGCGCCCGCCACCATCGCCCACACCCCGGCGCCGCCGGCGGCCAGCGGAATGGCCGCGGCCGCATAGGCCAGCACCCCCAGCGGATCGACCACGACCCGGCGCGCGAACGAGAGCCGGCGCTGCAGCAGCGCGTCGGGCACGATCGTCAGCGCGCGGACCAAAAGCCAGCCGGAGAGCGCGGCCGCGACCTCGCCCGCGGTGGGGTTGTGGAACGCGAGCGCCACCAGCGGCGAGGCCGCCAGCGAGGCCAGCGCCAGCCCCGTCCCGGTGACAGACAGGGACGCAAACGCGGTCGAGGCCGCCTCCTCCAGGCGATCCTCGCGCTTGATCAGCGCCGCCAGCATGCCGGACTCGGCGAACAGCCCGCCCACGCCGGTGATCACCGAGCCGGCGGCGTAGAGCCCGAAGGCGCGGGGCGTCAGCAGGCGAACCAGCACCAGGTAGGCGATCAGGTTGCCCGCCTGCGACAGCGCGTAGCCGGCCGCCGCCAGGCGCACCCCGCGGACGGTGCGGCGCCTGAGCGAATGCCCGGCCTGCTGCGCGCCCGCCGCGCTGCTCGGTGTGTCCGAAGGCAAGTCGCGGACACGATAGCCTGCGGCCGTGACGGTTCAGCGGACCGGCCGCGGCGCCGGAGCGGGCGGCGGGCGGCCGCGTCACAGCTTCGTGATCCCCGCCCACAACGCGCAGCGCACGGTTGCCTCGAGCGTGCGATCGGCGCTGGGCCAGCGCGGCGCCGCCGAGCTTGAGGTGATCGTCGTGGACGACGGCTCCACCGACGACACCGCGCGCGTGGTGGGCGGGATCGAAGACCCGCGCGTGCGCCTGCACCGCCAGCCCAACCGCGGCCTGCCCGCGGCGCGAAACCAGGGCGTGCGCCTGGCGCGCGGCGAGCTGGTGTGCTTTTTGGACAGCGACGATCTGGTGCTGCCCGGCTACCTGGCCTCGGTGCAGCGGGCGCTGGATCAAGCACCAGACGCGGCGTTCGTCTACACCGACGCCTGGACGTTCGACGATCGCACCCGCAGGGTGAGGCGGCAGACCACCGCGCACTACCAGCACCCGCCGCGGCCGGCTCCCAGCACCGCGCGCGGCCTGTTCCGCGAGCTGTGCCAGCGCAACTTCATCATCGTCCCGGTCGCGGTGCGACGGGATGTGATCCTGTCGGTGGGGCTGTTCGACGAGACGCTCACCTCGGCCGAGGACTGGGACATGTGGCTGAGGCTGACGGTCGCCGGGCACCGGGGGGTGGAGGCTCCCGGACCGCTTGCGCTCAGGCGCGAGCACGAGCGCCAGATGACGAGCGACTACCCGCGGATGGCGGCCAACGGGATCCGGACGCTCGAGAAGCTGCTGGCCGGCGGCGATCTGTCGGCGCACGAGGTTGAGCTGGTCTCCGCCAGTCTGCGGGCGGCGCGCCGCGAGTACGGGGCGGTGTCCGGCGAGGACCGCCCGCGCCATCTGGCGCGGCGCGCGCGGTGGCGGCTGGGCGCTGTGCGCAGGCGCCTCGGGCTGGGCGCGCGCTGGTACGACGAGCCGCCCGCTCCGGTGCGGGCCGCGTTCGGCGACCTGTCGGGAGTCTGAGCGGTTGCGGTGGCGGGGCCGTGTCCGAGTCGGCGGCTCGCCCGCCGGCCGGCCGCTGCGCTCAAGTGCCGGCCGGCTGCTGCGCTCGCCCGCCGGCCGGCTGCTGCGCTCGCCCGCCGGCCGGCTGCTGCTGTCGCCCGCCGGCGCGGTCGCTGCGCGGCTCGGCTCAGAAGCGCGCGTGCGCGCGCCGGCGATGCGCCCGCTCGGCGCGATGAGCAAAGCGGTGGACCCCCGCATTGCGCCGCCGGGCGCGTCGGCGGCGCTCAAGGCGCATCAGCCGGCGCCTGCGGACCGCCGTCGCGAACGCCAGCGTGCGGTGACGGTGGTCCCCGCCCGTCGGCGGCCGGCCGGGCGCCGGCGCCTGAGGGCCGGTCGAGCCAGAGCCCGTGGAGCCAGAGCCCGTGCCGCCCGAGCCGGTGGTCCCCGAGCCGCTGGTCCCCGAGCCGGTGGTCCCGGAGCCGGTCGAGCCCGAGCCGGTCGAGCCGGAGCCAGACGGCGCCGTGATCGCGCCAAGGCCGCCATCCCACAGCCCCCAGGAGGCCACCGGGCTGCCGGGCAGCGGCCGGTAGTCATGGGCCGCGGGGTCGTTGAGCTGCGGGTCCGAGGTGATGTTGTCGCTCAGCTGCACGCCCGGCGCGTTGGCGACGCCCCCCGGGTCGTCGAACACGTCGTTTGAGTCAAACACGTTGCCGGGGCCGATCGGGCCCGAGCTTGAGATCCCGACGCCCTGCGCCAGCCCGGCGTCCACCAGCCCGGTCGAGTTGATCACCACGTTGTGGTCGACCACGTTGCCCTGCACGGTCGAGTCGCCGGCGATCACCACGCCCGATCCGGCGCCGTCGATCACGTTGTCGTAGACGTGGGCGTCGGCGGCGGCGGGGTAGATCTGAACCCCCCAGCCGTGCGGGTCATCCCACATCCAGTTGTCGTAGATCTGGACGTCGTTGCCCCGCGCCAGGTAGATCATCTGATCGTAGGCGTCGCACTGGCCGAGGTCGTGGATGCGGTTGTAGCGCACGATCGTGTCGTCCGCCTGGCCGTTCCAGCCGATCCCGATCCCGTTGCCGCGCAGGCTGGGCACCGACTGGTAGAAGTCGTTGTACTGGAAGATGTCGTGCTGGCCGTCGATCTCCAGGCCGTTGGACACCGGGTAGGGGCAGGTGGTGCCCGAGCGCTCGGCGTCGTAGAGGTCGTTGGATCCGTCGATCGTCAGGCCGCTAAGCGTCGTGTAGGAGCCCTCCAGCTCGACCAGTCCGACGATCGTGGGGCTCTGGCCCGGAGCCGCGGTGATCGTGATCTGGCCGGACGCGGTGCCGCTTGCCGTCAGCCGCGCGACGGTGGAGATCGAGCCGTAGGTGCCGCTCTCCAGGCAGCCGGTCTGCCCGGGCGACAGCGCCGCGTCCAGGGCGGCGACGCTCTGAAGCGGAGCCGAGAGCTGGCCGCTGTTTGAGTCAGAGCCGGACGGCGAGGCGTACAGGCTGCAGGTGGTCGATGCCTGGGCCGCGGGCGCCAGGCCCGCTGCGGCGGCCAGGGCGCCGGCGATCAGCGCGGCGGCGGCGAGCGGCTTTGAGAACGGCGACATGGTCTGCGCATCGGCCGTCGGCTGCCGCTGCCGCGCCCGCCGGCCCCGTCGCGGACGGATGTATGACGGCTACGATGTGGCGCGATCGGCGCCAGGGCATGAGGCCGGCGGCGCCCCATGCCCGATGCGCGCATCGCCAGCCCGCAAGCCTCACGTGCTGACGCTCACCGACACCGTCGGCCAGGGCGGCGCCGAGCGGGTCGCCGTCGAGCTTGCGATCGGAGCCGACCCGCGGCGCTTCAGGCGCTCTCTGTGCGTGACGCGGACGCTGGCCGCCCACGCCGGCGCCGAGCGGGCGCTCGAGCGGCTGCGCGACGCCGGCGTGCAGGTGATCTCGCTGGAGCGCTCAAGCCGCGCGCAGGTGGGGGTGTGGCGGCGGCTGGCGCGCTTCATGGTCGAGCAACGCGTCGATCTGATCCACTCGCACAAGTTCGGCGCCAACGTGGCCGCCGCCGTGCTGGGCAGCGCGCTGCGCACCCCGGTCGTCATCGCCCACGAGCACACCTGGTCGTTTGAGGGCCAGCCGCTCCGGCGGCTGATGGACCGCCACGTGGTCGCCCGCGGAGCCGACGCGGTGATCGCCGTCTCCGAGGCCGACCGGCGGCGGATGATCGAGCTGGTCGGGATGCCGGCCGACCGCGTGGTCCTGATCCACAACGGGATCGACCTGCCCGAGGTCGCGCCGGGGGGCGACGTGCGCCGTCAGCTGGGGATCGACGCGCGCTCGCCGGTGATCGCGCAGGTCGCGGTGCTCAGGCCCCAGAAGGCGATCGAGGTGATGCTCGAGGCGATGGTGGACGTGGTGGCCGAGCACCCGGATGCCAGGCTGCTGGTGGCCGGCCCGGGCGAGCCGGCGGCGCTTGAGGCGACGGCGGCGCGGCTGGGCGTGGCCGCGAGCGTCCACTTCCTGGGCCCGCGCGACGATGTGCCGCGCATCCTAAAGGCCGCCAGCGTGGGCGTGCTCTCCTCCGACTACGAGGGCAGCCCGCTGGCGGTGCTCGAGTACATGGCGGCCGGCCTGCCGACGGTGTCCACCGACGTCGGCGGGGTGGGGCGGATGGTGGGGCACGGCGTCTGCGGCCTGCTCGTCCCGCGCCGGGACGCGCGGGCGCTCGCGCGGGCCATCAACCGCCTGCTGTCTGACCCGCAGCTGGCGGCCTCGATGGGGCGCCGCGCGCGCGAGCGCCAGCGCGCCGAGTTCTCCCTGCAGGCGATGGTCTCCCGCGTGGGCGAGCTCTACGAGCGCCTGCTGGCGGACGCGCGGATGCGTCGCTGAGGCGCGCCGGCGAGCTTCAGCGCGCCGGGGGCCGCGGATGCGTCGCCCCGCGCGCGTCAGCGCGGCGGGGCCGCGTGCGCCCCGGTGAGGCGCAGGGTGCGGGCGAGGCGCACCGGCGCCGACAGCTTCAGGCGGAAGCGCAGCCAGCCGTCCTCGTGGTAGATCCCGATGCGCCCGATGGCGTGCGGCCCCTCGTCGCGCAGCGAGCGCGAGAGGCACGCTCCCGCCAGGTAGCCGGCGTCCGCGGCGGCGCGGCGCACCCGGGCATCCACGTCCCCGTAGGGGTAGGCGACCGTGCGGCAGTCGGTGCCCAGCTCCTTGGCGCAGCGCTCCCGGGACTGGCGCAGCTCGCGGGCGAGCGCCCGGTCGTCGAGCTCTGTCAGCCGCGGGTGCGTGCAGGTGTGCGAACCGATCTCCCAGCCCATCGCCGCCAGCGCCCGCAGGTCAGCCCAGGTCATCGCCTCAAGCTCGGCCGCGTCGGCGCCGGCCTCCCAGTGGTCGATCCCCGGCCAGCGCAGCTTGGCGCCCGCGTCGACGAACGCGGTGGGCGCGAACACGGTCGCGGGCGCGCCCAGCCGCTTGAGGATCGGCGCGGCGTACCGGCGCACCGACGCGAACGCGTCGTCGAAGGTGATCGCCAGGAGCCTGCCCTCCCGCGAGCCGAGCACCGCATCCGAGAAGGTGACGGGCCTCCAGCCGGAGCCGATCAGGTGCGATATCTGCCGCTCGAAGACGGCCGGCGCGACCGACAGCGAGGCGCGCCAGCCCGGGCTCAGCGCGTGGTAGCAGAGGATCGCTAGCTGACGCACAAGGGCCCCCGCGCCCTGGGCCGTCCGGCGGCCCGGTCTGGTCGTGCGCCCGGTGCGCTACCCTCCCGGCAATGCGCGCGGAGATCGAGCCCCACCGGTCGCGCCCGCCGATCCTCAGGCGGATCGGAGCCGGGCTCGTGCTGATCGCCGCCGCGGCGCTCGTCATCCACCTCGCGATCGGCCTGGTGATGGCCGTCTTCTGGGTGGTCGTGGTGCTGGCGGCGATCGTCGCGGTCCTCTGGGCGCTCAACACGCTGCTCTGAGGGGGGCGCGAGCAGGGTGCAGAGCGACGGCCTGCTCGTGATCCTGTTCTTCTTCGGTCTGGCGGGCGGGCTCATCGGGCGCATGAAGGGAAGCTCGTTCGCGATCTGGTTTCTGGTCTCCGCCTGCGTTCCCTTCATCGGTCTGGCGTGCGCGGTCCTGTACCGGTGGGACAACCGGGAGCTTCGACGCAGGTGCCCGCGCTGCGGTTCGATCGCGATGCTCCACGACGCGGTCTGCGTGCGCTGCGGGGAGGAGCTGGAGTTCCCCAGCGTGGCGATCGCCTCCGAGGCGGCGATGCGCGCCCGGGCCCGCTCACGTCGCTGAGGGGCTGCGGGCGGCCCGGTCGGCGGCGACCGGCAGGCCGAGGGCGTCCTTGAGCGCGCGGTCCATCGCCTCCTGGGCGGCACGCTGCGCGCTGCCCGGGCGCAGCGTGTGATCGCGCACCGGGATCCGCTCCAGGACGACGTTCGGGGAGCGCTCGAGCGCCGAAAGCCCACCGCGGGCGGCCAGCTCGTCGGCCAGCGGCTCGCCCTCGGAGAAGACGAGCGTCGCGGGCCGCCCGCAGCTCACCAGCCGCCGCAGCACGAGCTCCGACGCCGTCTCACCCGCCGCGCCAGACCGGCCGGCCGCCGTGGCCGTTCGCCGCCATGCGCTGCGCACCAGCCAGGCCGCGGCCTCCAGCGCCATCCGCGGCGTAGCGACGCGGCGGATGTGCGCCGGCGACGGGCGCTCGGTCAGCAGCTTTCGCACGTGGCGCGCGGGCGCCAGATCCTCGTCCCAGGCCAGCGCGCGCGGGTTGAGCATCACCGCCGCGCACACGCGGACGTCCTGAAGCAGCGCGTGCAGCGCCCAGTAGGCCCCGGCGCACAGACCGGCCAGCAGGAACCGCCGTCCCGTGCCGGAGCGCTCCAGCTCGTCGAGCACGGCCAGCACCTCGGCGAGCAGCCGCTCGTCGTACAGCGCCCCGTCGTGCGCGTAGGGGGCGACCGGCCCGTCCGCATCGCCGATGCCCGTGACGTCAAGGCGAAGCGTCGGCACCCCCAGCTGCGCCCAGCGCCTGGCCGTCTGCACCCACATGCGGCTGGGGCCGATCCGGCGCACCGCGCCGGCGTTCAGGAGCAGCGCGCAGGTCCCGTCGCCGTGCGTGCGCACGGGCTGCGTAAGCACGGCGGCCAGCAGACCGCCGGGCCGGTGAAGCCACAGGGGCCGCTCGCGCCAGCGCCCGCCGTCGTTCCCGCCGGCCAGCTCGTCACGCGCCGTGGCGTCCTCGGCGCCTCGCTTCACTTCCCCGGCCGCGGGCTGGGCTGCGCCCGCAGTGCCTGACCGCTCGCCCTCCTCAAGCCACGCCGCCACCGTCGCAAACGTGCCGCTTGCCGGCGTCGCGCGCTGGGGGTGCGAGGACATCGCGCCGTAGCCCGGCCCGGCCTCGACGCGCACGGCGACGCCGTCGGAGACCAGGCGGGCCCGCAGGCGCTCGTCGACGCCGATCCCGTCTCGCTGCAGAAGCAGCGCGCGCCGCCGCTGGCCGGCCGGCAGCGGCAGCTCAGCCAGATCCAGCGCCTGCAGGTCGGAGATCGTCTCGCCGGTCAGGCAGAAGCCGCCGGCCTCAAGCGCGCCGTCGGGCGGCGGCGGCGGCGCCGTCAGCCCGGCGAAGAACTGCGCCGTCTCGAGCGCCGAGAACGCGCGCAGCTCGCGGATCAGCGAGCGGCCGCGGGCGGGCACGCCCCACAGCACCAGGTCCTCAAGCGGGGCGCCGCCGGCGGCCGCGGCGTGGCAGAGCACGCCGCCCAGGCCCATGCCGATCGCGGTCACCCGCGCGGCGCCGTGCGCCGCGCGCAGCCAGCGCGCAGCGGCCGCGACGGCGCGCACCCACGCCGCCACGCGCGCTGGATCGCGCACGCCGCCGCCGGCGTCGCCGGTGGAGGGCAGCTGCAGGCGCAGCGTCCCGAACCCGCGCGCGGCGAGCTCGAGCGCCCACTGCCGCAGGCACCTGTAGCAGGACACCTCCTCCCAGCCGAACGGCGGGCAGATCAGCACAGCCGTGGGTCGTCGCACGTCAGACGGCGGCGCATGCCAGCTGAGCAGGGCGGCGTCCTCGCCCGCGCCGAGGTAGAACTGGCGGACGTGGCGGTCTGCGGGCGCTGCGGCGCTCATGCTCGGATAGCATGGTCGCATTCGGACCGTACGCCGGTATCTTGCGCTGATCCTCTACTACGGGATCGCCAGGCGCCTGCCCGGCCGCGGTCCGCTCGCCGAGCCATCGCGCTGGATCCGCCAGGAGCTCTGCCGCATGTTCCTGGCCGGCGCGGGCGAGCGCTTCAACATCGCCCCCGACGTGCATCTGGGCACCGGCGAGCATGTGCGGATCGGCAACCGCTCGGGCCTCGGGCGCGGCTGCCGCGTCTACGGCGCGCTGGAGATCGGCGACGAGGTGATGGTCGCCCCCGACGTGGCGTTCCTGTCCGAGAACCACCGCTTCGAGCGCGCCGATCAGCCGATCGGATGGCAGGGCAAGACGCCCCTTTTGCCGCCGCGGATCGAGGACGGGGCGTGGATCGGGCTGCGCGCGGTGATCCTGCCCGGACGGGTCGTGGGCGCCGGCGCGATCGTGGGCGCGGGCGCGGTCGTCACGCGCGACGTGCCGCCGTTTGCGATCGTCGGGGGCAATCCGGCGCGCGTGATCGGGATGCGACCCGGGGCCGGCGGCGAGGATCCGCGCTCGGCGGGCGGCGAGGAGCCGCGCTCTGCGGGCGGCGAGGAGCCGCGCTCTGCGGACGGCGAGGAGCCGCGCCCGCGGGGCGGCGAGGAGCCGCGGTCCGGGGGCGCCGGTGGCGAGGATCTAGACTCACAGGCCGCCGTCCGCTGAGGCGGCCCGCAACGCCCACAGTGCCGAAAGGAAGCCGAAGATGCGCGCAGTCGACGCCCTGATGGAGTGCCTCAAGGCCGAGGGCGTCGACGTGGTATTCGGCCTGCCCGGGGGCGCCAACCTCCCCACCTACGACGCCTTCCACGACGCGGGCATCCGCCACATCCTCGTGCGCCACGAGGCCGGCGGCGGCCACGCGGCGGAGGGCTACGCCAAGGCGACCGGGCGCGTGGGCGTCGCGCTCGCCACCAGCGGGCCCGGCGCCACGAACCTGGTCACGCCGATCTGCGACGCGATGATGGATTCGGTCCCGGTGGTGTTTCTGACCGGTCAGGTGCGGACTGAGCTGCTGGGCACCGACGGCTTTCAGGAGGCGGACACGATCGGGATCACGATGCCGATCGTCAAGCACAGCTTCATGATCCAGCACCCGCTGGAGATACCCCGGGCGGTGCACGAGGCGTTCCACATCGCGCGCACCGGCCGTCCGGGGCCGGTGGTGGTCGACATCCCGCAGGACCTCAGCCGCGCGGACATCCCCTACGAGCCCGTGGGCGACGTGCACCTGCCCGGCTATCAGCCGACGACCGAGGGCAACCAGAAGCAGATCCGCCTGGCCGCCAAGGCGCTGGCCAACGCGCGTCGGCCGGTGCTCTACGCGGGTGGCGGGGTGGTCTCGGCGGGCGCCTCGGCGGAGCTAGTCGAGCTGGCGAGCGTCGACGGGCTGCCGGTCACCTGCACGGTGATGGGCCTGGGCGCGTTTCCGGCGCCCCATCCGCAGTGGCTGGGGATGCTCGGGATGCACGGGACTCGCACGGCCAACTACGCGATGGACGAGGCCGACCTGATCGTCGCGATCGGGGCGCGGTTCGACGACCGGATCACCGGCAAGCTGTCCGAGTTCGCGCCGCGGGCCAAGTTCGTCCACATCGACATCGATCCCGCGGAGATCTCCAAGAACGTGCCGGCCCACATCCCGATCGTCGGCGACGCGCGCAACATCCTGCCCAGGCTGACCGCCGAGTACAGGGCGCTGGAGCCAGACCCGGCGCGCCTTGAGGAGTGGTGGGCCCGGATCCGGCGCTGGCAGGAGCGCCACCCGCTCACCTACAGCGACTCCACCGACTCGGAGATCAAGCCGCAGTTCATGATCCAGGCGCTGTATGAGGCGACCGGCGGCGACGCGATCGTGGCCTCCGACGTCGGCCAGCACCAGATGTGGGCGGCGCAGTACTACCACTTCTCAAGGCCGCGACGGTGGATCAACTCCGGTGGGCTGGGGACGATGGGCTTCGGCCTCCCAGCCGCGATGGGCGCGAAGGTCGGATGCCCGGACGAGCTGGTCGTGTGCATCGCCGGCGACGGCTCGTTTCAGATGAACGCCCAGGAGCTGGCGACCTGCTCGCAGGAGCAGATCCCGGTCAAGGTGTTCATCATGAACAACGGATACCTGGGGATGGTCCGCCAGTGGCAGGAGCTGTTCTGGGACAGGCGCTACAGCCACGTGGACATGGGCCGCTGGCCGGACTTCGTGCTGCTCGCCCAGGCCTACGGCGCGACCGGGATCCGCCTGGAGGACAAGCGCACGCTGGTGGCCGACATGCGCGACGCGCTGGCGATCGACGGGCCGGTCGTCGTCGACGTGCGCGTCACCCGCGAGGAGAACACATACCCGATGATCCCGGCCGGCCAGGCCGCGCGCGACATGGTGGGCTGAGGCGATGGGCGAGCCGGGCACCAAGGAGCTGCTGTCGCTGGACCAGCTGGAGGCGGTCGCCGGCCTGCGCACGGGGCGAAAGCACATCCTCTCGATCCTGGTCGAGAACAAGCCGGGCGTGCTGACACGGATCGCGGGCCTGTTCGCCCGCCGCGGGTTCAACATCGACACGCTCGCGGTGGGGCCGACCGACGACGAGCGGCTGTCGCGGATCACGCTCACGCTCGACGGCGCCGTGCACCCGATCGACCAGGTCACCAAGCAGCTGCACAAGCTGATCAACGTGCTCAAGATCCGCGACCTGGATCCCAGCGAGGCGCTCGCGCGGGAGCTGGCGCTGTTCAAGATCTCCGTCGACGGCCCGGCGCGCACCGAGGTCATGCAGCTGTGCGAGATCTTCCGCGCGCGGATCGTTGACGTGGGCCGCCGGTCGCTGGTGGCCGAGGTGACCGGCACGTGCGAGAAGATCGACGCGTTCGAGGCGCTCGTGCGGCCGTTCGGCCTGGTGGAGATGGCGCGCACCGGCGAGATCGCGATCGCGCGCGGCCGGGGCGAGACCTAGCCTCGCTAACCGCCCGCAGCCGCCGGCGCCTCCGGCGCGACCGGGAGCGCCACCGAGATCGAGCCGGCCAGGTTGGCCGCTGTGACGGTGACGGCGCGCCCGCCCGGTCCCGCGCCGCTCGCCGCCCCCCCGTCGCGCGGCGCCGCGGAGACCCGGTCACCCGCCGCTCCGCAGGCCCGGTCGCCCGCCGCTTCCAAGGCGCGGTCATCCGGCGCCCGGGTGGCTCGGCGCCCTGCGGCGGGCGACCGCAGCGTCAGCACCCGCTCGCCGCCGGGCTCGATCGTGAACGCGTCGTCGTCGGGCTCGAGCCCCGGGGCGTGGACGCGCACCGCGTAGGCGACCCGGCGGCTCTGAAGGCGCACGCGCGCGCTCTGCGCGCAGCCATCCAGCGCCTGCGCCCGCAGGCCGAGCTGCGCTGCGCCGCGGCGCTCAAGCGGGTAGCCGGCGGGGAAGCGCACGGCGCGTGAGAGCACCACCCCGGTGTCCTCATCGGCGAGCGTCACGGCGATCGTGTCGGCCGCCGGCGGCCCGAAGCGGAACGCCCAGGCGGCGTCGATGAACCGTCCGAGCATCCCCTCGACGGTGCGCGTGAGCGTCCCATGCGGCTGGAGGCGCACGCGCTCGGCCGCCTCCTGCACCGGCGTCTCGAAGTCCCGGTACAGCGCCACGCGCAGGATCGCGCGCAGCGGCGCCGGGCGGTCGTTGGCCGCGTGGATCGCGACCCCAGAGGTCCCCTCGTCGACCGTCCAGACGCAGACCGGGCTCATCGCCCTGCGCAGGTAGCTGTATGCGACCTTCGGCCGCCCGTCGCTGTCCAGCACGCCCAGCCCCGAGCCGGGCAGCATGTCCTTGAGCCACAGCACCAGCGCGCCGTGGCAGGGCGAGGCGGGCCGGCGCCACTCGCCGATCACCTCGGCCATCACCTCCCCGGAGGCCAGCCGCGACAGCTCCAGGTAGCGGGCGTGGTCCACGCGGCGCAGGGCCAGCGGGTCGCAGCCGAACAGCAGCCTCAGGTAGTGGTCGCGCACGTCGTCGAAGTCCCAGCCCGCTCCCAGCCCCCAGCCGGTGCCCGCGTCGCGCGCCACGCCGCGCTTGGAGCACGGGTGGTGGACGGGGTAGGCGACCGTGTCCGGGACGTTGGCGAACGCCAGGCACTCGGACGCGAAGCGCACCCCGGCCCGCCGCGCGTCGTCCAGGCCGCGGAAGTACCCGCTGACGCCGAAGTAGTGAGCCACACCGCGGTCGGAGTGAAACGGGAGGTCGCCGCCGCAGGGGGTGGAGCGCACGTACACGGCTTGGGGGGCGAGCTCGGCCGCCAGGGCACAGAGCTCCCGCTCCCAGAACGGGTCGCGGCCGAGCGCCGGGTCAAGGCCGATCATCGCCGGCTGCTGCTCGACCTCCGAGTTGCCGCATACCACCGCCAGGCTCGGATGGCCGCACAGCTCCCACAGCACCTCGCGGGCCTCCGCGAGCGCCGCGCGCCGGAAGTCCGCGTCGGCGAGCGGATAGTCGAGCACCGCGAACATCAGGTCCTGCCAGACGAGGATCCCCAGCTCGTCGCACAGCTCGTGGAAGGCGGGCGGCTCATACGCGCCGGTGCCGACTACGCGCAGCATGTTCATGCCGGCGTCTCGGGCGAGCGTCAGAAGCTCGCGCAGGCGCTCCCGGCCGGGCGCCATCGAGACCAGGTCAGCGGGCGTCCAGACGGCCCCGCGCGCGAACACCGGCACGCCGTTGACGCGCAGGTCAAGGCCCTGCTCGGCCACGTCGCCGGCGCACGAGAGCGCGCGGAATCCGACGGCCCGCGCCGCGACCGGCGCCCCGTCGAGCGACACCTGCAGGCGGTGAAGCACCGGCTCGCCGTGCGTGTGCGGCCACCACAGCTCGGGGCGCGGGATGCGCAGCGCCGCGGTCAGAGCCCCGTCTGAGGCGGGCGTCAGCGGCGCGGCGCGCCCGCCGATCGCCACCGAGCCGCTGTGCGGGCGCCGCGGCGGCCCCTTCAGCCAGACCCGCACGATCCCGTCGCGGCCCCTCAGCTCGCTCGCCACGCGCAGCGCGGCGAGCGCCGGGTCCTCGGCCGTCCGCAGCCGCACCGGCCGCCAGGGGCCGACGGGCGCGGGCCCGGGGGCAAAGCCCGGCGAGCGTCCGAAGATCATCGTCCGGTAGAAGCGAAGCTCCCCGTCGCGCACGACCCGGCTGCGCCATCGGGCCCGCGGCCGCCGGCGGGTGCGCAGAAGCGGCCCCAGCGCCCGGCAGGCGATCGTCAGCTCGTGCTCGCCCTCTGCGAGCGGCTGCACGGGAACGCGGTGGCGAGCCCACATCGAGTTCGATTCGAGCACCGGACGCCCGTCCAGGTGGACCTGCGCGACGGTCGCGATCCCGTCGAGCTCCAGCACGAGCTCGCGGCCGGCGAGGCGCTGCGGCAGCTGAAAGCGGCAGCGAAACCACCAGTCCTCGGCGTCGTAGTCGCGCTCGGGGTCGCCGGTGCTGGCGGCCGCGGTGCCCGGCACGCGCGCCGGCGACCAGCGCAGGCCAGCGGCGTCGGCCGGCCCGGCGCAGGCGCCCGGCGGGGAGGGCGCAAGCTCCCAGCCGTCGTTCAGCTCGAGCACGGCAGCGCGCGCTCGAGCTCGGACGTCGCCGCCTCCCAGGCGCCGGTCAGCGCGGCGATCGCCGGCGCGGAGTCGAACGGTCGCCGCCGCGCCAGGCGGAAGGAGAGCACCTTGGTCGTCTCGACGATCTGGCGCAGATGCGCGGCAGCCGCCGCGCCGCGCTCACCCAGAAGCCAGTCGACGTGCTCGGCGGACAGCTCGAACGTGGAACCGGCCATCCGCACCGTCACGAACGCGTACGCGTGGTAGTCGCCCTCGGTCCCGCCTGCCAGGCGCTCCAGATCCTCGCCCAGCCGCTGTCCCCAGGCCTCGAACGGGCTGCGGCGGGGCCGGCGGCGCAGGTGCTCGGCGGCCAGCGAGAGCGCGCACTCGCGCAGCTGCGCGCCGCGCAGCGCGGGCCCGGCGTCGAAGCGCACGAGCTCGCAGAACGGCTCCATCGCGCCGGCCGCCCGGTCGGCGTCGAGCGCCAGCGCGCCCCGGTAGTCCTCGCCCTCGAGCTCGAACAGCCCGGCGTTGTGCAGGTAGCGCAGCCGCTGCGCGGCCGGGTCGATCGCCTCGGCGACGATCGTGGTCTTCAGGTGCTCGCGGCGGTAGCTGGTCGCGGCCGTGTCCGGCAGATGCCAGGCGTCGGCCTCGAGCATCAGCGTGCGGCCCTGCGAGAGCGCCAGCTCGATGTGCTCATCCAGCGGGCGGTAGGGGAGCATCTCGTGCACGTCGATCCCGTACAGCAGCCTGAGGTCCGCGGCGGGCGGCTTGGCGTAGGTGAACTGGTCGCCGTCCCAGTCGGTCGCGAGCGTGAAGCCCAGCATCGCCAGCGGCTCCCCGCCGCGCGCGTGCACCAGCTCGATCAGGGCATCCGCGTAGCAGTTGGTCTCCAGGTACGTGCGCGGAGGGAGGTGCAGCCGGTGAGGCTCGTACGTGCGCGGATCAAGCCCGCACAGCGCGACGGGCGCACGCGCCCGGGTGGCGGCCGGCGCGCTCACGCGTCGAGCTCCAGGGCGTCGCGCACCGCCGCCGGCCAGCGGCTCAGCTCAAGCCCGTGCGCGCACAGCAGCGCCAGCGTCACCCGCTCCTCCCCGAAAGCCATGCACCCGGTGTGGGCGGCCGAGCCGTCGGCGGTCGCAAGCGAGAACGTGCGCGCGAGGTGGTCCTGGTGGTAGTTGGAGGAGGCGATCGCGGTGGCCCGCCCGGCCACGGGTGCCAGCAGCTCCCATTTGAGCTCCTGCTCGCGCTGCTGGGAGGCGAGCAGGCGCCCCGCGCGGCCGAAGAACGGATCGCTTGCCAGCGCCAGCTCCAGCTCGAGCCCCAGCGAGCGCAGGAGCTCGGCGGCCCGCTCGCGCCACCGCGAGCGCCAGGCGAGCACCTCCTCGGCCGTGCCGATGCGCACGATCTCGCGCATGTGGAAGATCTGCATCCGCGCGGGGTCCTCGGACGGCTCGCGGCGAAACACGTACGCGTCGGAGGTGTCGAGCGTGACGCCCCCCTCGGGCAGCGGCCCGCGCTGGGCGATCGCCGGGTACAGCGGGTAGCAGGCCGCGGGCGCGAGCGCCATGTCGCTCATCCGCGTCAGCGCGCTCCAGTCCGCGTGAGCGCCGGCCAGCTCGTCCAGCCGCGCGGCCTCGCGCTCGTCGCCCTCAAAGCAGAACACGGCGCCGGCGAGGTGGGGGAAGGAGCGCAGGTAGCCGCTGCGCTCGAGCATCGCCCGGGGGATCAGCGGCGGGAAGCACAGCCGCTCGGGCGCCTCCGGCGCTGCGACGCGCGTCACCAGCGCGTCGAACGCGAGCCGCACACGCTCGAAGGGCTCGCCGCGCGCGTACAGGCCCGCCACGCCGGTGCGGCCAAGATGGCCGGCCGCCACCAGGCGCTCGAGCAGCGCCGCCTGCTCGGATCCTCCGCCGCCGGGCGCTCCCATCACAGCTCCTTGGCGATCAGCAGCAGGCCGGCGTCGGTCTGGTGGATGCGCTCGTTGGCGATCATCAGCGGCGCCGACAGCGCGTCGCGCAGGTGGCGGGCGACGCTGTAGGGGGAGTCGTTGCGGTAGCCCATTATCCCGCAGACATCCAGCGCGCCCAGGCACACGTCGCGCGTGCGCTGGGAGGCGGCGAGCTTGAGATTGTTGAAGCGCAGGGCGGCGCGCGGGGTGGAGAGCTGCTCGCGCTCGGCGTCCTGCGACCAGCGCTCCAGGTCGCGCAGCCCGGCCTCCACCAGCGCGCGCAGCAGCGTCAGCTCGGCAGCCAGCTGCGACAGCCGGGTCGCGGACGCCGGCCGCTGGTCCGGCGTGCGCCTGGCGGCCGCGCGCACGAACGCGCGCGCCCGCTCAAACGCGTCCTCGGCGATCCCCAGCCACAGGTGCGACCACAGGACGTGCGAGAGCGGCACCATCGACTCGGCGGCCACGCGCGCGAACGGCTCCTCGAGCACCTGCTCGGGCGCGAAGGCGGCGCGCACCACCGCCCCGGGGGAGCAGGTTCCGCGCATCCCGAGCACATCCCAACCGCCGGTGGGCTCAAGCGTGTGCTGCGAGGCGTGCGTCAGCACGGCGACCTGGTCGCCGGGCTCGGCCTCGGGCGAGCGCCGCAGGGTGGTCAGCAGGTCGTCGGCGTGCTCGCCGTAGCTCACCGTGGGGGCGTTCTTCTCAAAGGCGCAGCTGCCGTCGGCGGCGCGCTGGACGGCGGCGATCGAGCGCGACATGTCGCCGCCGGTCCCCACCTCCGAGGTCACCGAGGCGATCAGCCGCTGCTCGGAGCACACCCGCTGCAGGTAGTGCTCAAACCAGGACCCCGCCGGCGCGTGGCGCACGATCGTCAAGAGCTGGATGTGGTGCATCGCGAACACCATCGCGCTCGAGCCGCACGCGCGGCCCAGCTCTCGGCAGCAGGCGGCGATCGTCGCCGTGCAGGCGCCCGCGCCCCCCAGCGCCTCGGGCACCGGCGCCGACAGCGCCGAGCGCTCGCGCAGCGCGTCGACGGTCTGCGCCGGGAACCGCCCGAGCCGATCGACCTCCTCGGCGGCGGGCGCGGCCACGCGGCGCGCGATCTCGCCGACGTCTGACAAAAGCCGGCTCTCGCTGTCCAAAAGGACGGTCACGCGGCGGCGCCCTCACGCAGCTCCTGCACGGCGGCGCGCATCGCGGAGACCGTCGCGAACACGCTCCGCGTGAGCATCCGGTCGGGGAACTCGACGTCGAGCGCGTCCTCCAGCGCGAGCATCACGCCGACGCTGGCGTGCGAGGTCATGCCAGCCTGGTAGAGGTCGTCGTCGTCGCCGATCTCATCGACGTCGACCGGCAGCCGCGCATGGTCGCGCAGGACCGCTCGGATCGTCTCGGTCACATCGGTCATCGTCCTGGCGGTGCGGGGGCGCTCATCGATCACGCATCAACTATCGGCAGCTTGACGCATCTCTGCAACCACCAGCGCTGCCGCCTGGTCGCGCGCCCCGTGCAGCGCCAGCGACAGGCTGCAGATCCCGGCCCTGCGAGCCAGCTCGGCCGCGCGGCCGCGCAGCACCAGCGTCGGGGGGCCGGCGGCCGTGAGGGCGACCTCGACGTCGGTCCACGGCACGGCCTCCTCGTCCACCTGCAGGACCTTCAGCGTCGCCTCCTTGGCGGCAAAGCGCATCGCCAGAAGCCGCGGGCTCGGGCGGCCGCCCGCAAGGCTGTCGGCCGCCTCGGTCGCGGTGAACACGCGCTCCAGGTAGCGGCGTCCGTGGGCCACGAGCGCGTCGCGCACCGTGCCGGTGCGCACGAGGTCGAGGCCCAGGCGCAGGTCGCCGCTCACCGCCGCACCTGCGAGCGCGCTCGCAACAGCCTGGCGGCAAGTCGCCGCAGGCGGCCCAGCAGCGAGGTGGCGGCGGCCAGGGCGGTGCGCGACAGCGGCGCGGGCAGCGCCACCAGGCCCAGCAGCGCAAGCGACCGCGGGCGTGCGCCCTCCAGGCGCAGGGCGCGTCGCAGGTGCGAGCGCGCGAGCGCGCGCTGGCCCGATTCAAGCGCCGACTGCGCGATCCAGCGATGCGCATGGGCCCGGCTGGCGCGCACCTCGGCGCGGCCCGCGTCCAGGCGCTCGGGGTCGCGCGCGAGCGCGGCCTCGAGCGTCGTCAGGTAGTTGCGCGCCAGCTGCAGCTGACGGGAGCGGTCGGTGAGCTGGTCGGCCCGACCGGTCTGCTTGAGCACGGTCGCTACGTCGACGAACGCCACCTCGCCCTCGCGCGCGACGCGCAGGAAGAAGTCGAAGTCCTCCCCGGCGACCTTCAGCGAGTCGTCGAAGCCTCCCACGAGCGCAAGGCGCTCGCGCGTGAGCAGCGCCGAGGAGGGCAGGACGAGGTTGCCGAGCACAAGCTCGCGGTAGATGTCGCCCCAGCGCAGCGTGCCGCCCGCCGCCGGCGGCGGCAGCTGCGGCAGCTCGTCCAGCGAGATGCTGTGGCTGAAGATCTCCTCGGGCTGGTGGCGGAAGGTGAGGATGTCGCGCAGCGAGGAGCCGGGCCGGGGGCGCCCGCCGGCGTCCAGCGCGCGCATCTCCGTCCAGATCATGCCGACCTGCGGGAGGCGCCTCAGGCAGGCGAGCTGCAGCTCGAGCTTGAACGAAAGCCACACGTCGTCGGAGTCCAGGAACGCGATCAGCTCGCCGCGCGCGCGCGCAAGGCCCGTGTTGCGCGCCGCCGCCACCCCTCCTCGCGGGCGGCGCACGAGCGTGACCCGGGGGTCGGCGCCGGCCAGGTCCGAGATCGCCTGCGCCGTGCCGTCGGTCGAGCCGTCGTCGACGACGATCGCCTCCAGGTGCGCGTAGGTCTGCTCGAGCACGCTGCGGACCGCGGCGCAGACCGCCTCGCGGCGGTCGAAGGTGGGGATGATCACGCTGACGAGACCTGAGCCGACCGCCGCCAAGGCCACCGAAGCGTACCGCCGCCGCCGGCCGCTAGCCTGGCGGGCGCAGATGAGCGCGTCCTCGCCGACCGGCGTCCTGCGCTGGATGACGCAGCCCGCCGCGGCGCGGCTTGCGCGGCGCGTCCGGGTGGCGCTGCGCGCTGCCCGCCGCCGGGGCCGCCCGGCGCTGGTCAGCGTCAGCTGCCCGGTGGGCTCCTCGGTCGACCCGACCGCCGTCGTGTGCGCCGCCCGCAAGCCGTCGGACCGTTGGTTCTGTCTTGAGCAGCGCGACCGCGACGGCGCGGCGCTGGCGGCGCTCGGGTCGCTGGTGGCGCTGGAGTCCTCCGGCGAGGGGCGCTTCGCCGTGCTGGCGGCGCGCTGGCGCGCGCTGGCGCGGGAGGCGCTCGCCGACGAGGCCGAGGGGCCGCCGGGCTCAGGGCTCGTGGCCGTCGGCGGGTTCGCGTTTGCCTCAGACGGCGGCGCCTCGAGCGACTGGGCGCCGTTTTCGCCCGCGTCGGTCGTGGTCCCGGAGCTGTCGCTGGCGCGGCTCGGCGCCGCCGTCAGGCTCACGGTCAACGCGCTGGTGGCACCCGACGACACCGAGGCGGATGTGGCCGGGCGGATCGAGCGGCGGCTGGCGGGGATGGCGGCCGCGGCGACGCTGCCGCTGAGCGACCCGGCGCCGGTCGGCGAGCACCGGGTCTTCAGCCCGCTGGCGCCCGCCCACTACGAGGAGGCGGTCGCGCGCGCGGTGCAGCGGATCCGTGCCGGTGAGCTCGAGAAGGTCGTGCTCGCGCGCGAGGTCGAGGTCCACGCCCCCGCGCCGTACGACCCGGGCGCGCTGCTGGGGCTGCTGCGGGAGGCGTTCCCCAGCTGCTACGTGTACGCGGTCGGCCGCGGCGATGCCACCTTCCTGGGGGCGACGCCGGAGCTGCTCGTACGGTGCGAGGGGCAGCGCGCGACCACGGTCGCGCTCGCGGGCTCCAGCAGGCGAAGCTCCGATCCGGCGGTCGACGACCACCTCGGCGAGCAGCTGCTGCGCTCCGAGAAGGACAGGCAGGAGAACGCGATCGTCGCGCGGCGGATCGCGCGGGCGCTCGCGCCCCACTCGGTCTGGGTCACGGTGGCGCCCGAGCCGGTCGTGGCGCGCGTGGCCAACATCCAGCACCTGGCGACGCCGATCCGCGCGCAGCTGGCGGCGCCGGTGGACGCGCTGGAGCTGGCAGGCCGCCTTCATCCCACGCCGGCCGTTGGCGCCGAGCCGGCCGCGGCGCTTGAGCTGATCCCGGCGCTGGAGGGCATCGACCGCGGCTGGTACGCGGGCGCCGTGGGCTGGTGCGACTCCTCCGGCGATGGCGAGCTGTGCGTGGCGCTGCGCTGCGCGCTGCTGCGCGGCCGCCGCGCCCGCTGCTACGCCGGGTGCGGGATCGTGCGCGACTCCGACCCGGCGGACGAGCTCGCCGAGACCGAGGTCAAGCTGGCGGCGATGCTGGCCGCGCTGCTTCCCTGATCGCCGGCCGCCTGCCTCGCCGTCACCGCCGCCGACGCCGCCGCGACCGCGGCCTCGGCGAGCCGCTGGTGCACCAGCAGGTTCTCGCGCCGGTCCGAGCGCACCTCTATCAGGCGCGCGTGCGAGGCGCGCTCGCGCAGCGCGGCCCGCAGCTGGCCGGCTGTGCAGACGGTCCGGTGCTCGAGCCCGTACAGGGCGGCCGCGTGCTCGAAGGCCAGCCCGTGAGCGGTCGCCACGTGCTGCTCGAACACGTCGCTCTGGCCGGCGATCTGGAGGAAGTGAAAGATGCCGCCGCCGTCGTTGTTGAGCGCCACGATCGTCAGTGAAAGGCCCAGGCGCCGGGCCGCCAGCAGCCCGCCGATGTCGTGCGCCAGCGCGACATCCCCGATCAGCAGCGCCACCGGGCCCCGCGAGGCCGCGGCGACCCCGAACGCGGTCGACACGGTCCCGTCGATCCCGTTGGCGCCGCGGTTGGACAGCACCCGCGGCAGGCCCTCGCCGGCGCGCATGTAGCTCTCGACGTCGCGGATCGGCATCGAGGAGGCGACCACGAGCGTGGCGTCGGCTCCGAGCTCGTCGCCGAGCAGCCTCGCCACGAGCGGCTCTGACAGCGCCCGGGCGCCGAGCTCTCGGTCGATCGCGCCGGCCGCGGCCGCGTCCGCCGCAAGCCAGGCCGAAAGCCAGCCGGGGTCAGGCGCGTCGGTGCGCCATGCGTCGAGCGTGGCGGCGGGGTCGGCGGCCTCGATCTCCCACACCGCCGCGTCCGGGTCCTGCCAGGCCCCCTCCGGGTCCAGCGCGATCTGGCGCACTCCCCGCAGGCAGCCAAGCCAGGAGCGAAGCGACTTCGAGGTCGGCAGGTCCCCGACGCGCAGCACGACGTCCGGCCTCAGGGCGCCGGTCAGCGGCCGCGAGCGCAGCAGCAGGTCGTAGGTGGCGATCGCGGCCCGGCCCCGACGCGCGCCCGAGAGCGGATCGGCCAGCAGCGGCCACCCCGCGCGCTGCGCAAAGCGCGCGGCCGCGGGCCCCAGGCGGCCGTCGCGCTCGTGGCGGCCGGCGACGATCACCCCGCGCGCGGGAAGCGGCTCTCGCGGGGGCGGCGCCGAGCGGGCGGCCGGTCGCCGCACCACGACCCAGGGCCGGCCGCCCGGGCGGCCCTGCCAGGGCTCCGGGCGCTCAGGGGCGGGCTCGCGGTCGGCGACCAGCGGCTCGCGCAGCGGGAAGTTCAGGTGCACAGGGCCGGGGCGCTCTCCGGCCGCCGTCCAGTAGGCGCGGCAGGCCAGCTGCCTGATCCAGGCGACGGTGCCCGCGTCGGCGCCCTCGACGCCGACCTCAAAGAACCACCTGGTCGCCCCGCCGAACAGCTTCAGCTGATCGATCGCCTGGCCGGCGCCCACCTCCCGAAGCTCCGGCGGGCGATCGGCCGTGAGCACCAGCAGGGGCACGCGCGCCTGGTGGGCCTCGATCACCGCGGGCGCCAGGTTGGCCGCCGCCGTCCCGGAGGTGCAGGTCACCGCCACCGGCTCGCCGGTCACGCGGGCGATCCCAAGCGCGAAGAAGGCGGCGCAGCGCTCGTCGATCTGAGACCAGCAGCGGATCCGCTCCTCGCGCGCGAGCGCGAGCACCAGCGGCGTGTTGCGCGACCCTGGGGAGGTGCAGGCGTGGCGCATGCCGCAGCGCGCGAGCTCGTCGCAGAGGGCGCGCAGCAGCGCGTGCGAGCCGCCGTCGGTGGGCGCGCGCTCGCGGCCCTGGCCCCGCGCGGCTTGGGGCTGGAGGTCGTTCACGGTCGCTGTCGGCGGTGCGTGATCATCTGGGCTATGGACTCGGGCGCCACCACGACCCTGCTGCTGCTGCACGGCTTCACGAACACCGGCGCAAGCTGGGACGGCGTCGTGGCCGCGCTCGGGCCAGGCTACCGCCCGCTGGCGCCGGACATCCGCGGTCACGGCACGGCCGCGCGGCGGCGGCCGGTGACGCTCGAGGCCGTGCTCGGCGACCTCGACGCGCTCGACAGCGGGACGCTCGAGCTGGCGGGCTACTCGATGGGGGGGCGGATCGCGCTGCACGCCGCGATCGCGGGGCCGCTCGCGCCGCGGGTGCGCCGCCTGACGCTGATCGGCGCAAGCCCCGGGATCGACGACCCGGCGCAGCGAGCGGCGCGACGAGCGGCCGACGAGCGGCTGGCATCGCTCGCTGAGCGCCTCGACGTCCACGACTTCGCGCGCGTGTGGGCGCGCACGCCGGTGCTCGCCGGACAGCCGCCGGAGGTCGCCGAGGCCGCCCACGCCGACCGGCTGCGCAACCCCTGCACCGAGGGGCTCGCCGAGGCGCTGCGCGGCCTGGGGACGGGGGCGCTGCCGTCGGTGTGGGAGCGGCTGGGCGACCTGCGCATCCCGGTGAGCCTGGTGGTCGGCGAGCGCGATGCCAAGTTCCGCGCGCTGGCGCAGCGGATGGCCGCCCGGCTGCCGCGCGCGAGCGTCACGGTCGTGCCGCGGGCCGGTCACGCCGTGCACCTGGAGGCGCCCGCCGCGGTCGCCGCCGCGATCCGCGCCGGCGACCCTCGCTAGGGCGCATACCAGCGCGCCAGGCCATCGCCCAGCCCGGGGCCGCCCGGCGGACGGAGCGTCCCGTTGGCGGGCTCAAGCGGCCCGGCGCCGCGCTCGAACAGCCGCAGCGTGGCCAGGCCGCAGGCGCGCGCCGGGGCGATCGCGCAGGCCGCGTGCAGCGCCGCCGCGATCCCCAGCGGCCCGTCCAGCGCCGATGCGAGGTACACGTCGTAGCCGAGCGCGCGGGCGCGCGCGGCGGCCTCGAGCGTGGCCGAGATCCCCCCGCAGCGCGACAGCTTGAGGCAGAGGGCGTCCGCGCAGCGCACGGCCAGTGCGTCCGGGTCGCCGGCCGACTCGTCGAGCGCGATCGCCACCGGCGATCCGCGCCACAGGGCGCGGTTGGCGGCCGCGCCCCGCACGGGCTCCTCGCAGAGCTCCAGGGCGACCGGCTCAAGCGCCGCCAGCGCGGCGGCGGCCTCGCGCTCAGACCAGGCGCCGTTGGCGTCGATCCGGATCGCCATCGCCGGCCCGGCGAACGCGCGCACGGCCGCCAGGCGCCCGGCGTCGTCGCCGATGCCGACCTTGACCTTGACCGTCGTGTAGCCCTCGGCGCGCGCCTGGGCGGCCTGGTGGGCGGCGCTCGACCGGTCGCGCGCGGTCAGCGTGGCGTTGACGGCCACCGGCAGGGGCCGCGCGGCGCCGAGCAGCCTCCAGACCGGCTCGCGCACGCGCCGCCCGGCGAGATCCCAGAGCGCCATGTCCAGCGCCGCGAGCGCCGGCGCGACCACGGTGGCCTCCGCGCAGCGGGCGATCACGTCGGCCACCGGCGCCACGTCGCGATACTCGGCCAGGATGCCCCTGCAGGCCTCGAGCGCGTCCTGCGCCTGCTCGATCGTGACCCCGTCGTAGGAGGCAAGCGGCGCGGCCTCTCCATGCCCCTGAAGGCCGTCGGTCGCCTCAAGCGAGACGACGATCAGCTCGCGCTCGCAGACGGTGCCGTGCGCGGCCTCGAAGGGCTCGCGCAGCGCCGCGCGCAAGCACCGGTGCTCGAGGCGCATCGGCTCAGCCGCTCAGCAGCAGGGCGGCGGACAGGAGCGCGCAGAAGGCCAGCTGCAGCTGGCCGGTGGCGCCCAGCGCCCGGTTGAGCGACGGGCCGTCGCTGCGCCCGAGCACCGCGGCCAGCGGCCGCGCGGCCAGCGGCAGCGTCAGCCACGGCGCCAGCAGCCACAGCCCGTAGGAGGCCGCCGCGATCGCGGCCGTCGTCAGGTAGGCGAGCGCGAGCGCGAGCGCATAGAGCGCGCGGGCCCGCGGGCGCCCGAGCCGGACCGCCAGCGTGCGCTTGCCGGCGCGCCGATCGGAGTCGATGTCGCGGACGTTGTTGACCACCAGGATCGCCGCGGCCAGCAGCCCCACCGGGACCGCGAGCGCGAACGCCTCCCACTCCAGCTCGCGCGTCTGCACGTAGTAGGAGCCGGCCACGGCGACCACGCCGAAGAACAGGAACACGAACAGCTCGCCCAGGCCCTCGTACCCGTAGGGCCGGGGGCCGCCCGTGTAGGCGACGCCGGCCAGGATCGAGGCGGCTCCGATCGCCAGAAGCACCCAGCCGGCGACGGCGATCAGGTAGGCGCCGGCGAGCACCGCGGCGCCGAATGTGAGGTAGGTGGCGATCAGCACCTGGCGCGGCGGCACCAGGCCGCCGGCGGTCACGCGGACAGGCCCCAGCCGGTCCTCGGCGTCGGCGCCGCGGCGCGCGTCCGAGTAGTCGTTTGAGAGGTTGGTTCCGACCTGGATGAGCAGCGCGCCGGCCATCGCCGCGACGAAGCGCAGCGGATGAAACACGTGCGCGTGGCCGGCGAGCGCGGTGCCCACGAGCACCGGGGCGACGGCCGCGGGCAGCGTCCGCGGCCTGGCGGCCATCAGCCAGATCCGCGCGGTGGCGGTGCCGGCCGCGCCCGGCACTAGGGGCGCCTGGGGAACCTGGAGAAGTCCGGCGCGCGCTTTTGCAGGTAGGCGTCGCGCCCCTCCTGCGCCTCCTCGGTCATGTAGAAGAGCAGGTTCGCGTCGTGGGCGAGCTGCTGGATCCCGGCCAGCCCGTCCTCGTCGGCGTTGAAGCTCGCCTTGAGCATTCGCAGCGCGAACGGGGACATCGCCAGCATCTCGCGACACCAGGCGACCGTCTCCTCCTCAAGGCGATCGAGCGGCACGACCGCGTTGACCAGCCCCATCTGGAGCGCCTGCTCGGCGTCGTAGCGGCGGCACAGAAACCAGATCTCCTTCGCGCGCTTGGGGCCGACCAGCCGCGACAGCACGCTGGCGCCGAACCCGCCGTCGAAGGAGCCGACCCTCGGCCCGGCCTGGCCGAAGCGGGCGTTGTCGGCGGCGATCGTCAGATCGCACACGACGTGCAGCACGTGGCCGCCCCCGATCGCCCACCCGGCGACCATCGCCACGACCGGCTTTGGCAGCCGCCTGATCTGGATGTGCAGGTCGGTGACGTGAAAGCTGCCCACCCCGCTCTGGCGGCCGGCCTGCGCCGGGTCGGCGCCCTGCACGTAGCCGCCCCGCGAGCCCCGCACGCGCTGGTCGCCCCCCGAGCAGAAGGCGCGCGTGCCGGCGCCGGTGAGGATCACCACGCCGACCCCGTGGTCGCGGCGCGCGCGCTCGAACGCGTCCGAGAGCTCGACGACCGTCTCCGGCCGAAACGCGTTGTGCACCTCCGGGCGGTTGATCGTGATCTTCGCGATCCCGGCGTCCTCGCCGGTGGAAAGCTCATAGAGGATGTCCTGATAGTCGCCCGCGGGCTCCCAGGTCGTGCTCAAGGTCTGCTCCTGTGGTCCGTTGCCAGGCCAGACTGTAGGTGACCGGCGATCGGGGCTGCGCGGGCGGGTGGCGCGCGGCGGGAGCGCTCTCGTGCGCCTGGCCGAATGCGGAGCAGGCCGGCTTCAGCCCGTGAGTGACTGATCAGTCAGTCAGTTGCTCGGTCAAAAAAAGGGCTCCATCTTGCGATGGAGCCCCCGAACTAAAGAATGGGCGAGTTCGGCTCAGAAGAGGTCCGGCTCAGGGCCGCTCCCCGCACGAGCAGGGGGTAACGCGGTCACCTCGGGAATCTCGGTGACCACGGTCTCGACCAATGGTTGGATCCTCTCGATCCGCAGCGAAAAGTGATCCGGATCTACAGAAACCGAGATGAACCAACCGCGAACCGTGACAAATGCCGTAAAAGTCATCTTCCTGTGCTCCTTGCAAAAAAACTCCGGGCCTGTCCGTGGCTCGGGAAAACGCAGTCGCCGCGATTGGCGACCGCATGAACAGCGCCGCAGCGCAGTGTGTCTCGATTGCGAGACAGATGTTCATGCCGGGGAGGACAGCGCGCGCACCGGATCGATTCCGGCCTGTTAGCTTGCGGGGGCGTGGAGCACTGGGTGGCGCGAGCCGCGCGCACGCGCGGCGAGGGGACGGCGCTGATCGGTCCCGGCGGCGCGCTCTCCTATGCGGAGCTGCATGAGGCCGCGCTGCGCGTGGCGGGCGAGCTTGCGCGCCGCGGCGTGCGAGCCGGCGAGCGCGTTGCGCTCGAGGTGGGCTCTGAGGAGCTCATCGTGGCCGTGCACGGCTGTCTTTTGGCCGGCGCCGCAGCGGTCCCGATCGATCCGCGCCTGCGCGCCCCAGAGCGCGTGCAGCGCACCGCCGGCGCCCGGCTGGTGCTGGACCGGCTGCCGGCCGGAGCGCCGGCGCGGCGCGCAGAGCCCTACGACGGCGCGCGGGCCGCCACGGTCATGTTCACCTCTGGGACGACCGCCTCCGCCAAGCCGGTGGTGGCGACGCTGGACAACTGGCTGTGGAACGCGCTCGGCTCGGCGCTGGCGCTGGGGCTGGACGTCGAGGAGCGATGGCTGTGCCCGATGCCGCTGGCGCACGTGGGCGGGCTGGCGATTGCGCTGCGAAGCGCCGTCTACGGCACCACCGTGGTGCTGCAGGAGCGCTTCGACACCGAGGCCTGCCTGGCGGCGCTGATGGACGGCGCCCTGCGCGTGACGCTGGTCTCGCTGGTGCCGACGATGCTCGCGCGCCTGCTGGACGCCGGACTTGAGCGGCCGCCGACCCTGCGCCGGGTGCTGCTGGGCGGCGCTCCGATCGCGCCGGCGCTGCTGGCGCGGGCGCAGCGGGCGGGCGTTGTGGTGTCGACCTCATACGGGATGACCGAGACCTGCTCGCAGGTCGTCTGCGACGGGGTGCCGCTGCTGGGGGCGCAGGTCAGGCTCACCGGTGACGGGGAGGTGCTGGTGCGCGGACCGAGCGTCTCGGCCGGGGCCCTGGCGGCCGACGGCTGGCTGCACACCGGCGATCTGGGCGCGCTGGACGAGCGCGGCCGGCTCACGATCGTTGGACGGCGGTCGGAGACGATCATCACCGGCGGGGAGAACGTCGCCCCGGCGGAGGTCGAGGCGGTGCTCGTCGAGCACCCGTCGGTGGCCGACGCGGCCGTCGTCGGGCGCCCGGATCCCGAGTGGGGGGAGGCGGTCGTGGCGCTGGTCGTGCCCGCGAACGCCCGGCAGCCGACGGCGGAGCTGCTGCGCGCCCACTGCGCCTCGCGCCTGGCCGCCTTCAAGGTCCCAAAGCGCTTTGAGCAGGTGACCGAGCTTCCGCGCAACGCGGCCGGAAAGCTGCTGCGCGACCGCCTGCGATAGGGCGTCGTGCCCTCGCCCCGTGCCGGCGTCGATCCCAGCTGGGTGCCGGGCGCTGCGCGCGGACCGCGGCCGGCCCGGCGGTGTAGGCCCGGCGGTGTAGGCCCGGCGGTGTAGGCTCGGCAATCGTGGCGCAGATCGATCCGGAGACTCTGCGCGCCCGGATGCGCGAGACCTGGGAGCAGGCGGCCGGCCCCTGGGGGCGGCGCGCGCAGCGGATCCGCGAGTGGGGGATGCCCGTCTCCGAGGCGATGCTCGACGGACTGGCGCTGCGCGGCGGCGAGCGGGTGCTGGAGCTGGCCGCCGGTCCGGGCGACACGGGGTTCATGGCGGCCGAGCGCATCGGCCCCGGCGGCGTGCTGATCTCCAGCGACGGCGCCGAGGCGATGGTGCAGCTCGCCCGCGAGCGCGCCGCCCAGGCGGGGCTGTCCAACGTCGAGCTGCGGCGGCTGGAGCTCGAATGGATCGACCTGCCGGCCGCCTCGGTGGACGCGATCCTCTGCCGCTGGGGGATCATGCTGACGGTCGACCCGGCCGCGGCCGCGCGCGAGATGCGCCGCGTCCTGAGACCCGGCGGACGGGCGGCGCTCGCCGTGTGGGACCGGCCGGAGCTCAACCCGTGGGCGATGATCCCGAGCGGGGCGATGATCTCGCTCGGGCATCTGGCGCCGCCAGATGCCGACGAGCCGGGGATGTTCGCGCTCGCGGCGCCGGGCGCCCTTGAAGAGCTCCTCTCCCAGGCCGGGTTCTTGGAGGTGACGGTGCGTGCGGTGGGGCTCACGCGCCGCTACGCCTCCCTTCAGGAGTACGTGGAGGAGACCGCCGAGGTCTCCCCGCAGTTCAGCGCCGTCTGGCGCGAGCTGGGGTGCGAGCAGCGCGCGCAGGTGACGGAGCGCATCGGGGCCGCGGCGGCGCCCCACACCGCCGCCGACGGGTCGCTTGAGCTGCCTGGCAGCTCGCTGGTGGCGCTCGCGCTGGCCTGAGCGACTCGCCGGCGGGGCCCGCGCCGGCCCTGTGGCAGGCCTGAGCAGGCAGCGCCGCTCGCCCTCACGGCGCCCGGGCCGGCGCGACGTGTAGCCTGCCGGACCATGCACTACGACGACGACGCGGACCTCTCAAGGCTCCAGGGCCGGACCGTCGCGATCATCGGCTACGGCTCCCAGGGGCACGCCCACGCGCTCAACCTCCGCGACTCCGGCGTGGAGGTCGTCGTGGGGCTGCGCGCCGGCTCGCCGAGCGTCGAGAAGGCCACCGCCCACGGGCTGCGCGTGCTGGAGGTCGCCGACGCCGCGTCCGAGGCCGACGTGATCGCGCTGCTGGCTCCCGATGAGCGCCACGGGGAGATCTGGGAGCAGGGGCTGCGCGACGGGGTCGCCTCCGGCAACATGCTCCTGTTCGGCCACGGGTTCTCGATCCACTATGGGCAGATCGTGCCGCCGCCGGACGTCGACGTGGCGCTGGTGGCGCCGAAGGGCCCCGGGCACCTGGTGCGCCGCCAGTTCCTGGAGGGCTCTGGGGTTCCCGGCCTGGTGGCGGTGCACCAGGACGCGACCGGCGACGCGCTCGCGCTCGCGCTCGCCTACGCCAAGGGAATCGGCTGCACCCGCGGCGGCGTGATCGAGACCACCTTCAAGGACGAGACCGAGACGGACCTGTTCGGCGAGCAGGCGGTCCTGTGCGGAGGGGTCAGCGAGCTGGTGCGCGCCGGTTACGAGACGCTCGTGGAGGCCGGATACGACCCGCGCCTGGCCTACTTCGAGTGCCTGCACGAGCTCAAGCTGATCGTCGATCTCATGTACGAGAAGGGGATCGCCGGGATGCGCTACTCGATCTCCAACACCGCGGAGTACGGGGACATGACCCGCGGCCGGCGGGTGATCGGCGAGCCCGCGCGCCAGGCGATGCGCCAGCTGCTGGCGGAGATCCAGTCCGGCGAGTTCGCGCGCGAATGGATCGCCGAGAACCGCGCCGGCCAGGAGAACTTCAGGCGGATGCGCGAGGAGCAGGCGGGCCACCAGGTCGAGGTCGTGGGGCGCGAGCTGCGCGCCCGGATGAGCTGGATCGACACCGAGTTCCACGAGTAGCCCGCGGCCGGCCGTGCAGGCGCAGGCGAAGCTGACGATCCCCGACGCCCTCAGGCCCGCCGACGGGCGCTTCGGCGCCGGCCCGTCGCGCGTGCGCCCCGAGCAGCTGCGCCGGCTGGCCGCCGAGGGCGCCGAGGTGATCGGGACCTCGCACCGGCAGGCTCCGGTGAGGGCGCTCGTCGGGCGCGTGCGCGCCGGCGTGGCGCAGCTATTGAGCTTGCCGGACGGCTGGGAGGTGCTGGTCGGCAACGGCGGCGCCACGGCGTTCTGGGACGCGGCCGCCTGCGGGCTGATCCAAAGGCGCGCGCTGCACCTCGCCTACGGGGAGTTCTCGTCGAAGTTCGCCGCCTGCACCGAGCGGGCGCCGTTCTTGGACAGCCCCCGGATCGTGAGCGCGCCGGCCGGCGACGCGCCGGACCCGCAGCTTCTGGAGCGTGACCCGACGGTCGACGCGATCGCCTGGGCGCACAACGAGACCTCGACGGGGGTGATGGTCGAGGTCCGCCGCCCGCCCGCGGCCGGGGACGCGCTCGTGCTGATCGACGCCACCTCGGCGGCCGGCGGGCTGCCGGTCGAGGTCGCCCAGTGCGACGTGTACTACTTCGCGCCCCAGAAGGCGCTGGCCTCCGACGGCGGCCTGTGGCTGGCGGCCGTCAGCCCCGCCGCGATCGAGCGCATCGAGCGCCTCGCCCTGACCGGCGACGGCCGCTGGGTGCCGGACTTCCTGTCGCTGGCGATCGCGCTGGAGAGCTCCCGCAAGGACCAGACCTACAACACGCCGGCGATCGCGACGCTGCTGCTGCTCGCCGACCAGCTGGAGTGGATGCTCGAGCAGGGTGGCCTGGAGGCGATGGTCGCGCGCACGCGCGCCTCCAGCGACCACCTGTACGCGTGGGCGCAGGCGCACCCGCACGCGCGCCCGTTCGTCGCCGACCCCGCCCGGCGCTCGCTGGTGGTGGGCACGATCGAGTTCGACGAGGCCGTGGACGCCGCGGCGCTGGCGGCGACGCTGCGCGCCAACGGGATCGTCGACACCGAGCCCTACCGCAAGCTGCGCTCAAACCAGCTGCGGATCGCGATGTTCCCGGCCACGCCGGCCTCCGACGTGCAGGCGCTCTGCTCGTGCATCGACTGGGTGCTGGAGCGCACGCTGCGATGAGCGGCGCCCGGCCCGCCGCCGGCCACGCCGCGCCCCCGAGCGCGCCGGCGCCCGCTGCCGGCCACGCCGCGCCCCCGCGCGCGCCCGCGCCCGCCGGCCGGCGCCCGCGCGTGCTCGTGGCCGAGCGCATCGGCGAGTCGGGCCTGGCGCTGCTGCGCGAGCACTGCGATGTGGAGCTGGGGCTCGACTGGGACCGCGAGCGGCTGCGGTCGCGCATCGGCGAGTTCGACGGGATCCTGATCCGCTCGGCCACCCGGCTGGATGCCGAGCTGCTGGCGGCGGCTGGCCGGCTGCGAGCCGTCGGGCGGGCCGGCGTGGGCGTCGACAACGTCGACGTCGACGCCGCCACCAAGCGCGGGATCGTGGTCGTCAACGCGCCCGAGTCAAACGTCGTGACCGCCGCCGAGCACACGATGGCGCTGCTTTTGGCGCTGGCGCGCAACGTTCCCCAGGCGGATGCCTCGCTGCGCGCCGGCCGCTGGGAGCGCTCGCGCTTCCAGGGCGTGGAGCTGTACGAGAAGACGCTCGGGATCCTGGGGTTCGGGCGCATCGGCCAGCTGGTGGCCGCGCGGGCGCGCGCGTTCGGGATGCACGTGATCGCTTTCGACCCCTACGTCTCGGCCGAGCGCTACCGCGAGCTCGGCGTCCAGCAGGCGGCCACTGCTCAGGACGTCTACGCGGCGGCGGACTTCATCACCCTGCATCTGCCCATGACGCCGGAGACCGA
>DATGLC010000082.1:0-35016 GCA_035294345.1 Solirubrobacteraceae bacterium
CCTGGGCATCCCGCTCCCGGCTCAAACCGTTCGTCAAGCTCGCCCGCACGATCCGCAAACACAAAGCCGGCGTGCTCGCTGCGATCGAGATCGGGATCAGCAACGGACGCCTCGAAGCGCTCAACAGCAAGGTGAGACTCCCGTCACACCGCGCATACGGCTTCCACTCCGCCGACGCGCTGATCGCGATGATCTACCTCTGCTGCGCCGGCATCACGATCCCCCTTCCTCACCGATGAGTCACCCCCAAATCGAGAGGAGAGCCCAAAATCCAACCGCCCTGGCCGCAACGCGCTGGGGTAGCACTCGCGAACTGCGGAAAACGGGGCTAGCGCTCTTGCGCGACCGGGGGCTCGAGGTAACAGAGATCGAGGTTAAGGACCACAGCGAGGCCGGCCTGCGGGCGGCCGAGGACGCCACCCTCGCCGCAATGGCTGCCGGCGTCGACATCGTCTATCAGGCCACCTTCTTTGATGGTCGATGGCGCGCACATGCCGACTTTCTCCGGCGCGTTGCGACGCCACGCGGCCACTGGGATTGGTCTTACGAAGTCATCGACACCAAGCTGGCCCGTACAGCGAAGCCCTATCACGTGCTCCAGCTTTGCGCCTACTGCGAGCAACTCGAACGTCTCCAAGGCTGCACGCCCCACCAGGTGCACCTCCTTCTCGGGACCGGAGAGGAGTAGGCGTTCAGGGTCAAGGCCTACGCCGCGTACTACCGACGCGTGCGCGACGGCTTCCTCGCATCGTTGAGCGTCGCGGAGCACACGTATCCCGAGCCCGTCGAGCACTGCTCCATCTGCGACTGGAATGAGCGTTGTACGGCCGTACGCCGACGCGACGACCACCTCAGCCTCGTCGCCAACATCCGCCGAGACCAGATAGTCCGCCTCAGCGGCGAGCGCATCACCACCGTTGCAGCGCTTGGCGGCGCCACCGTTGCCGCCCGCCCAGCGCGGATGGCATCAACATCGTTCGACACGCTGAGAAACCAGGCGTCCCTTCAGGTCGCCGCGCGCGAGGCGGAGGTGCCAGCTATCCGCTTCCTCGAGCCCGCAGCCGATCGTGGCTTCGCTCTCCTTCCCCCGCCATCTGAAGGAGACGTGTTCTTCGATCGATCTTGAGGGCGATCCATTTGCAAACCAGGGGGGCGGCCGAGGGCGTCCGGCTTTCTGTGTAGGCGGGTTATGTTTAGCCTGGATCCAGCGCTATCGCCGGGGTGGCTGGAAGGCGCTTGCGAAGCGCCGGCGGGGTCGGCGGCCGGGTGAGCAGGAGGCGCTGAGTGCCGCACAGCAGGCCCGGATCGTTGAGGCGATTCGCTCAAAGAATCCTGATCAGCTGCGGATCGAGGCGTTGTTGTGGACGCGCTCCTCGGTGCAGGATCTGATCGAGCGCTGGTGCGGGGTGCGGCTTGAGGTCGGGACCGTGGGACGATATCTGCGTCGTTGGGGGTTCACGCTCAAGCGCCCCACCCGCTGGGCGCTGGAGGCCGACCCGGTGTTGGTCGAGGCGTGGCTGTCCGACGTGTATCCCAAGATCCGCGCCAAAGCCCGCAAGGACGGCGGGATCATCCTCTGGCAGGACGAATCGGGGTTGCGGCTGGACAGGCTTGTGGCCAAGCAGGGCTACGCGCCGCGCGGTCAGCGCGCGATCGCCCCATCGACCGGCAACCGCCAGGGCATCAACATGATCAGCGCGCTGGCCAACTCGGGAGAGCTGCGCTTTCAGATCTTCGAGGGGCGCTTCACCGCCCGGGTGTTCATCGAGTTCCTCGACCGTCTGATCCGCTCGATCCCCGATCGCAAGATCCACCTGATCTGCGATAACCACACAACCCACCACGCCAAGGCAGTCAAGCGCTGGGTCGCTGAGCACGCCGATCGGATCCAGCTGCACTTCCTGCCCGCCCACAGCCCCGAGCTTGACCCCGACGAGCAGCTCAACCAGGACGTCAAGCGGCACATGTGCGAGGTCGATCCCAAGCCGATCGACAAGGCCACGCTCAGGTCAGAGCGGCGCGGTTCCTGCGCCGCCGCCAGCGTCAACCGAAGATCGTGCGCGCCTACTTCCAGGAAGCGTCAGTCCGCTACGCCGCCGCCTGACCAGGACCCATTTGCGGCTCGCCGTGATACCTCCTCCTGGGCGGGCTGCGGCAGCGATCTGGCGTCCCGACTCACACCCCAAACTCTACCAAATCCGTGATCTATTTACCACGACTGGTTAGTATCTCGACTTTCGGAATCTCAGGCGGCGGTGAGAGCTGACGGTGCTTGGTACCGTGCGATTTGTGGTGAGGGGGTCCGGCGGGGTGCTTGTGAGCGAAATTCGGCGCGGATCAGCTCGCGTCGGAGCGCGGCGAGCATGTCGCTGTAGCTGACGGTCTGCTTGTGCGGGTACCAGGGAGCGAGCCGGCGGCGGGCGCGGAGGTCGCGGTCGGCGTCGCCGTGGAGCTGATACCAGATGATCGTGAGTGTCTGGCAGAGGAACCCGAAGGGGACGGTCCGCTCGACCGCCTTCCTGACGCGGTTGCGGGCTTGGCCGACGCCGTTGGCCTTGCCCTCCTGGAAGCACGTCTTGATCGTCCAGCGGCTTGCGTAGCGGTCGATCAGCTCGGCCGCGCTGGCGTCGGTGTCGGTCGAGGCGATCGCGATGTCGTGGCCGTGGGTGCGCTCGACGGAGCGGACCAAGAGCAGCTTGACAGGCCGCGTGTAGAAGGGGCCGTACCACAGGCAGACGAGCTCGGCGACCTGCTCGGTGCGCTCCCTGCCGTCGGGGCCGGTGATCGTGACCGGCTTGAAGGGAATTGTCTCGGCGAGCTTCGCCAGCGACGGCAGCCTGCGACCCTTCAGCGCCGGGCGGCCACGCCTGCCGGTGGGAGGCGGCGCCATCTCATAGATCGCGGCGTTGCCGCGCACCCTGGTCGTGATCGTGACGCGCTGTTTGAGGCCCCGCCAGGCCTTGGTCGCGTACGCGCCGTCGCACAGCAGATGCACCGCGCGGCCTGGGAATCGGCGGAGGATCAGCTCGACCATCTCCCTGGCCAGCTCCGGCTGGGAGAGCCGATCCGGCTGGGCCTCATCGCGGGGGCGAAGCAACCTGAACAGCACCGGCAGACAGACACGGCGCCCGCCCAGGCACGGCAGGCAGACGACCAGCCCGACAACGACAAAGCAGTTGCCCCAGCGGGTGCGGTGGCCCTGCCCAGCGGGCTGGGAGCCGTCGTGCAGATAGTGCGCGCCGAGCACGCGCCTGCCCGAACGTCCGAACAGCGTGTCGTCGATCCGCCACCGTGATCGCGGTGCCCGGCTTGACGAACACCGTGACCAAGAACTCCAGCAGCATCACCCCGAGCCGGTCGGGATCCCAGCGGCGGCGGGCGAAGAAGTCGTGCGCGATCAAATGGTGAACACGGCCAGCCAGCCTGACCGCCTGCCACATGCCGCAGACCGTGTGCTCGCCCACGCGAGCGATGAACCCCACCACCAGCGCCCGGAAGGTCTGAAACGCAGGTTGCGAGAAGCACGGCTCAAGCAGGGACAGCAGGCGACCGAGCGAACCGGGAACATGCACGGGCATCGGCGGTACCTCCCACAGGGACTTGGACATCCCGTGGATTCGAGGAACCCGCCGATGCCCCTGCGCCCCCTCAGCCCGTCGCCGCCGAACTCAAAACTCCTTCAAATCTCCCGGAAAGCCCGAAACTCGAGTTAGTATCGGGATGGTCGACATCTGCATCGGATGCTTCGGACTCGGCGTAGACAATTCCAGTCGCGCGAATCACCGCACCTCCCGAAAGGAGCGCATTCTCCTCTGCCTCTCGGTGCCGGGCATTTCTCACGCGCTCGCGATGCGCCTGCTGAGCGGCGAGCACAGCCTCGGGGGCAGGAGCATGGCGGCAACGGGTGCAGCCAGTGAGGTTGATTTCGGCGATCTTGCGGCTGCAGAGCGAGCAGGGCTGGTAGTACATGTGCTCCTCGCGCTGGAGACGAGTTGCATCGCGGCTGCGTCCGAGCGCGTAAAGAAGTTCGCCCGGAATCAAGTCCCAGCGACCGCGGTCGAGTACGACGTTCGATCGAACGGTGATCGCACCAGCTTGAGGCTTTGTTCGCTTTCGGTTTGTCATGCCTGGCCGAGTCGCAGACCGAACTCAAGGTCGTGTAGTTCGAGGCGACGGGAGTCCTGGAAAAGACTGGACGTGAGGTCGACGCGCACAACGAGGTCGTCGTCAACGCTGAGCCTGACGTCAAGCCTCTCGGCGAGCGGGTGTGCGGTTGGGTCCACGGCGATCACCGCTACGCCATACGGATCGCGCGCGTCGGCCGGTGAGGTGCGGCCAGGAGTCGCCGGTCGAGCGAACAGGAACCGGGCGTAGCCGTCACGCGGATCGACGCAGTACATAGCGAACGATGTAGCCACCGTCTTCCCCTGGGTCGGCAATGAAACATCGGCCTGCAACAGCGGCACGTAGGACGCGTCGGCGTGAAGGAGCTCAAAAGGCTTCGCGAGCGTCAGTGCCTGTTCATCCGACGCGATCCATGCGGCGCCTTCGGCAATGATCCGGTCGCCGTGCTCGAGGAGTGGGACACGGCCGGGTCCTCCGAACCGCTCGATGAGCCCTGAACGAATGGCCGGCATCTGAACCATCCCGCCCGTTGCCAGGCACAGCTCGATCGCCTCAGCGGGAATCCCGACATGAGCCAGCAGTTGGTCGATGCAGCGCAAGCCCTGATCGACGAGGTCTCTCGTGTGCGCCTCGACGTCGTCGCGTGTGAGTCGGTCCTCCAGAGTGTGCGCATCGCCCTCTGCCTTCGCGTAGTGCGCGACGAGGATCTCTGCCGTCGGGGCCCGCGAGAGGCGGATCTTGGCGAGCTCGCAGGCCGCGTTGAGCTTCGCCGTCGCTCCGGGAATCAGGGCCGGCTCTGTCCGCAATCCATGCTTCGCGACGTGCCGATCATGAATGAGCCGCATCAGCCGCTCATCAAAGCGGTCCCCGCCAACGTCCGGGTCTCCCGCGTTATGAATTTGAATCAGGGACCCATCACTGACCATGCACAACGTCAGATCGAGAGTTCCCCCACCCCAGTCGAAGACCAGCGCTCGCCGGCCTTCGAGCTCCTCCATCCGACGCCGCGAGTCCGCCGAGCCGCGAAGGTATCCGTATAGTGCGGCGAGCGGCTCGTGTACGAATTGATGGATGTCGAAGCCGGCGAGCTGGGCTGCGCTGCGCAGCGCACGGCGACCGCGCCCGTCCATGGTCACGGGCACCGCGGCCACGACGTTGCCGAACTCGGTCGCGCCGCCGAGCTGGTCCTCCGCGTGATCGCGGACATGACGCAAGATCTCGGCCACAACTTCGGATGGATCGCGGGCGACTCCGCCGACTGTGAGATCCATGCCCTTGCCCAGAAACCGCTTGGGCGAGCGGACAAAGTCGCCGATCACCCCAACCTCAGGGGCATCTAGCTGGTCCCGTGCCTCCCGACCGACGACGACCTGTGCGCCGTGATAGCGCACAACGGAGGGATGCGGACGCCCCCGATCGAGGAAGGGGCGAGGTTGATCGTCGCCCGTGTAGTGAACCGCCGCCAGCGTGTTCGTAGTACCGAGGTCTAATCCGAAGATCTCAGCCATTGCACTTTGGTTCGGGCCGCGTGGTCGGCATCCTCGAGTCGCTCGAGAGCGAACGGAACACGCGGCGGATTGAGTTCAAGCCCCTCCCGAACAGCGGAAAGGAGGACGAGGAGCTCGTCCTCCAGGAATCCCGCCATCGAGCTGCGGAGCTGAGAGCCCTCGTGCCGTCTTGCAAGAGTCGCACCTCGCTTCTGGTCGGATAGTTCGTCGATCTCCTGACGCAACTTTGCGATTTCGGCGTTCGCCCGCTCGTTCTCACGGTGTGCGTCGGCGAGCTCGTGCTCGAGGCGATCGACGATGCCCTTGAGACGCTCGACATCCACGGCCGCCTTCTCCGCCGTCCGTTCTGCTTCCAGCGCGCGCTCGATCCACGGCGTCAGCACATCAAGCCATGTTCTGAGGGAGTCGACCGTGAGTCGGGTATCGCCGAGTGACCTGAGGCGTACCACCCTCGGGTTGCGCCGCTCGCGTCGCAGGGCCGCCGGCACACCGAGGGTCCTTGATAACAGCGGCACGGCGTCCTGGATATCCAGGCGGTACCTCGCCATGAGAATCGACTGGGCGATCATCACGGCGTTGAAGAGTCGCCGTGGCGGCTCCTTTTCGCCGAGAGCCGCGGCGTGGTGATCGAGCAGCGCGGCAAACAGCGTGGGGCCATCGTCTCCATTCTGCGGTGGCCATCGCGGCGTACCCTCGAGGACCGGAGCGACCGCGCGCACGATGAACGACTCGAACGAAGCCGCGAACCGGCCGTCGTGACTCGTCGCGACGTGCTGGGCAAGCGTCCGCGTCTTGGCCAGGTCTGGATCGCGCTCGCTGAGGAGGCCCAGTGCCTGCTCCTGGTCTGCGCTACTTGTGATCCACGCTTCGTGCTTGGCCAGTCCGGTCAGCAGATCCGGCGCCGCGGCCTTGGGAACTGTGTACAGCTCAACTAGCGACTCAGGCCGGCGGCGTTTAGCGCGGGCAAGATCCTCGTTCGGCTGGTCGTCGACATCGAGGGAGGTGCTCACCGGTGTGGGCTCGGGCGCGCTTTCAGCGTCGTCCACGCCGTCGCGCGGCTCGAGGGGATGCTCGTCCGAGCTCGGGTTCGCGTGCGGTTGGGTGTCGCCCGGGGCCCCTGCATTGGGCGATGAGCCGGCCCCTGGGCGTTCATCGCTGGACGGCTGGGCGCCCGGACGGCCAGAACTCACGCTGTCTTCCACCGGCTGACGGCTCCTTCAAAGATCGGATCGTTGTAGAGGATCGACGCGCATCGGCGGACCATCTCGCCTCGTCCGGTCCGGCTGGCCCACTCGCCGAGGACCACCGCGAACTTGGTGCGGTCAGGGGCCGTGAGCGTTCCGTGCTCGATCCGCTCGAGCGCAGCCGACGCTGACGGCGTTCCTTCGGGCTCCCCTAAAGCAAACACGAGATCAAGAAACGCGAAGGTGGCGTCGTCGACTGGACAGCGCAGCGCAGACGGCTGACCCAGCGGTCGTTTCGGCCATTGAGGCGACACGTCCGACCCTCGAAGGTGGCGCAGGAAGCCCAACGCCGCATCGACCCCTGGCAGACCGGTGGGGATCGACGCGCTACCGATGTCGTTGAGGTTGAGGGACGCACACGCGGCCACGGCCGCCGCCACACGCCGGTCACGAAAATCGGCCAGATGGAACGCCGCGCGGCCAAACGCAGCAAGGGCTCGCTCGAGACTCTGCGGGTCATCCGCGGTGGCCGGTTGATCCTTTGCAAAGACCCCCAGCACGTAGCTCGCCAGCCCGTCGCGGTAGAAGTTCGCCAGCCCGTCGGTCTCATCGGAGAACCGCGTCACGTCCTCGCGCCGCGCGTCGTCGCGGGCGAGATGCTGGAGGAACAGCTCATCGACGCGGTCCAGCTCAGCTTCATCTGCGACGTCGAGACGAATCCGGTACTCAACAGCCGCAGCGGTGCGATCCTCGACCCGCTCATTGGCGAGGCGGACGTTGAGCATCTGACGCGGTCGTGCGCCGATGATCTGCGCCGCCTCACGAACAGAAACGGGGCGCTCCGAGTCGCCATCGACACCGATCTCGATCAGCGTCGCGTTCTCGATGACGACGTCGGCTTCGGACGGGCGGCGCGTGATGACCGAGTTCGGACCCAGCATCTTTCCTCCGACTATCAGCACCGGTCGCAGCAGAGGATGCTCACGCGCAATGTGTCGGGCCAGCGAGTCGGCAGCAACCTGTGCGTCCGCAGCGGGAAAGGACCGCTCGCAGAACGGGCAAGTCAATTCGACCTCGTGAACCACGACCGGCATCGGAGCGGTCGCTTCCAGGTAGCGGTCTTCGGCTGCTTCCAAGATCCAGGTCGTGGTAGGCACTGCTGATCGCTCCGTCGACGGGTCGGCTGACCCTGCAGTCGCCAGCCTACATGCTACTCGCCGGACGTCTCGCCGGCCGAGTCCGGCGGCCAGCGACCGCTGTGGACCACTGGTTCCCAAGGTTCTTCGAGGAGGCCCTCGGCCCGATGGTCTCGATCCACCCGCCGGTAGCGCTCAGTCCATGCGAGCAGGACGAGGTGCTCGACCCAGACCCCCGCTGCGCAGTCGCGGTACCGCCGACAACGCAGTTCCCCGGTTGGGCACTGCTGCCCGACGAGGAAGACAGCGGTTTGGTCACCGAAATCGACGTTCCCTTTCCCGAGGACGTGGCGAGGGTGCCGGTGGTGACGAGGGGCCTGCTCCGTCAGGCATGTTCAGCGAGGAGGAGTCGGCCGGTGCCGATGCCATCGCTCACTACAAGCCCTGGCACGTCTGGGGCGACGATTGGGGTATCTACTTCTTCGCCGGGCCATTCCGCGACTTCGTCGTATCGACCGCCCGCCTCTCAGGCGCTCCCTTCAGGGGCCTCGAGCCGTTCGTGATGCGGCAGATCATGGAACATTAGCTGACCCACTTTGAACTCGAGGTCATCGGGACCAAGCTCGACGCGATCTACGGTCGCTCGCTCTACCGGTCGTACATGGTCCGACGCTTTTCGCGGCCGACGCGCTGGACCGGTCCTCCATCGACGCGAGGGCAACATCCTGGGCCGGTCGAGGAAGCAGTCGCAACGTGGCGCGAGGTCCGATACGGGCGACGGAAGAAACCGACTCCGCCACGCGGATATCAGGCAGCGGCATCAAAGCTCGTTGACGCATCACCACCGGGCTACAACGCCCGGCGGCGCGCCGACTCCGGGAACGCACATCTGTCGGGACTGGTCCTCGCCAGCCTAGCCAGCCTCATCGCGGATGAACCTCAGGTCGTTCCACCAGCTCACGAGCTCGATGCTGAAGACTTCGGCGATGTACCGGTGTACTGGCGCGGCCGTCCAGCCCTCATCGCGTCTTCAGCGCCAGCAAAGGACTGCACACGACCGAGTCCCCGACGCCTGGAGGCTTGGCTCAAGAAGAACAAGGCCTACGTCGAGCGCAGCCGAGGACAGGGCGCGCACGTCGGTTTCACCTGGTGCGGACAGACCGGTTTCTTCTCAACCAGCCGCGATCCCGTTCCCAAGGAGCCATGCGAACAAATCAGGGTGATCTTTGGGTTTCCTAAGCTAGCTAGGAACTCCTCGTCGCTGTCATAGCGGGTTGCTGTCGTCGCCGGCTGAATACTGGACCACCTACGCCGGTTGAAATCTGACCCCACCCGGAGGCGCTGGGTGTCGTCCGGTCGGGTCCCGAGCCTGGCGCGATCGTCGTCGATCGAGTCAGGAGATGAGGGGTGGTCAGCGTGGAGCAGTGGGCGGAGGTCCGTCGGATGCGGTTCGTGGAGGGGCTGGGGATCAGAGAGATCCGCCGGCGGACGGGTCTGCACCGGGAGACGATTCGCCGGGCGTTGAGCTCGTCGACGCCGCCGAGCTACTCGCGGCCGGCGCGGGGGTCGAAGCTAGTCAGTATGGACGCATGGGGCTGGTCCTCGTGCGTCGCATCTTTCGCGGGTTGAACAATGCGCGGTTGTTGAGGGCCGAGCAAGGCCAGAGCCGCATACGACCGTGGAGGACCAGCCATGCCTGACGTTACCCCGTGCCTGCATCCGGGCCAAGTGCGCCGGTGGGTCGCGCTTGATCAGCACAAGTTCTCGATCGTGGCCGCGGTGCTGCCGCCGGACGGCGGCACGCCGGAGGTGTGCCGGATCGAGACGACCGAGAAGGCGATCCGCCGGTTCATCGCCAAGCAGGGCGGTTCCGAGGGGCTGTCGGTCTGTTATGAGGCCGGTCCGGGCGGGTTCGCGCTGTGGCGGCTGCTGGCGAGCATGGGGGTTGCGTGCGATGTGGTCGCGCCGTCGCTGATTCCGGTCCGAGCGGGTGACCGGGTCAAGACCGACCGCCGGGACGCCAAGAAGCTGGTGGCGCTCTACCGGGCCGCGATGTTGCGGTTCGTGCACCCACCCACGCCCGAGCTGGAGGGACTGCGGGACCTGCTCCGCGCCCGAGACGATCTGCGCTTGGCGCGGATGGCGGCCCGCAACCGGGTGCTCAAGCAACTGTTGCGCCACGGGCGGATCTACCGCGAGGGGAAGCGGGCGTGGACGCAGATGCACCGCCGCTGGCTCTCCCGCCAGCGCCTGGACGATCCGCTCGCCCAGCAAGCGCTGGAACAGCTGCTGACCCACCTGGACGGAATCGAGCGCCAGCTCGACCTGCTGGATGCCCGGCTGGTCGAGATCGCCGCCGGCGAGCGGTGGCGCGGCCAGGTCGAGATCCTCACCCGCTTTCGGGGGATCTCGACGCTCACCGCGCTGGGACTGATCGCCGAGATCGGCGACTTCGTGCGCTTTAGCCATCCGCGCGAGCTCGCCAGCTGGCTAGGGATCACACCCAGCGAGTACTCCTCCGGTGATCAGCAGCACCGCGGGCACATCACCTTGTCGGGCAACCGTCACGCCCGCCGACTGCTGATCGAGGCCGCCTGGCACTACCGCCACCCGCCCCGTCGTCCCACCAGCGGACCGCAGCCCGACGAGCGCGCCTGGCAAGCCCAAGTCCGGCTTCATCACCGACACCGGCACCTCACCGAGCACGGCAAACGCACCACCGTCGCCAACGTCGCCGTCGCCCGAGAGCTCGCCGGCTTCCTCTGGGCCGCAGTGACAGACCAGCCGCTGCGTCGCACCGATCCCGCCCCCACCCACGACCAGCGCCAGGAGCTCTCCGCCTAACCACCCCCCGGCCACCCGTCCCAGCTTCTCCCCTGCGGTGGGGCCGGGCGGCGCGGTGCGACCCGCCCGGAGAAACCCTCGCTGAGGTCTATGCGATCCCGACTCGCGATGCTAGTGCGAGGCAACTCACGACCGGACACTGTCCTGCGGTCCCGACCCGCGCATCTCAGAGTGACAGTCGTCGTTGCGCTCGCACCCGCCGCCCGGCCCCACCACCCACCACCATGACCAACACCAACAACACGGCTCAATCCCAACCGCCCCTTGACACGCGGGTCCATCTCAGACCCGTTCAAGGACCAGGTGCACGAGCTGCTGCGCGAGGATTCGGAGATCGAGAGTCAGCGGATCCGCGAGATCCTGATCGAGTCCGGGTTCGAGGGCGGCAAGACGATCGTTGACGACTACGTGCGCGAGGTGCGCCCGTTCTTTCGCGATCAGCGGACCTTTCAGCGCACCGTGTATCGGCTGGGTGACGTGATGCAGTTCGATCTGTGGCTGCCCAAGCGGCAGATCCCGGTCGGCTATAGCCAGACGCGCAGGGGGTATGTGGTCGTCGGCGTGCTGGGCTACTCCCGGTTCGGCGCGGGCGCGCTGGTGTTCTCCAAGGAGGCGCCGGACGTGCTGTGGGGGATGCGCCGGTGCGTGTGGCGGGCCGGCGCGCTACCGAAGCGGCTGGTGGTCGATCGCGAGGGGTGTCTGCACGCTGGCGGGGGTCGGCCGACCGAGGAGTTCGCCTCGTTCTGCGGGCAGCTGCAGGTTGGCTGGCGGATCCTTGATCCCGGAGACTGCCAGGCGAAGGGGGTCAGCGAGCGGCTGCAGGGATTCATGGAGAGCAGCTTCGAACCGGGCCGGTCGTTCGCCAATGAGCTGGACTTCCAGGACCAGCTGGACCGCTGGTTTGATGAACGCGCGAACGTGCGGCTGCACCGCACGCTGCGCGAGCGACCGGTCGACCGGCTTGAGCGTGAGCGCAACAGCATGCGACCGCTGCCTGAGCCTGGGCCGGATCTGGACCGGCGACTCGTGATCCGGGTGCCGCCGCAGCCCTACGTGCACGTCGACCGCAACGACTACTCGCTCGATCCGCGGCTGGTCGGGCGGCGTATCGAGGTGCGCGTCTCACAACGCGAGATCATCGCGGTCGCGCTCGACACCGGCGAGCTCGCCTGCCGGCATCGCCGTGTGTTCGCTGCTGGCCAGGAGCTCACCGATCCCGCCCACCAGGCGTTGCTCGAGCAGCTGCGACTGGCGCGCTACCGCGGCAAGCCCGGGTCCGGCGACGATGTGCAGATGCGCGATCTGTCGGTCTATGACCGCCTGGCCGAGGCGGCGTGATGGGCCAGCAGGCCGAGCTCACGCACCTGTTCCGGGCGCTGAAAGCGCCGGCCGCCGCGAGAGCGCTGCCGAAGCTCGCCGACCGGGCCCGCCAGGAAGAGTGGAGCTACGAGCGGTTCGTGCAGACGCTGCTGGAGACCGAGGTCTCCGCGCGCGACAGTCACGGCGGCGAGGCGCGGATTCGCCAAGCGCGGTTCCCTGCCCGCAAGACGCTGGAGGAGTTCGACTTCACCTTCCAGCGCAGCGTCCGAAAGACGGTGATTGAACACTTGGGGCAGCTCGACTTTTTGCACGCCAAGGAGTGCATTGTGGCTCTTGGCCCGCCCGGTACCGGCAAGACACACCTGGCAATCGCGTTCGGGATCCGCGCCTGCCTCGCCGGTCACCGCGTCAAATTCGCGACCGCGACCGAATGGGTCGCCCGGCTCGCAGATGCCAAGCGCGACAGCCGGCTCGAGGACGAGCTCACAGCGCTCGGCCGGATCCCACTGCTGATCGTGGATGAGGTTGGCTACATCCCGTTCGACCCACAGGCCGCGAACCTGATGTTCGCGCTGGTGTCCTCCCGCTACGAACGTGCATCCATGATCGTCACCTCGAACAAGCCGTTCTCCCGCTGGGGCGAGATCTTCGGCGACGACGTCGTCGCCGCCGCGATGATCGACCGGCTCGTCCATCACGCCGAGATCCTCAACCTCAAAGGCGATTCCTACCGCCTCAAGGACAAGGACCTCGGCTCCCCACCGCCCGCCAAAAGCCCCGAACTCGGGTGACCAAACGATCGCGGCGCCCTCGCCGAGGGCCGCAGACGGGCTTACAACGCGCCGCGACTCACCCGGGGAGCCCGATCGAGACGCTTAAAGCGCCTATCGCCGCTCAGGCCTGGCCCTCGGGCTCGGCCTTCGCGTCGACAGGCGCTCTTCTCTCAACCCCCGACGCGAGTCAGTTCCAGCCGGCACGTGGTCCACTTTTCAACCGGCGCAAGTGGTCCACTTTTCGTCCGGCCTTGACACCGAGCACCAGCTGCGAGACGCCGCCCAGCAAAGCGAGGTGCAACGCCAGCCAGCGCAACCACCAGAGCCCACAGGCGACAAACGCGATCAGCGCCGCGAGGCCGGCCAGCAGCATCGTCAGCCCTGCGCCAAAGAAGGCCACCAGCACGTCGCTGGGCCTCATCTCGCCGGGCTCAGGCTTCCGGTGCGCGCAGCGGCGCCCCTCACCGGGCCCGCGGGGCGTGCGCCGGCCGGCTGCGGCTGAAGGGTCCACGCGCGGCGAGTTTATACATCAGTAGTAGCTAAAAGATGGGCGACGCTGCATGCTCTCGCTCGCGGGCCTGGCCGCGGGGCAGTAGGCTCCGGCTCGGCATGCAGGGACGGTGGGACCGCGTCTGGTTTGCGGCGACCGCGGGGCTCGCGTTCGCCGGGGTGCTGATCAGCGTGCTCGTGGCGGGCGCCTCGCGCGCCGCCCATCTCGTCGACTACTTCCCGGGCTCCACGGCGCGCGCGCTCAACACCTTCGCCTACTTCACGATCCAGTCGAATCTGCTCGTGGGTGCCTCGACGCTGCTGCTCGCGCTTCGCCCCGAACGACGCGGGCGGTGGTTTGCGGTCCTGCGCCTGGCGGCGCTTGTGGCGATCACGGTCACCGGGATCGTCTACCACGCCGCGCTGCGCGGGTTGATCGACCTCAAGAGCTGGGCGATCGTGTCCGATCAGATCGTCCACACCATCGTCCCTGTCGGGGCGGTTGCGGGCTGGCTCCTGTTCGGCCCGCGCGGGCTGATCGACCGCCGCACGGTGCTGCTCTCGCTGGGCTTCCCGGTGCTCTGGGTCGCGTTCACGCTGATCCGCGGCGCGCTATACCCCTGGTACCCGTACCCGTTCATCGACGTGTCCAAGCTCGGCTACGGGGTGGTGGCGGTCAACTGCGTCTGGGTGGCGGCGCTCATGGCCGCGCTTGCCGCCGCTGCGCTCGCGGTCGACCGGCGCCTCTCGCGCACGGCGCGCGAGGGCTGACGTCGCCGCGCGCTGTGTCGGCCACAGGCGGCCGCGCCGTCGCGCCCGCGCGGTCGAAGCCGCCGGGAGGGGTCGCATCGCACCGAGCTCCTGCTTGCGCAGCGCGTCGGTCTCCGCGCCGTCGCGCCCGCGCGGTCGAAGCCGCCGGGAGGGGTCGCACTGTACTGCTGTGGCGCCTGCGACGGTTGCGGCGGGGGGTTTCGATGGCGGGCTGGCGTGAGGTCCTTGCGCCGTCGGCGGTCGGCATCCGTCGTCCGCGCCGGGCAGGGCGCCGCCCTCACCCACGGGTCTACGGACGCCGCCAGCCGGGCCGACAGCGAATCGAGGATCGATTCTGTATTCTCATGTCCCTGAGGATCATCGCCGTCGAAGAGCACGCCTTCCCGCGCGACCTGGCGGCCGCTGCGGGAGTGGATCTGGGCCCGCGGGCCGCGCGGGTCGCCGACGCCCTCGACGACCTCGGCGAGGGGCGGCTGGCGATCATGGACGAGGCCGGGATCGATGTGCAGGTGCTGTCGGGCGGGCTTGGCGGGGTGCTCCAGGGGCTTGAGGCGCACCGGGCCGTGGAGTGCTGCCGGGCGCTGAACGACCGCCTGGCGGCGGCCGTCACCGCGCACCCCAACCGCTTCCGGGCGTTGGCCACCCTGCCCATGTGCTCGCCTGAGGATGCCGCGCAGGAGCTCCGGCGTTCGGTCGAGGAGCTCGGGCACGTGGGCGCGATGATCCACGGCCAGACGCACGGCGTGTTCTTGGACGACCCCTCGGTGCGGCCGGTGCTGGCGGAGGCCGAGCGCCTGGATGTGCCGATATACCTGCACCCCGCTCCGCCGCCCCCGGCGGTTCGGGAGGCCTACTTCTCCGGGCTTTCGCCCGCGATCGCGCTCGGGCTTGCCACGGCCGGCTGGGGCTGGCACGCCGAGTGCGGCATGCACGTGCTGCGGATGGTGGTGGCGGGCGTGTTTCAGCGATTTCCCGGCCTTCAGGTCATCGTCGGGCACATGGGCGAGAACCTCCCCTTCTCGCTGGTGCGCTCCGACGAGATGATGCGCCAGGCCCTGGACGCCGGATCCGATGGGGTGGCGCAGACGGTTCTCCGCCACGTCCACATCTCAACCTGCGGTTACCACACCGAGCCGCCGCTGCGCTGCGCACTGTCGGTGTTCGGTCCTGAGCGGATCATGTTCTCCGTCGACCACCCGTTCGGCGACAGCAGGTCGGCAGCCGACTTCCTGCGCGACGTGCCGCTGGAGCGGGAGGTCCGCGAGGACATCGCGCACCGAAACGCCGAGCGCCTGCTGCGGCTGTGAGGCAGTGCTTCGCCCGGGGCGCGGCGCTTGACCGCTGAGCAGGGGGTTGGTCCGGTGACGCATTGGCTCGCCCAGTGACCCAGAGCTTTCACCAGTCCCGAAGCGAAGGGCAGGCGCCGCCGGCCACGCTCAGCGGCCGCGTCGCGATCGTCACCGGCGCTGCACAGGGCATCGGCGCGGCGATCGCGCGGGATCTCGCCGCGAGGGGCGCGATCGTGGAGCTGGGCGACCTGCGCGATCCCAACGAGACTCGCGCGGCGATCGAGCGCGCCGGTGGCACCGCGCAGGCGACGAGGTGCGACATCGCGGACGCCGATTCGGTGAGGGCGTTCGTGGCGGCCGCCTTGCGGCGCCACGGCCGGATCGACGGCCTGGTCAACAACGCGGCCGTGTTCAGCGGCCTGCGCCCACGCCCGTTTGAGGAGATCCCGGCCGAGGAGTTTGACCGCGTGCTGCGGGTGAACGTGCGCGGGACCTTCGAGATGATCAAGGCCGTGATGCCGGCCATGCGCGCGCAGGGCTACGGCAAGATCGTCAACGTGGGCTCAAGCTCGGTGTTCAAGGGGGCGACCCTGCTTGCGCACTACGTCTCGTCCAAGGGCGCCGTGCACGCGATGACGAGGGCGCTGGCGCGCGAGGTCGGCCCTCACGGAGTGCGAATAAACACGATCGCCCCCGGCCTGACGATCAGCGACGGCGTCAGGCAGGCCGGAAACCTGCCGCCTCGCGCATCGAGGAGGACCGGCTGACACGGGCCCTGCCGCGCGAGCAGACCCCGAGCGACGTCACGGGCGCCGTCGCGTTCCTGCTGTCAGCCGAGAGCGACTTCATGACGGGCCAGACGCTCGTTGTCGACGGCGGCTCGCAGCTGCACTGACGGCGTCCCGGCGGCTCCGTCGGCAGCGGCCGGTGGCTCTCCGGGGCGCCTGGTGGGCGGCCTGCGAGAGCCGGCGGGTCAGCGGCTCCTCTGGGCCTCCGCGGAGGCGAGGAACCGGCCGAGCAGCTCGTTGAAGGCCGGGTGCAGCTGCGGCAGGTGGTGGCCGGTCGGGATCACGGCGTGCTCTCCCTCAAGGCGTGTCGCGAGCGCGTCTGCGATCGCCTCCATGCTCGGGCTCCAGCCGCCGGTCACCGCCAAGAACGGCGGGCGGGCACGGGCAACCGAGTCGATCGCCGGGCCGGCGTCCCACTCCCAGGGTGGGCGCATGATCGACAGGCCGTGGCCCATCCGCGCCCGCGTGGCCTCGTCGTAGCGCGCCGTGAGCTCGTCCGGGATGCCCGCCAAGCGGGCGAACGCGAGGTAGCGGTCGCGCGGCGGCATCTCCTCGCGCAGCGCATCCCGCATCTGCGCGCGCGCCGCGGACACGTCAGGGTTCTCCGGCGCGGCCGAGTAGGCCGGCGGCTCGATCAGCGTGAGCGAGCGCACCGCCCCCGGCGCAAGGCCGGCTGCCGCGAGGGAGATGCACGCACCGTAGGAGTGGCCGACGAGATGCATGCCGTCACCCAGCAGCTGGGCAACCCACAGGGCCTCCTCCTCGATCACCTCGGGGCCTCGCGACGGACTGCGCCCGTGGCCGGGGCGATCTGGCACCACCAGCTCCCAGCCATCGGCGGCCAGCGGCCGCTGTGCGCTCCAGAGGGCCTCTCCGCCGGCGGGCCCGCCCTGGGGCCCGCCGTGAATCAGCAGAACGCTCCTGCCGTGCCCCCAGCGCGATACGTGAAGCGACCCGTCGTCTGTCATCCACACATCATAGATGATCGATCCGCTGCCCGTATGCAGAGCGGATCGCAGAGCCGGTCATCAGCAGCGGCCACAAGAGAGTGCCCACGAGGGCGCCCACGAGAGCGGCCACGCCACCAGAGAGCGGCCAGGAGCGAGCGGCCAGGAGAGAGCGGCCACCAGAGAGCGGCCACCAGAGAGCGGCCAGGAGAGAGCGGCCACAACAAGGCCGACCACGAGCGAGCGGCCGCACGAAGGCCGTCACAAGAGGCGGGGCCACACGAGCGCGGGCTCAGGGGCTGTTCGATCGGTCTCAGGCCGCTCGAGCAGCCGCCGGCCGCTCGCCCTCGCAGCAGACGCGGTTGCGGCCTGTGGACTTGGCGGCGTACAGCTGCCGGTCCGCACGCTCAAGGAGCGAGCTGTCGATCGCCACCCCGCGGGCGCTGGACACCCCGAGCGAGGCGCTCACCGTGATCCCCTGGCAGGCCTCGCTGGCGATCGCCTTGCGGATTCGCTCCGCGATCGCGAGGGCATCGGTCAACCCGACGCCGGGCAGGAGCACCAGGAACTCCTCGCCGCCGAGCCGGTAGGCGGGCTGGAACGCGCGGACGTTGGCGCGGATGCGGTCGGCGACCTCGCGCAGCACCGCGTCCCCGGCCGCGTGTCCGTGGTGGTCGTTGATCGCCTTGAAGTGGTCGATGTCGATCGCCACCACGCTGAGCGGCGCTCCCGCCAGCGCGCCCTGGTGCGACAGCTCGGCGAACCGCTGGGTCAGCGAGGAGCGGTTCAGCAGCGAGGTGAGCGGGTCAAGCGTCGCGGCCGCCCGCTGTGCGAACTCGGTCCGCATCTGCGTCAGCGACAGGCACGCGAGCATCGTCGCCAGCAGCAGGAGCGCGGCGGGGAAGGCGGGCGAGCGCACGACCGCGCGCAGATCGGTGACGTCGACGCACAGCAGCGCGCAGAAGGTGGCGGCGATCACCAGGCGGCTGCCGGAGGCGTTGAGCACGTACGGGGCGGCGGCGACCGCGGGCAGCAGGCACAGCAGGAGCACGCCGTGCGCACCCTCGAGCGTCGCCGCGACCGCGGCGACCTCGAGCTGGACCGCCACCGTTGTCCACGTGCCCCAGACCTCGGGTCGCGCCCGGCGGCGAGCGACGGCGAGAAAGAAGATCGCCGTGGTCAGAGAGGTCAGCGGGCACAGCGTGAGCACGAGCCAGCCCGTCTGCGCGGCTGCGCTGACGATGATCCCCGTGCAGCACACGGCGACCACGCCGATGCACCACGCAAAGTTCCGCGCGTTCTCGCGCAGGCGGCCGCGCTCCAGCTCGGCGAGCCTCATCGCCGTCATGACCTCGTTATCGACCGCCGCGCTGCGTTGCGCCAGCCCGTTGGACGCCGTCCGGCCGGCTCTGGCCGCGCCGGTCGGCGGCCCGCCCAGGGCGACCGGGCTGCCGGATCTCCCGCCCCGCCGCGTGCGATCTCACACGCAGCGGCGGGCGATGTCACACGCAGCGGCAGGCGATCTCATACGACGCGGCGGCCGATCTCCCACCCGGTGGCGATCTCCCACCCGGTGGCGGCCGATCCCTCACCCCGCGGCGGGCGATCGCAGAGCGGCCGTCAGGGGACGACGACCTGCTTGACGCCTCGCGTCCCGGCGCTCTGCCGTCGCCAGGCCGCGGTGATGTCGGCGAGCGGGACCGTCTGCACGGCGACGCGAAGGTCGCCGCGCCGTGCGGCGTGTGCGAGCTCCCGGTAGGCGGCGGCGCGAACCTCGTAGGGGGCCTGGAAGACCGCGTGCCCTCGGATGTCGGCGGCACGGCTTCGCACCAGGGCGGCGGGCACCCGGGCCTCCAGGCCGGCGAGCTGGCCGATCTGGACCATCCGGACGCCGCTGGCCGCGCCGGCCAGCGCGGCGAGGGCCGGCTCGCCCCAGAGCAGGTCGACGATCACGTCCGCGCCGGCCAGCGCGGCGGGGAGGTCCTCGACCGCCCCGAGCGCCACGGTTGCGTCCGCGCCCAGCTCGGCGGCGCGAGCCAGGCCCTCCGGATCGCGTCCGGCGGCGATGACCCGCCCGGCGCCCAGCAGGCGGGCGACCTGCACGGCGAGCCCGCCGACCACGCCCGTGGCGCCGAGCACCAGGACCGTCTCGCCCTCCCGCAGGCCGGCGCGCCACCGAAGGCCCGTGTGCGCCGCCAGTCCCGCGTTGCCGAGCGCCGCGGCGGTGCGCGGATCGACGCCGTCGGGCACCTCTATGACCGAATCGGCTCGCACAAGGGTTCGCTCGGCCATCGAGCCGAACGGGGCGATCGGCGCGTCGAAGTAGACGAGCCGGCCATCCGCACGGCGGCCGACCCCGTCGCTGCCCACCACCGAGGGCAGGGGCGGCGGCCCGGTGTAGAAGCGGCCCGTGGCCCGCATCAGGTCAACGTGGTTGACGGCCGCGGCCATCACGTCGAGCACCAGCAGGTCCGGGCCCGCCTCGGGCTCGGGGAACTCGCCGAGCTGCGGCTCGCCGAACTGCGTGATGATCGCCGCTCGCACCGGTATCAGCGCCCAAAGCGGTCAGAGCGCGCGCCGGCGGCCTTCATGTGGGCGCAACGGTCATGGCAGACGGGTTGGCGACGGCTTGCGCGGCGCGAGGCAGAGCATCCGCGGCCGGCGCGGTGCACCGGTCCGGGGCTGCCTGGGTGTCGCGGCGGCCGGGGGTTGAGGCGCAGCATCTACAGGGCGAGCATCAGCGGTCGTTCAAGCAGGCCGGCCACGGTCGCCAGAAAGCGCGCGGCGTCGGCCCCGTACAGGATCCGATGATCGCATGACAGGCGCAGCGTGAGCACGTGACGCTCGGTCAGGCGGCCGTCGGCGATCGCGGGCACCGTCCTGGTCGCGCCGACCCCGAGGATCGCGGCCTGAGGCGGGTTGATCACCGGCGAGATCGCCGTGGCGCCGTACATGCCGAGGTTGGACACGGTGAAGGTTGCGCCGGCCAGCTCGGCCGGCGTGATACTGCCGGCCCTGACGCGCTCCGCGAGCCGCCGGGTCTCGGCGGCGATGCTCCCGAGCGACCGGCTGTCGGCGTCGAAGACCGTGGCGACCACGAGCGCATCCTCGGCGGCGACCGCGATCCCGACGTTCACGCGCCCGTGCAGCTCAAAGGCGCCGTCACGGTAGGAGCCGTTGACGCGCGGGTGCTCGCGCAGCGCGAGCGCGCACGCCCTGACCACAAGATCGTTGAACGATGGGGCCCGGTCGCCCGCCTGCAGCTTGAGCTGCTCGCGCAGCGCCAGCGCGGCGTCCGCTGAGACCTCGCGCTCGACCTCGAACGCCGGGATCGTCGCGCGTGACTCGGCCATCCTGCGCGCGATCACCCGCTGAAGCCGCGTCGGCTCGATCGTCTCGATCGGCCCCCGCGGCGTGGCCCCGCCCTGCGCCGGCGGCGCCGTTTCAGGGGCGCGACCTGCGTCCGAGCCGATCCCGACCGCGCGCTCGACGTCCGCTCGCCTGACGCGGCCGTGTGGCCCGCTGCCGCTGAGCCTTGAGATCTCCACGCCGTGCGCGGCTGCCAGCCGCCGTGCGAGCGCCGTGGCGCGGGCGGCCGGCCGGCGGGCCTCGCCCGGCGCTCCGGCCTGACCCGGCTGACTCGGAGGATCCGGCGCCTGCGGGGCCGCCCCCGGCGGCTGGTCTGCCGCGGGCTGCTGCTCTGCCGCGGGCTGCTGGTCGGCCGCGGGCCGCGAGTCTGCCGCGGGCTGCTGGTCTGCCGCGGGCCGATGGTCTGCCGCCGGCTGCTGGTCTGCAGCGGGCCGCTGGTCTGCCGTGGGCTGCTGGCGTGGGGTCGCTCGCGGGTCTGCCGCCGGCCGCGGCTCCGCAGTCGGCGGCGTCTCGCACGGCTGCGCCGCGACGGACCCGCTCGGCGGCGATCCGGCCGGCGCAAGCCGCGCGATCACCTCCCCGGGGGTGGCGGTGGCTCCGGCCGGCGCGAGGATGCTCAGGATCCCCGCGGCGGGCGCCTCGTGCGTGACGGTCGCCTTCTCGGCCTCGATCTCCACGAGCTCCTCGCCGAGCGCCACCTCCGCCCCGTCGGCCTTCAGCCAGGAGAGGATCGTGCCCTCCTGCATCGCATCCGAGAGCCTGGGCATGCGGACCTCGACCGCGGCTGCCATCGCATCGGGCTTCCGCGTCGCGGTCATGGAAGGAGGTCGATTGCCGCGTCCACGATCGACTCGGCGTCGATCCCGAAGTGCCGGTAGAGATCAGCCACGTCGCCGGATTGCCCGAACGAGTCCACACCCAGGCAGGCGATCGGCTGAGCGTGCACAGCGCCGAGAAACGCGAGCGTATGGGGGTGGCCGTCGAGCACGGTCACGAGCGGCGCCGCGCGCTCGGCGGGAAGGATCCGCTCGAGGATCCAATCCGGCCCGTCCCCCAGCGCGCTGCGCGCCCGCAACGCGCGGAACACCAGGTCGGCTGAGGTCAGGCAGACGACATCGGTCTCATATCCGCCGGCCGCAAGCTCGGCTGCGGCGCGCAGGACCTCGGGCAGGACGGCCCCCATCGCCACCAGCGTGACCGCGGGACGTCCGGCGGCCCTGCGCAGCAGGTAGCCGCCGGCGAGCACCTCGTGGCGGCGTCGCTCGCGGGCCACCGGGTCGTCGGGGAGCTCTGCGAGCGACTGCTCGAGTGGGCGCGTGGACAGGCGCAGGTAGGCGGAGCAGCCATCCGGCCGTCCCAGCCGGCCGAGAGCGTGGAGCATCACCCATTCCAGGTCCTGCGCGAACGCTGGCTCCCAGGCCACGCACCGTGGCTGCTCGACGCCGATCGAGGGGGTGATGATCGACTGGTGCGCGCCCCCCTCCGGTGCGAGCGTCACGCCGGAGGGGGTTCCCACCAGGATCGACTGCCCGCCTGCGTACAGGGAGAACGACCAGGGTTCTAGGGCCCTGTTGACGAACGGGTCATACAGCGTGCCGACGGGCAGCAGCGGCTCGCCGTCCCTGGACCAGGTGAGGCCGAGCTCACCCAACAGACAGACCAGGTTGCACTCCGCGATCCCAAGCTCGATGTGCCGGCCCTCCTGCGACTCCCGCCAGCGGACCAGCATGCCGGCCTCGTCGGCGAACCAGTCGTGGCGCTCGCCGACGTGCCAGACGCCGACATGGTTGATCCAGCCTCCGAGGTTGGTGGAGGAGGCCACGTCGGGGCTCACGGTCACCACGCGGGCCGCGACGCCGGGCGCGCGGCGCACCAAGTCGACGAAGAAGCGTCCAAGCGCCTGCTGGGTGGAGAGGCGCCCGCTGTGCGACCGGCCAAGCTCGGCGGGCACCGGTGGCGGGCTTGCGGCGGCCGGCGGGTCACGGCGCAGGCGCTCCGCCGCCCGGCGACAGAGCTCAGCCTCGGGAGAGCCGTCCGCAAAGGCCGCCCAGGGATCGGCCGGGTCGGCACCGAGCGCCAGCCCGGTCCGCTCCCACTCCTCGGCGCTCAGCAGCGCCGAGTGGTTGGCCGGGTGCCCGAGCGAGGGCAGCCCCCAGGCCTTGATCGTGTAGGCGAAGATGATCGACGGCCGGTCGTCGACGGCGTCGGCCTGCCGCAGCGCGTCGAGGATCAGCGCCAGGTCATGGCCCCCGAGGTCCTGCAGCAGGCCCGCGACCGCGTCGTCGTCGAGGCTCTCCAGCAGCCGGCGGATCTCGCGCCGGCCGCGCCGGTCGCCGGGCAGGGCCGCGCGCGCATCGGCCGGCCTCATGCGCAGCAGCCGCTGGTACTCCTCGTTGGTCATCTCGTCGATTCGCCGCCGCAGCGCCGCGCCGCCGCTGCGCGTGAACACCTCCTCAAGCCGCCGGCCGTACTTGAGCGTCTGCGTGTGCCAGCCGGCCGCCTCAAACATCCGCCTGATCCGCTCGGCGGCGATGTCGGGAACGATCCGGTCAAGCGATTGGCGGTTGACGTCGACGATCCACAGCACCTCGCCCAGCCTGGGCACGACCGGATCGACGATCGCCTCCCAGCAGGCGCCCTCGTCAAGCTCGGCGTCGCCCAGCAGCGATATCTGCCGCCCGCCCCGCCCGACGCCGAAGTGGGAGGCGACGTAGCGGCGGGCGATCGCGCTCCAGATCGGGGCGGTCGCGCCGATCCCCACCGAGCCGGTGGAGAAGTCCGCGGGCACCGGATCCTTCTCGCGGCTTGGATAGCTCTGCAGGCCGCCGAACTGGCGCAGCGTCGTCAGGTGACGGCGATCGAGCCGCCCGAGCAGGTACTGGATCGCGTGCAGGACCGGGGCCGCGTGCGGCTTGACCGAGACGCGGTCGGCCGCGCGAAGATGCGCCATATACAGCGCGGTCATGATCGAGACCACCGACGCCGAGGAGGCCTGATGGCCGCCCACCTTGACCTCGGCCGACGCTCCGCGGACCGCGTTGGCGTGATGCACGATCGACGTCGCCAGCCACAGGACGCGCCTCTGGACGCAGTCGAGCACCTCAAGGCTGACGCCAGCCGGATCGGCGCCGAGGCGGTCTGGGGAAGCGACGGGTGGCGGCACGGCCCGAACAGTACCAAAATCGATCATCGGTGATCGCTTATAGTGCGATCCAACTCGCGATCATCGATCGCCTGCGCTAGCCTCGGCCGAAGGCCGGCATGCGCCCAGAGCGCCCGGCGCAGGCGGAGCACTTGACCACAAGAACCGGCATCACCCCGATCTCGACCGAGTCCCAGTCGCTTGTGGACCGCGTCAGCCACGCCGTTCGACGGGCGATCCTCGAGGGACGGCTGCGTCCCGGCGAGGCGCTGTCGATCAGCGACCTTGCCCGCGACCTCGGTGTCAGCCTCAGCCCGGTCCGCGAGGCGCTGCAGCGGCTGTCCGGCCAGGGGCTTGTGCTTCTGCGCCCGGCCCGGACCGCGATCGTGGCTCCGCTTGAGCTTTCAGATCTGCAGGAGCTCTACCGGCTGCGCAGGCTGATCGAGGTCGATGCGGCCGCGCGCGCGGCGCCGATGCTCGGCGACGAGCAGCTCTCGCGGCTCGAGCGCGAGCTGCACGCGATGAGCGACCGGGCCGTGGACTCCGAGGAGTTCTGGAACCACCACAACGGGTTTCACCGCACCCTGCTCGAGCCGGTGCTCACGGCGCGGACCGAGCGGTTGATCACCGAGCTGTGGCAGGCGGTGGAGCGCTATCTGCGGATCGTCTACATCGAGACCGACGCGCTGTTCGAGCGCACCCCGCATGAGCGCCACAGCCCGCTGTTGGACGCCGCGCGCACGCGCGACCCGGACGCCGTCGCCTCGGCGCTGACCGCGCATCTTGAGAGCAACGAGCGCGAGGTCGTCAAAAGCCTTCAGCAGAGCATCGCCACGCCCGGGCGCTGAGGCGGCGCATCGCCTGCCGGACCGGCGAGCCGGCCGGGGGGCGCCACGCGCCTTCAGCCTCCCTGCGCCTCCTCGGCGCTGGGCAGCCGCAGGTCGAGCTCCGTGCCCGGGTCAAACTCGCCCGCGTAGCTGCGGCGGTGAAGCTCGGCGGCGTCAGCGCCCCCCCGCCAGGCCTCCAGCAGCTTCTGCGGGTCGGTGTTGACCCCGATCGGGTTGGCCTGGAACTCCGGCGCGGTGCGCATCCATTCGCTCGACCGCTGCCAGTCGCCGAAGTTGTCCACCTGCAGCTCGACGCTGTTGCCGTCCGGGTCCACGTAGTAGAGCGAGGTGGTCAGGCCGTGGTCCAGGCAGGCGTGCGGCGTGATCCCCTGTTCCTTGAGCCGCTCGTAGGTGGACAGCAGGCTCCCCACGTCCGGATACTCGAACGCCACGTGGTGGATGCCGGTATGGGCGATCTTGCGCTCGTCATCGCTCAGCCCCGGCGCGACCAGCAGCGCGAGGCGGTGGTTGGCGGCGTCATTGGTCAGCCACGCCCCGAACGGGCCGTAGTGGTTTGGCGTCATGCCGACGACCTGGCCATACCAGGCCGTCATCTCCTTTAGGCGGTTGGTCTTCAGCGTCACGTGGTGAAGCACCGGGTTGACCGTCGTGGACATGCTCTCCTCTCCGTTGGTTGGATCAGCTGTCGGAGCCCTCGCGAGCAAAGCGACCGCTGGCCCGGTGCGCGCGCTCGGGCGCTTGGCCACAGCCGGCGGTGAATGTGTGTGACATGGTGCCGGCGCCCGCCACGAACGTCTGCAGCGTGTCACCGGGCCGAAGGTACCGCGGGGGAGTGCGGGTCATTCCGATCCCGCCCGGCGTGCCAGTGAAGATCACGTCGCCCGGGTAAAGCGCGACGATGCCGCTGAGATAGGCGATGATCTCCGGGACCGAGAGCAGCATCCGCCCGCTGCTGCTGCGCTGGACCTGCTCGCCGTTGAGCAGGCAGCGCAGCTCGATGTCGTCCGGGTCCGGGTACTCGTCGACGGACACCAGCGTGGGGCCGAGCGGCGCGAAGCCGGCCAGGGACTTGCCAAGGCAGAACTGGGGGGTGGAGCGTGGCCGCCACTGGATGTCACGGTCTGAGAGGTCCTGGCCGGCCGTGATCCCGGCCACGTGGCTCCAGGCGCGCGATGCGTCGACGCGCTCGGCTCGGCGCCCGATCACCACGGCGATCTCTGCCTCCCAGTCGACGGTCGCGCTCGAGAGCGGGATCCTCGCAAACGGCCCGGTCACCGCCGTCGTGAGCTTGGTGAAGATCAGGGGAACCTCGGGCGCCGCCATCCCGGCCTCGTCGCCGTGATCGGCGTAGTTGACGCCCACCCCGAACACCTGCCGGGGACGCGGCGAGGGCGATCTGAGCAGGCCCTGCTCGACGGTCACCTGCGCCGCGTCGTCCGGTGGATCCTCGGCGAGCCTGCGCACCTCATCCCAGTGCTCGTAGGCCAGGTCGGGCTCGCTGGGTATCGCCCCCCGGCTTGCGAGATTGACATCGATTGCGGTCGTGCCGTCAAGGTCGCCCTCGCCGCCCGCCCTCAGAAGCACCAGGCGCCCGCCGTGGTTGGCGAGCCTCACGCCCGGGCCTCGGTCCGCGCCGGCGAGCCCGCTTCGGTCCGCGCCGGTGAGCCCGCTTCGGTCCGCGCCGACCAGTCCATGACGATCCTCGCGAACAGGCGCGGGTCGTGACGGTGGATGGCGTGCGCGGCGTCCGGGAGGTCGACGACCTCACACGGCTGGCCGGCCTCCTGGATGAGGGCCCTTGCCCGCGCCACCTGCTCGTCTGACACGGCTCCCATCAGCGCTCCGGTGGCGGAGTCCAGCTCCCGGTAGTGATGGGTGATCAGGATCGGCACCCTGGCGCAGCGCAGCATCCGCTCGTGGTCGCAGGCGGCGCTCGCCGCGCCGGTCCAGAACGAGCGCGCCCACTCAGGGTCGTACTCGCGGAAGTTCTGCGGCGGCCCGGCCGGTCCGGCCGGGTCCGGGGGCTCGATGATTCGCATCCGCGCCAGCGCCTGGAGCACATATGGCGGGACCTCGCGCGGCGCGGCGGCCTGCATCCCGTCCCAGTCGCCGATCGACCACTGGTCCCCTAGCCACTTGTTGATGAGGGCGAACATGGGGCCCAGCGACTGCCGTATCGAGTGCCCGCATGCGGGGTTGACCTCGGAGGCAAACAGCGGCGGGTCCTCGCAGATCGCGCCCCGCAGCCGGCCGGGAGGGGCATAGGCCGAAAGCCAGGCGGCGAGCACCCCGCCGGACGAGTTGCCGCTGACCAGCACCGGGCGCGCGATCACCTCGTCGATGAAGCGGACGAGATCGTTGCCCATGTTGTCCAGCGTGTAGCGCCCCGGCGTGCGAGTCGAGCGTCCCTGTCCGCGCAGGTCGACCGCGAACACCTGAAAGTGCGAGCGAAGCAGCTCGATCGCCGGTTCATACCCCCACCAGGACTCGATCTGGGCCGGTACCAGCAGCAGCGCCGGCAGCGAATCCTCGCCGGCAACCGCGTAGTTCATGCGGACCTCGCCCAGATCGACCTGGTGCTCGGGCAGCTCGTGACCTACGAACGGCTCGTCAGGGTCGGGAGCCTCAAGTGGGGGCATGTCTGGCCTCTCCTCTGGATGGGACGGTTGATCAGCGCGGGTCCGCCGAAGTGGCGCCAGAGGATAGATGATCGGTGATCGACGCGCCGCGGACCAGGTCGACCAGTGCGCGCGGATCCTCCGGCGCGCCGTCGCCGCACCAGGCGACGTGCTGGTCCGGTCGCACCAGCACGAGGGCCGAGCCGTACCTACTCCGGGCTGGGCCTGGCAGTTGCAGGGTGCGCAGGGGCATTCCCGCATCGCGGGCCGCCGCCGCGATCCGGGAGGCGTCGGCCTCCAGGCCGTCGGCGAGCACCAGCAGCGTCATCGCCGGCCCAAGCTCGTCGAACAGGGAGCGCCCGGGGCCGATCCATAAGTGGGGCAGGCGAAAGCCGGCCAGCCCTGCTTGCCCCGCGGACGGCGCGATGATCGGCGAGCGCTCGTAGCCGAGGTCGAGCACCAGGTCAAGCGCATGGAACTCGGCTCGCTTGGTGGCCCGGATGGTCGACGCGACGGCGCGGCGCGCGCGCTCGCCCTGCTCGCCGGGGGCGTCGAGCGCGTCGGCGACCAGATCGGTCGACAGGACCCGCATGTTGGCGACGGCCGCCTCGATCACCGCGGTCTGCACCGGGCGCCGCTCGGCCTCGTAGCTGTCCAGCAGGTGCGTCCCGCCCCAGCCGTCGAGCACCGCGGCCAGCTTCCATCCGAGGTCCACGGCGTCGCCGATTCCGGTGTTGAGCCCGTGGCCGCCAAACGGCGGGTTGAGGTGAGCGGCGTCGCCTGCCAGGAACACGCGGCGGTCGCGCAGGCGGTCGACGATCTGCATGCGGGCGGTCCAGGGGTCGGTGGAGAGGATCGTCGCCGACACCGGTGCCCCGACGGCGGTGTCGATCAGCTCCCTGGCGCGCCGCTCGCCCTCCTCACGGGCGACGTCCAGCGCGATCATCCACCAGGTGCCGATCAGGTCGATCGGACCCAGCAGCGCCGGTGCCGCCCGGTTGACGACCCAGTACTGGACCGCGCGCCCGTGTGCGCAGAGCTCGAGCAGGGCCGGGGCCCGGAAGACCATGCCGAAGTTGGGCTTGAGCGCGCGCTCGCCGACGTAGGCCGAGCCGATCGCCTCCCTGACCGTGCTGCGCGGACCGTCGCAGCCCACGACGTAGTCGGCGGTGATGGTCTGCAGGTCCTCCGTGCCGTCGGGGCCGGCGGTGCTCACCCGCGCCTCACGATCGTCCTGCTCGAGCCCCACCACTCTGCGGCCTGAGATCAGCGACCCCGGCGCCAGCTCCGCCAGCACCTCGCGCAGCAGCTCCTCGAGCACGTACTGCGGCGCCTGCTGGCCCAGCTCGCAGAACCGGTCGCCCTCGGCCTGGAGGCCGAGCACGCCGGTGAAGCGCCACAGCTCATGGCCGGTGAGCGACGTGCAGAACACCACGTCCTGAGACCAGGACACGGGAACGGGGGCGCGGCGACGAAGCCGATCGGCGATGCCCCATCGCCGCAGGTGCTCCATCGTGCGCACGTTGATCGTCTTGCACCGCGGGCGCGCGTGCGACACGGCCCTGCGCGGCTCGATCACCAGGCAATCGATCCCCCGCCTCACCAGCTCGATCGCCGCCGCCAGGCCGACCGGACCGCCGCCCGCGATCAGGACCTGAGTGGCGTCGGGATCGCTTCGGCTCCGGGCGCCGGCACGTGGTCGCTCAGGGCGCATCTGGCCTCACTTGTGTCGATGACCGATAATCGATTATAGTAGGATCGTTCCCCGACGATTTCGGGACAGAGGAGACGCGAGGAGGGCGAGATGACTGCAGCACTGAGGTCGCGAGTGTGTCCGAGGTCGAGGGCTTTCGTGCGGACGGCCATCTGGCTGGGGATGGCATCCGCGGCCCTGGCCGGTTGCGGAGGGGCATCCTCGAGCGCCACCACGCACGCCGCCGCGCAGACCGCGCACGCCGCGCGGGCGAACATCGCGGCGGCGCGCGCACTGGTCGCCCCCTACACCGGGCGGACGAACCCGTTCCCGGTGACCCAGCCGCTGGTGAGGCGCCCCGGCCCAGCGACCAGGTACGCGCTGCTTCAGTGCGCCACCCCCGTCTGCGCGCTGTTCGCGCAGCTGTTCGAGGGCGCGACCAGGGCGCTGGGGGTTCATCTCTCGATCGTCCGGGCGGGGCCGAGCGTCACCTCGCAACAGGCGGCCATGGGCACGATCGTCTCAGAGCGGCCGTCGGGCGTGATCCTGCCGGGCGTGAGCGGCGACACCACCGAGGCCCAGATCCGGCAGCTGCATTCGCTGGGGATCCCGGTGGTCTCGGTGGGCGTCGTGAACGCCTCCCGCTACGGGATCAGCTTCGACACCGCGGCGGACCCGGGCATCTCGCTGCTCAACGGCCGGCTGATGGCCGCCTGGAGCGTCCTGCAGCACGGCGCGGGCACCAACGCGGTCTTCTACGCCACGCCCGAGCTGACGTTCTCGGCGTACATGCAGCGCGGCTTTGACCGCGAGATGGCGGCGTTGTGCCCCTCCTGCCGGGTTCGCAACGTCACGATCCCCGTCGCCGACGTCGGCAACTCCGCGCCGAGCCTGGTGGTCTCCGACCTTGAGGCGCATCCGCGCACCAACGTCGCGGCGTTCGCGACCGAGGAGGCGGCGATCGGGCTGCCCGCGGCGCTGAGGGTGGCCGGCATCCACATCGCGGTGACCGGCTATGCGCCACCGCCGGCGGTGCTGCAGTACATAAAGGCCGGTCAGATCACCTCGGGGCTGGACGTCGATCTGCCCGTCTCGGTATGGGAGACGGTCGACGCGCTCGCGCGCCTGTCCACTCACGAGCCGCTGGTCGACGGCGAGAGGGGCGGGCCGCCGATCGAGGAGTTCCTCGAGCGCCCGCAGATCACCTTTGACCCGAACATGGGCTGGACCGCCTACCCGAACTTCCCGCAGCGGTTCGCGAAGCTATGGCGCTAGCGGCGACGGGTCAGGCGCTGCTGGAGGTGCGCGGGCTGACCAGGTCCTTCCCCGGCGTGCGCGCGCTCGACCGGGTGACGTTCGACGTTCATCCGCGCGAGGTCGTCGCGCTGGTGGGGCAGAACGGGTCGGGCAAGTCGACGCTGGTCAAGGTCCTCGCCGGCGTGCTCGCGGCGGACGCCGGCAGCGTCCGCGTCCGCGGCGCCGACGGGAGCCTGCTCGCCGGCGCGGACGCGCTCGAGCGCCTGCACTTCATCCACCAGGACCTGGGCCTGATCCCGACGCTGAGCACCGTGGAGAACCTCGACCTGGGCCGTCGCCTGGGCGCGCGCGCCCTGGCGCCGATCCGGCCGCGCGCCGAGCGCCGAGCCGTATCGGAGCTCATCACGCCCTTCGGTGGATCCTTCGACGTGGGCGCGCCGGTCGCCGCGCTGACCGCTGCGCAGCAGCGGATCGTCGCGATCTCCAGAGCGCTGGCCGGCTGGAGGCACGCCGACAACCTCCTGGTGTTGGACGAGCCCACGGCGGCGCTGCCGGCAGGCGAGGCGCAGCGCCTGTTCGAGGCCGTCCGGCGCGTCGCCCGCGGCGGCGCGGGGGTGATCTTCATCTCCCACCGGCTGGACGAGGTGCTGGAGCTGGCCGACCGCATCCTCGTGCTCAGGGACGGCCGGCTGGTCGCAGACGCCCCGGCCGGCGAGGTCGGCCACGAGCAGCTGGTGCGCCTGGTCGCCGGGGGCGCGCCCCCGGCGGTGCGCGCGCCGGCGCGGGCCAGCGCCAGGCCCCCTGCGCGTGTTCGCGCGGCCGAGCCGCTGCCCCCTGCGCGGCTTCGCCCGGACGAGCCGCTGCCACCCGCGCGGGTTCGACCGGCCGAGCCGGCGCTCCGTGTTCGGCCGGCCGAGCCGGTGCTCGCGGCGCATGAGCTTGCCGGGGCGGGCGTCGTCGGTTTGTCGCTTGAGATCCTGCCAGGGGAGATCGTGGGCGTGGGCGGTCTCGTCGGGTCCGGCCACGAGCAGGTGGCGGATCTGCTGTTCGGCGCAGCGCGCCGCAGCGGCGGGCGGGTGCACGTGGCGGGCGAGCCGCTGCCCGTCGGGGATCCGAGAGCGGCGATCCGCCGCGGGGTGGCGTTCGTGCCGGCCGACCGCCATGGCGCGGCCGCGGTCATGGAGATGTGCGCTCGCGAGAACCTCACGCTGCCCTGGCTGGCGCCCCATCGGCGCCGGCTCGGGCGCATCGACCTCGCGCACGAGCGGTCCGAGGCGCGCGGCTGGGCCGAGCGCGTCGGCCTCAGTCCCCCTGATCCGGACCGGACCCTGAGGCTGTTCAGCGGGGGCAACCAGCAGAAGGTGATCCTCGCCCGGTGGCTGCGCATGCGGCCGCGCGTGCTGCTCTTGGAGGAGCCCACCCAGGGCGTGGACGTGGGCGCCAAGGCGGCGATCCACAGCCTGATCTGCGATGCCGCCGAGGCCGGCGCGGCCGTGCTGGTCTCCTCAAGCGACGCCAAGGAGCTGGCGCTGCTGTGCGGGCGGGTGCTCGTGATGCGCGCCGGGAGGGTGGCCGATGAGCTGCATGCCGGACAGCGAGTCGATGAGCCGCATGCCGGACAGCGGGTCGATGAGCCGCATGCCGGACAGCGGGCGGACGAGCCGCCGGCCGGTCAGCGGGCCGGCGGGCTGAACGCGGGCACGCTCACCGAGGCGGGCCTTGTGCGCGCAAGCCTCGGGCTTCAGGGCGTCGGCGACTCCGGCCGAGCGGCTGCCCAGCCGCCGGCCGGGGCCGGGATGCGGCCAGCCGACGAGGGCCGCTGAGGTGAGCATGCCGAAGTCATCCGCGCCGTCTGAGGTTGCGTCCGCGCTCGATGGGCCGCAGGACGATGCGCTCGGCTGGGCCCGCTGCGCCGCGCCGAGTGCCCGGCGGCGGTGGGCTCACGCGCTGTCGCCCAGGCGGATCAGCATCCTGTACTTCTTCGCGCTCGAGTTCGCGGTGTTCGCGCTGTGGGTGCCCGGTACGTTCCTGACCGCGAGCACGTGGCGCTCACTGCTGGACAACCAGGCGATCACCGCGCTGGTGGCGGTCGGGTTCTCGATCCCACTGGCGGCGGGAGCGTTCGACCTGGCGATCGGCGCCGAGGTCGGCCTGGGCGGGATCCTGGCCGCCTGGCTGCTGGTCCCCCGGGGGATGGCGATCGCCCCCGCGATCATGGTCACGCTGCTGGCCGGCGCCGCGGTCGGCGCCGCCACCGGCCTTCTGATCGTTCGCGCGCGGCTCGACTCGTTCATCGCCACCCTGGGGATGAGCTCGATCCTGCTCGCGCTGGTCAGCTGGATCTCGGGTGGCGAGCAGATCCTCAACCTCCCCGCGCGGTTTCAGAACCTCGCCACCGACGGCCTGCTCGGGATCGCCTATCCGGTCTGGGCGCTGCTGATCGTCGCCATGGTCGCCTGGTATGTGATGGAGCGCACGCCGGCCGGGCGGCGCATATACGCCACCGGGGGCAACGCGGAGGCTGCGCGGCTTGCGGGCGTCCGAACCTCGGCGGTGACGCTGCTCTCGCTCGTGGCGTGCGGCGCGATCGCCGCTGCGGCGGGCGTGCTCGACAGCGCGAGGCTGGGCGTCGGCGACCCGACGGTCGGGCCGGACTACCTGCTGCCGGCGCTCGCGGGCGTGTTCCTGGGCTCCACGCAGTTCCGCGGCGGGCGCGTGAACGTGTGGGGCTCGGTGATCGCGATCTACGTGCTGGCCACCGGGACCACCGGCCTTCAGCTGGCGGGAGCGCCGGTCTGGATCCCGGACCTGTTCAACGGCCTGGCGCTGCTGGTCGCCGTGGGCGTGGCCAGATACCAGGGTGCCCCCGCCCGGCGCCTGGCGGTCGTCCAGCGCGCGCTGCGGCTCGGCCGGGCCAGGGCGGGTGCCCGCGTGTCCGTGGAGTAGGGCCGGGTGCGCGGACCGTGCTTGCGGCAGCGCTGCTGCCGCCGCCGGGGTGCCCGCGTGTCCGTGGAGCAGGGCCGGGCGCGCGCTCACGGCTCGAAGGAGAACTGCGCCACCAGCCAGCGTCCTCCCATCCGCTGCAACGTGGCGGCGAACAGCTCCTGGATCGGCCTCTCCATGGGTCGGGCTCGCAGCTGCAAGAGAGCCTGCAGCACCACTATCCCCGTGGCCCTGCCCCCGCGCTCGGGGGAGGTCTGCACGCGCTCGACGCGCATCCTGAGTCGTGCCCCGGGCGGCACGCCGTGCGCTTCGGCGGGCTCCAGCTGCGCGAGGCCCCAGGAGAGGGTGGGTCTGTAGGCGGGACCCGACAGGGCGATGATCGCTCTTCTCGCCGCCGGGTTTGGATCGCCGGTGACGATCCTGCAGTAGAGGGCCGCGAATCTGCGAAGCACCGCCGAAGGCCCGGCCGGCCCCGCCGATGCGGCGTCGGCCGATTGAAGCAGCGTTGAGGGCACGGGCTCGGCGGCTTGCGTCGATGAGTTGAGGGAGGCCCGCGGCGTGCTCGAGGGGGTGGCCCGCGCACGCCGATGGAGCCGCGGCGTGTGGTTGACCGAGTAGGGATCACGCAGTCCGCAGCCCCCCGCGAGCAAGCAGAGCAGGATCCAAAGCGCACCGCGCCGCAGGCGCGGGAGGCCGCCGAGGCGGGCGGCGCCCCGGCGCCGTCCACGCCCGCTCGTCGCGTGCGAGTTTGCAGCTGCGATCGCTTCGCCCGGTCGAGGGCTACTGGAGCACGAGTACCCTGCCGGGGCTGCTTGCGCCACCGAGGTAGGGCAGTCCGCGTTGTGCGGGGACAAGGACCCTCAGCTCGTGTACTACGGTCGGACCGGGAGCGAACGCGTAACGCAGGTGAAAGCGCCCGTGGCGACCCGTGTCGGCGACGGCGAAGGTGACCCAGCGCCCGAGCGCCAGTCCCTGGAACTCCACCAGCGTCCCGGGGAGCACCGCCGGGCCGGCGATCGCGCCCCGGAACACGTAGGCCGCTCCGCGCTGGATCACGCGCGGGAAGCGAGCCCAGACTCGCGCGCGCACGAGCAGGCGCGCGACCGAGCTGGCAGGCGGCTGGGCGCCGGGGTACACGACGCGCACCAAGCGGGACGGGCCACCTGGGATGTGGAGCGAGAACAGACCCTGGCTCGAGGTGACGGCACTGGCCAGCAACTGCCAGCGGTCACTGTTGGTCGCCTGTGACAGCACAGTCACCGAGCCGCTGGAGATCGGCGTCCCGTCAGCCGAGAGCAGTCGTCCGACCAGCCAGCGACCGCTGCCGTATGCCACCACCGCTCGGCGTGCGCCACGGCCGTATGAGCGTGAAGAGAGCCAGACCGTGAGCCTCGCCGGCCCGGAGCGCGGTGGCTGTCCCGGCACGCCGGCGCTCGACGAGCCGGCGACGTCGACCGTGAAGGTCGCTGAGGATGACTGGTTGGCCTCACTGAGGGTGGCGTCTTGAACCACCACCTGGAACCTGTGTGCTCCGGGAGCCAAGCCGCTGGTGTCGTAGGAGAAGGTCTCCTGCACTGAGAGAGGGCAGGGCACCGCCACGGTGTAGGGGGTGTGGCAGGTCCCCTCGGCGTCGGCGACGGGATAGGATTGGGCGAGCTGTCCATCGACGTATAGCAGCACGCGCGCAACTCCCGGACCAACGTCGGAGGCGTTGACCGTGAACGTTTGCACCCCGCTGATGGGCTGGGAGGAATTGAGCAGCGGCCCGCCTACCGCGTTGAGCGCGACCGGTTGCGTGGCGGAGAGGGTGATGTCCGCGTAGGAGATGCTGAAGGCCGCAGCGGTCGAGGAGCCGGTCGTGCTCGGGCAGCTTTGGCCGTCGCAGAAGGCCCTGACCTGGATTGCGCCGGTGGGCTGAGTCGCCTGCCAGTTGAGCGTGCCCTGACCGTTGAGCGAGGCGCACGGCGACGCG
>DATGLC010000083.1:0-52652 GCA_035294345.1 Solirubrobacteraceae bacterium
GACGCGATCTCGAGCATCGGGATGGTCGAGCACGTGGGGGCTGAGCGGATCCAGCTGTACATGGACACGCTGGCGGGCCTGCTGGTGCCCGGTGGGCGGCTGCTCAACCACGGGATAGCGCGGCTGCGCGACCACGACCTGACTCAGGACAGCCCCTTCTCGCAGCGGTTCGTGTTCCCCGACGGGGTGCCGCTGCCGCTCAGCCGGATCATCGGCGCGATGGAGCGCGCCGAGCTGACGGTCAGCCACGTGGAGGGGTTCCCGGAGGACTACGTGCGCACGCTCAGCGAGTGGATCGAGCGCTTCGAGTCCCGCTATGACCGCGCCGTGGCGCTGATCGGCGAGCAGCGTGCCCGGGCCTGGCGCCTGTATCTGCGCGGCGCGCGGCGCGTGTTCTCGAGCGGGCGCTCATCCGTCTACCAGGTGCTCGCCGCGCGAGCCTGAGCGGCACGAGCGCCACGGTGCGGCACGAGCGCCACGGTGCACGAGCGTCCCGATGTGGCGCGGGTGGCGCGGTGCGGCGGGCGAGGCGGGCTGCCGGCCCACTCAAGCGGCCGGCCCGAGCCGAGCCGCTGGCGTTCACACAGCCGCCGCGGCGGCGGCTACGATCGCGCTGGTGACCCGGATCATCTGCCAGCAGCTTGCGCCTCGCGTCGGAAGCCTCGACTTCAACCGGCGGCTTGCGTTGGACGCGATCGAGGCGGCGGTGCGAGAGCGCGCCGACGTGATCATCCTGCCGGAGCTGGTCACCTCCGGCTACGTGTTCCAGTCGGCCCAGGAGGCGGCCGCCTGCGCGATCGATGCCGGCGATCCGCTGCTGTCCGAGTGGGCCGCCGCCGCCGGTCGCGGCGACGCGGTGGTGATCGGAGGCTTCTGCGAGCTGGGCCACGACGGCCGCGTCTACAACAGCGCCGCGATCGTCGACGGCAACGGCGTGCTCGGCGTCTACCGCAAGCTGCATCTGTGGGACCGGGAGAAGCTGTGGTTCACCCCCGGCGACGAGCCGCCGCGCGTGTACGACACCCCGGCCGGCCGGATCGGCGTGCTCATCTGCTACGACCTTGAGTTCCCGGAGATGGCCAGGACGCTGGCGCTGGCGGGGGCGGAGCTGATCGCCGTGCCGACCAACTGGCCGCTGGTCGACCGGCCCGAGGGCGAGCGCCCGCCGGAGGTGATCAACGCGATGGCCGCCGCCAGGCTCAACCGGGTCTACGTGGCCTGCTGCGACCGCGTCGGCACCGAGCGCGGGCAGGAGTGGACCGGCGGCACCGTGATAGTCGACGAGAACGGCTGGGTGCGGGCGTCGCAGACCGGTGTCGGCGAGGCCCGGGCGGCGGTCGATCTCACCCGCGCCCGGGACAAGAGCCTCACCACGCTCGCCGACGTGCTCGCCGACAGGCGCCCCGAGCTCTACGGCGCCGTGACCGCGCCGGCGGGCGGCTGAGCCGCCCGCCCGCGGGCAGGCTCACTCGGTAAGCGAGGCCTCCTCCGCCTCGGGCGCTCCATCTGACGCGGGCGCCGACGGGGACTCGGAAGAGGCGCTGCTCGCGGACGGGGCTGGGGACGAGAACCCGGCCTCAGACGCCGGTGCGGCGCCCGCGGCCAGGTGCGCGCCGACGGCGCCGGCCGCGCCGAGCGCGAGCGCGCCGAGCGCCCAGCCCGGCCCGTGCATGCGGTCGCCGCGGGCGGCGTCGACCGATGGCGATCCTGGCCCGGTCTCCGCGAGCGCCAGCGCCGCCGCGATCAGCACCACGTTGTACTCGTAGCCGCCCTTCGAAGCCCAGGGCCCGTTCTTCAGGTGCACCCGGTTGATCGCCGTCAGCATGGTCGCGGTCAGCACCGACGCGGCGAGCGGGGTGGCGGCGCCGAGCGCAATCAGCGCCCCGCCGCCGGCCTCCGCCGTACCGGCCGCGAGCGCGTGGCGGCGCCCCGGACGCAGGCCGAGCGATTCAAAGTGCGCGGCGGTGGCGTCCAGCCCGTTGCCACCGAACCAGCCGAACAGCTTCTGCGTGCCGTGGCCGACGAAGAAGCCGCCCACGGCCGTCCTGAGCAGCAGGCGACCTGGAGTGATTCTCATGCGCTGCACCGTAGCAGAGCGGTTGCGCGCACAACTGCCGCCACCCTGCCCGGCCTCGGCGTCCACCGCGGGGGCCGGCGGGCGCCGATCGGAGTATCTTCCGCCAGCAGCGGCCGATCGACACAGGAGGAGCGGATGAGCAGCACCGTAAACGTGCGCCTGAACGTCAACGGCGTCGAGCACACGCTGGAGGTGGAGCCACGGCTGCTACTCGTGCACGCGCTCCGCGACCAGCTGGGGCTGACCGGCACCCACGTCGGTTGCGACACCTCCAACTGCGGCGCCTGCACCGTGCACATGGACGGCCGGGCGGTCAAGTCCTGCACCGTGCTCGCGGTCCAGGCTGAGGGCAGCGAGATCACGACGATCGAGGGGATCGGCAGCGAGGAGCAGATGCACCCGATGCAGGAGGCGTTCTGGGCCAACCACGGCCTGCAGTGCGGCTACTGCACGCCGGGGATGATCATGGCCGCGATCGCCCTGCTCGACGAGAACCCCAACCCGACCGAGGAGGAGGTTCGCCGCGGCCTTGAGGGCAACCTGTGCCGCTGCACCGGCTACCACAACATCGTCAAGTCCGTGCTTGACGCCGCGTCGAAGATGGGAGGCGTCCCCGCATGACCGCCGTCGCCGAGGCCCCCAGCGGCCGCCACATCGGGCGCTCGCTGCGCCGCAAGGAGGACCCCCGGCTGGTCTGCGGCCGGGCGCGCTACATAGACGACATCTCGCTGCCGGGCACCCTGTGGGCGGCGTTCGTGCGCTCGCCGGAGGCCCACGCCAGGGTCGTCTCGATCGACAGCTCGGCGGCGCTTGAGCGCGAGGGGGTGCGCGCCGTGTTCGTCGGCGAGGACCTCGCCGACCTGGCGGGGCCGCTGCCCCTGGCGTGGGTGCCGCCGGGAACCACCGTCAACAACCCGCCGCACTGGCCGCTGGCGCGCGGCACCGTCAAGCACGTCGGCGACCCGGTGGCGGTCGTGATCGGGGACGACCGCTACGGCGTCGCCGACGCGCTGGAGGACGTGATCGTCGAGTACGACCCGCTGCCGGTCGTCACCGACCCCGAGGCGGCGCTGAAGGGCGCGCCGTTCGTGCACGAGGAGCTGGGCACCAACGAGACGCACCGCTGGTCGCTGGGGGGCGGTGACCTTGAGGCGGGCTTCGCCGAGGCCGACGTGATCGTCGAGCGGCGGATCGTCAACCACCGCACCGCCGGCGCCCCGATGGAGACCCGCGGCGTGCTGGCCGACTACCGGGCGGGCGCGCTCACGGTCTGGAGCTCGACCCAGGTGCCGCACTTCCTGCGCCTGTTCCTTGCGATCCTGCTGGGCCTCAGCGAGGAGCGGGTGCGCGTGATCGCGCCGGAGGTCGGCGGGGGCTTCGGCTCCAAGCTGCAGATCTACGGCGAGGAGGTCGTCGCCGCGTGGGCGTCGCGCCGGCTGGGCCAGCCGGTCAAGTGGATCGAGACCCGCTCGGAGAACCTGTCGGTCACCCATCAGGGCCGAGACCAGATCGACCGCGTCAGGATGGGCGCCAAGCGCGACGGCACGCTGACCGCGCTGCACGTGGAGATCACCGCCGACCTCGGCGCCTACAACATGCTGCTGACCCCCGCGATCCCGTCGCTGGGGGCGTTTGTGATGAGCGGCGTCTACCGGATCCCGGCGGTCCGCACCGACATCGTCGGCGTGTTCACCAACAAGTGCCCGACCGACGCGATCCGCGGCGCCGGCAGGCCGGAGGCCACCCACATCATCGAGGTGACGCTCGATCAGCTCGCGCATGAGCTGGGGATCGACCCGCTGGAGATCCGCCGGCGCAACTTCATCCCCGCCGACCAGTTCCCCGCCCAGGTGGCCGTCGGGGTCACCTACGACTCGGGCGACTACGAAAAGACGCTCAGCCGCCTGCTGGAGCACGTCGACATCGACGGCTTCCGCGCCGAGCAGGAGCGGCTGCGCGGCGAGGGCGTCTACAGGGGGATCGGCTTCTCCACCTACACCGAGATCTGCGGCCTGGCCCCCACAAGGGTCGTGGGCCCGCAGGGGTTCGGCAACCAGGCGGGCTTCTGGGAGTCGGCGATGATCAGGGTGCACAACACCGGCGCGGTCACCGCCTACACCGGCTGCTCTCCGCACGGGCAGGGGCATGAGACGACGTTCGCGCAGATCGTCGCCGACCGCCTGGGCGTCGACCCTCAGGTGGTGGAGGTCGTCCACGGCGACACCGGCACCGGTCCCGAGGGCCGCAACACCTACGGCTCGCGCTCGCTCGCGGTCGGGGGCGAGGCGCTTGCGCGCGCCGCGGGCAAGATCGCCGACAAGGCGCGTGCGATCGTCGCCCACAAGCTCGAGGCCGCGCCCGAGGACATCGAGCTGGTGGACGGCCGCTTCGTGGTGCGCGGCTCGCCGGACCGCGGGATGACGCTGGCCGAGGTCGCCGGCGCCGCGTACCTCAACGACGTGCCCGAGGGCATGGAGCCCGGCCTTGAGTCAACCGCGTTCTGGGACCCGGACAACTTCGTGTTCCCGTTCGGGGCGCACGCGTGCATCGTCGAGGTGGACCCGGACACCGGGCGGGTGAGGATCCTGCGCTACGTCGCCGTCGACGACTGCGGGCGGGCGATCAACCCGCTGGTGATCGACGGCCAGGTCCACGGCGGGGTCGCCCACGCGATCGGACAGGCGCTCTACGAGCAGGTGGTCTACGACGAGCGCGGCCAGCTCGTCACCGGAACGTTCGTCAACTACGCGCTGCCGACGGCCGCCGAGCTGCCGAGCTTTGAGACCGATCGGACCGAGACCCCCTCGCCGGTCAACTCGCTCGGCGTCAAGGGGGTCGGAGAGGCCGGGACGATCGCCGCGTCGGCGGCGGTGACCAACGCCGTGATCGACGCGCTGCGACCGCTCGGCGTGCAGTTCATCAACATGCCACTGACACCGCAGCGCATCTGGGAGGCGATCCAGGGCGCCGACCGCCAAGGAGGAGGACAGCGATGATCCCGGCCGCCTTCGACTACACCGCGCCCGAGACGCTCGAGGGCGCGATCTCCGCGCTGGCCGACGGGGGCGAGGACGCGAAGCTGCTCGCCGGCGGCCACTCGCTGATCCCGCTGATGAAGCTGCGCCTGGCGGCGCCCTCGCTGCTGGTCGACCTGCGCCGCGTGCCGGGTCTGCACGGCGTCGAGCGCCAGAACGGCAGCTTCAGGATCGGCGCGATGACCACCCACGCGACGCTCGCGCACTCCCCGCAGCTGGGGCTCGTGGCGCGCGTGGCGTCGACGATCGCCGACCAGCAGGTGCGAAACCGCGGCACGATCGGCGGCTCGCTGGCGCACGGCGACGCGGCCGCCGACCTGCCCGCGGCGATGCTCGTGTGCGAGGCCGAGGTCACCCTGCAGGGTCCCTCGGGCCAGCGCACCGTGGCGGCCCGCGACCTGTTCGTCGACTACCTGACGACCGCCCTCGCCGCCGACGAGGTGCTCACCGAGATCCACCTGCCCGCGCTCGATGGCTGGGGCTTCGCCCACCAGAAGTTCAACCGCCGCTCGGAGGACTGGGCGATCGTCGGCGTGTGCGCGGCCGTGAGGGCGTCCGAGGGCGTCTGCGAGGACGTGCGCGTGGCGCTGACGAACATGGGCCCGGTGCCGCTGCGCGCGCCGGGCGTCGAGGAGGCGCTGCGCGGACGGCCGCTGAGCGCCGAGAGCATCGCCGCGGCCGCCGAGCTGGCGGCCGAGGGCACCAACCCGCCGGCCGACCTCAACGCCAGCGCCGACTACAAGCGCCACCTGGCGCGCGTGCTCACGCGCCGCGCGCTGCAGGACGCGATCGGCGGCCTGTAGGCGCCCGGCGGCGCGGCGGACGGGCCGACTTGCGGCCGGCGCGCCCGGCGGCGCGGCGGACCGGCGCTGCGGCCGGCGCGCCCGGCTCCCGGCGCCCCTGCGACTAAGATCGACCGAGGTGACTCTGGCGCAGCTTCAAACGGTGCAGGGCGCGGCCGACGCGCTCGCCGGGCAGGGGTATCTGGCGGACCGGCCGCTGGCGATGGCGGTGCATCTGGCGGTCGTGCTCGGCCAGCCGCTGCTGCTGGAGGGCGAGGCGGGCGTCGGCAAGACGGAGGTCGCCCGTGCGCTGGCGGGCGCGGTCGGGGCGCGGCTGATCCGCCTGCAGTGCCATGAGGGGATCGACGTGCACCACGCCGTCTATGACTGGGACTACGCGCGGCAGCTGCTGGCGCTCAGGGCCGCCGAGGGAGGCCTGGACGAGGGCGAGCTGTTCTCCCGGCGGTTTCTGCTGCGCCGGCCTCTGCTTGACGCCCTGGAGTCCGACTCCGAGCTTCCGGTCGTGCTGCTGATCGATGAGATCGACCGCGCCGACGACGAGTTTGAGGCGTTTTTGCTGGAGTTCCTGTCGGACTTCGCGGTCACGATCCCCGAGCTTGGGACGATCGAGGCGCGCCGGCGGCCGATCGTGCTGCTGACCTCAAACCGGACGCGCGAGCTGCACGACGCGCTCAAGCGCCGCTGCCTGTACCACTGGATCGACTACCCGACGCCCGAGCGCGAGCGCGCGATCGTCGCCGCTCGGCTGCCAGGGGTCCCGGAGCGGATCGCCGCGCGCGTCGTCGAGGCGGTCGGCAGGCTGCGCGAGCACGGCGACCTGTACAAGCTCCCGGGGGTGGGGGAGACGATCGTCTGGGCCCGGGCGCTGCTGGCGCTCGGCGACGAGGTCGCGCTCGAGGACACGCTCGGCGTCGCCCTGAAGGTCCACGAGGACGTCCAGCGCGTCCGCGAGCGCGGGGTCCTGGAGGGCGTCTGAGCGCCGCTGCCGCCGAAGCGGCCGCGGGCGCGCTCGTGTCACGGCTGGGCGAGCTCGCACGCGCGCTGCGCGCGCAGGGCACGCGCGTGGGCGTGGGGGAGCTGCTGGGCGCGGTGCGCTGCCTGGACGCGGTCGACTGCAGCTCCCGTGACGATGTGCGGCTTGCGCTGCGGGCCGCGCTGTGCAGCTCGCAGGCCGACCTCGAGCGGTTCGACCTCGCCTTTGGGATCGTCTACGGCGTGGAGCGGGCGGCCGCCGAGCGCGACGATCCGCTCGCGCCCCTGGGCCAGGTGGAGCGCGCCGTGCTGCCGCGCGTGGGGATCGTCGACCCGCGCGGCGGGGAGGCGCGCCCGGACGCCGAGGCGGTGCCCGCCGCCTGGAGCGACATCGAGATCCTGCGTGAGAAGGACTTCGCCCGCTACACCGAGGAGGAGATGGCGCTCGCGCGCGAGCTGATCGCGCGGCTCGCCCGGCGGCACCCGACGCGGATGTCGCGCCGAACCCGCGCCACGCGCCGCCGCGCCGAGCTGCCCGACCTCAGGCGCACGGTGCAGGCCTCGCTTCGCACCGGCGGCGAGCCCCTGCGCCGCCGCTGGCGCGAGCCGACTCGCCGGCCGAGGCAGCTCGTGCTGGTCTGCGACGTGTCCGGATCGATGGCCCCGTACGCGCGCATGCTGCTGCAGTACATGCACGCCAGCGTGGCGGCGCGCCGGCGCGTGGAGGCGTTCGCGTTCGGCACACGGCTGACGCGGATCACGCAGGAGCTCGCCGGCCGCGACCACGATCTGGCGCTGGAGCGGGCGATGGCCGCGGTCACCGACTTCTCCGGCGGAACCCGGATCGGCGCGGCGATCGCCGAGCTCAACCGGGCGCACGGCAGGCGGATCGGACGCGGGGCGGTGATCGTGATCCTCTCCGACGGCTGGGACCGGGGCGACCCGGCGCAGCTGGACGCCGAGATGGCGCGGCTCAGGCGCGCGGCCCACAGGCTCGTGTGGCTGAACCCGCTGGCCGCCCACCCCGACTACCAGCCGCTGGCGCGCGGGATGCAGGCGGCGGTGCCGCACACCGACCGCCTGCTGGCGGGCAACTCGCTGGCGTCGATCGAGCAGCTCGCGCAGCTGCTGGAGGAGATGTGAGCGCCGCGGGCGCCGCATCCGGACCCGCGGCCGCGGCCGCGCCGTCGCCCGCGGCCGCGCCGTCGCCCCTGGCCGACTCCGCGCGCGCCGCCGGTCTTGTGCTCGCCGCGGGCGGGGCGACGCGCTTCGGCGGGCGCCCCAAGCAGCTCGCGTCCCTGCGCGGACGGCCGCTTCTGCAGTGGGCTGTGGACGCGGCCTGCGCTGCCCGGGCGCTCGAGCGCGTGGTGGTCGTGCTCGGCGCGCACGCCGACGCGGTCCGCGCTGCGGTCGACTTCGGGCGCGCGTCGGTCGTCGTCTGCGAGCGCTGGCGGGAGGGCCAGAGCGCTTCCCTGCGCGCGGGGCTCGAGCAGCTGGAGGGCGCCGAGCGCGTGGTCGTGACGCTCGGCGACGCGCCGCTCGTCAGCACGGAGGCGATCGAGCGCCTCGCCGCCGAGCGGCCGCCCGCGCGCGCCTGCTACGACGGCAGGCCCGGTCACCCGGTCCTGCTCGGGCGCGAGCAGATCGCGGCGGCGATGGCCCTGTCCGGCGACCGCGGCGCGCGCTCGCTGCTGTCGGGCGCGCGGCTGGTCGAGGTCGGCCATCTGTGCTCGGATCGGGATGTCGATACGCCCCGGGACCTGGAGGAGGTCGCAGATGCAGCTTCAGCAGTCGTTTGAGGTGCCCGCGCCGCCGGACCGCGTCTGGTCGGCGCTGGTCGACGTCGAGCGCGTGGCGCCCTGCCTGCCGGGCGCCGAGATCGAGGGTCGCAACGAGGACGGCAGCTGGGCCGGCAGGTTCAACGTCAAGGTCGGGCCGGCCGCCGCCGCCTACAGCGGCAGCGTGGCGCTTGAGGCAAGCGACGAGCAGCGCCGCGTCGCGACCCTGCGCGCCAGCGGCACCGACCGGCGTGGCCAGGGGACGGCGAGCGCCACGATCACGCTGACGGTGAACGACGGCAGCGACGGCGGCGCGCTCGTGGGGGTCAGCACCGAGTACCAGATAACCGGGCGCCTGGCGAGGTTCGGTCGCGGCGGGATGATCGAGGAGATCGGCGCGCGGCTGCTGCGGCAGTTCGCCGACCGGCTGCGCGCGATGCTTGAGGAGGAGGGGCCGGCCGCCCGCAAGCCGCCAGCGCCCGAGCCGGCCGCATCTGTGTCCGCCGCCCCCGAGGTGCCCGCCGCACCCGAGGTGCCCACCGCACCTGAGGTGCCCGCCGCATCTGAAGTGACCGCCGCATCTGAAGTGACCGCCGCCGAGCCGTCCGCGCCTGAGCCTGCCGCGCCGGAGCCCGCCGCGCCAGAGCCCGCCGCGCCAGAGCCCGCCGCGCCAGAGCCAGCGCCGGAGCCCGCCGCGCCGGAGCGCCCGGCGCCGCTGTATGGCCCGGCCGCCGCCGCGACGCCCGCCGCCGGCCAGCCCTCCCCGTCCCTGTGGTCTCGCGCCCGCGCCCACGCTGTGCCGCTGGCCGCGCTGGCGCTGGGGTTCCTGGCCGCGCTGGGACTGCTGCGGCGTCGCCGCTGACGCGCGCCGGCCGCGGCGCCGCGCCCCTCCCCTGGGCTCGCCTGCTCGCCGCCGGCTCAGCCGGCGGGTGCCGGTCGCAGGCCGCACGCTTTCCGATCAGCCGAACAGCGTTCGTAGAAACGAACGCGGCTCACGGGCGCGTCTCGTGCGGGGCTGACAGGCCGCCTCGCGCGTGGGGCCGGCGACTGCCGCACCTGCGCGGACAAGTGATGGCCGATGGCAGGCGGCGATCACGCAGCTGCGCCGAGCGGCCACCATCGCTGAGCTTGCGCTCCAGGCGCAACTGTGGTAGCATCAGGCGAACAAGGTTCGAGATATGGAACGCGCGCGCGGAGACATCCACACCACCGGGCTTGGCGGCGGCGCGCCTGACCTGTCCGAGCCCATCGGCGGGCGCACCGCCTCCGCCGGGGTTCAGGCGACGCTCGCGATCCTCGACCTGATCGCCGCTCGCGGGACGGTGCAGCTGTCTGAGATGGCGCGGGAGCTGTCGCTGGCCAAGAGCACCGCCCACCGGATCTGCGCGATCCTGGTCGAGCGCGGCTGGGCGATCCGAGATCAGGAGGGCCGCTACGCGCTCGGGATCAGGGCGCTGCGTCTGCGGTCCCGCTCGGAGGACCTGCCGATCGTCACGGCGTTCCGGACCGTGGCCGCCCACTTCGTCAACGAGCTGGACGAGACGATCGCGCTGGCGGTGCTCGACGGCGGCGAGTCGCTGTACCTCGCGATCGAGGAGACCAGCCAGCCGGTCCGCTACGTGACGCACGTCGGGTCAAAAACGCCCGCGTTCGCGTCGGCCAGCGGCCGGGTGATGCTCGCGCGGCAGGAGCGAGCGCTGGTGCGGGCGCGCTTCTCCGGCCGTGCTCTGGTGACGCCGACCGGGCGGCGCCTCGGTGGATTTCAGGAGCTCGCGCAGATCCTGGACGCCGTCGCCGACAGGGGGTATGCGGAGAACGTCGAGGAGACGGCCAACGGCCTGTACGCCGCATCGGTCCCGATCCTCAACGGTCGCGGCGTGCCCCTGGCGGCCCTGACCACGCTGGTGCCGATCTCCCGGGCCCTCGGGGATCGGCGCGCGACGATCGTCGACTGCCTGAGGCGCGCCGGCGCGCAGCTGTCCGAGCTGGTCTCGTGGCTGCCGGCCTTCGAGGCCCGGGTCTCCTGAGCTGAGCCCATGAGAATCGCATCGGCCGCCACCCTCACCGTCGGCAACCCGCAGCCGCAGTTCGGCGGGCGCTACTTCGTGTTTCTAAAGCTCACGACCGAAGACGGGATCGAGGGCATCGGTGAGGTCTACGGGGCCGCGTTCGGGCCGCGCCCGGTGCAGGCGATGCTCGAGGAGGTCTGCGACCGACATGTGATCGGGGCCGACCCGTTCGCGATCGAGGCGCTGTGGCGCGACGTCTACGGGCGGGGGTACTCGGCCCGCTCCGACATCACCCTGCTGAGCGTCCTCAGCGCCGTGGAGATGGCCATGTGGGACATCGTCGGCAAGGCGCTCGAGCGTCCGGCGTATGAGCTGCTGGGCGGCCTGGTCCACGAGCGCCTGCGGACCTACACGTACCTGTACCCCGAGGAGGGTGACCCAGCCGACGTGTACCGGGACCCGGACGTCGCGGCCGAGCGCGCCGCCGCCTACGCCGACCTGGGGTTCACCGCCGTCAAGTTCGACCCCGCCGATCGCTACACGACGCTTGACCCCCGCCAGCCGGGCCCCGGTGAGCTTGATCGCGTCAGGGAGTACGTGAGCAGGATCCGCGAGGCGGTGGGTGGACGCTGCGATCTTCTGATCGGCACCCACGGGCAGTTCACGCCGTCCGGCGCGATCCGCTTCGCCAGAGTGCTTGAGCCGTTTGACCCCCTGTGGCTGGAGGAGCCGGTGCCCCCCGACCTGCCCGAGCAGATGGCGGTGGTCGCCCGCTCCACGAGCATCCCCATCGCCGCCGGCGAGCGCCTGGCCGGGAAGTTCGAGTTCGGTCGCCTGCTGGCGGCCGGCGCGGCGTCGATCCTGCAGATGGACCTCGGGCGCGCCGGCGGCCTGCTTGAGGCAAAGAAGATCGCCGGCATGGCGGAGGCCCACTATGCGCAGATCGCGCCGCACCTCTACTGCGGCCCGGTGGTCGCCGCGGCCAACGTGCAGCTGGCCGCCTGCAGCCCCAACTTCCTCATCCTGGAGGGCATCGGCTGCTGGGACGGCTTCGGCGCCGAGCTTCTGAGGTCCCCGATCCAGTGGGAGTCCGGCTACGTGGTGCCGCCGGCCGCGCCGGGCCTCGGGGTCGAGCTCGACGAGACGGTCGCGAGGGCGCACCCATACGACGGCGATGCCCTGCACCTGGAGCCGGACTACATCGACGCGCCGCGGGCGCGGCGCGCCGGGCGCGAGCGCTGATGAGGGCGGCGTCGTGAGGCTCGGGTTCGTCGGGCTGGGCAACCTGGGCGGCCAGCTCGCCGGACGGCTGGTGCACGGCGGCTTTCAGCTGACCGTGCACGATCGCGACCGGGCTGCCGCCGAGGGGCTTTTGGCCGCGGGGGCCGGATGGGCCGACTCCCCGGTGGCGGTGGCGCGCGCGTCGGAGAGCGTCGTGACCTGCCTGCCCTCGCCGCGCGCGGTCGCCGAGGTGGTGTGCGATCCCCAGGACGGCCTGCTCGCGGGGCTTGCGCCCGGTGCGACGTGGATCGACACCAGCACCAACGACCTGCACGAGCTGCGGCGCATCGCCACCCTGGCACAGGATGCCGGCATCCACTGCCTGGAGGCTCCGGTCACCGGCGGCGTGCACCTCGCCGCCGCAGGCCGGCTGACGGTCCTGGTCGGCGGCGAGCGGGCGATCTTCGAATCCCACCGTCGCGTGCTGGAGGCGCTCGGCCGGCGCATCCTCTACCTCGGTCCGCTGGGCAGCGCCTCGGTCATGAAGGTGATCACCAACATGCTCGCCCTAACCCACGTGGTCGCCCTCGGAGAGGCGCTGATGCTCGCGCGGCGCGCGGGCCTGGATCTGGCCACGGCCTTTGACGCGATCCGCAACAGCTCGGGCAACAGCTTCGTGCACGAGACCGAGAGCCAGGTGATCCTCAACGGGAGCTACAACATCGGCTTCACGCTGGATCTGGCCTGCAAGGACCTGGGCTTCGCCCACGCCCTGGGTCGCGAGCATGGGGTTCCGCTGGAGCTCACCGCGCTCGCTGAGCAGACCTTCGTGCGGGCGCGCGAGCAGTACGGCGGATCCGCGTGGTCGCCGATGGTCGTCCGGCTGCTGGAGGACGCGCTGCGCACGGATCTGCGAGCGCCCGGGTTTCCCGCAACGATCCAGGCCGCGGGCGACGGCGCGGTCGGCTGCGATGCGTGAGCGCCGGCGATCCGAGCGCCGCTGGAGCATGCGCCCCGGCGCCGGTGCCACGGGGGCATCCCGCGCGCAGGAGGCGCCATCGCCCACGCACGATCAGGACGTCAAGCGTGCAGCGCGCGCGCCATCCCGGCGCGCCGGCTCTATCGGGCAAACGACAACGCGGGGCGGCCGCCCGTCGCCCCGGACCGGAAGGTGAGGCGAGGATGGGCAATATCGATCATCGCCAGCTCGACGCTCTCCGCAGCGGATTCTCTGAGCTGGAGAACCATTACGTCGACGAGCTGATCGCAGATCGTCTGGACCGCCGGGCGTTCCTGCGCCGTGGGGCAGTGATCGGGCTGTCGGCATCGGCCATGGGAGCGGTCCTGGCGGCGTGCGGCAGCTCCGGCGCCAGCTCCTCCTCGAGCTCGGCGCCGGTCGCCTCGTCGAGCTCCGCCGCGGGTCCGGTGCCCAAGGGCGGAACGCTCAAGCTCGCCTCCCAGGTGCCGGCGACGGCGATGAACCCGCTGCTGGTGGACGACGGCGGGGGCATCTGCATGCTCTCCCAGGTGGGCGAGTTCCTGGCGCTGGACAACAGCCTCAAGCTGGCGCTCGAGCCGATGCTGGCCACGAGCTGGTCGCCGTCTGCGGCCGGCGACGTCTGGACGTTCCAGCTGCGCGACGGCGTGACCTTCCACGACGGCCGCCCGATGACCGCCGACGACGTCGTCTACACCTTCCAGCAGCTGGCCGACCCCAAGAACGCCTCAAACGCGCTCTCGACCTTCGAGGGCGTGCTCAAGCCGGAGGGGGTCGTCAAGGCAGGCCCGCAGGCGGTCGCCTTCCACCTCGAGTCGCCCAACGGCAACTTCCCCTACTTCGTCTCATCGGACAACTACAACGCGATCATCGTCCCCAAGGGGACGGACTTCGCCACCTGGGGCAGGACGATGATCGCCACCGGCGCGTTCAAGCTGCAGAGCTACACGACCAACCAGGGCGCCACGTTCGTCGCCAACACGTCGCACTGGGGCGGAGCGCCCAACCTCGACGGCACCGCGTTCAGCTTCTACTCCTCCCAGCAGCCGCAGCTGCTGGCGCTGCAGGGCGGCACGGTGGACGTGGTCGTGCAGTTCATCCCGTTCGGAGCCGAGGCGATCCTCTCAAACCCCAGTCAGTACTCGATCATCAAGCTCAGGACCTCGGGCCACCGGGAGCTGTCGATGCGCTGCGACCAGGAGCCCTTCCGCGATCCTCGGGTTCGGCAGGGGATCGCCTACTCGCTTGACCGCCCGGCGATCATTCAGGCCCTGCTGGAGGGCTATGGCGTGGTGGCCAACGACAATCCGTTCGCGCCCGTGTTTCGGTCCTCGGACCTGAGCATCCCGCAGCGCACGCAGGACATCCCCAAGGCACGGCAGCTGCTGGAGGCGGCCGGGCACCCGAGCTTCAGCACCGTGCTGGACACCGAGCAGTATCAGGAGATCCCCCAGCTGGCGCAGGTCATCCAGGCGTCGGCGCGCAAGATCGGGGTCGACATCAAGCTGAACATCGAGACGCAGGCCAACTACTACGGCAAGGCCACGTTCGGCAACTCCGACTGGCTGGACGCGCCCATGTCGCTGGTCGACTACGGCGGCCGGGGCGTGCCCAACGTCTACCTCCAGGCCGTGCTGATGACCGGCGGCCCGTGGAACGCCGCCCACTTCTCAGACCCCGAGTACGACAGTCTCGTCAAGCAGTACATCGCCGCCGTCGACCTGCAGGCCCAGAGGCAGATAGCGGGCAGGATCGAGACGCTGCTGCTCGAGCAGACACCGGTCGTGATCCCCTACTTCTTGGACATTCCGACGGCGTCGACCCTGAAGGTGGGCGGGCTGCTTCCGACGCCGCTCTCCCAGATCTTCCTCAAGGACGCCTACATCAAGTCCTGAGCGCCGGATGACGAGACACCAGCCACACGCGCCGGGCCGTCGGCGGCGGCCTTGAGCGGCGCGATCGAGATGCGGGCCCTCGTGCTGCGCGAGCCGGGGGTCCTTGGGGTGGAGACCGTGATGCTCGCCGCGCCGGCGCGCGGCGAGGTTCGCGTGCGGATCGCCGCGGCGGGCGTGTGCCGCTCCGACATGCACCTGGCGGAGGGTGGCCTGGGGGCCGGACGCTGGCCGGTCGTGCTCGGGCACGAGGGCGCCGGGGTGATCGACGCGATCGGCGAGGGCGTCCGGGGGCTGTCGATCGGCGATCACGTCGCGCTGACGATGGTCGCGCCGTGCGGCCTGTGCGACCCCTGCCGCCGCGGCGAGCGGACCCTATGCGAGCCCGCCGGCCGCCGCTCGCTCGCCGGGATGATGGCCGACGGGATGTCGAGGTTGACGGCGGGCGACGGCGTCGTCCTGCAGCACGGCTTCGGGGTGGCGTGCTTCGCCCAGTACGCGGTGCTGGACGCGGCGGCGGTGGTCGAGATCCCGCGCCAGCTGCCGCTCTGGCAGGCGGCGCTTCTGGGGTGCGGCGCGCTGACCGCGTTCGGTGCCATCAGTCACGCGGCTCGGGTGGGCATCGGCGACCGGGTCTGCGTCGTCGGCTGCGGCGGAGTGGGCCTGCAGGCGGTGGCCGCCGCGCGCCTGGCGGGCGCTGCGCAGATCATCGCCGTCGACGTCAGCGAGCGGAAGCTGGAGGCGGCCAGGCGCCTGGGCGCCACCGACGGAGTGCTCGCCGGCGACCCCGATCCGGCCGGCCGGGTCCGCGCGCTGACCGGCGGCGGCGTCGACCACGCGCTCGAGGTCGTGGGGTCGCCCGCCACGATGCGCCTGGCGTGGGATGCCATCCGTCCCGGAGGCACGGCGGTGGTCGTCGGACTGGCGCGGGTGGGCGTGGAGGTGTCGCTGCCGGCGATCGAGTTCCTCTCCGAGAAGCGGATCATCGGCAGCTACTACGCCTCGGCCGATCCGCCCAGCGCGCTGCGCGGCCTGGCCGAGCTCGCCGGCGCGGGGCGCCTGCCGCTGGCCGACGTGGTGTCGCACCGGATCGAGCTGGACGGCATACCGGAGGCCTTTGAGCGCATGCGCAGGGGCGAGGGCAGCCGCTCGGTGGTCATGATCGACCCGCAGCTCGCAGACCAGCCATGAGACGGAGATGACGGTGGACGAGCAGACCCCCCAGCAGGACCGGGCGCCCTTCGGGGAGAAGGCCCACGACGACGCCGGCGGCCCGGCGCACGCAGCGACCGGCACCGCAGGCGCATCGCTGCCCGACGTCCGCGATCTGGGTATCCGGACGCAGGCGTTCATCGACGGGCGCTTCGTCGACGCGCTCGACGGCCGCACGTTCCCGGCGGTCTCGCCTCGCGACGGCTCCGTGCTCTGCTCGGTGGCTCGCTGCGGCGCCCCGGACGTGGACCGGGCGGTGCGTGCCGCGCGCGCCGCGTTTGAGCGCGGCGACTGGGCGCTCGCCGACCCCGCCCAGCGCGGGCGGATCCTGATCCGGCTGTCCGAGCTGATGCTCGAGCGCTCCGAGCGCTTGGCAGGGATCGAGTCCCGCGACACGGGCCACCCAATCTCCGACGCGCGCAGCGTCGACGTGGTGAACGCCGCGCGCTGCATCCGCTGGTACGGCGAGGCGGTCGACAAGGTCTACGGCGAGATCGCTCCCACCGCGGCCGACCAGCTGGCGCTCATCGGCCGGGAGCCGCTCGGCGTCGTGGGCGCGGTCGTGCCGTGGAACTACCCGCTGATCATCGCCGCGTGGAAGCTGGCCCCCGCGCTGGCCGCCGGCAACTCGGTGGTCCTCAAGCCGGCCGAGCAGTCTCCGCTCTCGGCCCTGGTGTTGGCCGAGCTCGCCGCCGAGGCCGGCGTCCCCGAAGGGATCCTCAACGTGGTGCCCGGCTTTGGCGAGGAGGCCGGAGCGGCGGTCGGTCGCCACCCGGACATCGACAAGGTCGCGTTCACCGGCTCGGTGGCGGTCGGCCGCCTGTTTCAGCGCTACGCGGGCGAGTCCAACGGCAAGCAGGTGTCGCTCGAGCTGGGCGGCAAGAGCCCGCAGGTCGTGCTCGCCGATGCGCGCGACCTGGCGGCGGCGGCGCAGGCGATCGGCGCAAGCATCTTCTACAACGCCGGGCAGACCTGCCACGCCGGGTCGCGCGTGGTCGTGGAGGAGCCCGTCGCCGACGAGCTGCTCGACCGGCTGCGGGCGGTCGCGGCACGTTTCGTCCCGGCCGATCCGGCGCTGGAGGACACGGTCCTGGGCGCGCTGATCTCCACCGAGCATCTGCAGAACGTTCGCGCCCACGTCGACCGGGCCCTGCGCGATGGGGCGCAGATCGTCCACGGGGCGAAGCCCTCGCCTCCCCCCATCCTTGGGGGCGCCTACATGTCGCCGGTGATCGTCGACTCCTCCGACGACCCCGGGCGGGCGATCGTCTCAGAGGAGGTGTTCGGGCCGGTGCTCACGGTGCAGCGCGCCCGGGACGTCGAGCACGCGCTTGAGCTTGCAAACGGCACCAGCTACGGCCTGGCCGCCGCGGTGTGGACGGGGGACCTCAACAGGGCGGGGACGCTCGCGCGGCGGCTGCGGGCAGGAACCGTCTGGGTCAACACCTTCGATGCCTCCTCGATGGCGACGCCGTTCGGCGGCATACGCGACTCCGGCCACGGCCGCGACCGCTCGCTGCACGCCCTGCTCTCCTACACGCATCTGAAGACGACCTGGATCTCGCTGGCCTGACCGCGCCGCGCGCAAGCGAGCGCCCGGCAAGCCGCGCGCGCCTCTGCTTGGATGCGCCCATGGACGACCGTCCGGCCACAGACGCGCTGGGGATGCCCGCAGAGCAGATGCGCGAGCTCGGCCACTGGGTGGTCGACCGGGTCGTGGACCACTTCGCCACCCTGGCCGAACGGCCGGCGATCCGGACCGGCGAGCCGGCGTCGCTGCTCGAGCGCCTCGGCGGGCCGCTGCCCGAGGAGCCCGGCGACGCGCGGGCAGCGCTTGAGGCTCTCACCGACGTCGCCTTCGAGCACATGCAGCACGGCGACCACCCCCGGTACTTTGCGCGCGTGCCCGGCCCCTCGTCGTTCTCCGGCGTGCTGGGCGACTGGCTGTCGACGGGCTTCAACGCGCTGGCCAGCAGCTGGGGCGGGGGCGCCGGCCCGGCGACCGTTGAGCTGGTGGCGATCGACTGGCTCGCCGCGCTCCTGGGCCTGCCGCGGGGGTGGGAGGGACTGCTGGTCAGCGGCGGGTCGCTGGCCAACATGACGGCGCTCGCGGTGGCGCGCGCGCAGCGGGGCGCGGGCGTCGCGTATCTGTGCGATCAGACGCATGCCTCGATCCGCCGCGCGCTGCTGGCGCTCGGCTGGTCCGCAGAGCAGATCCGCACGCTGGGCAGCGACGAGCGCCTGCGGATGGACGCTCGCTCGCTGGCCGACGCGGTCGCCGCCGACCGGCGGCGCGGCCAGCGTCCCGCCGTGGCGATCGCCACCGCCGGGACGACCAACACCGGCGCCGTCGATGAGCTTGAGGGGATCGCGTCCGTGTGCGCGGCCGAGGGGCTGTGGCTGCACGTGGACGGCGCCTACGGCGCGGCGGCCGCCGCCTGCGACGCCGGGCGCCGCGCGCTGGCGGGCCTGGAGCTGGCCGACTCGCTGGTCGTCGACCCGCACAAGTGGCTGTTCGCCCCCTACGATGCCGGCCTGGTGCTCGTCCGCCACGCCGGCGCGCTGGAGCGCACGTTCGCGATGCGCCCCGAGTACCTGGCCGACGTGCAGCTTGAGCCCGGCACGGTCGACTTCGGCAACCGAGGGCTTGAGCTGTCCCGGCGCGCTCGCGCGGTCAAGCTGTGGCTGACGCTGCGCATGCACGGGGCGAGGGCGCTCAGGGACGCGGTGGCGCGCGGGATCGAGCTGGCGCTGATCGCCCAGGGGATGCTCGAGCGCGACCCTCCGTGGCGCGTGGTGACCCCGGCGCAGCTGGGGATCGTCACGTTCACGCGCGACGGCTGGGACGCCGGCGAGCACGCCGCCGCCGTGGCGCGGCTGACCGGCGACGGCTACGCCGCGCTGACCAGCACGAGCCTGCGCGGCCGCCCGGCGCTGCGGCTGTGCACGATCAACCCGCGCACGACGGAGGCCGACCTGGAGGGCACGCTGCGGCGCCTCGCGGAGCTCGGCCCCCGGCGTCGCACGGCCCAGACTGGTGTGCCGGCACGCCCGGCGCAAGCGCCGGCGCCACCCGCGGACGGCCGGGCGAGCGACGGCCCCGAGGCAGCTTCCGACAGCCGATGAGCGGCCGGCTCGATGCACCTGCGCACGGCCGGGCGGCGCTTGCCGCGCGCTTTGCGCGCCTGCACCGCCCCGGCCGGCCGCTGCTGATGCCAAACGCCTGGGACGCCGGCTCGGCGAGGCTGCTCGAGTCGATGGGCTTTGCGGCCGTGGCGACCACCTCCAGCGGCTTTGCCGCCACGCTCGGACGCCTGGATGGATCGGTCAGCCGCGAGGAGGCGCTGGAGCATGCCGGCGCGATCGTGCGCGCGGTCCACGTCCCCGTCTCCGCGGACCTCGAGAGCTGCTTTGCCTCAGACGCCGAGGGCGTCGCGCAGACCGCCCGGGGCGCGGTCGCCGCCGGGCTTGCGGGCTTCTCGATCGAGGACCACACGGGCGACCCTCGGGACCCGATCTACCCGCTGGAGGTCGCCGCTGGGCGCGTGGCGGCCGCGGTCGCGGTCGCGCACGACGCGCCGGTGCCGCTGGTGGTCACCGCGCGCGCCGAGAACCACCTGCACGGGCGCGAGGACCTGGACGACACGATCGCCAGGCTGCGCGCCTACCGGCGGGCGGGGGCGGACGTCCTCTACGCGCCCGGGCCGACCGATCCGCGCCAGATCGCCGCGATCGTCGCCGCGGTGGACGCCCCGGTCAACGTGCTGGTGCGCGCCGGCTCGCCCACGGTCGCCGAGCTGGCGAAGCTTGGGGTGGCGCGCATCTCGGTGGGCGGAGGGTTCGCGTTCGCGGCGCTCGCCGCGGCAGAGCGGGCCGCGCGCGAGCTGCGCGACCACGGCACCCAAAGCTGGACCGAGGCGGCGTCCGCGGGCTCGCGCGCGGCGCGGGCGGCGTTCGCGCGGTCGGCGGAGCGGTGAGGCCCTTTGCGCGGGCGGGCAAGCTCGCCGCCGGTCAGGCGGCCGCCCGCAGCTCGGCGAGCGGCGGGCGCTCCACCGGCTCGTGGGCGAGCCCCGTGAGCTCCTCCTCGCCCGCCACCAGGAACGTCGGCGCCAGCGGACCGTGCAGCCGGCCCTCCCGCTGCAGGCGCACGGAGACCGCCTGCAGCACCGCGAAGGCCATCGGCCCCAGCGCGCGCAGCGACTGGTGCGCGTTCTGGCGCATGTCCAGGTCGACCTGCGCGATCCCGTCAAGCCCGACCGTCCGGTAGGCGTCGATCAGCAGCGCGATGTCGACCCCGTAGCCGGTGGCGAACGGGAGGCGCTCCAGCAGCTCGCGCCGGGCCGCGATCTCCCCGGCCAGCGGCTGGCGCACCGCCGCCAGGTCCGGGTAGAAGAGGTTCAGCAGCGGGCGCGCGGTCAGCTCGGTCACCCGGCCGCCGCCGTCGGGCAGCGTCGTGTCGCCCACGCGGAAGGGGCGGCGGTAGAGCCCCTTGACGAACTCCACGTCATCGCGGCACAGAAGCGGGCCCAGGAGCCCGCAGGCGAAGTGCGGCCCGAACTGGTCGGAGTCGGCGTCCAGAAAGCAGACCACATCGCCGCGGAGCACCTCCAGCGCGCGCCACATCGCGTCCCCCTTGCCCAGCACGGGGCCCAGCTCGGGACGCAGCCGCGCCTGATCGTGGACCTCGGCCCCGAGCGAGTGGGCGATCTCGGCGGTCGCGTCGGTGGACGCGTCGACCACCACGATCTGATCGACCACGCCGATCTCGCGCAGCGGGACCAGGGCCGAGACGATCGCGCCGATCGTGCGCTCCTCGTTGCGCGCCGGCAGGCACACCGACACGGTCTCGCGGCGCTCGGCGGCCAGCCGATGCGGCGGGAACTCGGAGTGGTGGAAGGTGCGGCGGCGGTGCCAGGCACGGGCTCGGATCGACATGCACCCGCAGGATGACAGCCCGAGCAGCGCGACACGCTGCTCGGCGGCCGCCCGTCGGCCGCTCGCCCGCCGCGCCACGGGCCGCCCCCGCCGGCTCGCGGCCGCCTGCCGCTGACGCGTGCGTCGCGGGCCGTGCGTCGCCCGCCCGCGCCCCACGGGCCGCGCGGCGGCTCGGCCCCACAGACCGATCGCCGGTGCAATATGATCCGCGTCCAGTCAATGGCGGGGAGGCGTCGGACACCTTGAGCGCGCCCGCATCCCGGCCGAGCTGCGCGCGGGGGGACTCGGCCGCGTGACCGCCTGCCTGCGGATGCCGGTCTTCAGGCGTCTGCTGGCGGCGTTCGCCTTCAACGAGCTGGCCTGGTTCGTCGGCACCCTCGCGCTGGCCGTCCTGGTGTACCGGCGCACCGGCAGCGCGCTGGGCACGGCGGCCTACTTCGTCTGCGCCCAGGTGCTGCCCGCGCTGCTGGCGCCCGCGATCGTGGCCCACGCGGAGCGCCTGGAACCCCGGCGTGTGCTTTGCGGCGTGTACCTGGCCGAGGCGGTCCTGTTCGGCGCGCTCGCGTACCTCGCGCGCCATTTCACGCTCGTGCCGGTGCTCGCGGTGACCGTCGCCGACGGCGCGCTGGCGGCCACCGGGCGCTCGCTCGCATCGGCCGCGCGCACCGAGGTCCTCAAGCCGGCCGGCGTGCTGCGGGAGGGCAACACGATCGCCAGCCTGCTCGGCTGGCTGGCGTACATGGGCGGCCCGGTGCTCGGCGGCGCGGTGGTGGTGGCGGGCGGCACCGCGGCTGCGCTGGCTGTCAACAGCGCCCTGTTCGCCGCGATGGCGCTGACCCTGGCGCTGACCGCGCTCCCGCGCGTCGACGTGGAGGAGGGCTCGGTGCTGCGACGCCTGCGCGACGGGGTCGCGCACGCGCACGCCGACGGCATGCTCGCGAGGCTGATCTGGATGCAGACGCTCGGGATGGTGTTCTTCACGATCACGGTCCCGATCGAGGTCGTCTACACGCAGCGGACGCTGCACGCGGGGCCGGACGGCTACGGGATCCTGATGGCCTGCTGGGGTGGCGGCTGCGTGCTTGGCAGCGGCATCTACGCGCGCTGGCGTCACAGCTCGGCCGCCGCGCTGATCGCCGGCGGGTCGCTGGCGCTTGGGATCGGCTTCTCGATCATGGCGCTGGCCCCATCGCTGCCGCTGGCGCTGGTCGGCGCCGCGATCGCGGGGATCGGCAACAGCGTCGAATGGGTGGCCGCGCGCACGGCCGTGCAGGAGCGCTCGCCGTCGCAGTGGATGGCGATCATGATGGGGTTCTCCGAGTCCACGGCGCTGCTCGCGCCGGGGATCGGCTACCTGCTCGGCGGGGCGCTGACCGCGATCGCGGTCTCGCGCGTGGCCTTCTGGGTCGGAGGCGGCGGCTCGCTGGCGTTCGCCGCGCTGGTCCCGCTCGTGCTCGGAGGGGCCGCCGCGCGGCGGGCTGGGGCGAGCGCGCGGGAGCCCGAGGCGGCGCCCGGCGCGGCGCCGGAGCCCGACGCCGAAGCGGCTGGCGCGGCTGCGGCCGCGTCCGGCGTCCGGGTCGGCGGCGGGCTGGACTGAGGACCAGCCCGCCCCGCCACGCGGCGAGGAGGCGCTTTGAGCTGACGCGTCGGGGCAGAGCGCGATGCTCAGCTCACCTGCGCCCGCGGCCGGCCGCGCGTCCGGCGTCTGGGTCCGCGCTCCCCGCGCGTCCGGTCGCGGGGCCCGCGTCGCCCGGGCGTCCGGCGGCTCGCCCCGCGGCGAACCCGTGCGCGCGGTGCGCCGGCGCGAGCCCCTCCCATGCGGCCGGCAGTCTCAGCTGCAGCCGCTCCAGCTCCTGCACGTGAAGCTCGGACAGCGCGCGCAGGCGCTCGGCGCCCAGCTCGGTCAGCGTCAGGCGAACCACGCGGTGATCGTCCTCGCCGCGCGTGCGGCGCACCAGCCCGGCCGCCTCGGCGCGGTCGACCAGCCCGACCACGCTGTGGTGGCGCAGCAGCAGGTAGTCGGCCACCTCGCCGATCGTCGGCCCCTCCTGGGTGCCGTGGCCTCGCACGGCGAGCAGCAGCTGATGCTGGGCGGGGGTGAGGCCAGCGTTCTCGGCCTGGCGCGCGCTCCAGCGCTCGAAGCGCCGAAGCCCCGTTCGCAGGGCCAGCAGCCGAGCGTAGTCGGCATCGGTCAACTTCACTCTTTGCACGATAACATCTGGGCACGATGCATTGGGCGATCTGCGCATCAAAAGCCGGCCGGCGCGCGGGACGCGGCGCGGCTTGAGCGAGCACGCCGGGGCCCGTCTGGGGCCGCGCAGCGATCTGAAGGAGGCGCTCGAGCCCGGTCAGGCAGCGCCCGCGCCGGATCAGGCAGCGCCCGCGCCCGATCGCGCGCCGGGAGCTCCAGCCTCGCCCGATCACGCTGCGTCGCACCCGACCGCGGGCGAGGCGAGCTACCTGGGCGAGGAGGCGCGGCCGCGCGGCGCGCCGGAGCGCAGGCTGGGCGACTTCACCACACGGCCCCGCGTCCTGGTGCTGGTGCCGCTCGCCCTCGCGGTCGGCGTGATCAGCGCGGCGATCTCGCTCGCGCTGCTGGACATGATCGGCTTCATCACTCACCTCGTCTACTACCAGCAGCTGAACGTCCGCCTGGTGTCGCCGAACGCCAACACGCTGGGCGCGATCGCGATCGTGATCCCGGTCGGCGGCGGGCTGGTCGTGGGGCTGCTCGCGCGCTTTGGCACCGAGCAGATCCGCGGCCATGGGATCCCGGAGGCGCTTGAGAACATCCTGCTGCGCGGCAGCCGGGTCCAGCCGCGGCTCGCGTTCATCAAGCCGGTCGCGAGCGCGGTCGCGATCGGCACCGGCGGCCCGTTCGGCGCCGAGGGGCCGATCATCCTCACCGGCGGCGCGTTCGGCTCGCTCGTGGGCCAGCTCTTCCGCCTCACCGCCGCCGAGCGCAGGGCGCTTCTGGTCGCCGGCGCGGCCGGCGGCATGAGCGCCGTGTTCGGCACCCCGGTGGCCGCGACGCTGTTCGGGGTCGAGCTGCTGGTGTTCGAGTTCAGGCCCCGGTCGATGGTGCCGATCGGGCTCGCGGCCGCGGTCGCCGACGCGCTGCGCATGGTCATGGCCTCCCACGGCCTCGTCGGTCCCCAGCCGCTGTTCCCCGTGCCGGCGCACCCCGCGTTCGGCGGGGTGTCGCTGCTCGGCGCCGCCGTGGTCGGCCTCGCCACAGGCCTGGGCGCGCTGGTGATGACCGCTGCGGTCTACGGGGCCGAGGACATGTTCCTGAAGCTGACCGGCCACCTGCACTGGATGTGGTGGCCGCTGATCGGCGGGCTGGTGGTCGGCATCGGCGGGCTGATCGACCCACGGGCGCTCGGGGTGGGCTACAACTCGATCCACGCCGAGCTCCTCGGCCAGCTCGGGGTCGGGGCGCTGGCCACGCTGCTGGTGGTCAAGCTCGCGATCTGGTCGATCAGCCTCTCAAGCGGCACGAGCGGCGGAATCCTGGCGCCGATCCTGATGATCGGCGCGGCGATCGGCGCGCTGCTTGGGCATCTGCTCCCGGGCGCCACGGTGGACGTGTACGCGCTGATCGGGATGGCGGGGGCGCTCGGCGGCGTGACGCGGTCGCCCTTCACCGCGATCGTGTTCGCGTTCGAGCTGACCCACGACCAGAACAGCCTGCTCGTGCTGCTGGTCGCCGCGACGGTGTCGCACCTGATCAGCGTGCTCGTGCTGCGCCGCTCGATCCTCACCGAGAAGGTGGCGCGCAGGGGCTTCCACGTGATGCGCGAGTACGCGGTCGACCCGCTGGAGGCCACGTTCGTGCGCGAGCTGATGGACACCGACGTGTTCACCGTGGAGCCCGAGATGACCCTCGACGAGGTCTACGAGGCGCTGCCCGAGGGATCGCCTCAGCGCCGCCAGCGCCTGTACCCGGTGCTGGATGGCGGCGGCGCTCTGGTCGGCGTGCTGCCCTGGTCGGCGGTGCTGGCCGAACGGGGCCGGCGCCTGCGGGTCCGCGATGCGATGCTCGGCCCCTCGGCGGTCGCCTATCCGGACGAGATCCTGCGCACGGTGGCCGACCGGATGGCGGAGACCGGGCTCGGCGTGCTGCCCGTCGTGGACCGCGCAGACGGCAGGCGCCTGAAGGGCCTGGTGACTCAGTTTGCGCTGCTGACCGCGCGCGGGAAGATGCTCGAAGAGGAGCGCCGTGCCGAGCGGGTGCTCACGCTCAGGCGGGTGCGCGAGCGGCAGGCGCAGCCGGTCCGCACGCGAGCGACCTGACGCAAGGCGGCGCCGCGTGATCTGCGCCTCCGCCCGGGCCGCACGGGGGCGGCCCGCGCTCGGGCGCCTTGACGGCGCCGAGCCGCGGTGGACGGCGGTCGCAGACGCCGTTACAGTGGCCGCGTGAAGGCCAGGCACTCGCCGGCCGTCTTGATCGCCGCGCTCGCCTGCGCGGGAGCGCTCGCCGTCCCCAGCTCCGCGAGCGCGTCCGCCTGTGCCTCGGCGGGATACGGACAGGTGGGATACGGACAGACGGTGGTCCAGTCCAACAGCGGACGGGTGAGCGGCTGCATGCGCGTCGGCCCGCTTCGCCCGGGCGAGCACACGGTCGTGCTCTCGCAGTACCTCAGCTTCGGCTCGCCCGCTCCGGTGCGCGTCCCGCCGGGCAAGCGGCAGCCCCGCCCGGCGCCGGCGCCACGCGAGCCGGCCGTGGCGCTCTCGCTGGCCCCCTCCTCGGGGCCGCCCGGGACCCTGGTCACGGTGAGCGGGCGACTGGCGGCTGCGCTGTCGCACCGCACGATCTCCTCGGACTTCCCGACGCTGTGCTGGGACGGCTGCGCGGACGGGATCCCGTACGTCTCAGCGCAGCTGCGATGGACCTCGCGGCGCTCTTTCACGACAAAGGTCGTCGTGCCCTCAGCCCCCTGGATCGAGTCCGGGCCCGTCCGCGTGGCGCCGCTTGTGACCGGCAGCTACCCGATTGCGATCACCTGTCTGCGCGGGGCGCGCGGATGCCCGGCGGTCACCGAGGGCTCCGCCCCGTTTCACCTGACCGTGGCCCACGCGCCCAGCTGGTGCACGACGCAGGCGGCGTGCGCGTCCCTGCGCGTGGCGCCGGCGTCAGCCCGGCCCGGCCAGCTCGTGCGCCTGAGCGGCTATGCCCCGCTGACGCAGATCGCCTCCGCCGGCTTTCCCGCCGGGCTTGAGGTGCAGGTCCTCGCAGGGCGCCGGCGCGGTCCTCAGGTGAGGCTCCAGCCAGACCAGCTCGTCGCCGGACGTGCGCTTCTGCGGGTGCTGGCGCCACCGGGCCTCGCCTCGCTGCATCCCCTCACGCCGATCGCAACCGTCACGGCCGGCCTGTCCCAGATCGCGGCCGACCCCGCCGATCCGACCGCCGTCGCGTGGTGCTCCGGGCAGACGATCGAGCTTGACACGCCGACGGGCACGAGCTCCATCTCCACCGCCGGCGTGCCCGCCGCCCTGGCAGCGGAGGGGCTCTCGGCGCCCGGGGGCATCGCGCAGTGCGGCGCGGTGGCGCCGATCGACGACTCCTCGGGACAGATGACCGCGCTGGCGGCGGCGTTCACCGTCGCGCCGTCCTTCGGGCCGCCGCCCTTCTACTACGCGGCGCTTGAAACCACCGACGACGGCGCCACCTGGTCGCCGCTCCCGGTCCCCCCCGGTGCGATCGCCGAGAGCTTCGGCGGCTTCCGCTACCGGGGCGCAGCGCTCGAGGCCGTGTTCTCCTCGGCGAGCGTGCGCCACGGGCTCCCGGACTTCGAGCCCGGCCGGCCGATCGGCGAGCTTGCGAGCGCGGACGGCCAGGGGTTCGCTTCGGTGCCGCTCGGATGCCCCGCCGCCGGCCCATGCCTGACGCTCGGCCCATATCTGGCGGGCAACTGCGCGATGATCCCCAGCGCCCAGGCGCTGCTGCGCTCGGCCGACGGCGGCCGCCACTGGCTGGCCGTCGGCTTCCCGGCGTCGGCTCAGGCGTGCGAGCCCAGCGAGCTGGTGGCGACCTCGGCGCGCGCGGCGCTGCTGATCGACCCGCTGTCGCCCTACGTGGTGATGCGGACCGTCGACGGGGGCCGCGCCTGGTTTGACGTCGGCGTCCCCCGCCTGCACGGCGGCGCCGGCCAGCTGACGCTCAGCTACGGCCAGGGAGGGCTCGTCCTGCTGCCCGACGGCGCGTTGCTGGAGGCCGGCGGCTCCTATCCCTGGGAGCTGCTGAGGCCGGGCGCGAGGTCCTGGTGCCGGGTGACGGTGCCCGCCCCGTCGGCGCAGCGAACCGGGGAGCTTGGGCCCGAGCCGGTCGTGATCGGGAGCGAGCTCTGGTGGCTTGACGTCGGCACGGCCGGCGCTGCGCCCGCGCCGACGATCCACTCCATCGCGCTCGGCGAGCTCGCCTGCGCGACTGCGACCGGGCGCCCGCTACCAGCCGCCGCGCCACTCGGCGCTTGACCTGCGGGCCTTCTCGGCCTCAAGACGCGCGTGCTTGCGCTTGTCAAGCCGCCACTGGATCAGCGACAGCACGATGATCAGCGTGGGGAAGAAGCCGATCGTGATGAACATCACGTCGGTGATCTGCTTGTCGGTCGTCTCGCCCCACCAGCCCTGGCCGTCGTCGGCGGCGGCCAGCGCCGCGGGCGCGTAGGCCAGCAGCGTCACCAGGAAGGCCGCCAGGGCGAGCATCGGGCGCCGCAGCTGTCTCATCGGCGCCAAGGCTACCGGACCAAACGGCCGCGCGCGCCACTGCGGCCCGGCGGGCGGCGCGCTCAGCTGACCCGCTGCGCCGGATTGCGCGCCGCCGATGGGCGCGGCGCTCAGCTGGCCTGAGGCGCCGGCCTTCGCTCGGCCGGCGAGACCGCCGCCACGGCCTCAAGCAGCGCCGGGTTGAAGTCCTCGGCGCGGTCGGTCAGCTCCAGGTGGTCGAGCGGCACCTCCAGCACCCGCGCGCCGAGCGCCCGGGCGAGCTCGCGCTGCTCGGCGGGCGGGACCGAGCGATCACGTGAGGTGACCAGCACCGCGCAGGGCGCCGAGATCGCCGAAAGCCAGGGGCGCGAGTCAAAGCGGGCGAGCTCGCGGGCTGCCTGTGCGATCGCGACGGGGTCGCTGCGAAGCATCTCCGCCAGCCACCAGGCGCCGTGCCCGTCGGCATCGATCCCGAGCCGCCTGAAGCCGGCGGCGTACGTGCGCCGGGGCGCGACCGCGAGCGCGAGCCCAAGCGCCCACGTCCACCGCCACGCGCGGCGCATCTGCTCCGTCTGGAAGTGCCTGCTCGTGCCGCTGAGCACAATCCCGGAGACCAGCCGGGGGTGGTCCCGTGCGAGGAGCTGCGCGATCGCGCCGCCCATCGAGTACCCCACGATGATCGCCTCCGCGACGCCCAGCTGCGCCAGCAGGCCGGCCGCGTCGGCGGCGCAGCCGGCCAGGGTGAAGGCCTCCGGCGAGCGGATCCCCCGTCCGTGCCCGCGATGGTCGGGCGCGAGCACGCGGTGGCCGGCGGCGGCGAGCGCGCCGTAGGCGCCGCACCAGTTCAGATCGGCGCTCACCATCCAGCCGTGCAGCAGCAGCACGGGCTCACCGTCGCCCCCCGTGTCGCGCAGGAACATCTCGCCGCGGCCGGGCACGACCACGGTGCGCGCGGGCGGCAGCTCGCGGTGGGGTATCGGCGGGTGCGGGCGCCGGCTCACCGCGCGGATGCTAGACGCGGCCCGCCGTCGCGCAGGGCTCGGGTGGCGAGCACCGGGCCGCCTCCTGGCACCGGGCCGCCTCCTGGCACCGGGCCGCCTCCTACCATCGGTCGCCGTGGCGATCGTGATCGCATCGGACCTGGGCAAGGACATGGCCGGCGCGCCGCTGCTGCGGGGCGTCTCCTTCAAGCTCGAGCGCCGCGACCGGATGACCCTCTCCGGACGCAACGGCGCCGGCAAGACGACGCTGCTGCGGATGCTCGCCGGGGAGGCGTCGGTCGACGCGGGCGAGCTTGTGATGGCCCGGGACGTCAGGGTCGCCCTGCACGATCAGCGACCGCCCCGGGAGCGTGGACTCACCCTGCGTGACTACGTGCTGGCCGGCGCGCCGGCGCTCGTGGCGCTGGAGCGTGAGCTGGGGCAGCTCGAGCACGCGATGGCTGCCGGCGCCCACGACCAGGCGACGCTTGACCGCTACGCGCGCGCCCAGCAGCGCCTGGAGCACGCGGGCGGCTACGGGTGGCGGGAGCGGGCGCTGTCGACCCTCAACGGGCTCGGCTTCAACCCCTCGACCGACCTGGACAGGCGCCTGGAGACCTTCTCTGGCGGCGAGCTGACCAGGGCGTCGCTGGGCCGGGCGCTTGCGGGCGACCCGGACCTGCTGCTGCTCGACGAGCCGACCAACCACCTGGACATCGCCTCGCTGGAGTGGCTTGAGTCGCACCTGACGTCGCTTGACGCGGCGATCGTGCTCGTCGCTCACGACCGGTGGTTCCTTGAGGCGGTCGGCACCTCGGTGCTGGAGCTGGAGGGAGGGCGCGGCCGGTTCTTTGCGGGCAGCTGGCACAGCTGGCGGCGGGAGCGGGCGGCGCGCGAGCTGGCGCTGGGTCGCGCGATCGAGCGCCAGCAGGCGGAGATCGCGCGCCTGGAGCGGTTCGTGAACCGCTTCAGGGCGGGCACGCGGGCCAGGCAGGCCCAGTCGCGCGCCAAGCGCCTGGCGAAGATGCAGCGGCTGTCGGCGGGGCCGCGTGACCCCGACGCCCTCTCGTTCTCATTCAGCCCCCCGCCGCGCAGCGGGCGGGTGGTGTTCGAGCTGCGCGACGGGGAGCTGCGCGCCGGCGATCGGTCGCTGTTGTCGGGCGCCGAGCTGTGGCTGGAGCGCGGCGAGCACGTTTCGCTCGTCGGGCCCAACGGATCCGGCAAGACGACGCTGATCGAGACGCTCGCCGGACGCCGGGAGCTGGCGGCCGGCAGGTTGCTCACCGGCCACAACGTGAAGATCGGATACCTCTCGCAGCACGCGGACGAGCTCGACGAGCTGATGCGCTCGCCGGCCGGCGGCCACGGCGCCAAGGGCGGCGGGGCACGCTCGAGCCTGCCGGCGCGCACAGTCTTGGAGGCGGCGCAGCGCGCGACGGGCCTGACGCCCGCACGGGCGCGCGCCCTGCTCGGTCGCTTCCTGTTCTCAGGCCAGGACGCCGAGAAGCCGCTTGAGGGCCTCTCCGGCGGCGAGCGCCGGCGTCTGTCGCTGGCGGTGCTGGTCAGCTCGGGGGCGAACGTGCTGCTGCTCGACGAGCCCACCAACCACCTGGACCTGGAGAGCCGCGAGGCGCTTGAGACCGCGCTCTCGCAGTTTGAGGGGGCGGTGCTGCTCGTGTCGCACGATCGCGCCCTGCTCGATGCGATCGGCACGCGCACGATCGCGATCGAGGACGGCGCTCTGCGCAGCTACGCCGGCGGCTGGCCCGAGTACCTGCGGGTGCGCGAGCAGCGCTCCACACAGCAGCGCGACGGCGGCCGCGAAGGCCGCCAGGGGGCGGCCGGCGGCCGGGAAGGGGGGAAGGCGGCGGGCGGCCGGGGCGGGTCCGGGCGCGCGGCGGGCGGCCGAAGCGGGTCCGAGCGGATGGACTCCCGTCGCCGCCCGCGCCGGGGCGGCACCCGGGGCGGGGCCGAGCCGCTTGAGGCGCGGATCGAGGCCGCGGAGGCGGCGCTCGCCGCGCTGGAGGACGAGCTCTCAGACCCCGCCGCCTGGGCGACCCCGGAGGCCAGCGCGCGCTCGGCGCAGCGCCACGCCCAGGCACGCCGGGAGGTCGAGGAGCTCTACGAGCGCTGGGAGTCGCTGACCGGCTGATCGTGCGTGGGCGCCGATGGCCTGCCCGGGGGTCGCCGACCGGCTGATCGTGCGCGAGCTGCGCTGCCCGCTCTGGCGTACGATTGACGCGTGCTGGCGACGGTGCGCAACATCGCGATCGTGCTGGCGATCGCCGCGGTGATCGCGATCGTCCCCGGCGGCGGGACAGCCGCGGGCATCGTCGGCACGGCGCTCTCGCTGGCGTTCCTGGCAGCCGCCGCCTGGGTGGCGTCGATCGTCTACCGCCAGCACCGGGACTCGATCTACCTGCTGGGCGACAGGCGGCGCGCGGTCTTCTATCTGGCGCTCGTGGTGCTGGTCGTGACGCTGACTGCGACCGGGCGCCTGTGGCAGACGCCGGCGGGCGAGATCGCGTGGCTTGTCCTGATCGGCGCCGGGGTCTACGCGATCGCCGCCGTCGTGTGGGCGGCACGGCGCCAGCAGTAGCCCTAACGGCCGCGCGCCGCGCGGGCTCGCTCGCCCGCGCGGTCATCGCCGCCGCCATGCGCCGGACGCGCTCGGCCCGGCTGCTCGCGTTCGCGGCCGCGCTGTTGATGCTGTCGCTGTTCCTGCCCTGGAGCCACCAGTTCTCGCGAGCGTTCCTGGCGCGATGGGGCACCGCCTCGGTCCTGGCCGGCGTCCCGCGTGACCCGTCCGCCTGGCAGGTGTACGCGGTCGCCGACGTGCTGCTCGCGCTCGTGGCGGCCGGGCTGCTGGCGCTCGCGCTGACCGGCGGGCGGAGCCTGCGAAACGTCCTGGCCGTGTCGCTCGCGCTCGCGACCGCGTTCACGGTGCGCGCGATCGTCCACCCGCCGACCAACGGCGCCGTCGTGTTCGACCCGTCGACGGGCGCCTGGGCACGCGATGCGCCACGCCCCGGCGCCGGGGAATGGGTCGCGCTGGCGGCGCTGGCGGCGGGCGCCGCGGGCGTGGCGCTGTGCGGCGCGCCCGGCAGCCGCCGGCGCGGCGCCGTGCGGCGCGGGAAGCCTCGCAGCGCTCCTATGCTGGACCCGTCGGGCCCGCCGGGTGCGGGTCCTGCGCCTCCTACCGCTGATGGCCGTCTATCCAGTCGACCGGCGCCGCGAGCTCCCGGATGAGCCGGGCGTCTACCTGTTCCGCGACAGCCGCGGACGGGTGATCTACGTCGGCAAGGCGGTGTCGATTCGCAAGCGCGTCGCCTCGCACTTCTCAAACCCCAGCACGCGCGCGGGACGCGAGCTGCCGGCGATGATCGAGCAGATCGAGGCGCTCGTGGTCCACACGGAGTCCGAGGCGCTGCTGGTGGAGCAGAACTTCATCAGGCAGTACAAGCCGCGCTTCAACATCCGCCTGCGCGACGACAAGTCCTACCCGTACATCGCCATATCGCTCGACGAGGCCTTCCCGCGCGTCTACTTCACACGCGAGCGCCACCGTCGCGACCGCCTCTACTTCGGCCCCTACAGCAACGCCAAGCGCGTGCGCTCGACGCTTGAGGTGCTCGGCAAGGTGTTCATGTTCCGCTCCTGCGACGGGCCGGAGCCCGGGCGGCGCAGCGGCTCGCCCTGCCTGGACTACCACATCAAGCGCTGCGGCGCACCGTGCGTCGGCTACGTCGACCGGGACGGGTACCGGCGGGCGATCGACGGCGTGATCGCGTTCCTCTCCGGGCGCTACCGAGAGGTCGAGCGCGCGCTGGAGCAGGAGATGAGGCAAGCCGCGGCGCAGCAGCGTTTCGAGGACGCCGCGCGCGAGCGCAACCGGCTGCGCGCGGTGCGGTCGCTGCTGGAGCGCCAGCGGGTCGCCCACGAGGGCGACGGCTCGCTTGACGCGGTCGCGGTCGCCGCGGCCGACGGCGAGGCCAACGCCCAGGTGTTCCAGATCCGCGACGGGATCCTCGCCGACCGCCAGAGCTTCTACCTTGACAACGCCGCCGGCGCGCCGCTCGCCGACATCGCCGAGGCGTTCATCCTGCAGTACTACTCGAGCGCGATCTCGGTGCCGTCGCTGGTGATCGTGCAGCGGGAGCTGGGCGAGCGGGGCGAGACGGTGGCCGCGCTCTCGCAGGCGCTGTCGGCCCGCCGGGGCTCCGGCGTCGAGGTGCGCGCGGCCGAGCGGGGCGACAAGCGCAGGATCCTGGAGCTGGCCGAGCGCAACGCGCAGCTGGCGATCGACCAGGAGCGGCTGCGCTCGGAGCGCCGCCGCCAGCAGCGCGTCGAGGCGCTGGACGGGCTGCGCGCCGCGCTCGGGCTCGATGCCGTGCCGCTGCGGATCGAGTGCTTCGACATCTCGACGCTGATGGGCACCAACACGGTCGCGTCGATGGTCGTGTTCGAGGGCGGGGCGCCGAAGCGCTCGGACTACAGGCGCTTCAGGGTGCGCAGCACCGGCGACGCGCAGGGCGCCCTGCGCGAGTCAAACCCCGGCCCCGACGACTTCGCCTCGATGGAGGAGGTGCTCGGCCGCCGCCACGCCCAGTGGGAGCGCCAGCGCGACATCTCGCCCCACGACCGCGAGTATGACCCGAGCTTCGCGGCGCTGCCCAACCTGGTCGTCATCGACGGCGGGCGCGGCCAGCTCAGCGCGGGGCTGCGCGCGCTGGAGGGCTTCCGCCGGCGGGGCGTGACGGTCGTCTCGCTGGCCAAGCGCATCGAGGAGGTGTTCATCCCTGGGCGGGCCGCCCCGCTTCGCCTGGCGCACGACACGCCCGAGCTGCAGCTGCTGCAGCGCCTGCGCGACGAGGCGCACCGCTTCGCGATCACCCACCACCGCATCCGCCGCGACCGGGTGATGACCGAGTCGGTGCTGGACGGGCTGCCGGGCGTCGGGCCCGCGCGCAAGCGGGCGCTGCTGGCCCACTTCGGATCGCCCGACGCGGTGCTGGCGGCCAGCCGGGAGGAGCTCGAGGCCGTCCCGGGCGTCCCGGGGAAGCTCGCGCGCGAGGTCTACCGGGAGCTTCACCGCACCGGCGTCTGAGGCGTCGCCTGCCCGGAGGCCGCAGGGATGGTCAAAAGCGCCGCGCTCGCGGGGGGCATCGAGACGGTGTAGACGTCGCCGGTCGGCGCGACCGGGTAGGTCTGCGGCGGGGGCAGCACGCCGGTCTCGGTCTGGGCCCCGAACGTCTGGCCGCCGAGCGTCACGCCCGTGGTCGACCTAAGGCTCGGCGCAAGCAGGAGCTCAAGCGCTCCGAGCGGAGCGCCGCCGGAGCCGCCCGGTGCCTGTCCGGAGCTCGCCGGCGCCTGTCCGGAGCCGCCCGGTGCCTGTCCGGAGCCCGTCGGCGCCTGTCCGGAGCCGCCCGGCGCCTGGGCCTGGCCGATCGCGACCGCCACGTTGTGCTCGGCCAGCGGGTCTTCGTTGATCAGCGTCACGCGCTCGGTACCGTCGGGGGCGAGCGTCGCCCACACGCTGACCGGACCGCCCGGACCCCGAACCGTCTCAAGGCGCGCGCCGGGCGGGAACGCCTGCGCGAACATCTCAAGCCCGTAGTACTCGGGGCGCACCGACGCCTGCCAGACGCCGCGCGGTGTGCGCGAGACGCCAAACAGCTCGTAGGCGGCGCCCGGCAGCGTGTGGAAGTTGACCCCATCGACGCCGACCGACGCGAGCTCAAACAGCGTGTTGAGCGCCCAAAGCGCGGAGGCGAACGTGTCGCTGACGCCCCTGGCGCCCTCGCAGGAGGCACTGTTCAGCTCGTCGACGCGGAACTGAAGCCCCCGGCGATGCGCGATCCGCACATACCCCGCCAGCCCCGCGGCAAGCGCTGCCGAGGAGCGCGCGGCCAGCAGGTTCGGGATCGACGGGTATCCGGCGGCGCGCGGATTGCGCTGGCAGGCGCGCAGCGGGTAGCGGTGGTAGGTGACGATCGCCAGGCGCGGCGCCCGGGCCACGAAGGCGGACAGCCCCCGCATCCAGGCCGGCCCCGAAAGCGCTGGGCCCGCCAGCGGGACGCGCGGCAGCACCGCGGCCCAGCGCCTGAACTGCTGCTCGTAGTCGGCGAGGCTGAAGCTCCGCGCCCGCGCCCGGTGCACGCGACCGCGCGCGTCCACGTACCAGGGGAACGTACCGTAGAGGTCGGGCTCATTGCCGATCTCGAGCGCCGCGATATGGCCCACGCCGATCGCGCGCACCAGCGCCCGTCCCTCGGCCGCGGCGATCGCCGCGCTCGAGGCGGCGAGGTTGATGCCGAGGATCAGCCGGGCGTCGAGGTCGGCCGCCAGCGCGCCGGTGGTGCGCAGCCAGTCCGGCGTGATCCGGTAGGAGAGGCCCCCGCCGCCGGCGGCTGCGCGCGTGGGCACGAAGCTCGAGTCGGTGCTGTCGCCGCCCACCCGGATCACGGGCGGCCCTCCGTCGGACAGCCCCCGCAGGAGCCCCAGCAGCGCCGGATCGATCGCCCGCGGGTCAGAGCCGGTGTAGGCGTGCAGCGCCGGGTACTCGACCGACACGCCCAGAAATCCCTGCGGCATCGGCCAGCCGGCGCCCTGCGCGGACACGACCGCCGAAAGCAGGTCAGCGCGCGCGAGCGCCGGCGCCAGGCAGAGCACGAGGACGCCCGCGACCAGACGGGGGAGCCGGATGCTGAGGGCCGCCACGACGGCGAGCCGGGCGCGGCGGCACGGCACGGGCGCATGGTGCCACACCGGCTGTCGGTGCAGTTCCCCCGGCCGCGGCTTCAATCCGGCGACCGGCGCCGCCACGCGCGCGTGTCCGCGATCCGGCGACCGGTTGCGCGCCGCCCGCTCGTCCGCGGAGGTCGTCAAGCTTTAGGTCAGGGATGGAGGCCTCGGCCCTCAACGACCTTGTTGTGATCACCGGCTTCTCGGGCGCCGGGAAGTCGACCGCGATGGCCGCCTTCGAGGACGAGGGCTACTTCTGCGTGGACAACCTCCCGCCGGAGATGATCCGCTCGCTGGTGGAGCTGTTCATGCACTCCGGCTCCAAGGTCGCGCGCGCCGCCGTGGTCTCCGATGCTCGCGGGGGAAGCCACTTCGAGCGCCTGGCGGCGATGCTCGACGAGCTGCGCTCTGGCGGCGTCCGCTACCGGATCCTGTTCCTGGAGGCCGACGAGGAGACGCTGCTCACGCGCTACAAGGAGACGCGGCGCCGCCATCCGCTGGCCCCCACCGGCTCGGTGGCGGAGGGCATCGCGCGCGAGCGCGCGCTGCTGGCGCCGCTGCGCGAGCGCGCCGACGCCGTCATCGACACCGGGGGCCTGACGGCGGCAATGCTGCGCCGGCGACTGGTCGACGAGCTGCTGCCGTCCAAGCACCCGGGCAGGCTGGCCGTAACGTTCCAGAGCTTCGGCTTCAAGTACGGGCCCAGCCGTGACGCCGACCTGCTGCTTGACGTGCGCTTCCTCCCCAACCCACACTACGAGCCGCGGCTCAGGCAGCTGACCGGCGCCGATCCCGAGGTCGTTCGCTACATCAATCGGGCCGGGGCGCTGGACGCTTTCTATGAGCGGCTTCACCCGTTGCTGGACTACCTGCTGCCGCAGTACCTCGCCGAGGGCAAGGCGCACCTGGTGATCGCGATCGGCTGCACCGGCGGCCGCCACCGCTCGGTTGCGATCGCCCGCCAGCTCGCCGACCGCTACGCCGGCCGCGACGGCTACCTGGTCGACGTGGTCCACCGGGACGTCAACGAGCCCGCATGATCCCCGGCCTCAGGGAGCAGCCCGCCGGCCTCGGGGAGGAGCCCGCGTGATCGACCATGTCGGCTTTGAGGTCGCCGACCTTCGGCGCAGCCGCGCGTTCTACGACGCTGTCTTCCGCACGCTCGGGGCGCGCCAGATGCACGCCTCCGAGCACGCCGTCGCCTACGGGATCAACTCGGCGCTGGTGTGGTTCGTGGTCCGCGGGCGCGCCGCCGCGCCCGGATACGGGCACCTGGCGCTGCAGGCCAGCGGCAAGGCGGCGGTGGACGCCGCCTGGGCGGCCGGCCTGGCGCACGGTGGCGCCGACGACGGCGCCCCGGGTCGCCGCCCGCAGTACGGTCGCCGGTGCTACGCCGCCTACCTGCTGGACCCCGACGGGCTGCGGGTGGAGATCGTCTCCCGCCGCTGAGGGCCTCGCCGGGATCGGGAAGACCACCGTCCGAGCTGACCGGCGGCCGTCCTGTGCGTTGCCCGCCCGGCGCCCCGGCGGCACTCGCGGCGCCCCCTCAGGTAGTGTGTCGCCGCCGGGCGGGTCCCGCGCACCTGATCAGAGCTTTTGGGAAACGGAGGCAAACGGGGAGACATGGCTGTTCGCGTCGCGATCAACGGCTTTGGCAGGATCGGCCGCAACGTGCTGCGCGCGGCCTACGAGCGCGGCGGCGAGGAGATCGAATGGGTGGCTGTCAACGACCTCGTTGACCCGCGGACGATCGCGCACCTGCTGCGCTACGACTCCAACTACGGGCCGTTCCCGGGCGAGGTCTCCGCGACCGAGCGGGGCCTGTCGGTCGACGGGCGCGAGATCCGCGTGCTGGCCGAACGTGACCCGGCGGCGCTGCCGTGGGCGGAGCTGGGCGTCGACGTCGTGGTGGAGTCCACCGGGCTGTTCACCGACCGCGAGAACGCCGCCAAGCACCTGGCCGCGGGCGCGCGCAAGGTGGTGATCTCGGCGCCGGCCACCGACCCGGACACCACCGTCGCGCTCGGGGTCAACTTCGACGAGGCCTACGACCGCGAGCGCCACCACGTGATCTCCAACGCGTCGTGCACGACCAACTGCCTGGCGCCGGTGGCCAAGGTCCTGCACCGCACCGTCGGCATCAGGCACGGCCTGATGACCACGATCCACGCCTACACGGCCGACCAGCGCCTGCAGGACATGCCCCACCGCGATCTGCGCCGCGCACGCGCCGCGGCGGTGAACCTGATCCCTGCCTCCACGGGCGCCGCCAAGGCGATCGGCCTGGTGATCCCCGAGCTCAACGGGCGCCTGCACGGCATGGCGATCCGCGCGCCGGTCCCGACTGGCAGCGTGGTGGATCTCACCGTCGAGGCCGAGCGCGAGACGACCGTCGAGGAGGTCAACGCGGCGATGCGCGCGGCCGCCTCGGAGGGCCCACTGCGAGGGTTGCTCCGGTACACCGAGGACCCGATCGTCTCGAGCGACATCGTCAAGAACCCCGCCTCGTCGATCGTCGACGGCCAGCTCACCTCGGTGATGCAGGGCACGATGGTGAAGGTGATCGCCTGGTACGACAACGAGTGGGGCTACTCCAACCGGGTCTGCGACCTCGTGTCGCGCCTGCTTTGAGGCGCCTGGAGGATCTCGGCGACCTGCACGGACGGCGTGCGCTGGTCAGGGTCGACTTCAATGTGCCGCTGACCCGAAGCGCTCCGCCGGCGGTCGCCGACGACCGGCGCATCCGCGCGGCGATCCCGACGCTTCAGGCGCTTCGCCAGCGCGGCGCGTCGCTGGTGCTCGTCTCGCACCTGGGACGGCCGCGCGACCGCGAGCCGGAGCTCTCGCTGGCGCCCGTGGCGGCCCGCCTTTCGCAGCTGCTGGAGGCGCCCGTCTCGCTGGCGCCGGGCGCGCGCGGCGCCGAGGTGCAGCGGATGGCCGAGCGGCTGGGCGAGGGGGAGGTGCTGCTGCTTGAGAACATCCGCTACGAGCCCGGCGAGACGCGCAACGACCCCGAGCTTGCGCGGGACCTCGCGCGCCTGGCGGACGTGTACGTCAACGACGCGTTCGGTGCGGCGCACCGCGCCCACGCGTCCACCGAGGGGGTCGCCCGGCTGATGGCCGACCGCGCCGCCGGGCTTCTGCTCGAGCGGGAGGTGCGGATGCTGACCGGGCTGCTCAGCGACCCCGAGCGGCCGCTGGTGGCGGTGCTCGGCGGCGCCAAGGTCGCCGACAAGCTGGGGGTGATCGAGGCATTTGCGCAGACCGCGGATGAGATCCTGATCGGGGGGGCGATGTGCTTCCCGTTCTTGCGCGCCCGCGGCCACAGCATCGGCGCGTCGCTGTGCGAGCCCGCCGACGTTGAGCTGGCGGAGCGGATCCTTGCCCACAGCGGTCGTGCGGAGATCAAGCTGCCCTGCGACCTGGTGGCGGCCGAGCGGCTCCAGGAGGGCGCGGCCGTGACCGCGCTGGACGGCGTGGAGGTCCCGGACGGCCTGATGGGCCTGGATATCGGTCCGCGCACCGCCGCCGCCTACGCCGGGCGGATCGCCACCGCGCGCACCGTGTTCTGGAACGGGCCGATGGGAGCCTTCGAGGTCGAGCCGTTCGATGCGGGCACGCGCGCGGTGGCCGAGGCGGTGGCCGCCGCCGACGCGGTCACGGTCGTGGGGGGCGGCGACTCGGCCGCGGCGCTCGAGCGCTTCGCCCTGGCCGACCGCGTCACGCACCTGTCGACCGGCGGCGGCGCGTCGCTTGAGCTGATCGAGGGCCGGCGGCTGCCGGGGGTGGAGGCGCTCGGATGAGCCCCCGCCAGCCGCTGATCGCAGGCAACTGGAAGATGCACAAGACGGTCGCCGAGGCCGTTTCGTTCGTAGATGAGCTGCTGCCCCGCCTCGACGGCGTGCCCGACGCGGCGGCGATCGCCCTGTGCGCACCGTTCACGGCGCTGTCTGCGCTGGTGCGCCGAACGCGCGGCTCGCGCCTGGCCGTCTACGCCCAGAACATGCATCAGGCCGACCATGGCGCGTTCACCGGCGAGATCTCCGCGGCGATGCTGACCGAGCTTCAGGTCGCCGGCGTCGTGCTGGGCCACTCCGAGCGCCGCGAGCTCTTCGGCGAGACCGACCGCGCCCTCTCCCAGAAGGTCCCCGCGGCGCTGGCCGCCGGGCTTGTGCCGATCCTCTGCGTGGGCGAGACCGAGGAGGAGCGGGACGCCGGCGACACCGAGCGCAAGCTGCGCCACCAGGTCCAGGAGGACCTCTCGCGCGTGGCCGACGAGCGCCTGGGCGACGTGGTGATCGCCTACGAGCCGATCTGGGCGATCGGCACCGGCCGCGTGGCCACGCCCGAGCAGGCGCAGGATGCGATCGCGTTCGTGCGCGCGCTGGTCGCCGGACGCTCGCGCGAGCAGGCGCAGCGCGTCCGGATCCTATACGGGGGCAGCGTCAAGCCTGACAACGCCGCCGAGCTGCTGGAGCTGCCAGACGTCGACGGCGCCCTGGTCGGCGGCGCGAGCCTGGACGCGGCCTCCTTCGGCGCGATCGTCGCGGCGGCTCACGCGTGAGCGCCGAGCGCTGGAGCGTGCCCGCCGGGCCAGCGCGGATCCCGGTGCCCCGGGCCGCGCTGATCGTGCTCGACGGCTGGGGGCTGGCCGAGGCGGGACCCGGCAACGCCATCTCGCTGGCGAGCACGCCCGTCTTCGACGCGCTCTGGCAGGCCTACCCGACGTGCACGCTGACCGCCTGCGGGCTGGCCGTCGGGCTGCCCGAGGGGCAGATGGGCAACTCCGAGGTCGGCCATCTGAACCTCGGCGCCGGGAGCGTCGTCATGCAGGACCTGACCCGCATCGATGCGGCCGCGCGCGACGGCTCGCTGGCGGCCAACGACGTGGTCTGCGCCGCGCTCACCGCGGCCCAGCGCGTGCATCTGATCGGGCTGGCCTCCGACGGAGGCGTCCACTCGAGCCTCGAGCACCTGCGGGCGCTGATCGAGCTGGCGGCCGAGCTTGAGGTGCCGGATCTGGTCGTGCACGCGTTCACCGACGGACGGGACACGCCCCCGACCTCAGCCGCCGGCCACCTGGAGCTTGTGCAGCGGTGGCTGACGGACGCCGGAGGCGGCCGCGTCGGCTCGGTTGTGGGCCGCTACTGGGCGATGGACCGCGACCGCCGCTGGGATCGAGTCCAGCGCGCCTACGACCTGCTGGTGCACGGGCGCGCGGAGCACCGGGCGGCGAGCGCGGCCCAGGCGGCGCTCGCCGCCTACGAGCGCGGTGAGACCGACGAGTTCATCTCGCCCACGCTCGTGGGCGAGGAGGCGCGCATCCGGCCCACCGACAGCGTGCTCGCGTTCAACTTCCGCCCCGACCGGATGCGCGAGCTCACCCGCGCGCTGGCCGAGCCCGGGTTCGACCAGGTCGACAGGCGCGGCGCCCCGCCGGTCGCCCGATACGCGACGATGACCGAGTACGAGGAGGGCTGGCCGTACCCGGTGGCGTTCTCGCCGCAGCGGCCGGCGACCACGCTGGCGGCGGTCATCGCCGCGCGTGGCGAGCGCCAGCTGCACGTGGCCGAGACCGAGAAGTACCCGCATGTGACCTACTTCTTCAACGGGGGCGACGAGCGGCCGCTCCCCGGCGAGCGGCGCGAGCTGGTGCCCTCGCGCCGGGATGTCCCCACCTACGACCTGGCACCGGAGATGAGCGCCGCGCAGGCCGCCGACGCGTTCGTGTCCGCCTGGCTTGAGGACCCCGGTCTGCGCTTCGGGATCATCAACTTCGCCAACCCGGACATGGTCGGCCACACCGGCTCGATCCCGGCCGCCGTGCGCGCGGTGCAGGCGGTGGATCGCTGCCTGGGCGAGGTCGTGGAGGCGGTGCATGGCACCGGCGGGGCCTGCCTGGTAACCGCCGACCACGGCAACGCCGACAACATGCTGGAGGCCGACGGCTCGCCCAACACCGCCCACTCGCTCAACCCGGTCCCGGTCATCGTCACGGTGCCCGGGCTCAGCCTGCGCCAGGGCGGCGTGCTGGCCGACGTCGCTCCGACGCTGCTCGCGATGCTCGGCATCCCCAAGCCCGAGGCGATGTCAGGCGAATCGCTGATCCTCGCCTGAGCGGCCCCGCGGCCGACACGGCTGGCCGGCGAGCGGGACGCCCGGCTGCCGGCGACGTCGACGTCTGGCGGCCGGCGCCGCGGACCGCTCAGCCGGTTGACGGATGCGTCGGGGTGGATCCTCCCGGCCCTAGCAGGTCAAACCCGTCGGGCGTATGCAGCATCCCCGGGCGGCGCCCGGGCTGGCCGGTGACGCCGTACTGCCAGACGATCGCCCGCGTGGCGGGGTCGATCGCCACCATCCGGTCGTTGTAGTCGTCGTTGAGCATGATCACCCCGCTGGGCAGCCGCTCGGCCAGCGACGGCTGGTTGAGCATCCCCGGGCCGCTGGCCACGTCGTAGCGGTAGAGGATCCGCCCCGAGCGGTTGAACTCGAGCACCTGCCCGGGCGTCGAGTAGTCGGCGATCAGGTAACGGTCGGGTCCCAGCTGCTGCGGGTCCGACGGGTATGCGATCGGCAGCTGCACCGTCCACACCAGATGCCCGGTGGGCGTGTACTCGGACACCCAGGAGCCGTTGATCTCCGAGATCAGCAGGTTGCCGTCGGCGAGCGGCGTGTCGCCGTTGGGGCTGCCCACCGATTGGGGCGGGCTGTGGACGCATGACCCGTCGGTGCCGATCTGGTGGGCGACCGTGTGGTCGGGGTTGATGATCAGCACGCGGCAGTTGTCGGCGTCGGCGACGCTGATCTGACCGTCGCGCAGCAGGTAGGCGTCGTCGGGCTCGTGCAGGTAGCCTCGGGCGGTGCCGATCTGCCTCGGGTGACCGTACTCCCAGATCACCCGGCCCGAGGGGTAGGCGATCTCCTGAATCGTCTCGTTCTCCTCCTGGTTTGTGAGGATCGCGGTTCCGTGCGCGACGAAGAACGCGTCGTCGGGGAAGAAGAAGCCGAAGCGGTCGTGCGGGGTGCCGGCGGAGGGAAAGCGCCAGACGACGTTCATCGCCGGGTCCAGCAGCAGCAGCCGGTCGTTGGCGCGGTCGGCGATCAGCAGGTCGTCGCCGAAGTACGGAGAGCCGGCGCCCGCCGCGCCGGCGGTGCCGAACCGCGCGTTCGGCGTCAGCATCTGCACGGCGGCGATCTGGGTGGAGCCGGACTCCCCGCCCACCAGCCACGCCCGCCCTCCGGCCACCGCCGCACCGGCGTGGGCGACGGGCACCTGCAGGCGGCCGGCGACGAGCATCCGCTCGTCGGCCGTGTCAAGCGCCCAGATCGTGTCGACCGTCGTCAGCGCTCCCGGCCCGCGGGGCGAGACGGGCGGCGAGAGCTGCGTGGTGCCAACGCCGGGGGTGTAGTCCTGGGGCGCCGTGGTCTGCCCCCCGGCCAGGTAGATGTGGCCATCGAGGACGACCGCGGTGGCCGCCTGCAGCGGCTCGGGCAGGTGCCCCACGATCGCCGCCGTGCGCGCGGCGGGGTCGACCACCTGGATGTCGTCGACCGGCTGGCCGGCGTCCGCGCCCTGCACCGCCTCGCCGCCGAAGACGTACAGCTTGCCCCCCAGGGCCGCGACCGCCGGGTAACGGACCGGCACCGGCAGCGACGCGACCGTCTCGAAGCTCCGGCCGTCGGTGGTGGCCAGCACCTGCGCGTCGGCGGCCGAGCCGTCGTAGCCGCCGACGACGTACGTGGTGGCGCCGATCTGCGCGGAAGCCGCGTCCGAGCGCGGCGCGGGAAGCGGGCCGAGCGCGGCCGCGGCCGGGAACGACTGGACGGTCGCGACGGTCGCCGGCGAGCCGCCGCCGAACACCACGTCGCGCCCGCCGATCACCGCGCCCGCCGCGTCGTGCACCGGCGCGTGCAGGCTGCCGAGCTGGTGCAGCGCGCCGTCGGCGGTGTCGAGCGCAAAGACGCCGGCGGCCGAGCTGGATCCGTTCAGGCCGCCGAGCAGCAGCAGCCGCCGCGGGCCGGCCGGCAGCACGACTTCGCGACTGATCGGCGCGGCAAGGCTCCAGGGCAGAAGGCCGGCCTCGATCGCGGGCGCGTCCGCGATCCTTGCGTCCAGCAGAGCGGCCTCACGGCCGCGATCGTTGGCGACGGGCCGATCGGGGCGGCCGCCAGAGCCGGCGACGATCCGCACGACCACGGCCACGATCGCCACCGCCGCCAGCAGCGCGACCGCGCGTCGAACCGCGAGCTGCCGGCGGCGGCGCCGGCGGCGGCGCTCCCGCTCGCGCTGACGAGCTCCTCGGCGGGCGTTGTCCGGTGTGTGGCTCATCGCTGCGATAGCCGGCGGTTCGCCCCCGACCGCCGTGTGCCCACGATACACGCCGCGCCGGCCGCCATGCCGCACCCGGCGCCCGCTGGGCGCCACCGGTGCCCGTCGCCACCGCGGCCCGTCGCCGCGCTGCTGCCTCTTCAAGCGAACTCTCATCAACTTCGCACGCTGCGCTTATCCGCGCAGCACAGAGTCGGGGGCGTGCAGCACACGAACCGCCCGAGCGCAGGGCCGCCGCGCCCGCCCGGAGGGCCGACGCGTCCGTCCGGAGGGCCGACGCGTCCGCCCGGAGGGCCGCCGCGCCCGCCCGGAGGGCCGACGCGTCCCGCGGCGAGGGCGCTGGCGATCGCCATGTCGAGGATGCTGTGGCGCGGGCGCGCCGAGTCATGGGATGCCGAGGGCTCCGTGGCCACCGGCCCCGTGGCCGATGCTGTGCTGGCGCGCTGCGGCGAGCGGCCGGGCGTGGCTGTGGATCTCGGCTGCGGCTCAGGTCAGTTGACGCTGCCGCTCGCCGAGCGCTGCGAGCGGGTGCTGGCCGTCGATATCGACCCGGGCGCGATCGGGATTCTCGCCGACCGCGCGCGCCGGGCAGGCGCGGGCAACCTGCAGACGCTGACCGAGCCGCTGGAGCGGCTTGACCTGGAGGCCGGCAGCGTCGACCTCGTGGTCTCAAACTATGCCCTTCACCACCTGCGAGACGCCGACAAGCGGCTGCTGCTGGAGCGGGCGCTGGTCTGGCTCTCACCGGGGGGACGGATCGTGATCGGCGACATGATGCTCGGCCGGGGCGCGCGCGCCGACGACCGCCGCGTGATCGCCGACAAGGTCCGCGGGCTGGCGAGGCGCGGACCGGGCGGCTGGTGGAGGATCGCCAAGAACGTGGTGCGCTTCCTGCTGCGTTTCCAGGAGCGCCCGCTGCGCCCGGAGGCCTGGGCGCGCCTGCTGCGCGCGGCCGGCTTCGTCGGCATCGGCGCCGAGCGGGTGGTCTCCGAGGCCTGGGTGGTGTGGGCCACCAGGCCACGCGCGCCTCAGGGGCAGGCGGTCCCCGCCCCTGCCAGCTGCGCGGCCGAGGTGATCGTTGCCACTCCGGGCGCGCCACCCGCCGCCACCAGGGCTCGCAGCGCCCCCGCGCGGCCCTGGAGGTAGGCGCGCAGAAACGCGATCGACGCTTTAGCCACGTAGTCGCGGGCCGGCCCAGGCTCGACGTAGGGGGGGAGGTGGCTCTGGGCGAGCAGGTCCACGTAGTACTTGGGTTGGGGGGCCTGGTCGTAGAGCTGGGCGCTGCACGGCGGCACGTTGATCGTGTCCGCGCTCCCCTGCGTGACCAGGAGGGGAACGCTGCCGTCCGCGTAGTAGGCGCCCCCAAAGCTCGGCAGCTCGGCCCCTGACATGATCACCGCCGCGCGCACGGCAGAGTCCAGGCAGCAGCTGTCGGCCGCCACGGCGAGGCTGACGTCGCCGCCGTCCGACTGGCCGGCCACGGCGATCTCACGAGCGTTAACCAGGCGGCGCAGCGGGCTTGCGGGGTCGCCCGCCTGGCGCGCCAGCGACCGGATCACGAAGCGCAGGTCGCCGGGGTGGTTGACGATGTCCGACTCGTCCAGCTCGCCCGGTCCGGCGGGATCGGTGTGGGGGTAGGTGGGCGACGCGACCGTGAACCCGGCGCGCGTCCAGGCGTCGAGCAGCCCGGCGTAGGCGCTCACCGAGGTGTCGTAGCCCTGTGAGAAGACGATCAGCGGGAAGGGGCCGCCGGCGGGCGCCGCCGGATAGCGGATCGAGACCGCGAGCGCGCGGACGGGCTCGCCGCTCGCGCTGCGCCCGGTGGCCGTCGCAGCGGTCGCGGGCTCAAGCAACGTCTCGTCAAGCATCCCGACCGAGTACGGCGGGCCTGCCGCGTGCGCTCGCGAGGCGGCCCGCCGGCGCTGGCCGCCGCGCCCGGCGCTGGGTCCCGAGCGAGCGCGGCCGGCGGCGCTCGCCTCACGCCGCGGGGCTCGGTCGCCGCTCGGAGAGCCTCCGGCGGCTCCGGAGCCGCCGGAGCGCACGCGCCCGGCGCTGGGGCGCAGGCCGGCGCTTGAGAGGAGGGCGACCGCGCCCGCGACCGCCAGCAGCGCCGCGAGCGCGACCGCGCGGCGCAGGGCATACCGAGGCCGTGGGACGCCCGGGGGCGCAGTTCGCGGCCCCGGCCGTCGCCGGCCGCCGTGGTGGGGGGCGCGCGTGGGGGTTCCAGGCACCGCGCCGAGCCTAGCCGACGGGCCTTCTATAGCCCGCGCCGAAGGCCACGAAGACCCACGATCGAATCCGGCCTACGACCTGAACCCACATCAGCCTTGACAGGAAATCTAAGCCTGCTACACTCAGGTTTCGTAAACCGACCCAAGTGAGGTGAGACGATGGCGCTGATTCGCTGGGAGCCGATGCGCGAGCTGGACACGATCCAGAACGAGTTCAACCGGCTGTTCAACTCCTTCTTCGACACCCAGACCGGGGGCGGCAACGGCGGCACGCAGCGTCGCTGGGTTCCCGCCATGGATCTGGTCGAGACCGACACCGACTACGTGCTTCGCGCCGACCTTCCTGGCCTCGCCGAGAACGATGTGCAGATCGAGCTTGAGGACAACGTGCTCACGATCTCCGGCGAGCGCAAGTCAGAGCACGAGCACAAGCGCGCCGGCTACTACCGCGTCGAGCGCAGCTTCGGCTCCTTCCGGCGCTCGCTGACCCTGCCCGAGGGCGTCGACGCCGACGCGATCCGCGCGAGCTTCAACAACGGCGTGCTCGAGGTCCGGATCCCCAAGCCGGAGCAGCGCCAGCCGCGCCGCGTCCAGATTTCCGTGGGGCAGTCGGAGGCCCAGCAGCCCGCGATCGAGGGCAGCGAGTCCGCGTCGGCCTGACCGCGGGCGCCGGCCGCGGGGCGGGGCGGGCGGGCCAGTCCCGCGGCCGGCGCGGCGAGTCCGCTCTGCGACCGCCGCGGCGCAGCGGACCGCCCGGCGCCCCGCTCGCCCGCGGGCGGGCCCGCTCGGCGGTGGCTCTGCCCGGCGGCGGGCCGGCGTGCCGCTGTACGCCGCGGACCCGGCTACCCCTGCACGCGAGGGACCCGCGCGCCGCGGGGGACCAGGATCGCGCCGCCCTCGGCCAGCTACCCCTGCACGCACGGGACCTGCGCCCCCGGCCCGCGGACCGCTCGCTAGGGTCCGCGTCCGTGTTCGAGGTGCTCGCCCGCTGCCCCGGATCACGCGCCCGGCGCGGCGTGCTCACGCTCGCGCACGGAACCGTCCAGACGCCCGCGTTCGTGCCGCTGGCGACCCGGGGCGCGGTCAGGACGCTGGAGTCCGCCGATGTCCGGGCGCTCGGCTACGAGCTGATCCTCGCAAACACCTTCCACCTGATGCTCGCGCCGGGCCACGACCTCGTTGCCAGGCTGGGCGGGCTTCACTCGATGATGCGCTGGAGCGCGCCGATCATCACCGACTCCGGGGGCTTTCAGGTGTTCTCGCTCGGGCACGGCGGCGTGGCCGACGAGATCAAGTCCAGGCAGGGTGCCGAGGGCGCCCGGCGCACGGCGGGGGAGGGCGGCGCGCGTGCGAGCGGCCCGGGCGCGATCCTGTCGATCGAGGAGGCCGGCGTGCGGTTCCGCTCCCACATCGACGGCGCGCAGCGCTTCATCGGCCCTGAGCTTTCGATGGAGGTCCAGGCGGCCCTGGGCTCCGACATCGCGCTGGCGTTCGACGAGTGCACCCCGTTCCACGCAACGCGCGACTACACGGCGCGCTCGATGGAGCGCACCCATCGGTGGCTGCGGCGCTGCCTTGACTGGCACGAGCGCCACGGCCCGCCCGGCCAGGTGGTCTACGGGATCGTGCAGGGCGGGGTGGAGCACGACCTCAGGCTGGCCTCCGTGCAGGAGGTGGCCGCGAGCGGCTCACGCGGCGTGGCGATCGGAGGCTCGCTGGGCGCCGACAAGCACCAGATGCGCGAGGTGGTCGGCTGGTGCACCGCCGAGCTGGACCGCGTCGCGCCGCAGCGGCCGCGGCACCTGCTGGGGATCGGCGAGGTCGACGACCTGATCGAGGGGGTGCTCGCCGGGATCGACACGTTCGACTGCGCGATGCCGACGCGGCTCGCGCGCCACGGGGTGGCGCTGGTGCCAGACCCGCCGGCGCGCTGGCGCCTTCACCTGAGGGGCTCCGGCCGCCGCGCCGAGGATGGGCCGATCCTTCAGGGATGCAGCTGCCCCACCTGCTCGGCGGGGTACTCCCGCGGCTACCTGCGCCACCTGCTGCGATCCCGGGAGCCGACCGCGCCGCGGCTGGTGACGCTGCACAACCTCTGGTTCGTGGCGGTGCTGCTCGCGGACCTGCGAGCCGGAATCTGCGCCGGAGCGCTCCGGCGGGTGGCGTCGGAGCTGCTGCGCGGCGCGGCGCCCGGAACGGCGGCTACTTCGTGTACTGGTTGATGATCGCCTGCAGCTGGGAGATCGCCGACTGGATGTCGCGCGCCACCACCTGGTGGTAGTGGACGATGGTCCGCGAGGTGCTCGCCGAGATCGTCGTCGCGACCACCACGATCACCGCCAGGACCGCGAGGATCGCCACAAACGCGATCACACGCCCCAGCCGCCGCGGCCGCGGCGGCGGACGGTCTGGCAGCCCGTACCCGTGCAGGTCCTCGGTGCGCGTCGGCCGGCGGGCCGGGACCTGACGGGGCGTGCGCACCGCGGTCGCCGGCCGCGGCGCCACCCGGGTTGAGGGACGCGGCGCGGCGCGCGTGGCCGCGGTCGGCGCGCGGCCCGCCACGCGCGTGGCCTGCGTGACGGCCTGCGTCACCGCGCTTGCGGGCGCGATCCCCCGCAGCCCGTCGGCCAGCGCGTCGGCCAGCTCGAGCGCGTCCCCCGGGCGAAGCTGCGGGTCGATCGCCAGCGCCGAGGCGACCGCCTGGGCCAGCGCGCGTGGCACGTCCGGGACCAGCTCATCCAGCGGAGCCGGCGACTCCCGCTGCTGCTTGAGCGCCAGCTCGGAGAGCGACGCCGCCTCGTAGGGCAGGCGCCCGGAGATCAGCTGGTAGGTGACAACGCCGAGCGAGTACAGGTCGGCCTGGGGGCCGGCGTCCTCGCCGCGCGCCTGCTCGGGCGACAGGTAGGCGGCCGTGCCCAGCACGGAGCCCGCCTGCGTGATGCTCGACTGGTCGGTCGCCCGCGCGATCCCGAAGTCGGCCAGCTTGACGACCCCGGACTCGGACACAAGCAGGTTCCCCGGCTTGACGTCGCGGTGCACGACGCCGTGGCGGTGCGCGTAATCGAGCCCACGGCACGCCTGCGTGACGATCTCGACCGCCCGGGACACCGGGAGGTGCCCGCGGTCGCGCAGCAGCTCGGCGCACGAGTGGCCCGGGACGTGCTCCATGACGATGAAGTGCTGATGGTGGCCTGAGTCGAACCCGAAGTCGAACACCTGAACGATGTTCGGATGCACAAGCCGCGCGGCCGCCAAAGCCTCGCGACGGAACCGCGACACGAACGCGGGATCGTCGGCCAGGTGCTCGGCCAGCAGCTTGAGCGCCACGTGGCGCTCGAGGCGGTTGTCGAACGCCAGGTGCACGGTCGACATGCCGCCGACGCCGAGTCGGCCCTCGATCCGGTAGCGCCCGGCGATCGTCGTCGTCTCGTTCACTGTGCGTTGCCGCCGCCGTTCTGGCTGGAAGCGGAGCTTGAGCTGGTGGCGCCGATGCCGGCGCCGCCGTTGCTGGAGGTCGAGGTGGGCGAGCTTGAGGAGGAGGCCGACGAGGAGGAGCTCGAGGTCTGGGTGCCGGTGGCGGTCGCCGAGCTTGAGGTTCCCGTGCCGGTGCCGCTGCCAGAGGACGACGAGGAGGAGCTCGGGCTGGAGCTCGAGCTGGAGCTCGAGCTCGTGGAGGAGGATCTGCTCGAGGAGGAGCTCGTGCAGCTCGAGGACGCCAGCTGGGCGATCGTGGTCGCGCCCTGCCCGAGGTTTCGGATCAGCGTCGGGTCGATGCTGCCCGGCAGGTTGTCGACGGCCATGGTCAGGGAGCTGGCGGCCGCCTGGGCCTGCGCGCAGCGGCCGGCGGCCGCGGCGGCCGAGATCGCGTTCAGGTCGCTTGCCAGCGTCGAGGACTGAGCGCCTGAGAGCAGGCCGCTGCTGCTGCCGCAGGCGACGACGAATGCGGCGGCGAACCCAAGGCCGCCGACCAGGGATGCTCGCGCGCCGTAGCCCATGCGGCGACTGACTTTAGACAGTGGCGGGGCCTGCGTCCTGCAGGCGCGCGCCGCTACTGGCCGAACTGCAGCCGCTCGGCCAGCGAATCGGGCAGCCGGGCGGCGCGGATCGCCGCCGCCGCGCCCGCGATGTCGTACTCGGTGCGCCGGTAGCGGGCCGTCCAGCGCTCCAGGTCAAGCTCCAGCCACGCGGCGCGCGGGTCGCCATCCCGCGGCTGTCCGACGCTGCCGGGGTTCACCAGCCAGTGGCCCTCGGACAGGTCGAGCTCCTCTCCGTCGGAGCGGGTCTGGCCGGTGGCCATCTCACCGGGCGCCCGCGAGAACGTCAGCGCCACGTGCGAGTGCCCGATCAGGGCCACGCGCCGCGGCTGCACCTCGAAGCACAGCTCGGCCTGCAGGGGGGACAGCACATACTCCCAGACGGGGTCCCGCGGGCTTGCGTGGTAGAGGGCCACCGGCTGGCGGTCGTCCAGCGGCGCCAGCCCGGCGAGGAACTCGTGCGTGCGCGGGGAGATCGTCGCGCGCGTCCAGCGCGCCGCGACCGCGGCGCCGCTTGAGAACTGCGACAGCGGGATCGCGCCGGTCACGCCCATGTCGTGGTTTCCGGCCAGGCAGATCTCCGCGTGCTCGCGCGCCAGCTCCACGCAGGCGTCCGGGTCGGCGCCGTAGCCGACCAGGTCCCCCAGGCACCACACCGCCTGCAGGTCGTGGTCGGCGATCTCATCGAGCACCGCCTCGAACGCCTGCAGGTTGCCGTGGATGTCAGAGACGACGGCTACGCGCATCACTACAGTCTCGCGGGTGAGGCCGGCATCCTGCCTGCGGGCCGCCTGGCCGATGGCCCTGACGGTGCTCGCCGCCGACGGCGCGCGGCGCGTGCTGTCGCCGCGGCCGCCGCCGCCAAGGCCCGTCGCGGCGCCGCTTGCGCAGCACTTCAGCGCCGAGGAGATCGCGCGCGGCCGGGCCTACGCGCGTCCGCAGCTGCGCCTGGCGCTCGCGCGCAGCGCCCTCGAGGCCGCGACGCTGGCGGCGCTCGTGCGCCATCCGCCGCGGCTGCTCGAGCGCTCGCGCTCTCGGCCCCTGCTCGGCGGTGCCCTTGTCGGCGCGGGCCTGTCGGCGGCGTTGGCGCTGGAGGCGCTGCCGCTGCGCGCCCTTGCCCGCCGCCGCGCCCGGGCGGTGGGGCTCGACACCCAGTCATGGCGCGGCTGGGTGGCTGACCTGGCGAAGGCGGCCGCGCTCGGGCAGGCGTTTGCGGCGGCCGCCGGCGCCGCGGCTGTCGCCGCGGCCCGCCGCTGGCCGCGCGGCTGGTGGCTGGCCGGCGCGGGCGGCTCGGTCCTGTTCGGCGCCGCGCTGACCGCGGCGGCGCCCGTGCTGCTTGACCCGATCTTCAACGACTTCCGTGCCCTGCCCGCCGGGCAGACGCGCTCGGACGTGCTTGAGCTCGCCCGCGCCGCGGGCGTGAGGGTGCGGGAGGTCTACTCCGTCGATGCCAGCCGCCGCACGACGGCCGCCAACGCCTACGTCACCGGCATCGGCCCGAGCCGCCGCGTGGTCCTGTTCGACACGCTGCTGGACGGCTTTGACCGCGACGAGATCCGGCTGGTGGTCGCGCACGAGCTCGCCCACGTGCGCCACCGGGACGTGCTGCGCAGCGTCGCCTTCGCCGCGGCGGTCGCGCCGGCCGCCGCGCTGGCCGTCCAGCGACTCAGCTGGGCGATGTCGCCGGAGCGCGGCACGCCCGCGGCGCTGCCGGCGGTCGCGCTCGCGGCCGGCCTCGTGGGCGCTCCCGTGGGCGTGATCGGCGCCGCGCTGTCGCGCGCGGTGGAGCGGCGCGCCGACCAGTTCGCGCTGCGCCTTGCCGGCGCGCCGGACGCCTTCGTCGCGTTCGAGCGCGCGATCGCGCTGCGAAACGTCGCCGATCTGGATCCGCCGCGCTGGGTCACCACGCTGCTGGCCAGCCACCCGCCGACCGCCGAGCGGATCGGCGCGGCGCTGGCGTTCAAAGAGGCGGCATGACGTGCCCGCGGCTCGGCGGGCAACCGGTGTTCAAGCAGGCGGCATGACCGCGGCCGCGGCTCGGCGCGCCGTCGGCGCCGTCAGCGCCCTGAGCCTCGCCGGCCTGGCGCTTGTGCTGGCCGGCTGCGGGAGCGCGGCCGCCTCGTCGCCTCCGGCCGCCTCGTCGCCTCCGGTGGCGGCTGAGCCGACCGGCTTTGCCTCCGGCTCTCCGGGCCGGTGCGCCCCGGCGGCGGTGCGGGTGTCCGTGGGAGGCCTGCTCTCTCCACAGACCGGGGAGCACAGCCAGCTGTTCGTCGTCACCAACCGCTCCCGCTCCGCGTGCCTGCTAGCTGGCTATCCGCGCATCTGGCTGCTTGCGCGCCAACGGCGGCTGCCGTTCGTGTGGCGCGACGGCGGCACCCCGTACTTCGACGCGCCGCCCGCGACGGTGGTGCTCAAGCCAGGTGCCCGCGCCTGGTTCATGATCGCCAAGTACCGCTGCGACGGGAGGATCCTCGCGTCTGCCAGCTTCGCGCGCGTGGCGCTCCCGGGAACCCGGTCCATGGTGCGCTTGAGGCTGCCCGATCTCGGCGAGACAAGCCTTGATCTGTGCGCTCGCTACCCCGGGGACCTGCCGGTCGACCCGGGAAACATCGTGTTCGTGTCACGGATCGAGCCCACGCTTGAGCGACTGTTCGTCCCGCAGCCCTCGCGGCCGTGAGCCGCCGCCCTCGGGGCC
>DATGLC010000084.1:0-64681 GCA_035294345.1 Solirubrobacteraceae bacterium
CGGCGAGAAAGACGTGCCGTGGCCGTGCAACCCGACCAAGTACATCGTCCACTTCCCGGAAACGCGTGAGATCTGGTCGTTCGGCTCCGGCTACGGCGGCAACGCGCTGCTGGGCAAGAAGTGCTTCGCGCTGCGCATCGCCTCGGCCATGGCGCGCGACGAAGGCTGGCTGGCCGAGCACATGCTGATCCTCAAGCTCACCTCGCCCGAGGGGGAGGTCCGCTACGTGGCTGGCGCGTTCCCCAGCGCCTGCGGCAAGACCAACCTGGCGATGCTCGTTCCCACGCTCCCCGGGTGGAGGGTCGAAACCATCGGCGACGACATCGCCTGGATGAAGTTCGGCTCCGACGGCCGCCTGTACGCGGTCAATCCGGAGGCTGGCTTCTTCGGGGTTGCCCCCAACACCAGCGCCCGCACCAACCCCAACGCGATCGACACGATCAGCCGCAACTCGATCTTCACCAACTGCGCCCTGACCGACGACGGCGACATCTGGTGGGAGGGGCTCACGGGCGAGCCGCCGGCGCACGCGATCGACTGGCGGGGCGAGGACTGGACGCCCGGCTGCGGGCGCCCGGCCGCCCATCCCAACGCGCGCTTCACCACCCCGGCCGCGCAGTGCCCCTCCATGGCCCCCGAGTGGGAGGACCCGCAGGGCGTGCCGATCTCCGCGATCCTGCTCGGCGGCCGGCGCGCGTCCACGGTGCCGCTGGTGTTCGAGGCGCGCGACTGGGAGCACGGCACGTTCATCGGAGCGACGATGGCCTCCGAGACGACCGCCGCGGCCGCCGGCGCGGTCGGCGCGCTGCGGTTTGATCCGATGGCGATGCTTCCGTTCTGCGGCTACCACATGGGCGACTACTTCGCCCACTGGCTGGCCGTGGCCAGGCGTCCGGGCGCGCAGATGCCGCGCGTCTTCCACGTCAACTGGTTCCGCCGGGACGAGCAGGGCCGCTTCATGTGGCCGGGCTACGGCGAGAACTCTCGCGTGCTGGCCTGGATCTTCCGGCGCGTGACCGGCGAGGCCGGCGCGATCGACACTCCGATCGGGCTGGTGCCGCCGGTCGGAGAGGGGGGGATCGACACCGGTGGCCTGGACATCTCCGAACAGACGATGCGCAGGCTGCTGGACGTCGACGTGGAGGGCTGGCGGGCCCAGCTTCCGCAGATGCGCGAGCACCTGGGCCGGTTCGCAGACCGGCTGCCCGCCGAGCTCGCCGCCCAGCTGGACGAGCTGGAGCGCCGGCTGTCAGACGCCTAGCCGAGCGCTTTGGCCCGGGCGCCGGGGCGCGCGGCCGGGTCCGGGGCCGCGGCCTCCCGGCCGGGTCCGGGGCCGCGGCCTCCCGGCCCCCGGCACGGTCCTCGCCGCCCCGCCGGTCCGCTGCCACCAAGCCCTCTTAGGCGACTCTGAGCCTGGCCCCGTAGCCTTGCGGGCATGGCGCTCGCGTTCATCCCGTCGGATGCGGCGGTGCTCGCGCTGCAGGCGGGCGTCGTGGTCGCGCCGCGGCGGCCGCCGGAGGTCCGCTGGATCCGCCGCTTCTCGCACCCCGCCTGGGCCGTGATCCCGATCGCGTCGATCGTCGGCGTGATCTACATGATCCGCTTCGCGTCCTCAAGCGCGACCGGGATCACGTGGCTGGCGCTGATCGCCGTGCCGATCCTCGCCGCCGGTGCGCTCGGCTGGGCGGCGCGCGGCGCCCGGCCCTGGGCGGCCCCGATCGCGGGCGCGCTGTTCGCCGTCGCCTGGGCTTTCAGATCGACGCTCTGGGGGGAGGGCGCGGGCGCGCTCCTTCAGGCGCTCAGCTGCGTGACGCTGGGCGTCCTGCTGGCCGCGGTGACGCCCCCGGTGTGGTGCAAGCTCGGCCTGCTGGCCATGTCCGCCGCGGACGTCTGGCTGGTCGCCTCCGATCTGCTGCAGGCCCCCAACAGCACCCTGGTGGCCGCGGCGCCGCTGCCGGGGAGCGGTCTGCCGCAGCTTCAAAGCGTTCTGTTCGGCACCGTGTCGCTCGGCTACGGGGACCTGTTCGTCGCCGGCCTTCTGGGCGGGGTGCTCGCGCGAGAGTGCCGCAGGCAGGCGCCGATGGCGCTCCTGACGCTGGTGCTCGCGGCCATGTTCGACCTGCTCTTCCTGGTCGTCTCGGAGCTGCCGGCGACGGTCCCCGTGGCGCTGGCCCTGATCATCGGCGAGGCGTGGCGGCGGCTTGAGCGCCGCCGCGGGCGCGTCAGTGGCGGCCGTCTCCGGTCGAGGCCGGCGGACGCGACTCCTCGGCCAGCGAGGTGATCGCCAGCTGGCCCCGCGCGGCCTGCTCGAGCACCTCGGTCGCCTCCTCCGCCGAGCGCGAGTACAGCTCCACCAGCAGGTGCACGACGATCTTGTCGTCCTCGTGCTTGTGGAAGCGCACGTGGGTGAAGAACTCCCGCGTTCCGTGGTCGCCGAAGGCCGCGTAGGACAGCGCGTCACCAGCCTCCGGGCCCGAGCACGTCTCGACGTCGTCGGCGTCCACGGTCACGGTGCACGACGCCACCCACGGGGTGCCGGCGATCATCCGCTCCCAGCGGTCCTCCACCGGCTCCACGCGTCCGTTGTGAAAGCCCAGGTGCGGCTGGTCGTGCATGCACTCCAGGCACTGCACCACCGCCTCCTGCATCTCGTCGACCACCTCGGCCCGCTCGCCGGTCTCCGGGTCGATGCGGTGGATCCCCTCGTAGTGGACCTGGACCTCCAGGTTCTGAGACCAGCAGCGGTAGCAGCGAAGCCAGCTGCGGACCTCGGTCGAGCCCTCCATCGCCCTGATGATAGGACGCCCCCGCGGGACGCAGGGCGCGCCGCAGGAGGTCCCCACAGCTTGCCGCCGGGCGCGCCAGACAGCGTCAGCCGAACGTGAAGTCGTAGGCGCTGACGCCGGGCGGGATCAGCAGCGTGATCGTGTGCTGCTGGTCGCCGGCGAGCGACACCAGCGCGTACAGCCGCTGTCCGACCACCGTCACCGCGCCGCCGTGCACGTCGGACCCGGCCTGCGCGGGGGCGATCGGCCGCCCGTCCAGCAGCACCCTGACGCTGCGCGGACGGTCGCCCGCCGAGGTCATCACCAGATACACGTGCTCGGCGTCGAAGCGGCCGGTGATCGACGCTCCCGCGGCCAGCGGCGTGACCGACTGCGAGCCCACGTACCACAGGCCCCGCAGGCCGAACTCGTTGAGCGCGGGCGCGCTGACGCCCGCGTAGCGGTGCACCCCCGGGGTCAGCGGCTGGGCGAGCATCTCGCCTGGCGCGCGCTGCGGGTTCAGGTAGGTCTCAGGGGTCCGCAGGCCCGGCGAGGGGAGCGTCACCCGCAGGCGCATGGGCGGCGGCAGGCGGTGCGCCCCCGCCTCGTAGAGCAGCTCGCGCACGGCCGCCTCGTCCTGCAGGTAGTCGCCCTCGCCGAACTGCGTGTGGCGAACCTGTCCGCGCGCGTCGATCAGGTACTCGGCGGGCCAGTACTGGTTCTGATAGGCGTTCCAGGTGCCGTAGCGGTTGTCCTGCACGACCGGATAGCGGATCCCGTCATCGGCGATCGCCTGCGCCACGTTGGCCGCGTTCTGCTCGAAGGTGAACTCCGGCGTCTCGACGCCGACGATCTCCAGCCCATACCGGTGGTAGGTGGACCAAAGGCCCTCCAGGAACGGCAGGGTGCGGATGCAGTTGATGCACGTGTACGTCCAGAAGTCGACCAGCACCACGTGGCCCCGCAGGGCCGCGAGGGTCAGCGGCCGGCCGCCCGGCGTGTTGAACCAGCGCTGCGTGTCGGTGAAGGGCGGCGCCGTTCCGAGGTCCGGCAGCGGCGGCGTGCGCACGCCGGGGATCGCCACGCCGGCCCGCTCGGCGACCGGGGTTGCGGCAGACAGCCGCGCCTGCCGCCGGGCGAAGCGCGACGGAGCGCGCAGCGAGGCCAGCTGTCGCTGGAGGGCGGACGAGCTCTCAAGCGACCGCGTGGGGTCCACGAGGAACGCCGGAAGGCTCGTGTCACGCGCGAGCAGCTCCTCGAAGCGGACGTCGAGGTTGGCGGCCATCACGATCCCGGTTGCCAGCAGCACCACGCCGAGCGAGCGCTCGACGATGTCGCCGCGCAGGCGACGCCGCAGGCGGTCCAGCACGGCTCGCCCACCCAGGCCGTATGCGAGCATCACGGCGCTCAAACCAGCCGAGTACGCCAGCGCGACGGAGACCACGCGCGCGTTGGCGCCGGTGGAGGCGCTGACGGATGTCACGGCGGCGAGGATCGGGCCCGCGCACGGAGCGCAGACGAATCCCAGCGCCGCTCCGACCGCCAGCCCGGAGCGCAAGCCGGTGCCTCGCCGGCGAGGTCCGAACCGGGCCAGGCGCGACAGCGGCGCCTGGACGCGCTCGGCGAGCTCGGGCACCAGCATCACGATCCCGAAGGCGATCAGCACGACGACCGCCAGGGTGCGCGCCGCGCCGCCGGCCAGGCCAACTCCGCGCACCAGCTGCGCGAGCGCGACGATCGCCACCGTGAACGCAGCCGCCAGCCCGATCACGATCCCAAGCGGCCGCCGGCGACCGCCGGCCGCGCTCGCCGACAGCAGCGCGGGGACGACCGGCAGCACGCACGGGGTGATGGCCGTTCCGGCGCCTGCGATCAGGGCGAAGGCGAGCAGCAGGAGCATGGCCGGCCGGATGATGGACGATCGACGTTGAGCTGCTGTGAAGCGGTGGCGCGCGGCGCCCCCGGTGTGGTGGGCGGCGTGCGATCAGGCCGGAAGGCGTCGTGGTGCTGGCCGGGTGGCCGGTTCTGCGGGCCGGTGGGCGGTTCTGCGGGCCGGTGGGCGGTTCTGCGGGCCGGGTGGCCGGTTTCTGTCGGCCGGTGGGCGGTTCTGCGGCCGCTCAGCCGCCGATCGCCGACATCGTGCGCTCGGGCTGGACGAAGCCCGGCTCGCCGACGTGGTGCTTGAGCTCCTTTCGCCACACGGCGTTGCGGATCAGCTCCTCCAGGTCGGCGTCCGACGCCCCGGCCCGCATCGGCGTGCGCAGGTCGGTCTCCCGCAGCGAGAACAGGCAGGTGCGAAGGCGGCCGTCGGCGGTCAACCGCACGCGGTTGCAGTCCGAGCAGAACGGCTCTGAGACCGGGTTGATGAACCCGACCCTGCCGCGGCCGTCCGCGAACCTGTAGACGCGCGCGGTGGCGCTGGGCTCGCGCGGCTCGGGCTCCAGCGGGTAGATGCGCTCGATCGCCGCCCTGATCTCGGCCCCGGTGAGGACCTGCTCGGGGCTCCAGGCGCGGTCGGCGTCCAGCGGCATGAACTCGATGAAGCGCACCTCGTACGGCGTGGAGCGGGCCAGCCGCGCGAACGGCAGCACCTCGAGCTCCGTGAAGCCCCTGATCGCCACGACGTTGATCTTGATCGGGTGCGCCTCGGGGAACCGGGCGAGAACCTCAAGGCCCTCCAGCACACGATCGAGCGCGTCCCTGCGCGTGAGCTGGTAGAAGCGGTCCCGCTGCAGGGAGTCCAGCGAGACGTTGAAGCGGTCGATGCCGGCTCGCACCAGTCGCTCGGCGTCCCGGGCCAGCAGGTACCCGTTGGTCGTCAGCGACAGGTCGTGGATCCCGTCGATCGCCGCCAGCATCCCGGCCAGCGTTGGGAAGTCCCGCCGCACCAGAGGCTCCCCTCCGGTCAGGCGCACGTCGCCGACGCCCATCGAGGCGAACAGCGCCACGAGTCGCTCGATCTCCTCAAAGCGCAGGATCTCGTCGCGCTCGAGCCACGGCAGCCCCTCGGCTGGCATGCAGTACTGGCAGCGGAAGTTGCAGCGGTCGGTGACCGACACGCGCAGGTCGCCGATCACGCGGCCGTGGCCATCGAGCAGTGGTTCGCCGACCATGGCTTGAAGGCTAGACGGTCCGCGCTCCGTGCGCCCGCCGCGGGCGCGCGCGCCCCGGCTTGCCGCAGCCGCGTCAGGTCCCCAGCTCGCCGGCCAAGAGGCCGAAGACCACCCTCGCCGCGGCCGCGTCAGGTTCCCAGCTCGCCGGCCAAGAGGCCGAAGACCACCATGTCCTGGAAGCCGTCGCGGCCGCGCAGGTGCGAGCGCAGCACCGCCTCACGGGTGAAGCCCGAGCGCTCGGCCACCCGCTGGGAGGCCAGGTTGCCGGTCGCCGCCAGCAGCTCGATCCGCTCCAGCCCGAGCGCCCCCAGGCCCCAGGCGCAGATCAACCGCACGGCGCGGGTGGCGTGGCCCTGGCCGCGCGCCTCGCGCGCCAGCCAGTAGCCGACCTCGGCACGGCGGTGGTACCAGTGAAAGCGCGCCAGGGCGATCGAGCCCAGCAGCCGGCCGTCTGTCAGGTGCACGATCGCCATCGGCGCCGTCGAGCCGGAGGCGGCGGCTTCGTGTCGCTGGCGCAGGTAGGCCCGAGCGTCGGCCTCGCTGTAAGGCCGCGGAACGCTCGTCCAGCGGGAGATCTCGGGGTCCTGACAGGCCAGGACCAGCTGCTTGAGGTCGTCGTCGCGCCACGGCCGCAGCACGGTCTCGCCGTCGAGCAGCGGCCGCTCGGGCAGCAGGTGGCGTGGCGGGCGGCCGGTCATCGGCCCGCCCGCCGTTCGAGCTCGCGGCGCATCGCGCTGGCGGCCAGAGTGCCGTCCAGCTGCGACAGCCACCGCTCGGCGGCGGCGCGACCGCCGATCGCGCGCAGCCCCGCCGCGCCATGCTCGGCGGCGAACTCGGCGAGCGCCTGCGTCCGTCGCGCACGCGCGCGGCGCTGCTCGAGCTCCAGCGAGGCCAGGTGGCGGTCGACCGCCTCGGCGAGCTTCCGAACTCCGCCGGCCGGCGCCGTGGCGCAGACAGGCGCCGTGGCGCAGACAGACAGCACGGGGGTCGCGGACTGGCCGAGCGAGGCAAGTGCCGCCTCCAGGTCCGCAGCTGCCCGCAGGGCCACCTCCCCGAGGTCGGACTTGTTGACGACCAGCACGTCCGGGATCTCCATGATCCCCGCCTTGAGGAACTGCAGCACGTCGCCGGAGCCCGGCTGGACCACCACGACCACCGCATCCGCCGCATCGGCCACCTCGGTCTCTGACTGCCCCACGCCGACGGTCTCGATCACGACCATGTCGAATGCGGCCGCCAGCGCGGTCGCGGCGGACCTGGTCGCCGGCGCCAACCCGCCGAGACGCTCCCCGGCGGCCATCGAGCGGATGAAAACGCTGGGATCGCCGGGATCATGCTCTATGCGCGCCCGGTCCCCGAGCAGCGAACCGCCCGAGCGGCGTGAGCTGGGGTCCACCGCCAGCACCGCCGCCGTGCGGCCCTCCGTGCGCCAGACCCCCACCAGCGCGGAGATCAAAGTCGACTTGCCGACCCCGGGCGGGCCGGTGATGCCGACGATCCGCCCCGGCGCCTCGCCTCGCAGCGCGGCCGGGGAGACCCTCTCGAGCAGCTCGTCCGCCTGCGCGCGAGCCTCCTGGCTTGCGCTCTCCAGCAGGTTGAGAACCGCCGCCGCGACCGTGAGGTCGCGGGCGCGCAGTCGCTCGGCAAGCACCCGCGCGCCACGAAGGTCAGACGACGCGCCGCCGCGGCTGCCAAAGCGCCCTGGGTCCGCGCGCCCTGCGTCCGCGCGCCCCGGGTCCGCGCGCACCGCGCCCGCGCGCTCCGGTCCGCCCCGCGGGCGCTCGCGCGCGGCCGGCGGACGGAGATCGCCCGTCAAGCCCGTGCTGCCGGGGCGGCAAGGTGTCGCGCCGCCACGACCGACACGATGTCGCGGATCGTCGCGTTCATGTCCCAGTCCTTGGGCGTGTACACCGCCGCCACGCCGGCCGCCCGCAGCGCTTCTGCGTCAGCGGGCGGGATGATCCCGCCGACGACCACCGGCACGTCTCCCGCCCCGGCCGCCCGCAGAGCGTGAAGCACCTCCGGGATCAGCTGGGCGTGAGAGCCCGACAGGATCGAAAGCCCGACGACGTGCACGCCCTCCTGGACGGCGGAGGTGGCTATCTGCCGTGGCGTCAGGCGGATGCCCTCATAGACGACGTCCATGCCCGCGTCCCGGGCGCGCACCGCTATCTGCTCGGCCCCGTTGGAGTGCCCGTCGAGCCCGGGCTTGCCGACCAGGAGCTTCAGCCGCCGGCCCAGCGCGGCGGATACCCGCTCCACCTCCTCGCGCAGCGCCACGAGGGCCTCGCTGGGCGCCGCCGGGGTGGCGCCGATGCCGGTGGGCGCGCGGTACGAGCCGAACACGTCGCGCAGCGTCTGCGCCCACTCGCCGGTCGTCACGCCGGCGCGCGCGGCCGCAAGCGTGGCCGGCATGATGCTCTGCGACTCGTCGCGCGCGGCGCTCGCCAGCTGCGCGAGCGCATCGGCGACCGCCGAGGGGTCGCGCTGCGCGCGCCAGCGGCGCACCTCCTCGCAGCGAAGTTGCTCGACCTCGGGTTCGACCACGAGGATCCCACCGTCGGCGCCGGCGGTCAGGGGCGACGGCTCGCTGCTTTGGAAGCGGTTCATCCCGACGACCACCTGGTCCCCGGTCTCGATCCGCCGCCACCGCTCCCGCTGGGAGCGGACGAGCTCGGACTTCATGTACTCGACCGCGCGCACGGCGCCGCCGAGCTGCGCGACCTTCTCCATCTCGCGGCGCGCATCGTGCACCAGCTCTGCGACCAGGCCCTCCATCACGCGCGAGCCCTCGAAGATGTCCGGGTACTCCAGCAGGTCGGTCTCGTGGGCGAGGATCTGCTGCAGCCGCAAAGACCACTGCTGGTCCCACGGGCGCGGGAGCCCGAGCGCCTCATTCCACGCGGGCAGCTGGATCGCGCGCGCCCTCACGTCGCGGCCGAGGGTGACCGCGAGCGCCTCCAGCGCGATCCGGTACACGTTGTTCTCCGGCTGGGCCTCGGTGAGGCCCAGCGAGTTGACCTGCACGCCGTAGCGGAACCGGCGCCGGCGCTCGTCGGCGACGCCGTAGCGAACCCGTCCCAGCTCGTCCCACAGCCGGGCCATCGCCCGCAGCTTCGCGTGCTCCTCGATGAAGCGCACCCCGGCGTTCACGAAGAAGGAGATCCGGCCGAACACGCTCTCCATCAGTCGGTCGCCGACCCGCTCGCGCACGGCATCGAGCACCGCGATCGCGTTGCTCATCGAGTAGGCGATCTCCTGTACCGGCGTGGCGCCGGCTTCCTGAAGGTGATAGGAGCAGATGTTGATCGGATTCCAGCGGGGAATGTGCTCGACGGTGTAGGCGATCGTGTCGGCGATCAGGCGCATGCTCGGCCCCGGGGGGAACGAGTAGGTGCCCCGGCTCAGGTACTCCTTGAGGATGTCGTTCTGGGTGGTGCCCTGCAGCTGGTCGGCCGGCACTCCCTGCTCCTGGGCGGTGGCGACGTAGAGCGCCAGCAGCCACGCGGCGGTCGCGTTGATGGTCATCGAGGTGTTCATCTCCCGCAGCGGGATGCCCTCCATCAGCGTGCGCATGTCGCCCAGGTGCGCGATCGACACGCCCACCTTGCCAACCTCTCCGCGGGCCAGCTCGTGGTCGGGGTCATACCCGGTCTGCGTGGGCAGGTCGAACGCCACCGACAGGCCGGTCTGGCCCTTGGCAAGGTTTCGTCGATACAGCTCGTTCGATCGCCGGGCGTCGGAGTGCCCGGCGTAGGTGCGCATCAGCCACGGCCGGTCGGGCTCAGGCAGGCGCACGGGTCCGCTGTCCGCCATCGCGCCATTGTATGTGCGCACCCGCCCGGCTCAGGGCGCGGGCCCCGGTCATCCCGGGGCGCCCCGGACGCGAGCGCACGAGCGCGCACCCGCGCCGGCCCAGGGTGACGTTGTCCCCGGCACGGGCAGGCCGGGCGCGCCCGCGGCTTGGGTCGCGCGGCCGGCCCCGGCGTCCGCGGCGAGCACCGCGCGATGCGAGAATCAGGACCGATGCGCGTGATCGACCTTCACCATCTGGGCCGTCCGCGCGTGATCGGCTGCTGGCAGCTGGGCGACGTGCTGGTCGATCCGGGACCGGGATCCTGCCTGGCCACGCTGCTTGACGCGCTCGGCGACGTCCGTCCTCAAGCCGTGCTTTTGACCCATATCCATCTCGACCACGCGGGTGCCTGCGGCGAGCTCGTTCGGCGCTGGCCTGAGCTGCGCGTCTACGTGCACGAGCGCGGCGCGCCGCACATGGTCGATCCGGCGCGCCTCTACAGCAGCGCGCGGCGGCTCTACGGCGACCGGACGGAGGAGATCTGGGGCGAGATGATCCCGGTTGCCGAGCGCAATCTGGAGGTGCTGGCGGGCGGGGAGACGATCCTCGATGGCGTGCGCGTCGCCTACACGCCGGGACACGCCTCCCATCATGTCTGCTACCTGCGCGACTCCGTCGCGTTCGTCGGCGACGTGGCGGGTGTGAGGATCACTCCGGAATCGATCACGATCCCGCCCACGCCGCCGCCGGACATCGACGTGGAGGCGTGGCATGAATCGATTGCGCTGGTGCGCGGCTGGCGGCCCCGGTGCCTGGCGATGACGCACTTTGGCGCCACGACCGACGTGGGCGCCCAGCTGGACGAGCTTGAGGTGCGGTTGGACGATTGGGCGCGGCTTGCCGCCGACGGAGATCGGCAACGGTTCATCGCCGGCGTCCGCAGCGAGATCGCCGCCGGGTCCACGCCGGAGCTGGCCGAGCTCTACGAACAGGCCGCGCCCGCCGAGCAGCTCTACCTCGGCTATGAGCGCTACTGGGCAAAGCGCCGGGAGGCCGGCGGCGTGCCGCCGGCGACCGCGCTGCACGCCCCGGGCCCGTCGACGCCCGCGCCGCGCCCCCCGGGGCCGGCGACGCCCGCGCCGCGCGCGCCGGGCCCGGCGACGACCCCGCCACCGGCCACCGCGCCGGCGCCGGCGCCGTAGCTGGGATCGTCGCGGCGGGCGCCGGAGCTCGTCGCGCTTCGGGCCCGTTTCGGGCCCGGGGTCGTCGCGTCTCGGGCCTGCCTTCGCCGCGGACGAAGGCGTTGGACAATCCGTCCAAACGCCCGCTGGCCGGCCTCCGCGCGGAGGTATCCTGATGTGCCGATGTCTCTGACCGTGGAGCTACCGCGCACGGACCTCCCGTCCGGTGGCCTTGGAGGTCACTGGCGGGTGGTGGTGCTAAACGACGATCACAACACGTTCGACCACGTCGCCGAGACGCTCGCGCGCGTGGTGCCCGGCGTGACGCTCGCGGAGGGCTACCGGATCGCCGACCGGATCCACCGGACCGGCTGCGCGATCGTCTGGAGCGGACCCCGGGAGGACGCCGAGGACTACTGGGTCGCGCTGGACAGCGCCGGGCTGACGATGGCGCCGCTCGAGGCCGGCTGAGGCCGGCCTCGGCGCTCCACCCGCCGGCCGGCCGGCGCGCGCCGCCCAGATATCGGCCCGCGGTCCAGGGCGCGTCGCTTTGACCTGCGTGCGTTCGCCGGGGGCGCGGCGGTCGGCGCGCTGGCCGCCGGCGCTACGGCATGTCGAATGGCGCTTGGCGGGCGATCCCCGTCGCGGCTCAGGTACGCCCGGCGCCGAGCGGCTCGTGGCGTCGGGCGGAGGGCAGGAGCTTTGCCGCCTGACGCTCCGGGCTCACGCGCACGACGTTCCAAACCAGCCCGAGCCGTTCGAGCATCCAGATCAGCAGGCCGGTCGGGTCAGCCAGTCGCTCCCACGGGCGCAGGCCGTGGAAGGCCGAGGTCGGGAACGCGTGATGGTTGTGATGCCACGCCTCGCCCATCGACAGCGGCGCCAGCCAGAAGACGTTGCGGCTCTGATCCTCGATGTCGAACCGCCGGCGCCCGAAGAAGTGGCACACGGAGTTGATCGACCAGGTGACGTGGTGAAGCAGGAACACCCGCACGAAGCCGCCCCACAGCAGTGCGGTGAGCGCCGCGCCCAGGCCGCCGCCGATCAGCCAGCCGAGTCCGAACGGGATCAAGAACCCGAGCGCGACCCACCCCCAGAAGAGCCGGTCGATCACGCGGATGACGCCGTCCTTGAGCAGATCGGGGGCGAAGCGAGCCTTGTCGGCCGTGCCCACCGACTCAAACAGCCAGCCGACGTGCGCGTGCCAGAGGCCCTTGACCGCGCCCCAGAAGCCCGGCCCGCTTAGGTGCGGCGAATGCGGGTCGCCCTCGTGATCGGTGTAGGCGTGATGCTTGCGGTGGTCGGCCACCCAGGTGAGGACCGATCCCTGGACCGCCATCGAGCCCAGCACCGCGACGATCGCCCGAAACGCCCGCGAGGCCTCAAACGCCCTGTGGGTCAGCATCCGGTGGTAGCCGAGCGTCACCCCCAGCGCGGTCAGCACGTAGAGGCCGGCCAGCAGCCCGAGCTGCAGCGGGCCGACCGCCCGGTCCCACAGCAGCACGATCGCGGCGATCACGCCGATGAGCGGCAGCGGCACCCCGATCAGGTTGATGATCTTGTTGGCGCGGCTCATCGAGAGCCTTTAGCCTACGTCTCGCGCGCGCAAGTTTCTACTGTTGCGCTGATGATCCCGCGACCGGAACTTGTAACGTCCGCGTGAAGGAGCATCCCTGGCACGAGCTTCCGCCCGCGGTCGCCGAGGTGCTGCGCCCGGCGCTCGACGATGTGGCGCGGGAGATGATCGAGGCGGTCGCCGCCGTCCCCGCCTACCGCCGTCCGCTGGAGGGCCCGTTCGGCGACGGAATCCGGGCGGGCGTGGGGGAGGCCCTGCGCCACCTGCTGGCCGAGATCGAGGCCGGCGGTCCGGTGGCAAGAAGCGACGTCTACAGAGCGCTCGGTCGCGGCGAGATGCGCGCGGGGCGGAGCCTCGACGCGCTGCTCAGCGCCTACCGCGTGGGCGCGCGCGTGGCGTGGCGGCGGTTTGCGCGGATCGGCGCGGAGGCGGGCCTGGACCCCGAGACGCTGTACCTGCTCGCCGAGTCGATCTTCGCCTACATCGACGTCCTCTCGGCCGAGTCGGCAGAGGGGCACGCCGCCGAGCAGTCGGCGATCGCTGGCGAGGAGCAGCTGCGTCGCCGGCGCCTGGTGGCGATGCTGGTGCGCGAGTACCCGGCCGCGCACGAGGAGGTGCGCGCCGCCGCCGAGCAGGCCAGGTGGGCGCTGCCGCGCACGCTGTCGGTGCTGGCGATCGCCGGCGATCACCGCGGCCGGGCAACCTCGCTGCTGCCGGCCGACGTGATCCACGACACGCTCGGCGAGGTCACCTGCGCGATCGTGCCCGATCCCGATGGGCCCGGGCGCCGAGCCGCCATCGAGCACGCGGTCGCGGCGGCCGGGGCCCGCGGTGGCCTGGGCACGACCGTCGACTGGACGAGAGCCTGGGTCAGCCTGCGGCGCGCGCGGGCGGCGCTGGAGCTGGCGCACGCCGACGGCGAGCTTGTGGCCGCCCGGGAGCGCGCGGGCGAGCTGCTTTTGCGCAGCGACCCCCAGCTTGCGGCCGAGCTGGCAGCGGACGCGCTGGCGCCGCTGGCGGCGCTGACGCCCGCCGCGCGCTCGAGGCTCGCGGACACCCTGCGCGCCTGGCTGGACGAGCAGGGCAGGCTGGGCGCCGTGGCCCGGAGCCTCGGCGTGCATCCGCAGACGGCGCGCTACCGGATCGGGCGGCTGCGGGAGCTGTTCGGGGGCGCGCTGGACGATCCCGAGGCGCGGCTGTGGCTGGCGGTGGCGCTGCGCGTGTCGCGCTGGTAGCGCCGCGCGGCGGGCTGGCGCCCCCGGGGATCGGCGCCCGGCGGTGGTCTGCCATGTCGCGGGACTGGGCCAGGCGGCGGTGCGGCGCCTGTCAGCTTGGCGGTGCGGCGCCTGTCAGCTCAAGCGATGCGGCGCGGCCGGCGCTCTGACCGAGCCGTTTCCGTCGTGGGCGCCGTTGGGGCCATGGGCGCCCAGCTCTCCGGCCGCTATCTCCTCGGCCCAGTGGTAGACGATCGGCACCTGGTAGTTGCGTGAGTTCCTCGCGCGGAACTCGATCATCTCCGGTCCGTCCCAGTACGCGTACCAGGCCGTCTTTGACGGCACCCAGGTCATCTGGGTGATCCGGTAGCGGTCCTCCTCGGAGACGTGGACCTGATAGCGAGTCGCTCCGTAGCGCAGCGACACCGGAGCTATCTCCGCCACCGCGGCCGCGAACGAGTCCTGGCGCATCACGGTCGCATACCACGAAACCCACACGAGATCTGACATCTAGGCTCCCACCTCGGCCCGGATCGCGCCTGGTCCCTCGGCCGTCCGGCCCTGCCCCTCCTCGGTCGCACCGACGAGGATCGCGATCTTTCCCAGGTGGCGGTTCTCGCGCAGCAGCTGGTGCGCCTCCGCCACCCCCTCAAAGCCCATCGTGCGCCACAGGACGGGCCTGATCTTGGACTGCTCGATCAGCTCGTTGGCACGCGTCGCCTCCCACGCGTTGGCGAAGTGCGAGCCGACGATCTGCTTCTGGCGCATCCACAGGTAGCGTACGTCGAAGTCCAGCTGATAGCCGGAGGTCGCGCCGCAGATGACCACCTTGCCGAACGGCTTGACGGCCAGCACCGATGTGGGGAAGGTGGCCCTGCCGACGTGCTCGAAGACTATGTCGGGCGGCCCCCCGAGGATCTCCTCCACCGCCCGGCAGAAGCGCCGCGACTCCTTGAAGCGCGCCCGCTCCTCCTCGGGGCTCTCGCCGCCACGGCGCATCATCCCGTGAAACTGAGTGCGGTCGATGTGGCCGACGGCGCCGAGCTGCTCGATCAACGCTCCCTTCTCCGGGCTTGAGACGACGCCGACCGCGTCGGCCCCGGTCAGCGCACACAGCTGCGTGGCGAACACCCCCAGCCCCCCGGCCGCGCCCCAGATGAGCACCCGGTCGCCCGCCTGCAGATGGCAGCGGTCGATCAGCATCCGGTAAGCGGTGAAGTACGTCAGGCCGTAGGACGCGGCCTCCTCCCAGGCCAGGTGGCGGGGCTTGGGCAACAGCTGCTGGGCCTGAACCTTGCAGAACTGCGCGAAAGAGCCCCAGCTCGTCTCATAGCCCCAGATCTGCTGGCTGGGCGCCGCCAGCGGGTCAAGCCCGTGCACCTCCGGGTCCTCGTAGGAGGCCTGGTTGCAGTGGATGACGACCTCGTCGCCCGGCTTCCAGCGGGTAACGCCCTCGCCCACCTTCCAGACGATCCCCGAGGCGTCTGAGCCGCCGATGTGGTGGTCCTCGTTGGGGTGGAAGCGAAACACGGAGACCGGCTGCCCCAGCGCCGCCCAGACGTTGTTGAAGTTGACGCCGGCGGCCATCACGCGCACGACGACCTCGAAGGCCCCCGGCTGGGGCACCTCCATCTCCTCAAGCGCGAACGCCTGCAGCGGCTCGCCCTGACGCTCCTCTCGGATGACCCATGCAGCCATGGTCGAGGGGAGCACTCCCGGCTTGGTGTCAACCTCCGCGACTCGACTGCAATCGACTGCCAACTGCCTGCGCTCCTTTGGGGGCTCGACGGTCTGCGGGATCGTACCGGGCCGTCCGCCGCCGGGGACGGCACCGTCCTCCCGACGCGCGCGGGAGCCCGGCGATGGGCGCGGACCCAGCCACCGACCCTGACCCGTCCTCCCGGCGCGCCCGGGAGCCCGCCCGCGTCGCGCGGCGGCAGGCGGTCCGCCTCAGGGGAGCAGCAGGCGGTCGTCTCCGCTGGCGCGCTCGCCGCCGACCGTCAGCTTCGCGGGTTCAATCGGCGGCTTCAGCGTGCGCTGCGCGTCGTTTCCGCCTGCGACCTGGGCGGCGACGGTGTACGTGCCGGGAGGCAGGTCGACCGTCAGCCGGGTGGTGCCCTGCGGGTTGATCGGCGCGGTGGCGGCGAGCGTCGCGCCGCCCGGCGCGCGGACGGTCAGCGACGGGGCAGCGGGCGACTGGTTGGTGACGATCAGCACGACCGGTCCGGCGCCGAGGCGCCGCGGCGCGATCAGAACCCGGGAGGGTGAGATCAGCACGCTGAGGTCGATCGCCGGCGGCGGACTTGGGCGCGAGGCCGGCCGGGGGGAGTGGCCCGCGCAGGCGCCGAGCGACAGCGCGATCGCCAGCGACAGGGCGGCCGCCGGCGGGAGCGCGGGTCGCCCGGCCGCCGCTGGCCGGCCGCCCGCCACAGCTTGTTCGGCCGCCACCGGCCGCCGGCCCGCCACAGCTTGTCCGGCCGCGGCCGGCCGCCCGTCCGCCGCCGGCCGCCCGTCGGCCTCCGGTTGTCCGGCCGCCGGTCCGGTCAGACGGTTTCGCGAGGTCCCGGAGGCCGCCGAGCCCAACCGGCCCCTCCCGCGCGTCCCCGCTAGCCGGCGCTCTGACCGGCGAGGCGCTCGCGCTCGCGCTCCACGCGCCTGAGCTCGTGCTGCAGCTCCTCCCAGGACTCGGACTCGGCCAGCTCATACTCCTTGCCGGAGAGCAGACGCAGCCGCTGGTTGTAGGCGCTCCACGCCCGGCGCACCTCGTCCTCGAGCTCGAGGAGCCTTTCCCTGTCGGTGTCGGTCGCGGTCATCGCTCGCTCCTTGCTGAGGGGGCGCTCTGATGCTAGCTGGCGCGCCGGTCGGCCTTGCGGGCCCTCCACCTCGGCTGTCGGCGAGCGCGTGCAAGCGTGCCTGCATGCCGTCCGCCGCCGCGCGTATCACGAGCGTGGATGAGAGCCGGACGTGACCTGGCGCTGCTCGACGCGCCGCTTGCGAGCGCCGAGCTCGTGGCCGTGGACACCGAGACCAACGGGCTGTCGGGCGAGGACTGCGAGCTCACGGAGATCGGGGCGGTGCTGGTCGGCGGCGGGGAGCTGCACGACCGGCTCTCGTCGCTGTGCCGCTGCCGGGCGCCGCTGCGCCGCGGGATCCAGCGGCTGACCGGGATCACGCAGGCGATGGTCGACGCCGCTCCGGAGCCGGAGGTGGTGCTCCGCCGGCTGGCCGACATGCTTGCCGGCCGCGTGATGGTCGCCCACAACGCGCCGTTTGATCTGCGCGTGCTGCGCCTGGCGTTCGCCCGCGCGGGCATGGAGTGGCCGGACCCTCCGGTGCTGTGCACCGCCGCGATGGCCCGGGCGCTGCTTCCGCTCCAGCGCCGCCGCGGGCTTGCGGTGCTGGCCGACGCGCTGGGGATCGAGGTGCGCGGCGTGCACCGGGCGCTCGCCGACGCCGAGACCTGCGGCCGGGTTCTGTGCGCCCTGATGCCGCGCCTGTGCGCGCACGCCGGGACCGTCGGCGAGGCGGTCGCGTTGCTGTCGCCCCGGCGCCGCCGGGCACGCCCGCCAGCGGGGTCCGCGGCCCAGCCCTGGCCGCCGGCGCCTCGGCGCGCTCCGCGTGAGCGCCTGCCGGCGCCGCGCTTTGACGAGCTGCCCCGCGACCCGGGCGTCTACCTGTTCCGCGACGCCGCCGGGCTCGTGCTTTACGTGGGCAAGTCGGTCTGCATCCGAAGCAGGGCGCGGTCCCACTTCGCGCCGTCGGCGCCGGATGCGCCGTGGAGGGAGCATGCGCGCGTGGTGGACTACCGCGCGACGGGCTCCGAGCTTGGCGCGCTCGTGCTCGAGAATCGGCTGATCAAGGAGCTGCGCCCGCCGGGCAACCGGCGGCTGACGCGCCGCGACGACCGGCTGGTCTACATCCGCTGCCGCCTGGACATCGCCTATCCGGTGCTGGAGGTGGGCAGCGAGCCCGCCGGCGGCCACGCGGTCAGCATCGGGCCGCTGCGCAGCCGTGCGCTTGCCCTCGAGCTGGTCGAGCAGCTGGAGTCGCTCTTTCGCCTGCGCCACTGCGGGCGGCGCCTGTCGCGCCGGACGCATCCGTCGGCCTACGGCCAGATGGGGCGCTGCCTGTCCCCGTGCCTGGGCGACCTTGACCCGAACCTCTACCGCCGGCAGCTGGACCTGGCGCTGTCGCTGTTCTCAGCGCCCCGGCCGCCCACCCCCGATCGGGCGCGCGCGCCCTCTGGTGGGGCTGGCGGCGGCGAGCGCGGCTGGGACGGGGCGGCTGCGGCGCTGCTCGCGCATGTGAACCGGCGCATGCGCGAGGCCGCAGCGGCCGAGCAGTTCGAGCGCGCCGCGGCGCTTCGCCGGCGCGCCGGGCGCCTGCGCGCGATCCTCGGCCGCCTCGAGGGCGTGCTCGAGGCCACGCACGTCCGCCCCCGGCTTGTGCTGGCCCCGCACCCGGGCGGGCGCGCACCGGAGGCGTTCTGGCTGGTCGGCGGGCGCCTGGTGGACTGGGGGCGCTTCGCGAGCCTCGAGGAGCTGGTGCTGCGCACCGAGCGAGCGCTCGCCCGCGAGCGGGCGGTCAAGTCGCTGGGCGCTTACGTGCCGCCCGGCGAGGTGGACGAGGTCCGGATCATCGGAACCTGGCTTGATTCGCACCCCGACACCCCGCAGCTTTTGCTGTCGCCGCCCCCCTCGGCGCAGCGTCTTGCGCAGCTGCTGCGCGCCTCAGGCTGCGAACGGAAGCTCGACCACGACGGCCTGGATCCCGTCGGCGCCCACTTTGACGTGTGAGCCGGGGGGCGCCTCGCGGCGCACGATCGCAAGCGCGATCGCGCCCAGCTGCGGGGAGCGCGCGACGCTCCCCAGCCGGCCCACCGTACGGTCCCCGAAGGTGATCTCCGCCCCGGTCCACGCGGGCTCCGCCAGCCTCAGCCCGCGCAGGCGGCGGTTGGGCCTGCCGCGATAGTAAAGGCGCGCCACCGTCTCCTGGCCGACGTAGCAGCCCTTGGTGAACGACACGGCGCGCTCGTTGAGGTCGGCCTCCTGCGGGATCACGGTGTCGTCGAGGTCGATCCCGTACCGGGGCCGGCCGAGCTCGATGCGCACGCACTCCGCGGTGGCCTCGGAGATCGGCACGGCGCCCCGGCGCTCGAGCGCGTCCGCCAGCGCATCCGTGTCGCCTACTTGGCAGAGCAGGTCGACGCCGAGCGCGGTGCGGATCGCTCGCACCGGGATGCCGTCGATCTGCGCGCCAAGGTGGGAGTCCTCCGTGGGCGCCAGCGCCTCCACGCCCGCCACCTGTGCCGCGGCTGGCCCCAGCAGCGACAGCAGGCCGCGCTGCAGCGTCTGCTTGTGGATCTGCACGTCGTAGCCGACGCTGAAGCGGCGCAGGACGTTGAACAGCCCCTGCAGCGCCACCCGTTCGGTGTCAAGCAAGAGCAGCTGCCCCGGTCCGTCGCCGTCATCGCCGAGGCCGAGCCGCTCGGGATCGGAGCCCGGCGCGCCGGCGTCCAGCACGCGCAGGTCGCCCAGCATCTTGCCCTTGGGGGTCAGGAACGCCGCGTAGCAGCCGCTCCCGGGTTCAAGCGCCTCGATGTCATTGGTGACCTGCCCCTGCAGGAACGGCTTTGCGTCGGCGCCGGTGAGCGCCAGCTTGCCGCGCTCGGAGCGGTCGATCAGACCGCAGGCCTCCCTGACCGCCCGGTACTCGGAGAGGGAGACGTCTGCTGCTGCCACGCCGGCAGAGGATAGGCCCGACCCGTCGCCGCTCGCTAGGCTTGCGCGACCGATGCCCTCGCTGCTGCAGGCCTTCGAAGAGATCCTCGAGCCGCTGCCCGACGACTGGACCGACCTGGAGCTGGACCTGCGGATCCTCGACGAGTCGCGCTACGTCGATGCGGCGATCCTGCTGGTCACCTGCAACGCGCAGCCCTACTCGCGCCACGATTGGCACTGGCGAATCCTCGTGGCGCACCGCTTCGGGCACGCGGCGTCGGTGCCCGCGGTCCGCCTGGCGATGCGACTGCTCGACGAGGGGGGCTTCGAGGGCGAGCTCGCGCTTCGCGAGGTCCGAACCGGGCGTGCCGAGGTCATGCAGATGTGGGGGCGGACGGAGAGCGTGCGCCGCGAGTTCCGCTCGCTGCGCGCCCAGTAGCCCACCGGCCGCCCGGCCGTCGGTCCGCTGCGAGGCTCATGGCCGCTGCGCGGCTAGGGCGCGAAGGCCGGGTCGAATGCCGCCGCCACGTCGACGGGGCGGCGCACGATGCCAAAGCGAGCCTCCCAGCGGGCCCACGATCCAAGCAGCGCCATGTCCATCGCTCCAAAGCGCCCCTCGGGGCCGGTGAACGCCGGCCGCAGGGCGGAGAGCTCGGCTGAGTCCAGCGAGTGGCTGAGCCCCGGCACCAGCGACTCGAGCGCGCGCTGGCCCAGTCGCGGGTGCGCGAGCGCCTCGTCGTAGCCGCGCACGAGGGTCCTCACGAGCGCCCGCGCCAGGCCCGGATCGGCACGCAGCCGGGCGGCGGTCGTGCAGACCACCAGCTCCGGGTAGGACGGCGCGCCGTAGGCCTGGACCCTGAAGATCCGAAAGCCCGGCCGACGCAGCCTGAGCGCCACCCCCTCGTCGTTCCAGAACGCGGTGGCCGCCGCCACGCGTCCGGCGAGCAGGTCGGCCACGGCGTCATAGCCGATCGTGACGGTGTGCAACGAGCGCGGGTTGCCGCCGGCGCCCGAGACGATCGAGTCCAGGACCGCGGTGTCTGAGGGGTCGCCGGTGATCCCGACCGTGCGTCCGGCGAGCATGCGGGGGCTGGCGATCGATGGCTGGGCGATCACGGCCGCAAGCGGCTCCTGCACGATCGGAAGGATCCCCACGAGCGGCTCCCCACGCTCGCGCGCGATCGCCAGGTCGTGGATGTCCAGGATGGCGAAGTCGACGCTGCCGGTCTCAAGCAGCCGGATGGCGTCGGTCGATGCCGACGGGGCGATCACGTGCAGCGAGATCCCCTCGTCGCGGTCGTAGCCGCGCGCCAGGGCGGTGTAGATGCCGACGTGGACCGGGTTGGGCGTGAAGTCCAGCACGAGCGTCACGGGTTCAAGCGCCCGCGCGGCGGTGCTCCCACATGCGCAGAGCGCCAGCGCGAGCGCGAGCGCCGCGCCTGCGGCCGCCAGGGCACGTGCCTTGCCGGCGCGGGCGCCCAGCGGGCCCGGGACGCATCTCGCAGGCAAGCACCTGAGCCTCGCGCGCATCGGCCCGCCAGCATATGGCGGGGCTCGCTGATCGGGCGCGACCCGGGGCCGGCGGGGCGTGGCCGTAGAATCCGCCCGGCATGCCCCGCCCGCCAGACCCGAGCCGGCGCGTCACCTTCAGCCGCAACGTGACGCTGTCGCTGAGTCGCACCTGCAGGTGCTACTGCAAGTACTGCGCGTTCGTCACGCATCAGCCGCACCTGATGGAGCCCGAGGAAGTGCTGGCGCTGCTGGATCGCGCGGTGTCCCGCTTTCGCGCCAAGGAGCTGCTGGTGCTGTGCGGGGAGCGTCCTGAGGAGCACCCGGACGTCGCGGCGCGGCTTGCGCGGCTCGGGTTTGAGGATTTCGTGTCATACGTCGCGTGGGCGTGCGAGCGCGCACTGGAGCGCGGTCTGCTGCCGCACACCAACCTGGGGGTGCTGGGCCGGGATGACCTCCTGCGGCTGCGGGAGGTGACCGCGTCCCAGGGGCTGATGCTGGAGTCGGTGTCCGAGCGGCTGATGGACACGGTGCACGCCGGGTCGCCCTCCAAGCATCCGGCGGCGCGCCTTGAGACGATCACCCTGGCGGGAGAGCTGAGGATCCCGTTCACCAGCGGGATCCTGGTTGGGATCGGCGAGTCCGAGGACGAGCGCATGGCGTCGCTTGAGTGCCTGGCCGATGTGCACGCGAGGTTCGGTCACCTGCAGGAGGTGATACTGCAGAACTTCGTGCCGCATGGGCGCTATTACGGGCGCGATGTCGCGGGTGTGGCCTCCGAGGCGGCACGAGCGTTCTGGCGCACCGGCGTGTGGCACGGCCCCCGGGTGCCGGCGCCGTCGTGGGCGTGTCCGGTGTCGCTGGACGACATGCGCCGTCTGGTTGCCGAAGCGCGGCGGTTGATGCCGGATGTGGGCGTGCAGGTGCCGCCGAACCTGTCGGACTGGTGGCCTGAGCTGGTGGCGGCGGGGGCAAGCGACCTCGGTGGCCTGAGCGCCAACGGCGACCATGTGTCACCCGAGCATCCGTTCCCGCCCGCCGGCCGCGTTCGCCGGCAGCTCGCGCGCGAAGGGTGGGTGCTGAGCGAGCGTCTGTGCGTGTACCCCTCGTTCATCGATCCGGCGTGGGTGTCCGAGCGCGTGCTGGAGGTGATCCGCTCGCGCTACTGGTCGTTCGTGCCGCGCGGCTCGGCCGCGCGCCGGGTGCTGGGTGTGCCCAACGACCTGGCGCCACGGGCGATAGAGCGCGCGCGGGATGGCCACGCGCTGACCGCCGCGGAGCTTGAGGCGCTGTTCTCCGAGAGCAGGGAGCAGGTGGTGTCCGACCTGCGCGCGGCCGCGGACGAGCTTCGCGCGCGGGTCGCCGGGGAGGTGGTGACTTTCGTTGTCAACCGAAACATCAACATCTCCAACATCTGCGTGGTGGGCTGCTCCTTCTGCGGGTTCGGGCGCACCGCGCGCTCGGCCGAGGCCTACGAGCTGTCGCAGGAGGACTTCGAGGCGCGGGTGGCCGAGGCGGTGCAGGCCGGCGCGACGGAGCTGTGCATCCAGTCCGGCATTCACCCCGACTGGGGGCTTGAGGACTATCTCGGGTGGCTGCGCCGCGCCAAGTCCGTCGCCCCGCACCTGCACCTGCACGCCTACTCGCCGATGGAGGTGGCGCACATGTGCGACGTCTCCGGGCTGGGGGCGCGAGAGGTCTTCTCGCGGCTGCGCGAGGCCGGGCTGGGCTCGACTCCGGGCACCGCGGCCGAGGTGCTCGACGACGGCGTGCGCGAGCGGATCTCGCCCAACAAGCTTCCCGTCAGCCGGTGGGTGCAGATCATCCAGGCCTGCCACCTGGAGGGGATCCGCTCGACGGCGACCGTGATGTTCGGGCATGTCGAGCAGCCGGCGGAGCTTGCGCGCCACATGCTGGTGGTGCGCGAGCTGCAGGAGCGCACGGGTGGGTTCACGGAGTTCGTGCCGCTGTCGTTCGTGCCGTTCCGCACGCGCCTGGGGCGCATGCACGGCATCCAGGAGATCCCGGCCGGCGAGAACCTGAAGCACACCGCCGTCTTCAGGCTCGCGCTGGGCGACGGGATCGTCAACCTTCAGGCCAGCTGGGTGAAGATGGGCCTCTCGCTGGCCACCGAGGCGCTCAAGTGGGGGGTCAACGACCTGGGGGGGACGCTGATGGAGGAGTCCATCAGCCGAATGGCCGGCGCCACGCACGGGGTGCGTCTGGAGCCCCATCAGCTGGTCGGCGCCGCGCACCGTGCCGGGCGCCCCGCGGCCGAGCGGACCACGCTATATGAGATCCGTCGCAACTGGCCAATCCCGGACGCCGGGGCCCAGGCCGCCTGACGCCACGGTCGCCGCCGCGGGCAGCGTCGAGCGGCCGCCGTCGCTGTTTGCCGGCGTCGAGCCGCTTGAGGTGTTCGTCGAGCTGCTCGCCGACCTGGACACCGACACCTCCTCCACGGAGTTCTACGACCGGATCTGCGAGGCGATCTGCAGGCTCACGACGATGCGCCGGGCGGCGATCTTCATGGCGGACGCGGGCCGGCGGCGGGTGCATGCGGTGGGCTCCTACGGCACCTCGTTCTCGCAGCTGTCCACGCTCGAGCCCGCGCCCGCGCTGATCTCGGTCCCGATCGCCCAGCAGGCGCTGCTCGAGGATTCGGTGGTGGTGGTCTCCGACGAGATCGAGCGCGCGGTGCCGCCCGAGTACGCGCGGCTGTTCGGGATAACCACGCTCGTCTGCACGCCCCTGAGCGCGGCGGGCCGCGCCTACGGCGTGATCTGCGCCGATCGTGGAGGAGGCCGCTTTGAGCTCACCGACGGCGAGCGGCACCTTCTGTGGACGCTGGGCAAGACCGCGGCGCTGGTCGCGACCGCTCGCAACGCGACCCGCCAGCAGGAGCGCAACCGGCGCCTTGGGGAGCGGCTGGAGCTCGCGCGGGAGATCCATGAGCGCGTGATGCAGCGGCTGTTCGGAGTCTCACTGGCGCTCAGCGCCTCAAAGCCGCTTGACAGGGAGGAGCGAGACCGCTGCACCGCCGAGATTCAGGGGGCGCTGTCGGACCTCCGCAGCGCGCTCGAGCGTCCGCTTGCGCCGATCGCCAGCGAGACCTCCAGCACGCTGGCGGTCGAGCTTGCGCGGCTCGTGCAGTCCCCCGGGCCACCGGTGCACGTGACCTGGCCGGAGGGCGTGACGGTGCCGCCCGACATCGAGCCACTCGCCCAATCGGTGCTCGCCGAGGCGCTGCGCAACATCGCCAAGCACGCTTCGCCCACGCGGGTCGAAGTGGAGGTTGGCGGCGACGAGGACACGTTCACGATGGAGGTCCGCAACGACGGCGTGGCGGCCGGAGCGCGCGGCGCTGGCATGGGCCTCAGGCTGGCGGCCTTCGAGGCCCTGCAGCACGGGGGCACAGTGGATTTCGGCAACCAGGACGGCGGAGCCTGGCGCCTGCGGCTGGTCGTGCCGCTGGAGAGCCGCTCGTGATGACGGCGGGGCGCAGCCGGTGACGGGCGCGCCGTCAGCGGCCGCGGGGGCCACCGCCTCAGGACAGCGGCGCCTGCGCGTGCTCGTCGTCGACGACCACGACGTCGTGCACTGGGGTTTCCGCGTGCTGCTGGGCGAGCAGCCCTGGGTGGAGCGCTGCCTGGCGGCGCGCACCGGGGCCGAGGCGCTCGAGCTGCTGCCGTCGCTCAGACCGGACGTGGCGCTGGTCGACCTGTTCTTGGCCGGGGAGTCCGGAGTCGACGTGTGCCGCTCCATCCGCGACAGCTCGCCATCCACGCGCGTGCTGCTGATCTCCGGGGCCGGGCGCATGTCGCCCGCCGCGGCGCGGGCGGCCGGCGCCTCCGGATTTGTCTCCAAGGACTGGGATGCGCGCGAGGTGGCCCGTGCCGTGCGCATGGTCGGCTCGGGCATGACCGTGTTCGAGCCGACCGCCGAGCAGCCGGCGCCGCTGTTGACGGAGCGCGAGCGGGAGGTGCTGGGGCTGATCGCGGCGGGGTCGACCAACCGGGAGATCGCGGCGCGCCTGTACCTCTCCCCGCACACGGTCAAGGAGCACACGAGCGCCGTCTACCGCAAGCTGCAGGCGCGCAACCGCGCCGAGGCGGTGCAGCGGGCGCAGCGCATCGGCCTCCTCTCCTGACGGGCGCCTCGCCGTGCCCGGGACGGGCGCCTCGCCGCGCCCGGAGGCGCGGCGGCTCGTGCTCGAACCGGCGACCGCTGATGCTCGAACCGGCGACCGCTGATGCTCGAACCGGCGGCCGCGGGCGCGGGACCGGGGGCGGCGCCCGGCGGCGCTGGACCGGCGATCGGAGGCCGCGCGCCGCGGACCGCGGGCCCCGGGCGCTCAGACGGGCTGCCCGTTGGCGGTCAGCGTCACCTCGACGTTGCCGCGAGTGGCGTTGGAGTACGGGCAGACCTCGTGCGCGGCCGCGACGATCTCCCGGGCCCGGGCGGGATCGGGGACGCCCGGCAGGGTCACGTCGAGGCCGACTGCCACGTTGAAGCCGCGCTCCTCGCTGCTCACGAGACTGACCGACGCGTCAATCGAGACCTCACCGAGCTCCACGCGCTCGCGCCGCGCCACGACGCCGAGCGCGCCCTCGAAGCAGGCCGCGTAACCCACGGCGAACAGCTGCTCGGGATTCGTTCCCCGCTCCTGGGCACCGGGCGCGCGGAGGATCACGTCCAGCGCGCCGTCGTCTGTGCGGCCGTGGCCGCGCTCTCGTCCGCCGGTGACCGTCGCACGCGCGGTGTAGATGGCTCTGCCCGCCATTCATACCCTCCACTTGGCCTGATCGCTGCCGGGCATCCTAACCGTGCCGCGGCTTGGCCTGATCGCTGCCGGGCATCCTGACCGTGCCGCGGCTTGGCCTGATCGCTGCCGGGCATCCTAACCGTGCCGCGGCTTGGCCTGATCGCTGCCGGGCATCCCAACGGTGCCGCGGCTTGGCCTGATCGCTGCCGGGCATCCCAACGGTGCCGCGGCTTGGCCCGCTCACCGGCGCCTCATCACCCACTCAAGCGCCGGGAGCTTGACCGCGTTTGGCACACAGCGGGCGGCCAGCATCCCGGCGCGCACCGGCAGCGCCGGCACCACCACCCGGCTTCCGCGGTCAAGGCCCTCGACGCCGGCGCGCGCCGCCGTGCGCGCGCTCACCCATGCAGGCCGGGGCACCACCCGCTCGAAGGCGTCCCCGCCCACGCGCCAGCCGGCTGTGCGCCAGAAGTCGGTGGCCACCGGCCCTGGCGCCAGCGCCGTGACCGTGACGCCGGCGGCGCGCAGCTCCTGGTGAAGGGCCTCTGAGAAGCTCAGCACGTAGGCCTTGGCCGCCGCATAGCCGGCGCAGTGGGGCAGCGGCTGCATCCCGGCGGTCGAGGCGACGTTCAGCACAGCGCCCTCGCCTCGCCTGACCATCCCGGGCACGAACGAGCGCGTCAGCGCCACGACCGCCTCCACCAGAACGCGCACCTGCTCGAGCTCGCGCTTGGGGTCGGATTCGTGGAAGGGCCCTCCGGTCGCAAAGCCGGCGTTGTTGACCAGGATGCAGACCTCCAGCCCCAGGTCGCCCAGCCGCCGCTCGATCCGCGTCAAGGACACGGGGCGGGCGAGGTCGGCGGCGATCGTCTCCACGCGGACCCCGTGCTCGGCGGCCAGCTCGCGGGCGAGCGCCGACAGCCGCTCGCGCCGGCGGGCCACCAGCACCAGGCCGTGGCCGCGCGCGGCGAGCTCGCGCGCGATCTGCGCCCCGATCCCGCCCGAGGCGCCGGTGATCAGCGCGGCGGTGTCGGGGCTGGGGGACGGGAGGCTCACGGCTGTCGATGGGCAGCCTAGCCGCCGGCCCGACCGCCCGTTCATGCCAAGCCGCGTGGCCGCTCCCCCCGAACGGGGGGAAGTGCGCGCCGCGGCTGTACCCGCGCGCGTGCGCCGGCGTACGTTCGCGCAGCATGACTCGTCCCGCGAGCCGGCGGCCGCGTGCCGCAACCCATAGCTGATGGCCAAGACGGCGATCCTGTTTCCCGGCCAGGGCAGCCAGACGCCGCAGATGCGCGAGCTTGTGGCGCGCGTGCGCCCGGACCTGCTCGAGCTCGTCGCGGGCATGGTCGGCGAGGACCCCTTCCCGCGTGCGGGGGACGGCACCGACTTCGCCCAGCCCGCGATCTTCTGCGCCAGCCTCGCCGGATGGGAGGAGCTCGGCCGGCCAAGCGCCGAGCTGATGGCGGGCCACTCGCTCGGCGAGCTGGCCGCGCTGGTCGCCGCCGGCGCGCTTGACGAGCGCGACGGGCTGGCGCTCGTGGTGCTGCGGGGGCGGTTGATGGAGCGGGCCGGGCGGATCGCCGGGGAGGGCGGGATGGTCGCCGTGCTCGGCGACGGCGCCTCCGAGCGTGCCGGCGAGATCGCCCAGGCGCACGGGCTCACGGTCGCCAACGACAACTCCCCCCAGCAGGTGGTGCTCTCCGGCGCGCGCTCGCGGCTGGGCGACGCCGCCGAGCACGCGCGGCGACTAGGCCTGCGCGCGATGCAGCTCGACGTGACCGGCGCGTTTCACTCGCCGATGATGGCCTCGGCGCTGCCGGAGTTCGAGCGCGCGCTCGAGCGGGTCGAGTTTCGCAAGCCGCGCGCCACCGTGGTGTCGGCGGTCACCGCGCGCCCGTTCGCCGACCCCCGGCGCGAGCTGGCGGACGCGCTGACGATGCCGGTGCGCTGGCGCGAGACGCTGCTGGCGCTGCGCGATCTCGGCGCCGAGCGCTTCGTCGACGTCGGGCCAGGACGGGTCCTGTCGGGATTGGCCAAGCGGACCCTGCGCGACGTGGAGCTGGTCAATGCCTGAGGCGGGGCTGCTGGAGCGGCCGACCGCCGCGGTGTCCGGGTCCGTGCGCTCGTCCACGGCGGCTGCCGGGGCCATGCGGGCGGTCGGCGCGGCGGCGATCCTCTCGGTCGCGGCTCAGCTTCCACCTGATCGCCTGACGAGCGCCGAGCTCGGTCGCACGCTCGGGGTCTCCGAGGAGTGGATCCTGGCGCGCACGGGGATCCGCGAGCGGCCGCGCGCCCGGGACGGGGAGCGCCTCAGCGATTACGCCGCCGCAGCGGGCGCCGCGGCGCTGGCGGCGGCCGGGCTCGGCGGCGAGGACCTCGACCTGGTGCTCGTCGCGACCATGACCCAGGATGAGCTGACGCCCAACGCGGCGCCGATCGTCGCCCACGCGCTCGGCGCCCGGCGCGCGGGCGCGTTCGACGTCGGCGCCGCGTGCGCCGCGTTCCTGGTGGCGCTTGCGCAGGCGACGGCCCAGATCGAGTGCGGGCGCGCGCGCCACGCGCTCGTGATCGGCGCCGATCTAGTCAGCAGGATCACCGACTGGCGCGATCCGCGCACCGCGCCGCTGTTCGCCGACGGCGCTGGCGCCGCCGTGGTGGGCCCGGGAGGCGGCGGCCGCGGCGGGATCGGGGCGATCGTGCTCGGCTGCGACGGGTCGCAGGCGAGCACCCTGCATGCGACCCACCAAGAGCGGCTGCTTCGCATGGACGGCCAGGAGGTCTTCCGCCACGCGGTGGCGAGGATGGCCCAGGCCACCGTCGAGGCCGTGGAGGGCGCCGGGCTGGCGCTGGGCGACGTCGACCTGTTCGTCTTTCACCAGGCCAACGCCCGCATCACCCGCGCGGTCGCCGAGCGGCTCGGGGTCGAGCGCGAGCGCATCGTCGACTGCATCGAGAGCTTCGGCAACGCCTCGGCCGCGACGCTGCCGGTCGGGCTGGCGACCGCGGTTGCCGACGGGCGCCTGTTCCCGGGCGCCAGGGTCGCCCTGGCCGCGTTCGGAGCCGGCTTTGTCTGGGGGGGAGCGGTCCTGGAGTGGGGGGAGGTGGCGCGTGGCTGACGGACGGGCGGACGGCTGCGCGCTGGTGACCGGCGCCTCGCGCGGGATCGGGGCGGCGATCGCGGGCGCTCTGGCCGCCGATGGATGGGCGGTGGGGGTCAACTACCGCTCAGGCCGCCGCGAGGCGGAGGCGGTGGTGGAGAGGATCACGGCCGCCGGCGGCAGCGCCTTCGCGGTGCACGGCGACGTCGCGGACCCCGCCGCCGCGGACGGTCTGCTGGGCGCCGTGGAGGAGCACTTTCACCGCCCGGTGCTGGCGCTCGTCAACAACGCGGGCATCACCGCCGACGATCTCGCGCCCGCGCTGACCGACGAGGCATGGGACGCGGTGATCGAGACCGACCTGACCGCCGCGTTTCGCCTGACGCGCCGGGCGCTTCGGTCGATGATGCGCGCCCGCTTCGGCCGGATCGTCAACGTCGCGTCGGTGGTGGCGCTCAGAGCCAACCCCGGCCAGGCCAACTACGCGGCCGCCAAGGCCGGGCTGATCGCGCTGACGCGAACCGCGGCCGTCGAGGTGGCGCGCCGCGGGATCACGATCAACGCGGTCGCTCCCGGCTGGATCGACACCGAGATGACCGCCGGGGTCTCACCGGAGCTGCTGGCGCAGGTCCCGGCCAGACGGGCCGGCACCCCGCAGGAGGTGGCGGCCTGCGTGCGCTTCCTAGCCTCCCCTGAGGCCAGTTACGTGACGGGCGCGGTGCTGTCCGTCGATGGCGGCCTGGCCGCGTGAGCCGAGGGTCACGCCGCCGCTCAAACCCAACAACGAACGCGAACAGGAGCAGAGATGTCAGTCACAACCGAGCAGGTCGAGAGCCGCGTGATCGAGACGCTCGCGAGCTTCGGGCCCGATCGCAGCCAGATCACCCGGGAGGCCACCTTCGAGGAGCTGGATATCGACTCGCTTGACCTCGTCGAGCTGGCGCAGGTCGTCGAGGACGAGTACGGGGTCGTGCTCAAGGGCGAGGACATGAAGGAGCTGCGCACGGTCGGCGACGCGATCGACCTGATCGTCGCCAGGGCGGGGTGATGGCGCCGCCGCGGCAGACACGGGAGGTGGTGGTCACCGGCATCGGCGCGGTGACGCCGCTGGGGCTTGGAGCCGCCACGCTGCACGACCGCTGGGCGGCGGGCGAGCTGGGGATCGTCGACGGGCTCGCGCCCTGCAGCGCCTTCGACGCCTCCGAGCACCTGTCGCTCAAGGAGTCCCGCAGGCTCGACCGCTTCTCGCAGCTGGCGGTGGTCGCCGCCGACGAGGCGATCGCGCAGGCCGGCTGGACGGGCGCGCTCCCCTACGACCCCACCCGCGTGGGCTGCGTGATCGCCACCGGGATCGGGGGCCAGACCACGATCGAAAGCCAGGTGATCCTGATGCATGAGCGCGGCGAGCGCGCGGTCTCGCCGCTGGGCATCCCGCTGTACATGCCCAATGCCGCCGCGGCCGCGATCACCATCCGCCATTCGCTGCGCGGTCCGAGCTTCGGCGTCGTCTCCGCTTGCACCAGCGGCGCGCACGCGATCGGCTCGGCGATGCGCATGATCCAGTACGGGGACGCCGACGCGGTCGTCTGCGGTGGCGCGGAGGCGTCGCTGACGCGGTTCGGGATCGCCTGCTTCCGCTCCATGCAGGCGCTCTCGGAGAGCGGCGTCTCAAGGCCGTTCGATCTGCGCCGCGACGGCTTTGTGATGGGCGAGGGCGCGGGCGTGCTCGTCCTGGAGGAGCGCGAGGCCGCCCGCGAGCGCGGCGCCGAGGTGCTCGCCGAGCTGGCCGGCTACGGATCGACCACCGACGCCCACCACATCACCGCGCCCGAGCCCAGCGGAGGCCCCGCGGCGCGGGCGATCGAGCTCGCGCTGCGCGACGCCGGCGCCGCCCCCGAGGAGGTCGACTACGTCAACGCGCACGGGACGTCCACGCCGCTCAACGACGCCGCCGAGACCGCGGCGCTCAAGCTTGCGCTGGGCGAGCACGCGCGCCGCGTGCCGATCAGCTCCACCAAGTCCGCGATCGGCCACACGCTCGGCGCCGCCGGCGCGGTCGAGGCGGTCGCGACGGTCCGCACGCTCATGACCGGGGTGATCGCGCCGACGCTCGGCCTCGAGGTCCCAGACCCCGAGCTGGACCTCGACTACGTGCCCGGCGAGGCGCGCCCGCTGCCGCCGGCCAACGGCCACCGGCCGCTGGCGCTGTCAAACTCGTTCGCGTTCGGCGGGCACAACGTGGTTCTGGCGATCAGGAGGGCCGCGGAGTGAGCGCCACGCTGCTGCGCGACACGCCGGCGCGGCTGTCGCCGCTTGAGCGCCTTGAGGCGCTGTGCGACCCCGGGTCGCTGCGGGTCCTGCGCTCGCTGGCGCGCTCGGCGCGCCTGGGCGAGCGCGCGATCGACGGCGACGGCGTGGTCGGCGCCACCGGCTCGGTCCACGGCCGGCCGGTCGCCTGCTACGCGCAGGACGGAGCCTTCCTGGGCGGCTCGCTGGGCGAGCGCCACGCGGACACGATCGTGAGGGTGCTGTCGATCGCCGCGCGCGCGCGGATCCCGGTGGTCGGGTTCGTCGAATCGGGCGGCGCGCGCATGCAGGAGGGCACCGCGGCGCTCGCCGGCTACGGGTCGATCTTCCGCCACACGGTTGCGCTCAACGGGATCGTGCCCCAGATCTCGATCGTCTCCGGCGCGTCGGCGGGCGGCGGCGCCTACTCGCCGGCGCTGACCGATCTGATCGTCATGACCCGCGACGCCGCGATGTTCCTCACCGGCCCGGGGGTGGTGCGGGAGGCGCTGGGCGAGGAGATCGACGCCGCCACGCTCGGCGGCCCGCAGGTCCACGAGCGAAACGGCGTCTGCCACCTGGTGGAGGCCGACGAGCTGTCCGCCGCGCTGCGCGTGCGCGAGCTGCTCTCATACCTGCCGTCCGCCGCCGGCATGCCGGTGCCGTGCTCGGTGCCGGTCGCCCCGGAGGAGGATGACCCGGGCGCGCTGGTGCCCTCGGCGTCGCGCAGCGCGTATGACATTCGCGAGCCGATGCGCGCGATCGTCGACGCGGGCTCGGTGATCGAGCTGTGCCCGCGGTGGGCCCGCAACGTCGTGACGGCGCTGGCGCGCATCGACGGCCGCCCGGTGGGGATCGTCGCCAACCAGCCGCGGTACCTGGGCGGCGTGCTGGACGCCGAGGCGTCCGAGAAGGCGGCGAGGTTCGTGCGCTTCTGCGACGACTTCGGGCTGGCGCTCGTGGCGCTCGTCGACACCCCGGGGTTCATGCCCGGCTCAAGGCAGGAGCAGGCGGGAGTGATCCGCCACGGGGCCTCCCTGGTGCGCGCGTTCGCCGCCGCCAGGGTCCCGAAGCTGACCGTCGTGATCCGCAAGGCCTACGGCGGGGCGTACATCACGATGAACTCCCGGGACCTGGGGGCCGACCTGGTGCTCGCCTGGCCAGCCGCGGAGCTTGGGATCATGGCCGCCCGCGCGGCGGTCGGGATCGTCAACCGCCGGCAGCTGCGCGAGGCCGCCGACCCCGAGGCCGAGCGCGACCGCCTCGCCGCCGCCTACGCCGAGGCCCACCTGCAAGCCCGCAGCGCGGCCGCCGAGGGGTACGTCGATGAGATCATCGAGCCCGCCCAGACGCGCGACCGGCTCGCGTCGGCGCTGCGGACGTTCGCCGCGTCCGGAGAGCGGGCGTGATCCTCGCCGGCCGGCGCCTGCTGATCACCGGCGTCATCACCAGGGACTCGATCGCCTACCACGCGGCCGAGCACGCTCAGCGCGAGGGCGCGGAGGTGCTGCTGACCAGCTTCGGCCGCGCGCGGCGAATGACCGAGCGCGCCGCAAGGCGGCTGCCGACGCCGGTGGACGTGCTGGAGCTGGACGTCAACAGCGAGGCCGACCTCGACGCGCTGCCGGGCGCCGTCGCCGAGCGGTGGGGCGGCGTGGACGGGGTGCTGCACGCGATCGCGTTCGCGCCGGCGGACGCGCTCGGTGGACGCTTCATGCAGACCCCGGCGCAGAGCGCGCTCGCCGCCTTTCAGACCAGCGCCTTCTCGCTCAAGGCGCTCGCCGCGGCCCTGGCGCCGCTGATGGGCCCCGGCGGCTCGATCGTGGGGCTGGACTTCGACGCTTCGGTTGCCTGGCCGATCTATGACTGGATGGGGGTCGCCAAGGCGGCGCTCGAGTCGGTGTGCCGCTACCTGGCCCGCGACCTCGGGCCCGCCGGCGTGCGCGTGAACCTCGTCTCCTCCGGGCCGCTTGAGACCGTCGCGGCCCAGGGGATCCCGGGCTTTGCGCAGCTGGCCGACCTCTGGCGCCGGCAGGCCCCGCTGGGCTGGGACGTCGGGGACCCGGCGCCGGTCGCGCGGGCGATCTGCTGGCTTTTGTCAGAGCATTCGCAGGGGATCAGCGGCGAGATCGTGCACGTCGACGGCGGCTTTCACGCGCTCGGCGCCCCCGTGCGCCCGGCCGCGGATCCGGAGGCGGGGGCGGTCGGCGCCGGCCCCGCGCAGCCCGCGGCGGCCGCGGGCGGCGGCTGAGCCAGCAGGGGGCAGCGGATGCGCGTCGTCGCGATCGAGGAGCACTTCATGCACCCCGATGTGGAGGCGGCGATCGTCTCCCCTGACGCGGCCGAGGCGCGCCCGCTGCCGGGGCTGCGCTCGCGGGAGCTCTCGCGACGCCTGGCTGACCTGGGCCGGGAGCGGCTGGCGATGATGGACGACTGCGGCGTCGACGTCCAGGTCCTGTCGCTGTCTGAGCCGGGCCTGCAGACGCTCGCGCCGCCGGCGGCCGTGCGCCTGCAGGCGATCGTCAACGACGCCATCGCCGAGGCCGTGCGCGCCCATCCAGATCGCTACCAGGGCTTCGCCACGCTGGCCACCTCCGACCCGCCGCGCGCGGCTGAAGAGCTGCGCCGCGCGGTCACCGAGCTCGGCCTCCACGGGGCGCACCTGTTCGGGCGCACGCTTGAGAAGAACCTCGACCACCCCGACATGTGGCCGATCTTCGAGGTGGCGGCCGATCTGCGGGCTCCGATCTACCTGCATCCGGGGGTGCCGCGCGCGAGCGTGCGCGAGGCCTACTACTCCGGCTTCGGCGAGGAGCTCGATCAGGCGTTCGCGACCTTCGGGATCGGCTGGCACTACGAGGCCGGGATCCAGCTGCTTCGCCTCGCGCTCGGCGGCGTGTTCGACCGTTTCCCGTCGCTTGCGCTGATCACCGGCCACTGGGGCGAGGTGGTGCTGTTCTACCTGGAGCGCGTCGAGCCGCTGCTGGCCCAGGCCGGCCGGGAGCGCTCGCTGCACGAGTACATGCGCGCCAACGTGTACGTGACCCCCAGCGGGATGTTCAGCGAGCGCTACCTGCGCTGGACGCTTGAGGTGCTGGGCCCCGAGCGGATCATGTTCTCCACCGACTACCCGTTCCGCCTGGCGGGCGGCGGCGCGGCGCGCGCGTTCCTTGCGCAGGCGCAGCTCGCGCCCGAGGCTCGCGAGCGGATCGCGTCGGGAAACTGGGAGCGCCTGGTCGCGGCCATCAGGCGCTGAGAGCCGTCGCGCTCCGAGCCCCCGGGGTGCCACGCGGTCCGAGCCCCCCGGGTGCCAGGCGCTGCGGGCTCTCAGGCGCCGCAAGCCACTCAGGTGAACAGGTCCTGGTCGCGGCCGCGCAGGAGCACGGCGATCCCGGGGCCGTCATCGTCGGTGACGTGGCGGCCGGCGCCGGCGATCAGCACCGCGGGCTGCATGCCGTCCTTTGCGCGCGCGAGATCCGCCGCTGCGGCCAGCTCGTCGGCGACCGCGATCGCCGTGGCCCGCAGAACGCGCCCGCGGGCGTCCGAGCGACCGCGCCAGTCGTCCAACGGCGCCAACCCCGCGCAGCCGATCGCCAGGTCGCACTGTCCATGGCGCCACGCGCGGCCGAAGGAGTCGGTGACCACGACCGCCGGCGCCACGCCGAGCCGTTCGCGCAGGCCGGCGCGCAGCCGCCGCGCCGAGCGGTCCGGGTCGGCCGGCAGCAGGATCAGCGTGTCGTCGTCGGGCGCGTTTGAGGCGTCGACGCCCGCATTGGCGCACACGAAGCCGTGCCGGGTTACCGCGATCAGCACGCCTCGCTCGGCGCGGCGAACCTCGAGCGTCTCATCCAGCACCACCTGGACGTGGCGCGGGTCGCGGCCAAGCTCGGCCGCGAGCTCGCGCGCCCTGGGTCCGGGAGAGACCGTGGACAGCCGTCTGGTGCGGCCCTCGGCCTTTGAGATCAGCTTGTGGGCGACCACCAGCACGTCGCTGGGCAGCGGCCTGCCGGCCGGCATCGCCGCCGCCAGCAGCGCGGCCGGCTCATCGCCGGCGCGGACCTCCGGGATGCCGGCCAGCGCCGTGGCGGTGATCGTCGCGGACACGGTGGCGCTAGGCGAGGCTGCGCGACAGCTGCCGAAGCATCCCGCGCGTGTGTGCCGCGCCTCCGCGCGTGCGCTCCAGCAGCTCGCGCACGGCGTCCAGGTCGTCGGGCGTGTCGACGTCGAACGCCAGCCCGGGGACGTGCACGGTCCGCGCCGCCACGCCCGCGGCCGCCGCCTGCTGGTGGTGGCGGTTGTGGCTGCCGGGCCCAAACGAGGTCCTCACCGCATCCGGTGGCGCGATCAGCAGCGCATTCGTACCGTCGCCGTGGCGATCCGGCACGATCGCCACGCAGGGCGGCTCGCAGTCGGCCGCCAGCAGCTCGTCGACCTGCGCCGGATCGATCAAAGGGCAGTCGCCCGCCACCAGCAGGACGCGCTGGGCGCCCAGCCGCAGCGCCTCCGAGACCCCGGCTGCCGCCGCCGCGTTGTGCCCGCGATCCCGGTCGCCGACCACGAGCGCGCCGTAGCCGCCGGCGATCCGCTGCGCCCCGTGGTCGCCGGAGACCACGACGACGCGGTGAAGGAGCGCGCAGCGGCGCAGCGCGACCAGCACGTCGGCGAACATCGCCTGCACCAGCGCGCGCCGCGTGCCCGCATCCAGCGCATCCGCGAGCCTGCGCTTGGCCGAGTCAAGCGCCTTGATCGGGAGCACGGCGACGGTGGTCATGGCCGCTGCAGGCTATTGCACACGCTGGCTCGGACGGCCGGCGGCCAGGGCGAGCGCGAACTCAAGCGTTCGCTCAGCCACCGTCCGCCGCGAGGCGGGATCGTCCAGCCGCACGTCGCAGCGCAGGAGCGGGAGCCCGTCGCAGGGCTCGTCCGCGACCAGCCCGTCGATCAGGCCCTCGTAGCAGCCGGCGATCCCCGCCGCGCTCAGCGGCCGGCCTGCCCAGCGCATGAACTCCGCGGTTGGGCCCTTCATCACCCGGCCGCCGACCAGCGGCGACACCGCCACCACCGGGGCGGGCGAGTCTCGCAGCGCCTCGCGCACGCCGCGCAGCGCGAGGATGGGCCCGATCGAGATGAACGGGTTGGACGGGCCGATCACGATCGCGCGGGCGCCCGCGAGCGCGCCGAGCACCTCGGGCGTCGGGGGGGCGGCGCGCGCGTGGCGAAAGTCAACGTCGAGAACCGGGCCGCGGCCGCGCCGCACGATCATGAACTCCTGCAGCGGCCACCAGCGGTCGCCGGCCAGCACGCGGGTTCGCACGGGCAGGTCGCTCATCGGCAGCACGCGCGCGCGCACGCCGAGCGCCGCGGCGATCCGCGCCTGGACCGCGGTCAGCCGCTCGCCGCAGTCCAGCGCGCGGGCCCGCTCCAGGCCGATCGCGAGGTCCCGGTCGCCGAGCTGAAACCACACCTCCACGCCCAGCGCCCGCAGCCCCTCCATGACCGCGAAGGTGTCCCCGCGCAGCCCCCATCCCCGGTCGTCGATCAGATCGGCCAGCCAGAAGCAGATCAGGTCCGGGTCTGGCGAGACGTGGGCGCCGTGGATGCGGATGTCATCGCCCGTGTTTGCGACCACCACCAGGCGCTCGTCGCCGACGACGTCGAGCATGCCGCGCGCGAGCTTCGCACCGCCGGTCCCGCCCGCGAGCACGACCACCGGGGCCGGGTCGTCGCTCACGCCGGCAGGCCGGTGATCCGGATCCCGGCTCTGACCTTGTGGCGCACGTTGATCGAGATCAGCAGCGGCGTCAGCTGCTCGAGGAAGCGCGCCATCTCAAGCCGCCCGCAGTCGACCGGGCGCAGGCCCTCGATCCGCGCCAGCAGCGCCGACGCGCGCGCCTTGTCGGCCCGTCGGTCGCCGCACAGCAGCACGTCCTCGTCAAGCGCGTGATCCAAGTCGGCGAGCAGCTCCGCGGACACCGTGTGCAGGGCGGATACGACGCGAACGCCGTCCGGCACGAGCTCCTGCGCCTGCTGGGCCGCCGACCCCTGCCAGACCCCGATCGTACGCGTCGGCCGCCCGCCGACCGCCGTGGCCAGCGGCACGGTGGCGTCGATCAGGAGCGTCCCCGGCGCGAGCGCGTCCGCAAGCCCGCCCACGGTCTCGGCCTGGGAGCGAAACGGGACGCTGAGCACCACGATCTCGGCGCCCTGCACGGCGAGGGCGTTCTCAGCGCCGCGGAACACGCCGCTGGCGACGAGCTCGCGCGCGCGGTCCGCTGCAGCGCGCGCACGAGCGCTGTCGCGCGAGCCGATCGTGACGGCGACGCCGGCGCGACCCAGCCTGAGGGCCAGGCCGAACCCCAGCGCGCCGGTGCCACCGACGATCGCGACCGCACCCGGTGGCGCGGGGGGCTCCTGGCTGGGCGCGCTCGCGCTGGCGCCCCGGGCGTCTGGGTCTGGCACGGGGCGGGAGTCTATGCGGCTCTGCCCGCCCGCCGCGCGCCGGTGGCTGCAGGTCCGGGAGCCGCCGGCCGTACTCGCTCGGCCTGGACCGCGCGCGCCGGTGGTTGCAGGGCTGGCAAACCGCGTCTGCCGGCGCTCGCGGGCGTTGTAGCCTGCCGATGCGTGCGCGCACCGGAGCCAACGCAGGGGAGGCGGCGCGTGCCGCGCGCCCGCCCAGCACCCGCGGCCGCCGTCCCCGGCGAGGACGAGCTCCTGGGGCTGGCGCTCGATGCGGCGCGGGCGGGGGCCGCGCAGCTGCTGGAGCGATTCGGCGGCGCCCGCGAGGGCGTTCGCGCCAAGAGCACCCCGACCGACCTCGTATCGGACGCGGACCTCGCCGCCGAGGCGGCGATCAGGCGGCTGCTGGCCGAGCGCCGGCCGCAGGATGCGCTCCTGGCCGAGGAGGGGGGCGCGAGCGGCGCCGGCGCGCTTAGATGGGTGATCGACCCGCTGGACGGGACGATCAACTTCCTCTTCGGCCTGCCGCAGTTCGCCGTCAGCATCGCCTGCGAGGACGCGGCAGGGGCGCTTGCTGCGGTGGTCCTGGACCCGGTGCGCAACGAGGCGTTCGCGGCCACCCGCTCGGGGCCGGCGACCTTGAACGGCACGGCGATCACCGCGTCGGACTGCGCGCAGCTTGATCGCGCGCTGGTGGCGACGGGCTTCGCCTACGACGCCGCCCTGCGCGCCCGCCAGGCGCGCCTGCTCGTGCGCGTTCTGCCGCGAGTACGGGACATCCGCCGGGCGGGCGCGGCGGCGCTGGACCTCGCCTGGTGCGCCTGCGGCCGTGTGGACGCCTACTACGAGCGCGGCCTCAAGCCCTGGGACTGGGCGGCGGGGGCGCTGATCGCGGCGCGAGCCGGCCTGGCCGTTCGGCGCCTTGAGCCCGGCGAGGACGGTCCGGAGGGCCTCCTGGCCGCGCCGCCGGCGCTCGTCGACCAGCTCGCGCAGCTGGTCGGCGGGCCTGAGGGCCTGCCTGCCTGAGGCGATCCGCCCCGCGCGGGGCCCTAGACTGAGCGGCCTCGCGGCGGTGGTGGAAAGGTAGACACGGTGGCCTCAAAAGCCGCTGTCCCCCGGGACGTGTGGGTTCGAATCCCACCCGCCGTATGCGGGGCTGTTCCCCCGTATCGCGATGCTGCCGTCGCCCAGCAGCGCAGCTCGCTTCGCCCCGTCGCCGACCGGGCGCGAGCTCATGCGTGACGAGGACCTGTGCTCGGCCGCAGCCTCGGTGCAGATGCCACTGCGGACGCGGATGCGAACCCTCGGATGTGTCGCCGCGAGCACGCTGGCGCTGGCTGGATGCGGGTCGGGCCTCGCGGCGGAAGGATCAAGTCAGCAGGCAAACGCGACGAGGGCAGCCCGCGCCCGTGGCGCTTGCCCGAGGCGCACCGGCTTTGAGCTCAGCCTCGTCCGAGACCGAGGCGGACGGCCCACCCCGGTCGCGGCCGCCAGATGGTTTGCCACACACGGCGGCATACGCGGCATCCCTCAGAGCGGATGGAGGCTGAAGAACGAGAACCGGGGCGGCGCGACGCTCGCCTCCCACAGGAGCGTCCTATATGCCGTCAGGGGCGGCGACGGAACCTGGCAGGTGGATGGCGGCTACACCTGCACGCCCAGCTGATCCGGCTTCGCGCGCGCCGAAGCGCTTCCCGATCGTGCTCCAGGTCCCCAGCAAACGAGCATCCAGGTCCTCGTCACCGGTGCGAGGATCACGCCGCGGCCCGTCGTTCGCCGGCGGTGCCCGCGGGCGCCTGTGCGGGAACCTCAAGCTCCATGCTCCAGCGCTGCGAGAAGCCGACCATCGCCGCTGCGGCGAGTAGCGCCTGCACGAAGATCACCGCGAGCGTGAGGACCCCCAGGGCCGTATCGGACAGGCCCGCGCCGCCCAGCAGCGCCCGGGCTGGCGCATAGCCCGCGGAGCGCCGCGCAAACCAGCTGGTCCCGTCGAGGCCGAGGATCGAGATCGCCGAGAAGGCGAGCAGCAGGCAGGCCAGCACGGCCGCGATCGGCAGCGGTCCGCGGGCCCACCTGCCAGCGTGAAACGCGAGCAGCAGGTAGACGGCCGCCCATGCCAGGTCCACCGGCCGCAAGCCCTGAAGCTCGCTCCAGCCGCCGATCGTGATCGTGAGGATCAGCGCCGCGGAGGCGACCAGTGCGGCGACGACCAGCAGTCGCGTCCGGCGGCAGGAGGGCCGCTCGCGGTTTGGGTGGACGACCACGTACCCCGGAGTGACCGTGCGCGCGGGCACGTCGCGACGATAGCGCCGGCGTGGGGGCACGACGCGGCCGCGTGCCTCACAATCGAGGCGTCGCGGGCGTGGTGAAACGGTAGACACGCCGGCTTTAGGTGCCGGTGGGCGAAGGCCCGTGGGGGTTCGACTCCCTCCGCCCGCATCGGACCCCGCGTCGACGAGAGCGCGGCGATCGCTAGCATGGTCCGCCTCCAGGGGGACTGGTGTAACGGCAACATCGGGGTCTCCAAAACCCTGGCTCGAGGTTCGATTCCTCGGTCCCCCGCTGGCGCCTGATGCACACGACCACGGTGCCGCCGTCCCTTGGTCTCCCACACCGTCTACCGGACCTTCCGCACCGAGCGCCGCCGCGAGTTCATCCGGATCACCGACGACGTGGCCGGCGCGGTGAGGGAGTCCGGGGTCGCTGAGGGGCTGGTCCTCGTGTGCGCCCTGCATATCACCGCGGGCGTGTGGATCAACGACGACGAGCCGGGCCTGCAGGAGGACGTGCTGGAGTGGCTGGACAAGCTGGCTCCGCCCAGCTGGCTTGAGCCCGCCAACGACGTCGCGCGCCAACTGGCCCCGGACCCCGGCGACTACCGCCACCACCGCGGCGGGGAGGACAACGGCGACGCGCACCTGAAGAACCTGCTCGTGCACCATCAGGTGATCGTCCCGGTCACCGGTGGCCGGCTGGACCTGGGGCCCTGGCAGCAGATCTTCTACTGCGAGTTCGACGGGCGCCGGCCCAAGCGCCTGGTGATCAAGGTGCTGGGCGAATAGACGCGCGCGGGGCGCGCAACGCTCGATGCCCGCGCGACGCGCGGTACCATAAGGGGTCCTGGCGGGCGAAGTGTTGTGGCTGCACGAAAGCCTTCCAAGCTTTCAGGGCGGGTTCGATTCCCGTCGCCCGCTCCTGAGACGGCCCGTTGGCTGAGCGGTCGGGCCGTCGGCGAGCCGCGGGCTGAGCGCCGCTCCGGCCCGGTTCCCCTTCCTGCCCGGGGCACGCGGGTATGATCGGGCGACCGTCACGGGGAGTGGCGCAGTCTGGTAGCGCACCCGGCTGGGGGCCGGGCGGTCGCAGGTTCAAATCCTGTCTCCCCGATTTGATTTGAGGAAACCCCGCTTGAGCGGGTTTTTCGTGTGCCTGGCGCCGTTCAGGGCGAGCTGCTGCAAGGACGACGATCTGTCGCCGTGGTCGGGAGAAGAAACCGCGAGCGGCTGCTCAGGCTCGGCCTGGTCGCTCGAGCGGCTCCAACACGATTCCGCGGAATCGCTTCCGCGGCCGGACCCGGCACTCAGCTCCCAATCCAGGGCAGCGAGGTCAGCGCGCGGTCCGCGTACGGGATGCGGGTCACGCCGTCGGATTCATCCACGCGCTCGCTGTGCTCGACGAGCCCGAGCCTCTCAGCCAGCCGTCGCGACGAGTGGTTGCTGGAGCGGATCCACGCGATGACAGGACTGCCGGGATCCGCCGCGTGCGCCGCGTCAAGCGCGGCCCTCCCCAACTCGGTGGCGAGCCCCCGCCCGCGCTGCCTGGGATCGAGGCGCCAGAGCAGGTTCCAAGAACCGGTGGCACGTCGCGCCACGCCGCCCGAGCCGACGACGGTATCCGTTCCCCGCAGGCGCGCCGTCCAGTAGCTCAGCCCGTCGGTCCGCCAGCGCGCCGCCGAGCGCCTCAGCCAGTCGAGCGTCTGCCGCGCCTCCGTGTGCCGGTATTCCGGCGCGTGCTCCCAGCTCGCCGGGTCAGACCAGATCGGGAACAGCCCATCGAGGTCACGAGCGGGGTCGGTGGCGCTCAGTTCGAGCCGGTCGGTCACCACAAGACGGAAATCGGTCACGGTCGCAGATGAAATCGGCCGCCGGGTCGGCCGGGCTGCCGGTCGGCGCGCGCCCGCGACCATACCCACGGTCCGGCCCCCGCGACCATACCCACGGTCCGGCCGCCATGGTATTGAGGGGTTCGTGCGCACGACCAGTGACCGGGGACTCTGGTGGCCGGATCCGGAGCGCCTGGGTGCCTGGCGGGCGATCGAGCCTGGGGGCGTTCCCCTTCACGCCGCCCATCGGGTCGATGCGCGCTCGCCCGCCAACGAGTTCGAGGCGGAGATCGACGTCGAGCTTGTGTGCGTCGATTCGACGAGCTACGCGGAGCTGCGGCGACGCTCGGGCGATGACCCCGCTCAGATCGCGGCGCTGATCGGCCGGATCGTGGCCGAGCACGGCAAGCTGCAGAACCCGTGGACCGGCTCCGGCGGCGTGCTGGCAGGCCGGCTGAGCCGGGCGGGTGCGCGCTACGACGCGTCACCGGCGCACGTCGGCGAGCTGGTCGTGCCGCTGGCGTCGCTGATCGCCGTGCCGCTGGAGCTTGAGCACGTGGGCCCGGTCAGCGTGACCACCACCCACGTTCCCGTGCGAGGGCGCGCGATCGTGACCGGTGCGATGCAGCTGGCCACCGTCGGCGACGAGCTTGAGCTCGACGTCGCGATCTCGGTCCTCGACGTGTTCCCGGCCGCATCCTACGCCTGCTCGCTGGCCCGGCCGGGCGGGCATGTGCTCGTGCTCGGCGCTGGCCACGCCGGGCTGCTGGCGCTGGTTGCCGCACGCGAGGCGGTTGGCGCCGACGGGCGCGTGACGGCGGTCGATATCGCCGCCGACGCGCTCGAGCGCGCCCGGCGCCTTGACCCCGCCGTCGCGGCGATCAAGGCGGACGTGAGCGAAGCGCTCACGGTCGCAGGGTCGCTCGCCGCGGCCGGCCTCGCCCGGCCGGATCTCACGCTGGTGTGCACAACCGTCGCGGGCGCCGAGGCGGCGGCGCTGCTGGCCAGCGCGCCCGACGGCCGGATCGTGTTCTTCTCGACGGCGACCTCGTTTGCGGCTGCGGCGCTTGGGGCCGACGCGGTCGGCTGCGCCGCGCAGCTGATCATCCCCAACGGCCTGACCGAGGATCGCGGCTCCTACGCGCTCGGCCTCGTTCGCCGCAACGGGCTCCTGCGCGAGTTCCTCTCGTGAGCAGCAGCGGCCGGCGCAGCGACCCTCCGGTGGTTGGCGACCAGCCGGCGCCGGGTCATGCGGGGGCCGCGCGCCCCACGTTTCATCTGGCACTTGCGAGGCGATCGGCGCTCCGATACGTTCTCGGCCATGACCGCAACTTCCGCTCCCGTGGAGATCGTCACCGAGGCCGCCGTCGAGGAGACGCGCAAGCTGCGCCGGCACTTCGGGCGCTTCGATGTCCTGTTCTTCCTCGTCTGCACGATCGTCGGCCTGGACACGATCGGGTCCGTGGCCGCGCAGGGCGCCGAGGGATTCACCTGGTTGATCTTCCTCGCCGTCTTCTTCTTCCTGCCCTACGCGATGCTGACCTCGGAGCTGGGCACCGCCTTCCCGCAGGAGGGCGGACCGTACGTGTGGACCAGGAAGGCTTTCGGTCGCCTGCCCGCAGCCGTCAACTCGCTGTTGTACTGGGTGTCGAACCCCATCTGGCTCGGTGGCTCGCTGACGATCACCGCGATCACCGTGTGGACGCAGTTCTTCACCCCGCTCAACGGAGCTTGGAAGTGGCTGTTCGCGCTGGTGTTCATCTGGGTGGCGGTGGTCTCCGCGATCCTGTCGCTTGACAAGGGCAAGTGGATGCCGACGATCGGGGGGTTCACCCGCATCGTTCTGCTGGCGGTCTTCACGATCAGCGTGATCGCCTACGCCTTCAAGCACGGCGTGCACGGCTTCGGCATCGGGTCGTTCTCCCCCACCTACACGGTCTTCATCGCCGCTGTGCCCGTGCTGATCTTCAACTACGTCGGCTTTGAGCTGCCGTCGGCGGCGGGCGACGAGATGAAGAACCCGCAGCGCGACGTGCCGTTTGCGATTGCGCGCTCGGCCGTGCTGGCGGTGCTCCTCTACGGCGGGCCGGTGCTGGCGATCCTGCTCGTCCTGCCCACCAAGCAGGTGACGAGCCTCAGCGGCTTCGTGACCGCGATGTCGACCGTGTTCACCGTCTGGGGCGGGCACTTCGCCAAGGACGGGACCCCTGTCCTGACCGGCCTTGGCAGCGTGCTGGGCGACATCGCGGCCATCGGCTTCATCCTCGGGCTCTTGACCAGCGGGATCACCTGGATCATGGGCGCCGACCGCGCCCAGGCGGTCGCCTGCTACGACGGCGCCGGCCCTCGGCGGCTCGGGGTGATCTCCGAGCGATTCGGGACGCCGGTCGCGATGAACCTTTGCACCGGCACGGTCGCGACGGTGCTGTTCATCCTCGCCACCGAGCTGACCAGCGGAAACGCCGGCAGGTACTTCACGGCCGTTCTGGGGCTGGCGATATCGACGACCACCGTCTCCTACCTGCTGATCTTCCCGGCGCTAGCAAAGCTGCGCTTCAGCGACCCGGACACGCCCCGGCCCTTCAGGGTCCCGGGCGGGCGCCTGTCGGCGATCGGCTTCAGCGCGATCACGACTCTGTTCGCCGCGTTGGCCACGGCCGGGCTGCTATGGCCGGGTGTGGGCACCTCCGATCCGAATGCGTCGCTGCCGTCCACCTTTGCCGGCCAGCGCCTGCAGTACGAGATCTCCCAGTTCGCCCCGCTGCTGATCCTGATCGCGATCGGCTTCGTCTTCTACATGCTCGGTGCGCCGACGCGCAAGCGCACGATCGCCATTCGCCACGAGGTGCCCTCAATGGCGGTGGAGGGCGCGGCCTCGGTGGCTCTCGGCTGAGCTCGGCGGCCGAGCTGGCAGCAGCCGCGGGTCCTCCGCCGACGGCTCGGGGCCCGCGGCGGTAGCACGCGCGCGGCCCGGCGGCAGGGAGCAGGCTCGCCGCCAGCGGTCCGGGCGCCGCGCCCGGTGGTCCGGGCGCGGCTGCGGGCGTTCCGGGCGCCGGATTCGGTTCACTGGGCGCATGCTGGTGCAGCATCCGCACTCGGTCACGATCGTCGCCGTCGAGGACGGGCAGGTGCTGGTGGTCGTGCAGCCGCGCCCGGGTGCCGGTGGCCCGACGGTGGAGCTGCCCGCGGGGTGCCTTGAGCCAGGGGAGGCCCCACGTGAGGCGGCCGAGCGCGAGCTGCGCGAGGAGTGCTCGCTGCGCGCTGAGCGCTGGCGTGAGATCGGCTCCTTCTGGGCGGCTCCCAGCTACGCGACCGAGTACGTGCACGTGTTCGAGGCCCGCGGGCTGCACCCGCAGGCGGGAACGCCGGATGACGACGAGCACATCGCCGTGCAGCGCCGGGCGCTCGCGGAGCTGCCGGCAGCCCTGTCGGACGCGACCTCGATCGCGGCGTTCGCGCTGTGGGCTTCGTCCTGCGCGCGCTGATCGCGGCGGTCGGTCCCGGCAGGGGCGCGAAGGCCGCGTGCCCGGCCGGCGCCGGACCGGCCGGGGCCGAACGGACCGCGGCCTGACCGGCCGGGGGCCAACGGAGCGGGCCGGCGCGAACGGACGTGACCAGACCGCGGGCGAACAAAACTCGATCGGCACAATTGTTTGAGTCATTCCAGAGTCTCCTCTAGACTTCCGGGGCCTCATGCGATCCCGCTCCGAACAGGAGGCCGTTTTGCGCGAGCGCGGCGTGCAGGTCACCGCGCAGCGCCTGGCGGTCCTGCAAGCGGTCGCGCGGCGCCCGCACAGCACCGCGTCCGAGATCGAGGCCGAGGTGCGCCAGCAGCTCGGTGCGATCTCGCTGCAGGCCGTGTATGACGCGCTCACCGCGCTGACGGAGAGGGGGATCCTGAGGCGCATCCAGCCGGCGGGCTCGCCGGCGCGCTACGAGGATCGGGTGGGAGACAACCACCACCATCTCATCTGCCGCGCCTGCGGGCGGACGGTGGACGTGGAGTGCGCGACCGGGTACGCGCCGTGCCTGACCGCCGCCGACGATGCCGGCTATGAGATCGACGAGGCGGAGGTGATCTACTGGGGACGCTGCCCCGACTGCGCGGCATCCGAACCGGTGGATCGGCAACAGCAAACCGACGAGGAGGGTTAGAGATCGTGTCCGTCGCCGAGAGCGAGCGAAGCTGTCCGGTGTTCCACACCGCCAACGGGAGCCTGTCCAACCGGGACTGGTGGCCCAACCAGATCAACCTCAGCATCCTGCATCAGCACTCGCCACTGTCGAACCCGATGGACCGGGACTTCGACTATCGCAAGGCGTTTGCCACCCTCGATCTTGACGAGCTCAAGCGCGACCTGATGGCGCTGATGACCACCTCGCAGCCCTGGTGGCCGGCGGACTTCGGCCACTACGGGCCGCTGTTCATCCGCATGGCCTGGCACAGCGCGGGGACCTACCGGATCGCGGACGGCCGGGGCGGCGCCGGCGCGGGCGCGCAGCGGTTCGCGCCGCTCAACAGCTGGCCGGACAACGTCAGCCTCGACAAGGCGCGGCGGCTGCTGTGGCCGATCAAGCGCAAGTACGGCAAGCGTATCTCCTGGGCGGACCTGATCGTGTTCGCCGGAAACTGCGCGCTTGAGTCCATGGGGCTTCAGCCGTTCGGCTTCGGCGGCGGCCGTGAGGACATCTGGGAGCCCGAGGACGTCTACTGGGGCTCGGAGCACACGTGGCTGGGCGACGAGCGCTACAGCGGGGACCGGGAGCTCGCCGAGCCGTTCGGCGCGGTTCAGATGGGGCTCATCTACGTCAACCCGGAGGGCCCGAACGGGAACCCGGACCCGATCGCCGCGGCGCGCGACATACGCGAGACGTTCCGGCGGATGGCGATGAACGACGAGGAGACGGTCGCGCTGATCGCCGGGGGCCACACGTTCGGAAAGACACATGGCGCGGTCACAGCCGACCACATCGGGCCCGAGCCGGAGGCGGCCCCGCTTGAGATGCAGGGGCTCGGCTGGAAGAACTCCGTCGGCACGGGCAACGGGCCCTACACCTGGACCAGCGGGCTCGAGGGCACCTGGACCGCCACGCCGACCAGGTGGGACAACAGCTTCTTCGCCAACCTGTTCGAGTACGAGTGGGAGCTGACCAAGAGCCCCGCGGGCGCCTGGCAGTGGGTCGCCAAGGATCCGGAGGCGCAGGACACGGTGCCAGACGCGCACGATCCCAGCCGGCGCCACCCGCCGGTGATGCTCACCACCGACCTGTCGCTCAAGCTCGATCCGATCTATGGGCCGATCTCCCGCCACTACTACGAGCACCCCGATGAGTTCGCCGAGGCGTTCGCCAAGGCCTGGTTCAAGCTCACCCATCGCGACATGGGCCCGGTGTCGCGCTACCTGGGGCCGCTCGTGCCCTCCGAGCCGCAGCTGTGGCAGGACCCGGTGCCGCCGGTCGACCACGAGCTGGTGTCCGATCAGGATGTCGCGGCGCTCGGGGAGCGGATCCTCTCAAGCGGCCTGTCGATCCCCCAGCTGGTCGGCACGGCGTGGGCGTCCGCGGCGTCGTTCCGCTCGACCGACAAGCGCGGTGGGGCCAACGGCGCGCGTCTGCGGCTAAAGCCACAGCGCGACTGGGAGGTCAACGCCGGCACGGGGGAGGTGATCGCCGTGCTCGAGCGCATCCAGAGGGAGTTCAACGAGTCGCAGACCTCCGGCAAGCGCGTGTCGCTGGCCGACCTGATCGTGCTCGGCGGTTGCGCGGCTGTCGCGCGGGCGGCGCGGGACGCTGGACACGAGATCGACGTGCCGTTCGCGCCGGGCCGCACGGACGCCTCGCAGGAGCAGACCGACGCCGAGTCCTTCGCGGTGCTCGAGCGCCGTCACGACGGGTTCATCAACTACCTGCAGGCCGGCCAGGATGTCCCCGCCGAGCACCTGCTGGTGGAGCGCGCCAACCTGCTGGGGCTCACGGCGCCGGAGATGACCGTGCTGGTCGGCGGGATGCGCGCGCTGGGCGCAAACCACGGCGGCTCGCCTCACGGCGTGCTGACCGACCGGCCCGGGCGGCTGACGAACGACTTCTTCGTCAACCTCCTGGACATGGGCGTCGAGTGGCGTGCGGCCGCGGAGCCGGGCGTCTACGAGGGCTATGACCGGGAAACCGGCGAGCTGCGCTGGACCGGCACGGCGGTCGACCTGGTGTTCGGCGCAAACGCCCAGCTGCGGGCGATCGCAGAGGTCTACGCGGCAGACGACGGAGCTGACAAGTTCGTGCGCGACTTCGTGGCCGCCTGGAACAAGGTCATGACCCTCGACCGGTTCGATCTGGCCTGATCGTGCGCTGCGCGTCCCGGCGGGCTGCGATCCTGCCGCCCGCCGGGCGCATCCGCCGCCGGCGAGCCGGGCGCGCGCACCGTGCACGCGCCGGGCGCGCGCTGGCGGCGGCGCTTGGCGCTGTGGGCCTTGCCGCTGCGGGCGTGCCCGCGGCGGCGGGCGCTCCCGCCCAGACGGGCCATCTCCCACCGGGGGAGCGCTCGCTGGCCGAGACCGGCTCCGCGGAGGCGCGCTGGCGGGTGGATCTGCGCCTGTCCGGGCAGCGGGTGATCTTCAGCTACCGGGGCCTCGTGCCGCCGCCGGCGCTCGTCTCGGCGATCCGCGCCGGGGAGGCCGCGGGCGTGATCCTGTTCGCCGACAACATCGCCAGCCGGGCGCAGATCGCGCGCGTGATCGCGGGCCTGCAGCGTGATGCGCTGAGCAGCCCCGTGGCGCAGCCGCTTGTGGTGATGACCGACCAGGAGGGAGGGCAGGTGCGCCGCCTGCCGGGGCCGCCGGACCTCTCCGAGAGCGAGATCGGCAGCTCCCGGGATCCGCTCAAAGAGGCGGCGAGTGCGGGCCGGGCGGCCGGGCGGAACCTGCGCGGCGTGGGCATCGACGTCAACCTCGCGCCGGTGCTCGACGTGGCGCGCAGCGCGGATGGCTTCATCGCGCGCTACGGACGCTCCTACGGCCCGGTGGCCGCCGCCGACGCGGCGCTCGGCGCGGCCTTCATCGCCGCGCAGCAGCGCACGGGGGTCGCGGCGACCGCAAAGCACTTTCCGGGGCTCGGCGCGGCCGCCGGAGGGCAGGACACCGACCTCGGGCCGGTCACGCTGCGCGTGCCGCTGCGCACGCTGAGGTCGGTGGACGAGCTTCCCTATCGGGCCGCGATCGCTGCCGGCGTGAAGCTCGTGATGGTCTCCTGGGCGATCTACCCGGCACTTGACCCCCGCATGCCGGCCGGCCTTTCCCCTGCGATCGTCTCAGGCGAGCTGCGCGGGCGGCTGGGGTTCGCCGGGGTGACGGTCTCAGACGCGCTGGGCGCCGGCGCTCTGCGCGCGTTCGGCTCCACCGCCGAGCGCGCCGTGGACGCGGCGCGGGCCGGGATCGACCTGCTGCTGTGCGCCGATCAGAGCGTAGGGGAGGGGATCGACGCGGTTGGAGCGCTGGCCGGGGCTCTGCGCGACGGCCGACTGCCGGCCGGGGCCTTCCGCGCGGCGCTGGCCCGGATCGCCCGGCTGCGCACGGACGCGTGATCCGTGGCCGCCGGGCGCTAGCGTGCACGCCGTGCGCGACCGCGCCAGCCATCCGCTGTTCGCCAGGATGTATGCCCGGCTGAGCCCTCGACTGGAGCTGGCCGGCGTGGCCGAGCACCGTCGGCGGCTGCTCGCCGGCGTGCGCGGGCGGGTGCTGGAGATCGGCGCCGGAAACGGGCTGTGCTTCGCGCACTACCCGCCGGAGGTGACCGAGGTCGCCGCGGTGGAGCCTGATCCGTACCTGCGCTCGCTCGCGCTGCGCGCGGCCCAGACCGCGCCCGTGCCGGTCCGGGTCCTGGACGGGGTGGCGGAATCGCTCCCGTTCGCAAGCGCGCAGTTCGACGCCGCGGTCGCGGCGCTCGTGCTGTGCTCGGTGCGCGATCCGCGGCGCGCGCTGGGGGAGCTTCGGCGGGTGCTGGTCCCCGCCGGCGAGCTTCGCTACTACGAGCACGTCGTCTCCAGCAGCCGTGCGGCGGCGTTGGCTCAGCGCCTCATGGACGCGACGCTGTGGCCTCCCCTCGCCGGCGGCTGTCACATGGCGCGCGACACCGGCGCGCTGATTCGCGAGGCCGGCTTCGCGGTCGAGCGTGAGGAGCGGATCCCCGCCGGCCTGTCGGCCTCAAGCCCTCCGCTCCCGCATCTGATCGGCGTCGCGCGCTTGGTCGGCGAGGGGCCCTCAAGTCCCCGCGATGGCAGCGCGTGAATCGACCGACGGGAGGTCGATGAATCAGCCGAGCCAGCAGCCGATCGGTCAGCCGAGCCAGCAGCCGATCGGTCAGCCGAGCGAGCAGCCGATCGGCCAGCCGAGCGAGCAGGGGACCAGTCAGCCGAGCGAACAGCCGGTGCTGATCTTTGGCGAGCCGGGCGGGCTGGGCGACGCGCTCGCGCGCAAGCTCGCCGAGCGGCGCATCGCGACCCGCCGAGCCGACCCGCGGACCGACGCCGAGGCGCGCGACCTGCTGCTTGCCGGCCCTCTGGGGGCGCTCGCGGTCGTCTCCCACGACGACGTGCTCGCGCTGCGTCTGACGCTGCTGTGCGAGCACGTGCTGCCGGGGCTTCCGCTTTGGACGACGCTGTTTGACCGGACCATGATCCGCCAGCTGTGCGCGACCGTGCCGGAGGTCAATGTGGTGCGCTCGGCCGAGCTGGTCGCCGAGCAGCTCGCCGAAGAGTGCTCCGCGCTGGCCGGCCCGCCACGACCACGCTGGCGCGCCGGCGTGCGCGTGGTCGACGACGCCCTGAGGCTGATGCTGTTCGCCAGCGCCGGGCTGCTCGCGGTGCTCGCGGCGCAGACGGCGATCTCCATGGCTCAGCTGCGCGAGGGTCTGATCGATGCGATCTTCTTCTCAACCCGGATGCTGGCGACCGTGGCCGATGCCCCGGGGGCCGGGAGCGCGCCCGCGTGGTTCAAGATCTGCTCCACGATCGCCTCGGCGCTTGCGGTGGTGCTCATCTCGGTGTTCACCGCCGCTGTGGTGCGGCGGCTGAGCCGCCGTCGCCTGACGACGCTGGTGGGCCCGCGATGCGCGCCGGCGGCGGGGCACGCTCTGCTGGTGGGGCTGGGCCAGGTGGGCTTCCGGCTCGCCCAGTCGCTGCGCGCGCGGGGCCATCCGGTGATCGCAATCGAGCGAAGCGCCGACTCGCCGTGCGTGCGGCTCGCACCGGGGGCGGGGATCCCGGTGGCGATCGGGCGCGGCGATGACCGGGAGGTGCTCGAGCGCGCGGGCGTGAGGCGCTGCGCGGTGGTGGCCGCGGTCACGTCCGACGACCTCATGAACGTGGCGGTGGGGCTGGCGGTCAGGGAGCTTGCGCCCGATGCGCCGCTCGTGCTGCGGCTGGGCGATGGCGAGGTGGCGCGGGAGACCGACTCGCTGCTTCACCTTGGGCGGGTGGTGGACGTGCACGAGCTGGCGTCGGCGAGGCTGGCCGATGAGATCGCGAGGGTGGCGGGCGCGTCCGCGCAGCGGGCGGCTGCAGGCGATCGAGCCGCACGCGCAGGCGCGCCCGGTCGACGGGCCGCCGACGCGCGGTGAGCGACGGGCTCCCCGGAACCGCCGCAGGCTGTGCGGGCCAGCCGGCTGCAGGCGGGCCCGGGCTACCGGAAGGCCACGAGCGCCACGTGAGCGCGCGCCTGGGCCCCGGGCGCGGACAGCGTTGCGTAGGTGCCCAGCTGATTGCCGGGGGAGTGCATCAGCAGCTCATGCCCGTAGGGAGTGAGCTTGAAGAACAGGTATCCGAGCTCGCCGGCGCCCAGCTGCTGGGGCGACGTGCGCGCGATCGTCCGCCGCCCGGCGACCAGCGTGGTGACCGTGTCGCACGGCGTGGAGGCCACGCAGGCCGCGAGCACCCCGCCCACCCAGCCGTGTGAGACGAACTCGGTCAGCCCGACGAACTGCAGCGCGGATGCGCTCACCTCACGGCGCGGCGGCGCCGGATCAGACGTTGCGAAGTACGTCAGACGCACCGTGCGCGTGACGGTGTGGCCGGCCTGATCGGCGACGGTGACCGAGACCGGAAGCTGGCGGCTCGCCGAGCTTGAGAGCAGCCGCCGGGTCGCCGCCGGCACGGCGAAGAACAGCAGCCCGTGGCCGGCCGTGAGCCGCTCGGGGCGGGTCTGCTCGATCGTGCTGCGGCCCGCGCGGATCGTCGCCCTGAGCGTGCACGGGCTGATCTGAAAGCAGCTGACGGGAAGCCCTGCGAAGCCCTGCTGCGGAACGAACGCGCTGGCGCCGAAGATCGACAGCGCGGCTGGCTCGGCCACCGCAGCCGAGGTGCCGAGCACCTGCCCGGAGGCGTCCAGCGCCTGCACCGACCAGTAGGGGAGCGCGTCGGCGAGCACGATCGGCAGGCCCGCACCCACGGGGGTCGGCGCGGCGGTGAAGGTGAGCGCCGTCGGGCTTTCGCCACCGAGCGCCTGCCAGGCCGCGATCCCCTGCTCGTACGGCCAGCTGGGGGACAGCGAAACGGTTCCGTCGCCGCGGGCCTTGACCGCCAGCGATGGGCTGGGAGCCGGGGTGGGCGCGATTCCGGGCCCCGTTCCCGCGGCCGCGGTGGCGGCGTCCAGGAAGTCATCGTCGATGTTGATCCGCACGCCCCCGTAGGTCTCGTTGTGCGACCCCGTGTACTGGTGAAGCCGCTGGTGGTTGGCCCAGTCGGTGGGCGGCACGTTGGGGTCGACCGTGCTCTGCTGTCCGTTCCAGCTGGCGACCCAGATGTCGTCGGGCTCGACGTAGGAGGTCCCGTACTGGGAGACGAGGTCGGTGATCCCGGAGTTGGAGCTGCTGTAGACCCCGGACAGGTACCCCTGCGCGTGCAGCGCCTGCGTCCAGGCGGCCTCGAAGGCGAGCACGGCTGCCGTGTTGGTGGTCGTCCGCGAGTACGACTCCATGTCGAGGTACAGCGGGTTTCCCGCGCCGATCCCGATCGCCTGCGCGTCGACGACCGCGTCCTCGGCCGCCGCTGTCCCCTCGCTGGCGGCCGTCGCCGGCACGGCGGACATCGGCGCGCAGCCGCACGAGTTGGACGGCGCCTGCAGGCCGACGTAGATCGGCACCAGATGCCAGCCCGCCGCCGACTCCTGCGCCACCCAGGTCGCGTTCAGGTTGCCCTGTGCGCAGGCCATGTTGGCGCCGCCGATGTAGACGCCGATCGCGCGGTACGGGGACGCGGCCCAGGCGGCCATCGACGACGCGCTCGGCGTCGAGCAGGCGTCGAAGCCCAGCCCCGTGTACACCGCCCCCGCGGACGCGGGGCCGCTGGGCGGCGGCGTTGTCGATCCGCCTCCCGACGCATCCGTGCGCTCCCGCGAGCGCGACAGCGCGAGCGCGCGAGCGCGCGCATAGGAGACCTGCGGCGCGGGACGAGCCTGCGCGGCGCGCTCCGGCCCGGCCAGGGAGCGCAGGCCCAGCGCCCGGCGGATCGACTGCGGATCGCTGCCCCAGGTGGCCAGCACCGCTACTCCCCGGCCGCGCTGCACCAGACGCAGCTCGTGCGGCCCGCCGGGACCCGTCGGCGCGGCGGGCAGCACCCCGGCGGCCGTGAGCGGCGAGATCAGGATCGCCTCCGTGCGTCCGGCGGTGGACGCGGGACAGCGCTCGGCGGCTCCCGGAGCTCCGACGTACACCGCGTGGCGGTTGAAGCGAACGCAGGTGGCGGGGTCGGCGCTCAGGTTGAACACCGGCCACGAGGACGGGACGCGCAGGATCATGCCGCGGTAGGCGATGACGCGCACGCCGCGTGACCGGCGCGGCGAGCGCGGCGTGCGCCCCGGCCGCGCGGGGCGCACGCGGCCGCGCGCGGCGCGGCGCGGCGCGGGCGAGGCCAGAGCGATCGCCGGAGCGCACGCCGACGCCAGGAGCGTGGCGAGCGCCGCCAGCGCGCGCACGGCGCGGCGGCGTGCTAAATGGCGCGCTGCCGGGGTGGCCGACGGGCGCGCCGCCCCGGAGGCCGAGGGCGGCTGCGCGCGGCGCTCGTCTGCTGGCATCAGGCGTGGCATCGTGTCGCGACGGCCGGCGGTCGCGGTCGGTCGGCCACCGATCATGTCGCCTGGTGGCCGCAGCGCTGCAAGCCGCCGCCCACCGTTGCACGGAGGGCTCCCGGCCGCATTCGCCGTCCGTGTTGTACAACATCCATCCTGCGCCAAGGTTTCGCATCAGGGGCGGGGGTTTGAGGTCGTTTGCGTCTGACAACTACGCGGGCGCCCACCCCGAGGTGCTGGCCGCGATCGCCGACGCCAACCGCGGTCACGCGGTCGCCTACGGCGCGGACCCCTGGACGGAGCGGGCGAGCCGAGCCCTGCGCGAGCACTTCGGATCCTCGGCGGAGCCGCTGCTGGTGCTCAACGGCACGGGCGCGAACGTGATCTGCCTTCGCTGTGCCTGCCGGCCCTGGGAGGCGGTGATCTGCGCCGAGAGCGCGCACGTCAACGTCGACGAGTGCGGCGCGCCCGAGTCGATCGCGGGCGTCAAGCTGCTCACCGTCCCCACGCGCGATGGCAAGCTCACGCCCGCCGACGTCCGGGCGCGGGTGACCCGCGTCGGCGATGAGCATGCGGCTCAGCCACGACTTGTGAGCATCAGCCAGAGCACGGAGCTGGGGACCTGCTACACGCCGGATGAGATCCGCCTGCTGGCCGGCACCGCGCACGAGCTGGGGCTGCTGTTGCACGTAGACGGGAGCCGCCTTGCCAACGCCGCCGCCGGGCTGGGTTGCGAGCTCGCCGAGCTGACGGCCGATGCGGGCGTGGACCTGCTCAGCCTCGGAGGCACAAAGAACGGGATGCTGATCGGCGAGGCGGTCGTGTTCCTGGCCGCGGGGCTGGCGGATGGCGCGCGCCACATCCGCAAGCAGTCTCTGCAGCTTGCGTCCAAGGCGAGGTTCATCGCGGCGCAGTTCTGCGCGATGTACGAGGGCGATCTCTGGCGCCGCTGCGCGAAGCAGGCCAACGCGATGGCGGCGCGCCTTGCGGGGCACCTTCGGCGCCTGGACGCCGTCGCCATCACGCAGCCGGTGCAGGCCAACGCCGTGTTCGCGGTCCTGCCGCGCGCGGCCGCCGATGCGGTGCGCGCCACGTGGCCCTTCTACGACTGGGACCCGCAGACGGGCGAGGTGCGCCTGATGTGCTCGTGGGACACGACCAGCGACGACGTCGACTGCTTCGCCGCGGCGCTCGCGGACGCCTGCGCTCACGCCGAGTCCCGCGGTTGAGCAGCCGAGGACGAGACGCGACCGGTCAGGCGGCCTCGAGCTCGATCGTCAGCTCGGGTCCGCAGGCTCGCACGTCAGCGGCCAGCTCAGCCGCGCTTGCGCGCTCCCAGCGGCCGCTGTCGACCAGCGCGCGGCACAGCCGCTCGCAGTCCTCAAGCGCGGTGCCCGCGTCGTCGTCGGCGAACAGGTCCGCGCAGAAGATCAGGCTGTCGGCTGCGGCGCGGATCCGGTCCTGCTCGGCCGGGTGCAGCTTCGCGGGGCCCACGTCGCTGAGGGTCTTGATCACGCGGCGGTAGGCCTGGGTGCGTGTGGGGCTCATCGATGCCTCCAACCAGAGGAGGGTGGAACAGTTGCCCAGGTTGTCGGCAGCCGCCGGCGGCGCTTGAGCGCCAGAGGGCGGAGCTGTCTGGCCTCAAGCGCCCGCTTGCGCCTGCGCTCCCAAGGGGCCCGGACGCGCCGTAGGGCGCCGGGCGTGCGGTGCGGGCGCCGGGCGTGCGGCGCGGCGGCGCGTGCGGCGCGGCGGGGCGTGCGGTGCGGCGGCGCGTGCTGTGCGGCGGCGCGTGCGGTGCGGCGGGTCAGGAGCGGCGGGTCAGCTACCGCGCCGGCCGCCGGCCAGCGCCGAGCGCGCGAGCGCGTAGCGTGGCCCGTTGACGTGATCGACCCAGTTGCGCGCCAGCATCACCGCGTAGGCGGGCCAGAACACGCCGGTCGGCGGTGCGCCTGCGACGCACTGGCCGCCGCTCCCGCCCGGGTTGGTGAACCACAGCAGGCCGTCCAGGCCCGCCCACTGCGTCTGCTGCGCCACAGCGCCGCTCATCGACAGCGGGCCCAGCCCCCGTCCCGGGGGGTTGCACAGCACCTCGTTGCCCTGGCGCACCACGTTGCGCGGGCGCAGCGGGCCGCGGCCGTTCTCGCCCGTGTTGACGATGAAGTGAACGCCGCCGCCCAGCAGCGAGGAGATCTCCTGGCCGTAATGGATCTCCCGCGTGGTCCAGTCAAAGTGCGTGGAGTTCAGGAAGAACCCGGCCGCCTGGCGCACCCCCGCGCCGAGCAGGAACGCGGCCTGCCTCCGGGCGGGTGCCGCGTCCGCCGCGCCGCCGTCCAGGTAGACGAGCACGTGCGGGTCGGCCTCCAGCGCTCCAACCGCGTAGCGCAGCTCCGCGTCCCTGATCTTTAGCTGTCGATGGCTCAGGCAGGGCGCGGTGATCAGCGAGTCCAGCTCCAGGAAGAAGACCACGTGGAAGTTGCCGATCCCCTGAGCCACCTGGGAGATGAACCGCTCGTAGCGACGCTCCATCGCGGGCGTGGCGGTGTAGCCGCAGCGATCGTGAACCAGCGAGTAGGTCGAGAGCATGACCGTCGTGCCCGGCTGCTCGATCTGCGTGTTCTGAAGGTAGTGCGCGACCTGGCCGGCCACGTTGGGGCCCATGTTCCACATGTAGAAGCGATGGGCGCCCGGCTCTGAGGCGATCACGCCCAGGAGCCGTGCCCAGGCCGGGTTCGAGCCCGCGTAGTCCCGCTGCGCCTGGGCTGCCGGAGAGTTGGGGTCCACGAAGAAGCGCGCTCCCGCGATCGGATTGCCTGTGGCGTTGGGGGGCACGCCGAGCGGGTCCTGCGCGTCGCGGGCCTGCAGCGGATCGTCGCGCAGGATCGTCACCAGGGAGTTGCTGTTGGGGCCCAGCGAGTCAGGCCATGAGCCGTACAGGTAGGCGAGCGCGTGAACCGGGGGAGCGTTCATCCCGTTGTCGATGATCTGCACCTGGAACGAGTAGCTGCTCTGTCCGGGCGCCATCGTGATGTAGTGGTTGGAGACGGCGTAGAAGTCGATGCCGTTGCGCGCGTCCTGCTGCTTGACGCCGTAGCCGACGTGCTCGGCCTGCGACAGATCGCCGGTGCGCAGGATCGTGATCGTCAGCGTGCCCTGGTCCTCGTGCGCGGTGTAGGAGGGCTGATCGAGCGTCACGGTCCCGGGCGACGCGTCGTAGGGGACCGCGGTCCTGGCCTGAGCTGCGGGCGCCAGCGCCAGCGCCCACGCCCCGGGCACAAGCAGCGCGGCGAGCGCCGCCACGCGCGCAACCGCAACGCGGCCGGCCCGCGTCCGCCTGGGGACCGCGCGGCTGGGCGCCCCTATCAGCCGCTCCAGGCTGCGCCGGCGGGCGGGAGGCTGGTCCTCATGGGAGCCGTTGCTCATCGACAGGGGAGAAGGTGCGTGGCGCAGATCGCGCGTGCAGGTGAGACGGCGCAGGTCATGCTCCAATCGGTGGCCTTTGGGGGCTTGCGCGCTCGGCGGATATCCTCGAGCGCGACGATCCTGTGATCGGCAGGGCGAGGCGGAGGTTGACAGCCGCGCCGGCGATCTGGACGCGTCGCGCCACGCGCGCGGTGCGTGAGTGAAAATCAGCACCCGTGGCCAGGCCATGTGACCCTGCCGACCGGGAGGTTGCGCCATGACGGTGGTCGCTCTCTCAGCCGCCTACGGCGCCGCGGGCAGCCGCATCGGGCCGCTGCTCGCCGAGCGGCTGGACGTGCCGTTCGTCGACCGCGCGATCGCGATCGCGGTTGCCGAGCGGCTGGACATCTCGGTGCAGGCGGCGATCGCCGAGGAGGAGCGCGGCGGTCCAAGTCTGCTCGAGCGGATGCTGGCGGGTTTCGCGGGCGCCTACACGGGCGCGCCCGCCGCGCTGCCGGCGGAGGCGATCACCCCCGCTGACTTCCACCGCGCCTCGCGAGAGGCGCTGCTCGCCCAGGCGCAGACCGGACGCGGCGTCATCCTCGGACGCGGAGCCTGCGCGGCTCTCCGTGAGGATCCGTCGGTCCTGCGCGTGCGTCTCACCGGACCCGTCGAGCGGCGCGTGGAGCAGGCCGCCGCGGCGCGCGGGATCGATCGAGAGACGGCGCGCAGGGCGCTGCGGGCGCTGGACCGAGCTCACGCCGACTACGTGCGCCGGTTCTACGACATGGACATCGACGACCCCGCCAACTACCACATGACGCTCGACGCGACGGCGTTCTCGGTGGAGGCCTGCGTCGACATCATCGAGATCGCCGCGCGCGAGCTCAACGCTCAGAGTCCCCGGTAGAAGTGACGGCGTTCGTCGCCGGCCGGTGCGGTGACGGCGCCATCAGGCCGGGCTCAGGCGACGCCGCCGCGCGCGCTCAGCCGGCGGCGACCGGCGGATCGGCCGCGCGCGGTCGCCGGCAGAGCCGGTGCACGAGCACCAGCGTGCCGGCGTAGATGAGACAGTCGCCGACGCTGAGCACGTTAGGCAGCGGCCCGGGCCATGGGATCACATCGCCAAGCGCCAGCAGGTGCGGGTGCGCGAGCGGCGCCGAGTTGTGAAAGCCCGCGCCGAGCCGCAGCCCCGCCAGGCGCTCGGCGCGCGCAGACGCGGGCATGACACCGCCGTTGGCGGCGATCGCCAGCGCGTTCGAGGCCGCGCCGGCGAGGATCACCGGCACGGCCGGCAGCCTGCGATTGGCCCACAGAAAGATGCCGAGCAGCGCGTAGCTGGCCAGATGCAGGGCCCGGTGCAGCGCCGGGCTGCCGCCGGGTGCCACGGTGACGATCGCCACCTGGACGGCCAGCGCCAGGACGGGCAGCCACGCCCCGCGGATCCGAACCGAGGCCAGTCGCGACAGGCGGCCGCCGGTGAGCGGGACGCCGCCGCGCCGGCAAGGGCGGCCGCGCTGGCGACGGCCACCGAGCTGGGAGCGGCCGCCGCTCCCTGGAGTGGCGCCGCTCCGTGGACTGGCGCCGCCCGCTCACAGGCCCTTTTTCACCCCTTTTCAGGCCTCGCGTGTGCCCAGCTTCTGCGGAAGCCCGGCCGGACCTCGATCGGCAACGACTCGTCCCACAGGCACTGCGCCCGAGCAGACCGGAGCGTCAACATGCAGCTTCCCTTCGGTCAGAAGTCGGCTCATTTGCAGGCACGTTCTGACCGACAGGTCGGACAGAACCGCCCCTCACCCTCCCCTGGGTTATTCCGCGGGAAGTCGGCAAGGTCGGCGCGCCCCGCTGCGCGTGCGGCTGCGTAGCCGCTCGAGGCTGCCGCGCCAGTTCTGTTCGCTGATGCGCGCCGCGGCATTTAGGTCGCCTGCCTCTAGCGCTTCGATCATCGATACGTGCTCCTCGTGGGAGCGCTCTGCCAGGACTTGGCTGCCGAAGTAGAAGATTTCGAACCGGCGGACGCGGTTCTTGAGATCCCGAATCAGTCGTAGCAGCTCGTCGTTGCCCGATGCTCGGGCGATCACCTCGTGGAAATCCGCATCGGCCTGTGAGGCGGCAACGCTGTTGTGCGCCATCAGCGCCTCCCGGAGACGATCGTTGGCCTCGTGCAGCTGCGCCAGGGTTTCCGGCGCGATCGGCAGGGTCGTGAGTGAGATGGCCAGGTTCTCAAGCGTCCACATGATTGGATAGAGGCGCTCTGACTCGGTGAGATCAAGCGGTGATACCCGCGTCCACCGGCTGGCGACCATCTCGACGAGACCCTCGTCTTCGAGCCGACGAAGCGCCTCGCGGACCGGTGTGCGGCTGACGCCGAGTTCGTTCGCAATCTCGGTGTCGCGCAACTGCATGCCGGGTTCGAGCCCGCCGGTGATGATGAGATCGCGCAGATGGTGGTAAACCTCATCGCGGAGCAGCAGGCGGGCGCGCGTCGGGGCCATCTGCCTTACCCACCCCTCGGTGCGCAGGATTCGTCCGAGGTGAGCAATCCGACGACCGTCCCGGACCAGTCGCGGTCCTGAAAGCCCACTCCGCCGCTCACGCCGATCACCCCGATCAGCTGGTGTCGGACGAGCACGGGCGCACCTCCCGGCGTCACGACCACGCGGCCGCCCAGGGCGGTGTTGGAGCCCCAGTCGACGGTGCCGCGCTGAGTAGCCGCTGCCCACATATCGGTCGGGGTGCTGCACACTACGGCTGACCATGCCTTGCCGATGGCCAGCGGTGCGGCGACGATCTGAGCCCCGTCCATTCGCTCAAAGACGACGTGATTGCCGCCGGCGTCGACCACGGCCGCGGCAATCAGGATACCGAGCGCCGCCGCGTGGGGGAGCGCGCCCTCGATCGCTCGCCGCGCGAACTCAGCGGTATTGCCGTGTCGTGTGAAGTTCGGTGTCATTCGCGCCTAGCGAACAGCGGCCACCGTCAATTGCGAATGTGCTGACCGTGATGTATGCCGCAGCGGCAGACCGCTCGAACGCCGCCGCGCGGGCGACATCCTCGGGTGTGGCCTAGCGCGGGAGCGGAATGGCAGCGAGCAGCGCTTCTGCGGCGCTCGCACGCTCGCCCTCGTGCTTCCAGGTCGGATCGTTGACCGAGTGTTGGGCGGGTCGGGGAGAGGCAGTTCACGCATATCGCCGCGTCCGCGAACTCGTCGCCGAGGACGCGTGTCAGCCCGATGACGCCGGTCCTCGCGGCGCAGTAGGCGACCTGTCCGCGCGGTCCAGCAAAGCCGGCTGTCGGGGCGGCACGGACGAGGGAGCCGCCGCGTTTGCGCAACGCGGCGGCGCTCGTGATCCGGTCGTGCTCGGCGACGGTCTTGGCGCCGAGCGCGACCTCTGGCTCGGCTGCCAGGCCGCTGCCCGCCGTTTCATCAGTCAACGCGCGGCCGAGCGAATCGTGTGCGTGGCGTCCATCTCGGGGGTGCCAGGTCTGCGTTCCGGCCCACCTACTGCATCTCCAAGGGCGTCGTCAACCTCGTACACGCAGTCGCGCTCGAACTCAGACCGTGCAAGATCAACGTCTCCCCGATCGCCCGCGGATCTCATCGCGACGCCGATGACCCACAGCACGTTCAGCGATCCGAGCACGCGTGCCGAACCGCGCAGAAACGTGCCCGCGTTCAGCACGGGGATCCGCAGCAGCGCGGCCAGCCGCTCGACGGCAACGAAGATTGGCCCGGCCACCGCCGGATCGGTCACATCGCAGGGCTCGAACACGACCGCGTCGCCCCGGCGCGCTCAGCTCGTGCGTGGAGCGTTCGGGTTGCTCATCGAACCGGCCCGCGGAGCTCTCAGCGGAGAGATCGCAGCACAGCGCCTCGGCCCCCTCCTCGGCCAGGCGCAGTGCGATCGCGCGGGCGACGCGCGATGAGCTCCCGGTGACGTTCGTGGCGCGGCCGGCGAGACGGGTCACCGCGACCCTTTCAACCAGTCCAGGTTCTCAAGCCGCTCAACGAGCTTGTTGAGAAACAGGGCAGCGGGCGCGCCGTCCAGGACACGGTGATCGCACGAGAGCGACAGCGCGAGCCGGTCGTGCCGGATGGCACCCACGGCCAGGATCGCGGCCTGGGGTGGCAGCACCAGGGCGCGGAAGCGTTCGATCCCGAGTGGCCCCAAGTTCGAAACGGTAAAGGTTCCGCCGAGCAGGTCGCTCGCCCCGAGCGCGCTGGACTGTGCCGCCTCGTGGAGCCGCCGGCGCTCGGCGTCGAGCTGCGGGAGGGTCTTCTCGTCGGCGTCGTGGATGACCGGCACGATCAAGCCCTGGTCCAGCGCCACGGCCACGCCAATGTTGATTTCGCCGTGCTCGATCACCGCGTCATTGTCAAACGAGGTGTTGATGTGGGGGAACTCGCGCAGGGTCCGGGCGCACGCGGCGATCACCACCGTCGCGTGAGAGACGTCCGGCGGGCGCTGATCGGGTCCGATGCTGGCGGTCGCTTCCAGCGTGAACTGCGGGATCTGGGCGCTTGCCGTCATTAGCGCGGCGATTGCCCGTCGCATCGGCGTCAAGGGCACGCGGCGCTCGCCGGAGGCGATCGGCGGCGCGGCAATTGGCTGGGCGGCGGCGTGGATGTCCTTCTCCGTTATCCGGTTGCGTGGGCCTGAGCCCCTGACGGTGGTGAGGTCGATCCCGAGTTCGCGTGCCATCCGCCGGGCCAGCGGCGAGGCCCTCAAGCCGTCCGTGCTACGATTGGGCGCGGACGTCCTCCGGCCGCGCTCCGCTGCGCGGCTCGGTGCAGTCCTCGCCGCTCGGGCCGAGCCCGAGCCCTCTGCTTCGGTGCCGCTTGCCGACCACAGTGACAGGCCGTCGAGCGGCTCGTCGGGCTCGGCGACGATGCCGATCACTGCTCCGGCGGGGACCGTCGTCCCGGCATCGATCGCGGCGCGCAGCACGCCGTCCGCTGGCGACTCGACGGCGAGGGTGGCCTTGTAGGTCTCGATTTCCACCACCTCCTGACCCTGCGTGACCCGATCACCGATGTTCACCAGCCACCTCAGGACCTCGCCGTCGCCGGCGGTCAGGCCCATCTTGGGCAGAACGATCACCTCGGCCATCGCACAAGCACCTCCGATGTCAGTTGAAAACCGAGCCGCCGTCGACGTTGATCGCCTGCCCGGTGATCGACGGCATCGTGGCCAGGAACACCACCGCGGCGCCGATCTCGCGCGGGTCCTGCGGACTCTTGATCAGCTGTCCGTCCTGAGCAAGTGCGCTAATCGATGTCTGCCAGCGGGCGGCCAGATTCTCGAGCATCGGGGTGGCGACGGTGCCGGGGCAGATCGCGTTCACGCGTACCCCGTGTTTGGCGAGCTCCATGGCCAGAGACTGGGTGAATCCGATCACCGCGAATTTTGAGGCCGAGTAGTGGGCGAGCGTCGGATCTCCGCGCTTGCCGGCGATCGAGGCGATGTTGACGATCGCGCCTCCGCCGTGTTCGACCATGTGCCGCGCGAATGCCTGGCTGCACAGGAACACGCCGCGGGCGTTGACCGCCATCACCCGGTCCCATTCCTGTACGGACATCTCGAGCACCCGCGCGACCGAGAGGACTCCGGCGTTGTTGACCAGCACGGAAACGCGACGGAGCTGCCTTTCGGCGGCCCGCAGCAGCGCCGCGACTGATGCGGGATCGGTCACGTCCACCGCCTCCGGGCACGCCCCGTCGCCGAGACTGATGGCCGCGTCTCGCACGGCCTCGGCGTCGATGTCGGCGAGCATCACCCGCGCCCCGGCGCGCAGCAGCTCGCCCGCGATGCCCAGCCCGATGCCGCGCGCGGCACCCGTCACCACCGCGCCCTGACCGGTCAGGGGACGGTCGTCAGTCCAGGTCTCGGACAATGGACTCGATCCGGTCGACGCTAGGAAGCACGTAATCCTCCAGGGACGGCGCGAACGGCACCGGCACGTCCAGGCCGGCCACGCGCCGGACGGGCGCGTCGAGGTAGTCGAACGCCTCCTCATTGAGGAACGCGACCAGCTCGGCCCCGAAGCCGACGCGGCGGTAGGCCTGGTGGACGATCACGGCCCGATGGGTGCGCGATACCGACGCGAGCACCGTGTCGCGATCGAACGGCTGCAGCCAGAGCAAATCGATCACGTCCGCCGAAACGCCCTGCTCGCGCAGCCGGTCGGTCGCCTCAAGCACCCGTGGCACCGCGCCTCCCCAGGTGATGATGGTCACATCATGTCCGGAGCGCTTTCGCACGCTGGAGCCGACCGGGCGCTCGAACGGCTCTGCGGGCACCGGCCCTTTGCTTGGGTAGAGCGCCAGCGACTCGAGCACGATGACTGGGTTGTCGTCGCGTACCGCGGCCAGGAGGACTCCCTTGACATCGCTCGGCTCGGCCGCCGCAGCCACCTTCAGGCCGGGGACGTGGATGAACCACGATTCGAGGCTCTGCGAGTGTTGCGCGGCGGCGTTCAGCCACCCGCCGACGCCGCAGCGGACGGTGACTGGCACGGACGTCTTGCCGCTCACCATGTAGCGCATCTTGGCCATCTGGTTGACGACTTGGTCCATCGCGCACGCGATGAAGTCCATGTGCATAATCTCCGGCACCGGGCGCGTCCCGGTCATCGCGGCGCCGACTGAGAAGCCCACGATCGCGCTCTCCGAGATCGGCGTGTTACGCACCCGCTGAGGCCCGAACATCTCGCGCAGGCCCTGCGTCGCCCCGTACGCCCCGCCTTCGGCCACGTCTTCGCCCAGCACCCAGACCCGCTCGTCCTCGCCCATCGCGTAGGCGAGCGCCTCGGCCACGGCGTCGGCGTAGCTGATCGTCCGCTCCTCGCTCACCATCCCTCCTCCACCAGGTCGGTGTACACGTCGGTCAGCGCGGCGCTCGGATCGGGCACGGCCGAGCCCTTCGCGAAGGCCACCGCCTCTTCGATCCCGATCTTGATCTCGCCCCTGACGGACGCGTCGTCTGCCTCGGTCAAGACCCCCAGCTCGAACAGGTGCTCCCGGAAGCGCTTGATCGGATCGCGCTTGCGCCAGCGCGCCACCTCGTCGTCTGTGCGGTACGGCTGCGGGTCGCCCTCGTAGTGCCCGCGCCAGCGATAGGTGACCGCCTCAAGCAGGGTGGGACCGCCTCCGGATCTTGCCCGCTCTACCGCCTCGCGCGCCGCCTCGTACACGGCCAGCACGTCGTTGCCGTCCACCGTCACGCCGGGAATCCCGTACCCCCCCGCCCGCTGCGCGACGTGCTCGATCAGCATATGGTCGCGGGTGGAGATGAAGTCCGCGTAGCCGTTGTTCTCGCACACGAACACGACTGGCAGCTTCCAGATCGCAGCCAGGTTGAGCGACTCGTGAAAGGCACCGATGTCGGCCGCGCCGTCGCCGAAGAAGGCCACGGCCACTCGGTCCTGGCCAGCCAGTACCGACGAGCACGCCGCCCCGGCGGCGATCGCGATTCCGCCCCCGACCACGCCGTTGGCGCCAAGGATGCCGATCTCGAAGTCGGCGATGTGCATTGAGCCACCCTTGCCGCCGCAGTAGCCTGTGGCACGGCCGAACACCTCGGCCATGAAGCGTCGCAGGTCGCCGCCCTTGGCCAGGATGTGACCGTGCCCCCGGTGCGTGCTGGTGATG
>DATGLC010000085.1:0-39625 GCA_035294345.1 Solirubrobacteraceae bacterium
CGACAGCGACAGCGACGTGCGGTACGAAGCCATCAACGCGCTACGAGCCCGGCGCTCGCCCGATCTCCGTGACGCGTTCCTCAAGGCCGTGGGCGACACCAACAGCTACGTTCGCCGCGTCGCGATCGACGCGATCGGGGAGCTCGACAGCCATCCAGGACCCGAATAGCCCCCGCCGCCTATGCTCCAGTTCGAGGTAGGTTCGGCACCGGATGCGCGCCGCGCTGGGGGTTCTATCCGTCCAGGCGACACGACGCTTCTTCAGGCAACCCGGAGGCGCGTCGTGAGCGCAGTCGAACCAAGGCCGATGACGGCTTCCCGCTCGCTCAGCATCGCGAAGGCTGTGGCTGCCTACGCCGAGGATTCTCTCAGCACGCGGGTCTCGGCCTGCCAACGCCTCACCACGTCGCCGGGACCGTAGCCGCGTAGTCGCCTGAGCTGAGCGCCCAAGTTGCCGGGCGCGCGCTGAGCATTGCTCCTACGTTTAGGCTGGCAGAGCGGCCCGAACTCAACCGCGCTTATCGCCACAGCGACCGTCAGATGCCGGGGTTCCGCAGTTGATGGGCATTCAGAGCCCGTTTCGGGTTGAATCGCCCGTAAACACCGGGGGGTCGCGTCCGCGGAATCCCGAAAAGCGTGGGCACACGGTTTGCCTAGTTTTGGTTGCAGAAATGGGCTGTTTGTGTGAGTTCTGTGGGCCTGTACTTGCGGACGACGCAGCGGAAACGGACCGACGGGTCAGCGGTCCGGTACGTGCAGTTGGCGCACAACCGGCGGGTGAACGGGACCACGCAGGCTGAGGTGCTGCTCAACCTCGGCCGTGATGATCAGCTCGACATCGAGGGTCTGCGGCGGTTGGCGGCATCGATCACCCGGTTCACCGACGGCGATGGCGGCGGGCAGCCGCTGCCGGGCGCGCCGGGCGAGTTCGAGGTGACCGATCCCCCGCCGGTCGGTGGCGCGTGGCTGCTCGATGGCTTGTGGAAGCAGCTCGGTATCGGGAAGGCGATCGGGAAGGTGCTCGGTCAGCGGCGGTTCACGACCGATGTGGAGCGGGTGCTGTTCGCGATGGTCGCCAACCGTGCGCTGGCACCGTCCTCGAAGCTCGCCGCGGCGGAGTGGGCGTCCTGCGATGTTCAGATCCCGGGACTGGACGGGATGGACGAGGATCAGTGCCACCGGGCGATGGACCTGCTCGTCGACCCGGACCTGCACACCCTGGGTTATGAGGTTGCTTTGCTGCTGACGGGCTTCGTGGCGAACGCAGCCGTCGCCTGATCCACGAGATCCGCGGCCATCTGCGCGTGCATGTACCGCTCGGTCGTCTTGACGCTCGCGTGTCCCATGATCGCCTGCACGTTCGCCGGGTTCAGCTTGCGGATCAGCAGCGACGCGGCGGTGTGGCGCAGCGCGTGGAACGGCAACGGCGGTGCCCCGGCGGCGTCGCGGGCGCGGTCATACCGGCGGCGCAGCGCTGAGGTGTCCTGGCGGTTTCCGTCGGGTCCGGCGAACACATAGTCGTCGGGCGCCTTGAAGTCATAGCGCGCCGCGACCCGCCGAAGCGCCTCGAACGCCGGCTCAGCAAGCGGCACGACGCGGACCTTGCCTGACTTCGGCGACAGCTCGACCCCCGCCGACACAGCTCGCGCCACCTGCAGAACGCGCGTCTCGAAGTCCACGTCCTGCCATTTCAGCGCCACGATCTCGCCTTGGCGCAGGCCGGTGTACGCGGCGACCCGGATCAGTTCGCCCAGCATCACGTTCTCCGCCTGCTCGGCGACCTGGACCTCGGGGTTGCGCCGCCATTCGAGCTTGCTCTCTTCTCGCCACTCGCCCGCCTCGGCCGCACGGGCGATCGCCTCGACCTGCACCACTTCGAAGTGACGAATGCCAGCGACCGTGTGCTGCCGACGCCGGTCGGTGAGCGCCGCCGGGTTGGAGTGCAACCCCCACCCCCTGCGCGGATCGCAGCCGTAGTTGAACACGGCGCGAAGCACCTCGCAGCATTTGTTGACCGACCGCGCCGAGGCGCCCGCCTCGTCGTACAGGTCGAAGATCTTCTCGATGTCCGCCGGGCGGACCCGGTCAGCAGGCAGGTCGCCGATCACGCGCATCACGCGGCCGTGAGTGATGCCCGTGCCACGAGCGAACGGAATCCCCGGCTCAGCCAGGGTGCTCTCGACGTCGCGCTGGGTACTCGGCTTGTGCCCACCGGTGCGCACCATGTGTGCCTGCCACTCGCGAGCCAACGTCCGAAAGCTCGCCGCCGCCTGGGCAGCCTTCCGGCGCTCCTCCTCCCCCATGGCGAGACGCGCGCCAACGAATGCCGTGGCAGCGGCCCGAGCAGCAGTCTCGTCAAACGTGTCTGCTGGCGGCCGCCCACGCCTTTGGGTCCACTGCGCGTTTCGACCGTACGTCTTGCCGCCCGGTCTGGCGTCGACCGAGCCGCTCGGCGCCAGCCAGGCCGCCCCGACCCGCTTCTTCGTCTGGCGGCCCGCTTCCCGCCAGTAGGCCACCCAGAACGGGAGGCCGCCGACGGTCTTCGGCGGCTCGACGACCACGCTGATCGCGGGCAACTGCCGCGGCTCCGGCGTCCGGTTCATCAGACCGAATCTCCGGCACCGGGCGCAGCGGGAGTAACATCCATGCGGCGAGAGTAACACGGGGGGGCGGGAGTAACGCTTTCGGTAACGGACCGCCATTTCTCCCGTATCTAAAGGGCTTTTGAACGAATCAGAAGGCCCGGAAAGTCCTCAAAAGTTCGCTTCTGGTCGGTCTACGGAACCGAAGGTCGGGAGTTCGAATCTCTCCGGGCGCGCTGTCCATAACTCCCGCGTTTACGGGCAGAACGGACGGCCGTGGACGCTGGAGGGATCGGGCTGAGGTACCAAACAGGTACCAAAACCAGGGTAGGGGGTATCCATTTACGTCCGGTAGGACGGGTACGGTGTGGCGGTGCCGGCAGAGGGCATCGACTATCCGGGCTCCTACGCCGAGTTCGTGGCCTGGTTTCCCGACGAGGCGGCGTGCCGGGACTACCTGGAGTGGCTGCGCTGGCCGGAGGGGTTCCGCTGCCCGCGTTGCCCGAGTCGCGACGGTTGGCAGCTGGATCGCGGCCGATGGGAGTGCTCGCTGTGCGGTCATCAAGCGACGGTCACGGCGAACACGATCTTCGATAAGACGCGCACACCGCTGCGACTGTGGTTCGAGGCGGCGTGGCTGATGACCAGCCAGAAGCACGGCATCTCGGCGCTCGGTGTGCAGCGCGCGTTGGGGCTGGGCTCCTACCAGACGGCGTGGGCGATGCTGCACCGCTTCCGGGTGGCGATGGTGCGCCCGGGCCGCGAGCGCCTGAGCGGCCACGTCGAGGTCGATGAGGCCTACGTCGGCGGGGTCGAGGAGGGTGTTGCCGGACGCGAGACGCAGACCAAGTCGATCGTCGCGATCGCCGTCGAGATCCGCAATCCCAAGGGTTTCGGGCGCGTGCGGATGCAGTCGGTGCCCGACGTTTCGCAGGAGAGCCTGATCGACTTCGTGACCGCCGCGATCGAGTCCGGGGCTACGGTCCACACCGACGGCTGGCCCGCCTATCTGGCGTTGCCCAAGCACGGCTATGAGCACGAGCGCACGGTGATGCGCGTCCAGCCTGACCCGGCGCACGTGGTGATGCCTGGGGTGCACCGGATCGCGAGTCTGCTCAAGCGCTGGCTGCTTGGCACCCACCAGGGCAGCGCCAGTCCCGAGCACCTCAACGCCTATCTGAACGAGTTCACCTTCCGCTTCAACCGGCGCCGCTCGCGCCAGCGCGGACTGCTGTTCTACCGCCTCCTGCAGCAGGCGATCCTCGCCGAGCCGGTCACCTACCGCCAGCTCGTCGCCAACCCCCAACCCCGCGAGCGCCGCCAGCCGCTGCACCTCCGCCGACGCGGCCGGGCGCCGGCGGTCCTCGTTGCAGATCGGCCCTGGCGGCGCAGGCAGCTCGCAGCCTGAGCTAAATGGATACCCCTTACCAGGGTTATTGTCGGATGCGGTGATCGGCAAAGCGGGCGGCTACTCACGGTCGCGGCCGTCGAGTTGATTGAGGCGGCCTCGCGCGGCCGCCAATCCCTCGTCAGTCGGCCTGCTAGCCGCCGGGGGCGCGCAGGCTCGCGGCGATCGCGGAGAACTCCGATAAGGCCGCCTCGAGATCCTCGGCGATCTCCTGGGCGAGCACGTCCGGGGGCGGGAGGTTCTCGCAGTCCTCGAGCGACTCGTCCCGCAGCCAGGTCAGGTCCAGGTTGACCTTGTCGCGCTCGAGGAGCTCCTCGTAGCTGAAGGAGCGGAAGCGCTCGCTCTCGCTCCGCGCACGGCGATCCTCGGCGTTGTAGGCGCGGACGAAGTCTTCGAGATGCTCGTAGCGGAGGGGGTTCTGCTTGAGGGTGAAGTGCATGTTCGTTCGCAGGTCGTAGACCCAAAGCGTCGAGGTCGCCGCCGCCTCCGAGGCGGGCCTGCGGTCGAAGAAGAGGACGTTCGCCTTCACCCCCTGCGCGTAGAAGATCCCGGTCGGCAGGCGCAGAAGCGTGTGGACGTCGCACTCGTGCAGGAGCTTGCGGCGCACCGTCTCGCCGGCGCCGCCCTCGAAGAGGACGTTGTCGGGGACCACGATCGCAGCCCGTCCGCCGATCCTCAGCAGCGTCTTGACGTGCTGGAGGAAGTTGAGCTGCTTGTTGGAGGTCGAGGCCCAGAAATCGTCGCGGATGATGACGAGGTCCTCGCGCTCGGTCTCGCCCTCGGCGTTCACGACCGTCATCGAGGACTTCCTGCCGAACGGCGGATTGGTGAGCACCATGCTGTAGCGCTCGCCGGGGTCAGCCTTGAGCGAGTCGTCGACCGCGATGGGGCTCTCGGCGTCCTCGGCGCCGACCCCGTGCAGGAGCAGGTTCATCACGCACAGGCGGGCGACGGTGTCGACGATGTCGACTCCCCGCAGGGCGTCGAAGCGGAGATGCCGCTTCTCATCAGGGTCGAGGTAGGGGTAGTTCCTGGAGATGTACTCGTGCGCGGCGAGCAGAAAGCCGCCGGTGCCGCACGCCGGGTCGCAGATCGTCATGCCCGGCTCCGGACGCATCACCTCGACGATCGCCTTGATCAGCGGGCGCGGTGTGAAGTACTGACCCGCCCCCGCCTTCACATCCTCCGCGTTCTTTTGCAGCAACCCCTCGTAGGCGTCGCCCTTCACGTCGGCGTCGAGCGTCATCCAGCTCTCGCGATCGATCAGGTCCACGATCAGCCGGCGCAGCTTCGCGGGATCCTGGATGCGATTCTGGGCCTTGCGGAAGACGACCCCGAGCATGCCGGGCCGACGGCCAAGCTCGGTCAAGAGATGGCGGTAGTGCACCTCAAGCTCGTCGCCGTCGCGCGCGAGCAGGCTCTGCCAGTCAAGTCCCTCCGGGATGAACGCGGGTCGGCTGAACGGCGGCCTCGTCTGCTCGTCGGCCATCTTCAAAAAGAGCAGGTACGTGAGCTGCTCCAGGTAGTCGCCGTAGGAGAGCCCGTCGTCACGCAGGACGTTGCAGTAGTTCCACAGCCGCTGGACGAGGCCGTTCGAGCTCACTCGAGCTCCTCGAGGATCGTCCGGATCTGCTGCTCGAGGCGTGGAACGTCCTCCTCGACAGCGCGCCGGACGATGTTGCGATCGATGCCGAAGTACCGGTGCGCCAGGACGATCCGGATGTTGGCCGGGCCGCGCCAGTCGACCTCGGGATGACGCTCGCGAAGCTCGGCCGAAACACGACTTGCGGCCTCTCCGACGATCTCGATCAGGCGTTCGGCCGCGAGCTCCAGCGTCTCGTCGCGAGGAAGCTCGTCGAGTCGAGGCGCGACCAGCCGGCGGAGCAGCTCGCAACCCTCGACGATGTCTTCGAGGCGCTCTCGATCGCTTCTCACAGCAGCTTTGCCTCTCCGAGGACTCGATCCCGAATCCGTTCGCGCAGACCGCTCCTGGTCACGACATCGACCTCGCAGCCAAGCAGGTCGCGCAGGTCCGCCAGCAGGCGGCCGAGGTCGAAGAGGCTGCGGTTTGCGTCCAGATCGACGAGGAAATCGACGTCGCTCGCCTCGTCCGCCTCGCCACGAGCAACCGAGCCGAAGACGGCGACGTTGGAGGCGCCGCTCTCGGCCGCGACTTCGATGATCTCCTCGCGGCGGGCCCGCAGCTCCTCGAGCGTAGGCGGGCGGACACCTGCGTGAGCTTGAGCTTCGGTCACGACGCTTTCATCCTCGCACGGCGGCGCGGACGCCCGCCAGTGGCGGTCTTGGCCGCGGCCCGTTCCGCCCGGATCCGCTCGAGCAGCGCCGACGCCGGCTCGTCGGAGGGGTCCTGCGGGACGAGCTTCCCGCTGAACGCCCGCTCGAGGATCGAGCGGCGCAGGGCGGCGCTGCGCTTGAGGGCTCGGTCGATCTCGGCGGCCATGGCGTCGGCGACCGAGAGCTGGCGCTCGACTTCGGCGACGATGCGGCGCTGCCGTTCAACAGGAGGCACGCGTAGTCGCACAGCCCGGACCTTCTCTTGCGAGATGTTCCGCATCGAGTCGCTTGTGCCGGTCGCTACGGCAGACATCTGAGCTCGGGATTCAGGTGCGTTCAGCGCGAGGTGAAGCCATGCCTTGTCGATGTCTTGGCGGACAAGTAGGCGCATGCTCTTGTCGCTCAGAAGCAACCGCCCACGGCACGTCCGGACGAGCACGCTCGCTCCGACGTACTCGGTCGTGTTGGCGCGTGAAAGCAATAGGTCCCCAGGCTTGATCTCCCAGCGGGGGTCGATGCGATCCTCCGTCATGACCGCCTTGTTCTCTTGGTCGTCGAACGAGCCCCAAGTCATCGCGCTGACCTTGATCACGCCCCACTCGTCTGCGGCTGCCGGGCGGCCGTGGCACCTGAAAGACTTGCCTGCCTCGATTCCGTCTAGCAGCTCGCCCAGACTTCGCTCGACTCCCTCCGCGACAGCGAGGGATCGAATCGTATTCCGCAACGAGATCGTGCGGTTCTTCGCGCGACGAAGCGATTCGTCGGCGGCGTCGAGGCGGGAGAAGTGCTCCTCGATCGCCGCCACGATCCGGCGCTGCTCGGCCGCCGGCGGCAACGGTATTCGCAGGCGACGAAGATCCTCTTGCGGTAGATGGTTGATGGTGCTGCCTGTGATGAACGCTTCAAGGGCGTGTGTCTGAGCAAACCAGCGGAACGCGTAGAGCAGGTATTCCGCCAAGACGCCTTGGGCTGGTCTAACCCGGTGAAGAGCCTTCTGGTACCCGACGTCCTCGATCTGACCACGCCATATCGCGGCACGGCCAACCTCCCCTCCTTCGCAGACGAGAAGGTCACCCGGTAACACGCGAAATCGTTCGAGCTCCTCGTCGTCGAAGTCCATGACCAGCAGGTCGGAGAGGTCGAATCGCCCCCACTGAACGTTCTTGTTCCGCAGATAAGGGCGCGGATGCGCGCCTTGGCGCGCCTTGGCTGAGAGCATCTTCCAAAGGCGCGTTTCCGCGATCTCCTCGAGTCGCGTCTCGACCCAGCCACCCGGCAGCTCCGTCACGCGACGAGCGCCTCGTTGAGCTCGTCGAGCAGCGGCGTCAGCTCGTCGCCGAACAGCTCGTGCGCTTTTCCGATCCCGCCCTGTTCGACGAACGGCGTGTATTCGAAGTCGTCCGGTGAGATCGTGAGCGAGGCGGCGACGTGGTCGCGGATCCGCTCAAGCCAGGCGAGCTGTGCGGCAGTGAAGGTGCGTCCGGTGTTCTCCTGCTGTAGCAACCAGGCGTGGAAGCGCTCCTGGACGAGCTCGGGGTAGGAAACGAGCTCGTCCTCCTGCTCGAGCGCGAAGCGGACGAGCGAGACGAGGTCGGTGAGGACGCGCCCGCCCGAGCCGCGGACCTTCGAGCGCTCGAGCGCCTCGTACGCCTGCCAGAGCTTCTCCGGCGTCCACTGGTACGGCGGCCGGCCGATCGCGTTGGCGAGCTCCTTGACCTCCTTGAACGTCAGCCGCACTACGCGGTACGGACGGCCGTAGAGGATCTGGAGCGCGGTGATCTCGTCCTTGTGCTCCTCGATGAAGCGGCGGAACGACTCGGTTGTCTGGCGGGCGCGCTCGGCGCCGTCGAGCGAGTAGCCGGCCGCGAGCACCCTGTCCCTGGAGAACTCGTCGAGCATCTGCTCGTAGGAGCGGCGCAACTCGACGAGCTGCTCGCGCAACTTCGGGTTCGTTGCCAGCGGCTCGACCGCCGCGTCGAGCAGCTGCTTTGCCTGATCGGGCCGTTCCGTCGCAGCCGCGACCGCTTCGACGAGCGCATGCGTCAGGTCGCGCAGCGGCATCCCGGCCAGCTCCTCGAGCTCTTCGCGATCGCGCTTCGTCAGCTGGCGATCGAGCCGCGCGATCCGCCCAGCGACGGTGGAGACGAGATCGGGGTCGCGGCTGCCGAAGGAAAGCTGCTTGAGCAGCCGCTCGAGCGGCACGGTCGGCTGGCGGTCAAGCGGCTGCGTGTCGCTCAAGTCGCTCTCGGTGACGCCGACCGCGTCGACGATCACGAAGCGGTCCTTCGCCCGCGCGTCCGGGGTCACCGAGCGGAAGTCGGCCTCGTCGATCACGCGCACTCCCCGACCCTTCATCTGCTCGAAATAGGTGCGGCTCTTGACGGCCCGCATGAAGAAGACGCACTCGAGCGGCCGGACGTCGGTGCCGGTCGCGATCATGTCCACCGTGACGGCGATCCGCGGGTTGTAGGAGTTGCGGAACTCGGCGATCATCTCGTCCGGCGTCCGGCCAGTCGAGCGGTAGCTGATCTTGACCGCGAAGTCGTCGCCCTTGCCGAACTCCTCGCGGACGATCTGGACGATGTCGTCGGCGTGCGAGTCGTCCTTGGCGAAGATCAGCGTCTTCGGCACCTCGCTGCGGCCGGGGAAGATCTCGGTGAAAAGGAGCTCCTTGAAGGCACGGACGACGGTGCGGATCTGATCCTTGGCGACGACACGGCGGTCGAGCGCGTCGGCGTCGTAGGCGACCTCGTCCTCGAGCGTCTCCCAACGCAGCCGGCGCGTCTGCCGGTCGCGGAAGGGGGTGACGAGCCCGGCGTCGATCGTCGAGCCCCGCTCGGTGATCTTCGTGCGGATCCGGTAGACGTCGAAGTCGACGTTCACCTGGTCGGCGACCGCCTCCTCGTGCGTGTACTCCATGACGAGGTTCTGGTTGAAGAAGCCGAACGCCTGCTTGTTCGGCGTCGCGGTCAGGCCGACGACGAACGCGTCGAAGTACTCCAGCACCTGCCGCCAGACGCCGTAGATCGAGCGGTGGCACTCGTCGACGATGACGACATCGAAGGTCTCGATCGGCAGCCACGGGTTGTACTCGACCGGCACCGGCTCGGCCGGCGTCAGGTCGTAGCTCGAGTGCTCGTCGAGCTCGGGCTCGAGCTCCTCCTCGCCCTTGAGAATCGAGTAGAGCCGCTGGATCGTCGTGATCGTCACCCGCGCCACCGGGTCCACCACGTTCGAGGACAAATGCTGGACGTTGTAGAGCTCGGTGAACTTACGGTTCGCGTCCGGGACGGTGAACGCCTGGAACTCCTTCAGCGTCTGCCGGCCGAGGTTCGCGCGATCGACGAGGAAGAGCACGCGCCGGGCGCCGGCGAACTTGACCAGCCGGTAGGCGATGTTCGCCGCGGCGAACGTCTTGCCCGCGCCGGTCGCCATCTGGATCAGCGCCCGCGGCCGGTTCTCGGCCAGCGAGCGCTCGAGGTTGCGGATCGCCGTCGCCTGCGCCGACCGCAGCCCCTCCTCATTCAGCACCGGCAGCTTCGTCAGGCGATGACGGAGCGTCGGCGCCCCCGGGTTCTCGTGCGCCTCACGGATTCAGGCGGCAAGCGTCTCCGGGCGGTGAAACCAGAACACCTGCCGGCTGCGTGCCTCCGGGTCGAGCGCGTTCGTGAACCGCGTCTCGGCTCCGGTCGACTGGTAGGCGAACGGCAGCGCCCCCTCTAGCGCGCCCTGCACCCAGTCGGGGAGGCCTTCGAGGTACTTCGTCGACTGCCACTCGACGCCGGTCAGCGTCGAGCCCGCCGGCTTGGCTTCGATCACCCCGACCGTCTCACGATCAACGAACAGGAGATAGTCGACCCGTCCATGAGGCGGCTTGAGTACGAACTCTCTCACCGCGACCTCGCCCGCAGCGGCGAGGTTGACGTCGCGTACGTCCTGCACGGCCCAACCGGCGGCCTTGAGCATCTTGTCGATCTCAACCCTCGCCTTATCCTCGGCCGAAAGGTAGGACTCCATGGCGGCGATCGTAAGCCAGCTCTGGCGCTGCCACAACAAGCTCAGCGTGGATCCACCGATCCGCCTGGTCCGGGCCGTCAAGATGAACGATCTGGAGCGTGGAGCGCATCCGGGGGCGTGGTCGGCGCTGACTGGGGTCGGCGTGGCGAGCTGGGCGCTTCCGCGGAAGCGCACCTCGACGATACGGCGCCGCGGGTTTGATTCCGGGTCGCACAGGTGGCGGGTGTTGCCCGGCGTCGCGCAATCGTGCAGGTGCGCGAGGAAGCCGCCATCGGATGCAGGCCTGCCTCGCGAACTCGAACGACCCGACGCGAGCCCCGGGACGAAGCGAGCGAGGGCAACGGCACGCAGCTTGCGCGCATGATCCGGTCAGAGCAGCTGGCGGCCATGTCTCGCCGGATGATCAAGGCCGAGCGTTGCGCTTCCCGCACGCCCCGTGCTCTGGCCTGACACCAGCGGCCCGGCTCAGCCGGCGAGCGCGGTCAGAAAGCGGTCGACGTCCTCCGGGGTGTTGTGGACGTGCGGCGACACCCGGATCCTGCCGGCGCGCACCCCGACGTCGACGCCCGCGGCGTCCAGCCGCGCGAGCGCCCGCTCGATCGTGGCGGGGGGCTCGGGCTCGAGGAACACGAGCGTGGACCGTTGACCACGCGCGCTGGGGCTCGTGAGCCTCCAGCCCGGCGGCAGGCCGTCGATCAGCCGCTGGACAAGCGCCTGGTCGTGGCGTTCGATCTGCTCGATGCCCTCGTCGAGCAGCAGACGCACCGCGCGCTCCCAGGCGGGGAAGGTGGTCAGGTTGGCCGTGCAGAACACGTCGTGGGCGGCGGCGCCGAGATCCCCACGCAGCTCGTAGCGATCAGGGGGCCGGGAGATCTCCTCCACGTGAGCCAGCCAGTACCCCTGCTCGCACTCAAGCCGCGCCAGCAGGTCGCCCGACAGCCAGGCAAGGCCGGTCGCGTATGGGCCGCACAGCCATTTGAAGCCGCAGCTGACGAGCGCGTCGACGCCGAGCGAGCGGACGTCGGCCGGACGGGCGCCGACGGCCTGCGAGCCGTTGAGCACGAACGTCACCTCGCCGTGGGCGCGGCAGACCTCGACCAGGGCCGGCACGTCGACGGCGGCGCCGGTGAACGAGAAGACCCAGCTGCTGCAGAGCACGCGCGTGCGATCCGTGAGCGCCGCGCGCAGGTCGTCGGGCTCGAGCACCCCAGACGGCGCCGCAACCGTGCGCACCTTGACGCCGCGCCGCTGCAGCGGCAGCCACGGGTAGATCGAGGCTGGAAAGTCGCCCTGCACGACAAGCACCTCGTCGCCCGCGCGCAGCGGCAGGCCGCGCGCGAGGAGGTCCAGGCCGTAGCTTGTGCTGTTGGCGAGCACGACCTCGCTGCGCTCGGCATTGATCAGGCGACCGAGCGTGGCCCGCAGCCGCTCGGGGACCTCGAAGAACGCCTCCTCGTCGATCAGCCGAGGGTCAAGCTTGTGCTCGATCGCAGCGCGTGCCACCGCGGCCGCCTCCAGCGGCAGGGGCCCCTGGTGGGCGGTGTTCAACCAGGCTCGATCGGAGAGGCCGAACTTGACGCTCATCACACGGAGGTGATCGTATGAGGGGCCGCCTGACTATGAGGAGCCGCTGGATCCGACCTCACGGGCCCTCCGCTCCACTTGGTCGACGGACATGACCCGGAAGGGCGCATCTGTCGCCCGACCGGCCGTTGCGCTCGCCGGGTGCGCGGCGGGTCCTTGGGGCACCGGTCACTGCCCCCCGGGGCGCCATTCGGGCTGGGTCATCGGGACGTCGTTGGCCTGGGCCGTCGGGGTGTAGTTGGCGCTGGTCACCGGGGCGCCTCTCGCGCGGGGCCGTCGGGGGCGTCGTTGGCGCTGGTCACCGGGGCGCTGATCGCGCGGGGCCTAAGGGCGCCACTCGCGCACAAGCGAGCACGCAGCGGCCCAGCGGACGCGGCGCTCGGCACGCTCCTCCTCGCTCCAGCGCGGCTCCGCGGCGAGGTCGACGGCCAGCGGCGGCAGGTCCCGCGGATCGCCCCACACGCCGGCCGCCATCCCGGCGAGCATCGCGGCCCCAGCGGCCGTCGCCTCGCCGCCAGAGGCCCGCTGCACCCGCACGCCCGCGATGTCCGCAAGCCGCTGGACGATCCATGCCGAGCGAGACATCCCACCGTCCAGGAGAACCGTCGCGATCGGAAGCTCGACGGAGATCGCATCAAGCGCGTCGGCGACCTGGTGAAGCACGCCGTCGACCACGGCGCGGGCGATCTCCGCGCGCGTGGTCGCGCGGCTCAGGCCCAGCAGCGCCCCGCGAGTCTCGGCGTCCCAGCTGGGCGTGCCCAGCCCCTGCAGGGCCGGCACGCACACCACGGGCCCGTCGCCGAACCGCTCGCGGCCAGGGGACGAAGCGTCCGAGCGCCCGGCGCCAGGCGACCCGGCATCCGAGCTTTCCGCAGCAGGGGAAGAAGCGTCCGAGCGCCCGGCGCCCGCCGCGACGGCCCCCCGGGGCCCCGGGCGCGAGAGCCGCCCTACACCGGCGCCCGCGAGCAGGGCGTCCAGCGCCCGGGGCTCCGGCAGCACCCCCAGCTGCGAGAACCACGAGAGCGCAGCGCCGGCGGTGGGCACAAAGCCCTCGAGCGCGAACGCCGCACGCCCCCTGCGCCGCCAGGCACATGAGGCGAGCACCCCGGCCGGCGGCCTGGGCGCGTCGCGCCCCGCCTGCGCGAGCACGAACGCGCCCGTCCCCAGGGTGACCTTCGCCATCCCGGGCTCGTGGCAGCGCAGCCCGAGCAGAGACGCCTGCTGGTCGCCCAGGAGCGCTCGCAGGGGGGCGCTGCCGTCGTCGGTCAGCAGCTGGGCGTGCAGGCCGTCGGAGTCGACGATCGGCGGCATCAGCGCGCGCGGGACGTCGAACAGCTCAAGCAGCTCGGCGCTCCAGTCGTCTGCGCCCAGCGCGCACAGCAAGGTGCGTCCGGCGTTGCCGATCTCGCACGCCTCGGCACCGCCACAGAGGGAGAGCAAAAGCCACGAGCCGACGTCGTGGTAGCGGAGCTCTCCGCGGCTGGCGGCGTCCCGCGTCCCCGCAAGCCGGTCAAGCAGCCAGGCGATCTTCGTGGCCGGGAAGGTCGCGTCGAGCTCCAATCCCGTCAGCTCGCGCACGCGCTCTCCATGCCCGGCCGAGCGCAGCGCGTCGCAGGATGGCGCCGTGCGCCGGTCCTGCCAGACGATCGCGGGGTGGATCGGGCGGGCCGAGCGCCGATCGGCCAGCAGGAAGGTCTCGGTCTGGTTGGCGATGCCCACCGCCAGCACGTCGGCCATTCGCGCGCCCGCGGCGCGCAGCGCGCCGGACACCGCGGCGCGCGCGGAGTCCGCAAGCTCGATCGGATCCTGCTCGACCAGGCCGGGAGCCGGGCAGGAGGCGGAGACCGGGACGGCGTGGGCGCCGAGCGTCGCCAGCCGCTCGTCGAAGGCGACGCACCGCGTGCTCGACGTCCCCTGGTCGACGCCCAGCACGAGCCCGGTCATCGAAGCGGCCCACGACCGGGCATCGCGTCGACCAAACGGCGATCCTCGCTACCGCCCACCATGTCCCTCCGGACGCGCGCCCGGTGCCTGCGGAAGCGCGCCGTGCGCCTCCGGAAGCGCGGCGTGCAGCGCCTCGCGGTAGGCGGCCAGCGCGGCGGTGTCATCGCGCTCGGCCTCGGCCGCTCGCTGGGCGGCGATCCGCCGGCGCCAGCCGTCCACCTCCGAGCGCACCCTGTCGGGCTCCCAGCCCAGCACGGAGGCCATCAGCGACGCGGCGTGCGGGGCGGCGCCCAGCCCCCGGTCGCGGGCGGCGATCGCAAGGCGCGTGCGCCGCTCGAGCACGTCCTCCAGGTGCAGCGCGCCCTCGTGCGTGCACGCGTAGACGACCTCCACGGCCAGGTGGCCGTCGCCGTGCTCCAGGGGGCGCGCAAGCTCAGGCGAGCGCTCGATCAGCGCCACGAGCTCGACGACGCGATCGCCGTAGCGGCCCAGCAGGCGATCGACCTGAGCGGGCGGCAGATCTGCGCGCCGGGCCAGATCGTCGCGCCTGGCCCGCGCCTGGGCCAGGCGCTCGGCCCCGAGGATCGGCAGGGAGCTGGTCCGCGACGGTCCGACCGCCGGGCGACCGCGGGTGGCGGCGTCGATCAGGTCGGCGGCCATCACGCGATAGGTCGTGTACTTGCCGCCCGCGATCGTCGTCAGCCCCGGCAGCGGCGCCTCGAGGGCGTGGCGGCGGCTCAAGCGGGTCGTGTCCACGGTGCCCGCCGGGCCGACCAGCGGCCTCAGCCCGGCGAAGACGCCGATCACGTCCTCGCGCGCCAGCGGCTCGGCGAGCAGCTCGTTGGCCTTGGCCAGCAGGTAGTCCACGTCGGCGCCGCTGGCGACCGGGTGATCCGGCCCAAGCTCCCAGGGGGTGTCGGTGTCGCCGATCAGCCAGCGATCGCCCATCGGGATCACGAACAGGACGCTCTTCTCGGTGCGCGACAGCAGCCCGGTGCGCAGCGCGATCCGGTCGCGCGCGACCGTGATGTGCACGCCCTTTGAGGGCCGCAGCTGCGTCGTGAAGCGCGCCGGGGCCGGCGTGCAGCCCTCGGACCCGCTCGCGGACCTCGAGGGGCTCCCGCCAGTTGAGGGCGCGCCGACCGACGCCCGCAGCTCGTCCGTCCACGCCCCGACCGCCAGCGCCACATGGCCGGCGCGAATCTCAAGCCGCGCGCCGCTCTCCTCGTCGAGGACCTCGACGCCGTCCACGCGGCTGCGCCGCCACAGCAGGCGCAGGACGCGCGCGCGGGTGGCGATCCGCGCCCCGTGGGCGGCCGCCGTGCGCGCCACCGCGAGCACCATGCGGGCGTCATCCTCAGCCGCGTCGAAGAAGCGCACGCCGCCGAAGACGCCGCAGCGCCTCAGGCCCGGAGCCACCGCGCGCAGCGAGCGCCGGGAGAGGTGGCGGTGGCGCGGCAGCGAGCGGGCGCCGCCGAGCGTGTCGTAGAGGATCAGGCCGGCGCCGAGGTAGGGCCGCTCCCAGAGGCGGTGGCGAAACGGCCACAGGAACGGGACCGGCGACACGAGATGCGGCGCCAGGCGGGTGAGCAGCAGCTCGCGCTCGCGCAGCGCCTCGCGCACCAGGCGAAGGTCGCCCATCTCCAGGTAGCGGAGCCCCCCATGGATCAACTTGCTGGACTTGCTGGAGGTTCCGGAGGCGAGGTCGCGCGCCTCCAGCAGGCCGACATCGAGCCCGCGCGCGGCGGCGTCCAGGGCCGCGCCGGCGCCCGTGATCCCGCCGCCGACGATCAGCAGCTCCACCCCGCGCTCGGCCATCCACTCAAGCGCCGCCGCGCGCTGGTCCGCGCTCAGACTGGCATTGTCGTAGCCCATCGTCCGCCCCCACGCACCGTCTCCCAGCGTCCGCACAGCGTCGCCGTCGCCCATCGGCGCTCACTCTCCCCCGGCGTCGAACACGGCTCGCAGCGCCTCGTACAGCCGCCGGTGGCGGGCGTGCACGGCGTCGTAGACGGCGCACAGCCTCGGGTCCGGCTCAAGCGCCTGGCGACGGGGTGCGGCCATCTCCCGCGCGGCCTGCGCGATCGAGGGGTGAAGGCCGGCGCCGGCGGCGGCGAGCATCGCCGCGCCCCGGGCGGTGGTCTCCACGTCGTCGGTGCGGCAGGTGGGAAGGCCGGTGACGTTCGCCCTGATCGCCAGCAGAAGCTCGCCGCGCGCCCCTCCCCCGACGCAGACCAGCCGCCGCGCCGGCTGGCCGCAGGCCCGGATCGCGTCGATCACGTCGCGCAGCGCAAGCGCGTTGCCCTCAAGCAGCGCGCGCGCCAGATGGGCGCGGCCGTGGGCGGCCGTCAGACCCAGCCAGCCCGCGCGAGCGCGCGGGTTCCACTCCGGGGTCATCGCGCCCGACAGAGCCGGCACCCACAGAACCCCGTCGCAGCCCGCCGGCGCGCCGCGCGCCAGCTCGTTGAGCAGCTCATAGACGTCCGCCCCGGTGGCCGCCGCGCGGGCCACCTCCGGCCCGCCGAGCTCGTCGCGGAACCAGCGGTAGGCGCCGCCCGACAGCCATCCCGGGTTCTCAAGCAGCCAGCGGCCCGGCAGCGCGTGCGGATGAAGCTCGACGACCGGCGGCGCTTCGAGGATCGGATCGGAAACGACGGCGCAGACCGGCTCGGCGGTCCCCATCACGTCGCAGACCTCGCCGGGCTCGGTCACGCCCGCGCCGAGCACCGCAGCCATCTCGTCGCCGGCGCCCAGCACCACCTGCACGTCGGCGTCCAGGCCGGTCGCCTCGCGCAGCCAGGGTGCGATGGTTCCCAGCACGCGGTCGGGCGGGTGCACGGGGGCGAGCCTGTCCGGGTCGACTCCGAACGTGGCGCAGGCGGTCTCGCTCCAGTCAAGCGCACGGGGGTCAAGCAGGGCGGTGGAGGAGGCGTTCGTCGGGTCCACGGCCAGCTCGCCCGAGGCCTGCAGCGCGATCCAGGAGCCAGGCAGCAGATACCACGAGCAGTCGCGCACGAGCTCGGGCTCGTGCGCGTGCACCCAGGCGATCTTGGCCGCCACGTGGCCCGGATCGAGGTTGCACCCGGTCATGGCGCGCAGCCGGGACACGTCGCCGGCGGCCGCGCCGGCCAGCTCGGCGCATTCGCGCTGTGCGCGGCGGTCTGACCAGATGAGCGCCGGGCGCAGCGCGCGGCCGTGCGCGTCGCAGGCCACGAGGCCGTCCAGCTGCGAGCCGAAGGACACCGCGGCCACCCTGCGCCCCGCGGTCTGAAGGCGCAGGTGCGCGAGCGTCTGCGCCAGCGCCCGGCGCCACTGCTCGGGGTCCTGCTCGGCCCAGCCCGGCGCCGGGTATGAGAGCGCGTGCGCCGCGTAGCTTGAGGCCACGAGCGTCCCGTCCGGCTCGAGCGCCTGCGCGCAGGTGCCCTGCGAGCCGACGTCGACGCCGACCACCAGCGGCCCGGGATCGCTCAGCGGCCAGCCTCCGGTCCCGGCCCGTGGCGAAGGACGGTGAACGAGAACGCCTCGGCGAGATGGTGCTCGCGTGAGACGAGCACCGGCACGCCCTGCGCGGTGAAGTCCACCTGCTCGATGGTCAGGATCAGCGCGCCGCGGGCCACGCCGAGCAGGCGCGCGATCTCGCCGTCGGCGTTGTCGGGCACCAGCTGCGCGACCCCGTGATCGACCGCCAGGCCGCGCGCGGCCAGGGCCTCGTAGACGGACCCGTCGCCGATCGCCCGCAGCTCGCCGGGGCTCAGGTGCGCGGGCCGGCACCAGTCGGTCGTCAGCGCCACGCGGCGGCCGTCGGCCGTGCGCACGCGCCGAAGCTCGCACAGCTCGCTGTCGGTCCCCACGCCCAGCGCGGCCGCGACGCTCGCCGGCGCGCGCACAAGCTCGCAGGACTCCTCGGCGGTTCCCGGCACCAGGCCGGTGGAGGCGATCAGCGCCGAGACGCCGAAGTTGCGCCCCAGGTCGTTCTCCAGCGCCGGACGGTGCGTCACGTAGGTACCGGAGCCGTGACGGCGCGTGACCAGGCCCTCCTCTTCGAGCACCGTGATCGCGGCACGGATCGAGGAGCGAGACACGGCGCGATGCTGGGCCAGCTCCGGCTCGGAGGGCAGCCGGTCTCCCGGCGCAAGCTCGCCCGAGCGGATCAGGGCGCGCAGCTCCTCTGCCAGCTGGTGGCGCAGCGGCGCGGCGCCGGCGATCGCCCGCGGCGAGGTGCGTCGGTCGCTGCGTGTCCGCTCCGGCGCTCCGTGCGGCATGCCCGGAGCCGTCCGGCTCACGGCGCCACCACCAGCTTCAGCGCGTCCCCGGCGCGGATGCGGGCGAACGCGTCCGGCGTCTGCTCGAGCGCGATCACGTCGCTGACGACGGCGCGGATCCCGCCGGCGTCGGCGGCGAGCATGTCCAGCGCGCGGACCTGGTCGCGGTGGCGCGAGGCATAGGAGCCGTGCACCTGAACCTCCGCGTAGTGCAGGACGTTTGACGGGAAGCTGATCGCGGAGGTGCCCTTCGGCAGGCCGCCGAAGAACAGCACGCGCCCGCGCGGGGCGGCCATCGTCATCGCCTGCTCCTGGGCGCTCGCGCTCGAGCAGGCGACGATCACCACGTCGGCGCCGAAGCCGCCGGTGGCCTCGCGCACGGCCGCCCCCGGATCCCGCTGTGATGCGTCGAGGTAGCTGATGCGCTCGTCGCCGAGGATCCCGCGCGCGAGCTCGATCCTCCCGGCGGCCTGCTCGACCAGCATCACCAGGCCGGCGCCCTGCAGGCGCGCGAGCGCGGCGTGCGCCGTGCCGACGGGGCCGGCGCCGATCACCACCACGACGTCGTCGAGCCCGATCCGCAGGTCCTTGTGCCCGCAGATCACGTCCGACAGCGGGTCGGCGAAGGTGGCGTGCGCGGGCGAGAGGCCGTCGGGGATCGCAAACAGGTTCTTGAGCGCGATCTGCGGGATCGCGACCTGCTCCGCGTAGGCCCCCTGATAGTCGAAGCCCATGAGCCTGCCGTTCAGGCAGAGGTTCTCATAGCCCCCGCGGCACATCCGGCAGCGGCCGCACCACAGCGTGGAGATGCAGTGCACCGCATCGCCAAGACGCAGTCCGGACTCCGCCAGCTCGGGCTCGGCGCGCGGACCGACCTCGACGATCTCCCCGGAGATCTCATGCCCGAGGATCCACGGCGGCGAGATGCGCCGGTCGCCGTTGTAGAAGGAGCGCACGTCGGTGCCGCAGATGCCGCACGCGAGCACGCGCAGCAGCACCCCATCCTCGGGGCAGCTCGGGTCGGCGGCGCTGCCGACCGTCATCTCGCCGGGGCCGTTCCACACCGCTGCGCGCACTCAGGGCCTCCTCGACCGTCGATCGGCTGAATCTGTCTGACAACTTACACAGATTTGCGTTTGCATCGCGCGTTCTGGCCGTCTAATCTACCTTGGTGTCTGACAAGAAGGCCATGATGCCCTACCGAAGGGGAGCCTCGCGGTGCCAGAGTTCATCTTCATGCTCACGCGCGACGATCGAACGATCCCGGACGCGCGGGCCGTGTATGAGACGGTCGCCGACTGCGGCGTGCGCCACTTCGGCTGCAAGGATGTGGGCATCGAGCGTGGCGAGCTTCAGGCGCTGATCGACGACATCCGCTCAAACGGCCATCAGAGCTACCTGGAGGTCGTCTCCGAGACCGAGCAGGCGGCTCTGCAGTCCGCCCGCGTGGCGGCGGAGCTCGGCCCCGACCACCTGATCGGCGGGACGGCCGTGGAGCCGATTCAGCGCATCCTCGCGGGCACCGGGGTGCGCTTTTTCCCCTACATCGGCCAGGTCGTCGGCCATCCATGCCTGCTGCGCGGCTCGATCGAGCGGATCGTCGAGGACGCAAGGCGCGTGGAGCAGCTGGGGGTCGATGGGATCAACCTGCTGGCCTACCGCTATGACGGCGATGTCGACCGGCTCACCGCGGCGGTCGTCGGCGCCACCTCGCTGCCGGTGATCGCCGCCGGGTCGGTGGACAGCGGCGAGCGGATCCGCTCGCTCGGCGACCGGGGCGTGTGGGCGTTCACGATCGGCACCGCGGCGCTGGAGGGCCGCCTCGTGCCCGGGGCGCCGCTGCGCGAGCAGCTGCGCTTCGTGCTCGAGGAGGCGCAGGCGCCGACCATCTGAGGAGATTGAGAGGGCCCGACGAGCCGCAAGGCTGCGACGGTCCCGACAAAAGGCAGACCGAGACGGTTCCAGAGAGCGAAGAGGAGCGGAGAGGTATGCATTCGGCAGAGTTCAGGCTGCGGGCCGATCTGGAGACGCTGGCGCGCAACGAGCGCGGGCGCAAGCTGCTGCAGCTGGCGCTGCGCGGAATCGCAGCCGGCAAGCACGGCCTGACGGCCGGCTGCTGGCGCGAGCGCGCAAACGCCGGCTGCCTGTTCCAGCACGCCTACTGGCAGGGCGTCCAGGAGGGCGTGTTCGCCGACGCCGGCCGCCCGGGCGACTGGATCGGGAGCTTCGTCGGGCCTCACGACTACGGGATCGTGATCCGCGCGATCGACTCCTTTGACCGCCTCGCGCGCGCCGCCTACTCTGACGTGGAGCGCCGCTGGCTCCTGCCAGACCGGGTGCGCCTGCGACGTCGCGAGTGGAGCGCGGCCGTCGAGCGGCTGCTGCTCGAGGTGCTCGACGAGTCCCGAACGAGCCGCCCACCCGCCACGGCGGCACCGACCATCGCCCACGTCTGACATCCGCCAGCCAGCACCGATGAGGGAGGATCCAAATGACCGTTGAAGGCGCCGGCGAGCATCACGAGGGGATGCTCCCGATCGTCGAAAGCGTCGACGTCTCGGAGCGCACCGACATCCACAAGCTCAAGGGCGGTGCCGTCGGGCTGATCGGCGTTCTGTTCTTGACGGTGACCGGCTCGGCGCCGATCTCGGCGATGCTGTTCAACACGCCGATCGCGGTCGGCTTCGGCAACGGCATCGGCGCGCCCGCGGGCTTCATCGTGGCCGCGATCGTGCTGCTGGTGTTCGGCGTCGCGTACGTGGCGATGGCGCGCAAGGTGACCACCGCGGGCGGCTTCTACAGCTTCATCAGCCACGGCCTCTCCCGTGAGCTGGGGATGGCAAGCGGCTTTGCGATGGTGGCCGCCTACAGCGTGTTCGAGGTCTCGCTGGTGGGCGGCTTTGCGTACTTCGCGCAGCTGAAGGCCGAGCGCTACGGGCTTCACCTGCAGTGGTACTGGTTCGGCTTTGCGATGATCGCGGTGATCGCCGCGCTCACCTACTTCGACGTCAAGCTGTCGTCTCGCATCCTGGGCGCCGCGCTGCTGTGCGAGGTGCTCACGCTTTTGATCTTCGACGGCTTCATGTTCACCAAAGGCCACGTGTCGGCGGCCGCGATCAACCCGATCAACGCTTTCAAGGGCCTGCCCGCGGGCCACTTCGGCGGCACGGCGCTGGCGGCGGGCGCGGCCGGGATCGGGATCTTCTTCGCCTTCTGGTCCTGGGTGGGCTGGGAGATGGCGCCCAACTACGGCGAGGAGTCACGTGACCCCAAGCGCAACGTGCCGCGCGCGCTGTACATCTCGGTGATCGGGCTGGGCGTGTTCTACACGCTCACCTCCTGGGCCGGCATCAGCGGCTACAGCAACTTCAACCAGGCGGTCGACATCGCTCAGAACAACTCGGCGAACTTCTACTTCCTGCCCGCCCAGCAGCACGCCGGCCTGCTGCTCAAGGACCTTCTGAGCTGGTTCATCATCAGCGGCTCGTTCGCCTGCGGAATGGCGTTCCACAACACGACCGCGCGCTACATGTACTCGCTCGGTCGCGAGCGCGTGCTGCCGCCGCCGCTGGGGCGCACCCACCCCAAGCACCGAAGCCCGTACATCGCCTCCACGACGCAGTCTGTGATCGCCGCCCTGATCCTGCTGGCGTTCGTCCTGTTCGCGACCTCCAACCCCAAGCTGGGCGCCGGCGACTCGGTCGGCTACCTGCAGGTCTACGGGCTGATGGCCGTGATGGGCGTCGTGTCGATCCTCGCCATCCAGGCGATCGTCTCGCTGGCGATCTTCAACTACTTCCGCACACACCACAAGGAGGACCACCACTGGTGGACGACGATCACGGCGCCGCTGCTGGCCGCCATCAGCCAGGCGTACGTCCTTTATCTGGCGATCAAGAACCTCCAGTTCCTGGGCTCCGGCTACAGCTACGCGAGCTGGCTGTGCTGGGGTGACCTGGCGATCTTCCTCGTGGGCCTCGGGTACGCCTACTACCTGAAGGCGCGCGACCGAGCCAAGTACGAGACGATCGGCAGGATGATCAACCGGGGCCTGGACGTGGTGTGACCCCGGTCGCCGCTGCGCGCCCGCGCCCGGGCGCGCAGCGGTGGTCCGCTCTCAGTGCCAGGTGCGCATGTGAGCGCGGTGGGTCTCAAGATAGGCCCCGGGGCGGAAGTGGTGGTCGTAGAACTCCGTGTCCAGGTGCTGGGCCTGCAGGAAGTTCATCACCCACACGCTGGGCACGGTGCCCGGGAACTTGCCCCAGGTCTCAAGCGTGTAGTCGCACTGCAGCGTGACACAGGCCCGGAAGCGCTCGTCGTGGCGCTGGGCTGAGGAGCGGACCGCGCGCGAGTCCCGCCACGGGCCGGGCGTGTCAGGGTGGTAGGGCCCGCCGGGCCCGAACTTGCGCTCGCAGAAGGCCTCCACCGCCGCCGCCATGTCCGGGAAGTGCGGTGGGCAGAAGGCGTGGAAGGTCCCGTCGGTGCGCCCGGTGGGGTTCGGCTGACCCCAGCGGGGGTCGGTGTCAAACCGGAAGCCCAGGCCGGGGACGTCAGGGTCGCCAGAGGCGCCCAGCAGCGCCATGTGCTCGATCCCGTCAAACGACCAGCCGCCCAGCCCCATCGCCTGCAGCAACAGCGCGCCGTTGTAGCTTGAGGTCATCAGCTCCGCGGTCGCCTCGGTCAGCGAGTACTGCTCGACGAAGCTCAGCGGGATCGGGGAGTCGGTGTCCACCAGGCCTGAGAACCGTTCGATGCCCGGGATCGAGCGGCGGTTGATGTCGTCGTAGATGCAGTAGCCGTTCTGGGTGAAGAAGCAGAGGTTGGCGATGTGGTGCTGGGCGATGTCGGCGATCGGGATCGCCAGCAGCGACCCCGGCTCGTTCGCGATCCAGGTGTTGTGGCCCTCCATGTAGGGCTCGCGGCGGGGGAGGTGAAGGCGCTGGTCTGAGAGCCTGCGGATCCGCTGCCGGTGCGCCGCCAGGACCGCCTCGAGCGTCACCGGGCCGTCGGCTGGGTCCACGAGCGCGCCGCTGTCGCGCGTTGCGACGAAGTAGACGCCGGTGTCGTCGGTGTAGAACAGCTCCGATGTGTGAAAGCCGGCGGCCGACGGGATCGTGCGCCCGCCGGCGGCGCCGTTGTAGTTGGCCAGCGCGGGCGCGTAGCGGGGGTGGCGCGTGATGCCGAAGTGCCAGCCGGTCGAGCCGCTCATGATCGCGAGGATCAGGAGCGTCTCAAGCTCGGACAGCGGCACGTGCTCGTGGCGCGAGCGGTAGGCCAGCGGACCGTCGGGGATCTCGCCCCCCAGCGGAAAGCGCCGCGAGCGGCGCCCCAGCAGCGCCTCGATCAGCGGGAAGCGCTCGAGCTCGGCGAGGGCCAGGCGCTCGCGCTCGGTGAGCTCAAGCGGCGGCGCGATCGTCATGGCGAGGGTGTGCCGGAGCCCTCGATGCTCAGGCAGGACGCGCCCACCGACAGCCCGGGGTCGGCCGCGCCGGCCGACGGCCCGCGACCGCGCGCGCCCGCCGCTGGCAGGCGCCCGCGCGCCTCCGCCGAGGGCGCGCGACCGCCCGCGCCAACCGGCTCGCGGTCGGGCGCGGCGTGGGCGATCACGCGATCCAGGCGCGCCTGCGAGCGCGCCACGCAGCAGCCCTCGCCGACGGCCTGAAGCGCGCGGTCGATCCCGCCGGCGGCGGACCGCAGCCGGCGCAGGATGCGCTCCGCGCCCGAGCGCTGAGGCTCAGCTGAAGCCGGCATCCGCTGAGGCTCAGCTGAAGACGGCATCCGCTGAGGCTCAGCTGAAGACGGCATCCGGCATGAAGCAGCCCACGATCCAGCGGGGGCTGTCGACGATCTCGCAGATCTTGAGGTCCCCCGCCAGCGAGCAGAGGATGTAGGCGTCCTCGCGCCCGAGGCCGCGCTCGCGCCCGAGGTGGTCGACCATCGCGCGCACCGCCGCGCGGCTGGCCTGCATCAGGTCCTCCTCGACCCCGAAGGTCGCATACCAGCCGCCGTGGTCGACGGCCGCGGTCAGCGAGCCGGCGGGGCGGCGCAGCTGCGGCGCCGGCAGGCGCGCGTCGCGCACGAGCTCCACGCGCAGCCGCGTGCGCATGGCGCACTCGATCCCGGAGATCGCTACCTCGCCGTCCCCCTGGGCGGCATGGGCATCGCCCATCGACAGCAGTCCCCCGGGGACCGACACCGGCAGGTACACGGTGCTTCCGGCGGTGATGTGACGGATGTCGATGTTGCCGCCCCCGTGGTGCGGGGGCGGGATCGGAACCTGGCGCATGCCGGCCCCGGGCACGCCGATCGTCCCCAGAAACGGCGCGATCGGGATCCTGACCCCGGGGCACAGCTGTGTCCAGTCGCCCGTCGTCAGGTCGAAGATCCGCAGCGCCGGCGAGGGGAACTCCTCGCGCTCGAGCAGCCCAAGGCCGGGGATGATGCACGCCCACCCCCACTCCGGCAGCTGGAAGGAGAGCACGTGCACGGCCAGCGCGTCGCCGGGCTGCGCGCCGCGGACGGCGATCGGCCCGGCCAACGGGTAGATGCGCTCGAAGTCCAGCGCCAGCAGGTCCTCGGCGCTGGACTGGCGCGTGATCTGGCCCGCGGCGAAGTCCACCGTCTCGACGACCACCTCATCGCCCGGATCGATCTCCACAACCGGCTGAAGATCGACGTCCCAGCGTCGGTGCGTCGGCGCGTCGGCGGCGATCAGATGCTCGGCCATGAGCTGCGCTGTCGGCGGGCGATCATGTGCGGCGATCGTCGCAGAGAACGGCTGCGCGCACAACCGGGCTCATCGCACCTGAACCGAGGCGCCCACCAGCGTGGGCGAGCTGGGCGCCGAGCGGGCACGCACGATGATCCGCACGCGGTCGCCGCGAAACAGGTCATGCGAGCGCTCGAACGGCGCGCCGTCCGCATCCCACGCGACCCTCGCCACAGACACCAGCGGCGCCCCCCGCGGGACGCCCAGCAGCCGCCCCTCCGCCGCCCCGGCCGCCACCACCTCGATCCGCTCCTCCGCCTCGCCGCTCTCAAGCCCGTACTCGGCGCGCAGAAGCTCGTAGATCGAGCCGTTGAGCGCGTGGTCCAACAGCCCGGGGAAGCGCTCGGCGGGGAAGCTCGCGCGCTCAAGCGAGATCGGCTGCCCGTCGGCGAGGCGCACGCGCACGACCTCGTGCACGAGCGCGCCGGCCGCCAGCGCCAGCGCGGCCGCGATCTCAGGCTCGCAGGCCAGCGTGGCGGTCGCGATCACCCGCGCGTCCGCGGCAAAGCCCTGCCGGCGCAGGTACGCGGGCAGCCCCGCGAGGCTCGTCAGGTCACGCTCCACCTTGCGCTCTGAGACGAAGATCCCGCCGGCGCGGCCGCGCTGGCGGCGGACCACCCCCGCGCGCTCAAGCTCGGCGAGCGCGGCGCGGATCGTCGAGCGCGAGACGCCCAGGCGCTCGGCGATCTCCCGCTCGGCCCCGAGGCGCTGGCCGTAGGCCAGCTCGCCCGACAGTATCTGCGCCTGCAGCCTGTCTCGCGCGCGTGCCGCCGCCGGCCCCAGTCCGACGCCGAGCGCCTGCCCGCCCTGCGCCACGCCTACTGCGCTTCCAGGGCCAGCAGCGACTCGGGCAGCGTCTGGCCGCCGTCGACGACGATCGTCTGACCGGTGATGTACGAGGCCTCGTCGCTTGCCAGAAACAGCGCCGCGTGGCCGATCTCGACCGCCTCCCCCAGGCGGCGAAGCGGGATCGACTCCTCCATCTTGCGCCGGTACTCGGGCCCCAGCTCGTCCAGGCCCTCGGTGACGATGTTGCCGGGCAGCACGGCGTTGACGGTGATCCGCTGGCTGGCCAGCTCGATCGCCGCCGTGCGCATGAAGCCCAGCTGCGCGGCCTTGCTGGCCCCGTAGTGCGACCAGCCCGGGTAGCCGGTGATCGGCCCGGTGATCGAGGAGGTGATGATCACCCTGCCGCGCCCGCTCGCGGCCAGCGCCGGCGCGGCCGCCTTGACCGCCAGCATCGTGCCCTTGACGTTCACGGCGAACAGCTCGTCGATGTCGCGCTCGGTCATCTCCGACAGCCGCACGTCCGGGAAGATGCCGGCGTTGGCGCACAGCACGTCCAGCCCGCCGAAGCGCTCGACGGCCGCGTCGACCATGCGCTGGACGTCCGAGGCGACGGACACGTCGGCCTGGACGTAGAGCGCCTCGCCGCCAGCCGCGGCGAGCTGCGCCTCGGCGGCGGCTCCGGCCTGAGGGTCCCTGCCGGCGATCGCCACGCGCGCTCCGGCGCCGCAGAACACGCCGGCGATCGCCCTGCCGATGCCCCTGGTGCCACCGGTGACGAGAACGGCACGTCCGCTGATCGGCGTGAACACTGTTTGCCTCCTAGGGGATCCGATGGGTTGACAGGTAGCGCTCCGCCAGAGCGCAGGTGCCGTCGGCGAAGCCGGCGCCCAGCTCGGCCGCCTCGGTGGCGAATGTGTGGTGAGAGCCGATCCAGGCCACCAGGAGCAGGCGCCTGAGCATCACGAATGTGTCCAGCTCCTGCTCGTCCTCGGCGTCCAGCTGGGCCACCGAGCGGTAGCCGTCGACCCAGGCTCGCTGCAGCTCGGGCACGCGCGGATGGTCCTCCATGAACGAGACGGTCGTGGCGAAGTCGTACATGAACCAGGAGAAGCCGCAGTCGTCGAAGTCGATCACGCGCACCTGCTCGCCGTCGATCAGGAGGTTGGCCAGGCGCATGTCCGCGTGGACCAGGCCGAACCGCCGCTCCCCCTGCCCGAAGGCGCGCAGGCGCGCCTCGATCACCGCCACCAGCCGCTCGAGCAGCGCCAGCGCCTCCCGGTCTATCCCCAGCCCGTCCTGCCAGCGGCCCCAGTGGCCGCGCGGCCCGATCGAGTGCTCGAAGTCCCACCTGGGGCGGACGAAGCCGGAGGGATGCCGCCAGCGCCGGGCGTGCAGGTGCATCCGCGCGGAGATCGCGCCGAGCGTGCGAAACTGGCCGGTCGCCGCCTCGCCGCTGTCGAGGTCGGGCGCGACGCCGGGCGCCCACTCAAACAGCACCACGTTGCGCGTGCCCAGCTCGGGCGTTTTCACCGCGACCACGCGCTCCCCGTCGAGCGCGGGCACGGCGGCCGGGGTCAGCACCGCGCCGTCGGCAGCAAGCGCGTCCAGCCACCGAAGCTCCGAGCGGATCTCATCGACGGTGCGATAGCCGGGGCGATGGACTCGCAGCGCATACTCCGCGCCGCCGCGGTCGCGGATCCGGAAGGTGTGGTTCTCGGACACGTTGCACAGCTGCACGCTCGCGTCCTCGTCAAGGCCGTAGCTCGCGAGCGCCAGTCGGGCGAGCGCCTGGATCGCGTCGTCGGCCGCGCCCGTGGGCTGGTGCTCACGCCCCGGCGCCTGCCCGCCGTCCGCGCTCACCGGCTGGTGCTCACTCCCCGGCGCCTGCCCGCCGTCCGCGCTCATCGCCTAGTGCTCACGCCCTTGCACCGAGCCGAGGACCGCCTCGATCTCCTCACGCGCGCGCTCGAGCTCATCGGTCTCGCCGGCGATGTACACGCGGCCCGCGGCGCCGATCATCGACACGCTGACCAGCGTCGCGCCGGGCGCCACCCGTTCGGCGGCGTTGGCGGCCGCGGCCGCGAACAGCGCCGGGACGACCTCGCCGACGAGCAGGCTCTGGCCGGGCAGGAGCATCGACGCCTCGCGGTTTCGGTTGAGGATCACCGCGTGCTGGTCTGTGACCTGCTCGATGATCCCCATGTAGGTCACACGCGGCCGCAGCCCGTCCTGCGCCCGTGCGCCGATCCCGGAGAGGATCGCCTCGCCGGCGCGCTTGACCGCCCGCTCGTCGGCGGCATGGACCTCAAGCACGCCGAACTGGCGCTCGACGTAGTGGATCCCGGGCTCCACCTCCGGCACCGCCTTCAGCGCGAGGTCGATCACGCGCTCGATCGCAAGCGCGGGCGCGACCTCCACGATCAGGGCGTGGTCGCCTTCGATCGGCGGATAGCCGCGCGCGCGGATCGGCGTGCCCAGGTAGGCCGCCAGCTGGCGGCCAAGGCTGGGCATCGGCAGATAGACGCGCAGCTCGACGCGCGCCTGCTCGGCGGCGCTCAACGGCGGCTCCGGCGAGCGGTCACGCGCCCGTCCCCAGGCGGTTCACGAGCCGGTCCCGAAGTGCTTTGACAGCTCCGAGTGCGGCCGCGGGATCACGTGCGCCGAGACCAGCTCGCCCACCGTCGAGGCCGTCTCCGAGCCCGCCTCGGTGGCCGCCTTCACGGCGCCGACATCGCCGCGCACGACGACGGCCACCAGTCCGTCCCCCACCTCCTGGCGGGTGACGATCGTGACGTTGGCCGCCTTGACCATCGCGTCCGCCGCCGCCAGCGCGGCGACGTACCCCTTCGTCTCGACCATGCCCAGCGCATCTTCCATCTCATGTCTCCTTGCTCGTGGTTGTCCTCTGCCGCGCCCGGGCTTCACGGCGGCGCGGCGCCGACTCCGACTCGGGGTCAAGCGAGCCGATGATCAGCGCGTCGATCGGTGGATGCTCGGGCGCGAACCAGCCCGAGGCGACCGAGCCGGTGCTGATCAGGACGCGCTCGCCGACGCCGCTGCCCAGCACGTCGAAGGCGATCAGCGTGGCGCCCTCGTCGGTGCGCACCTCAAGGAACGCGCCGCGCGGGATCTCCTGCAGCCGCCGGGTCGCCCACACGGCCCCTGTGACAGTCGCCTTGAGCATCAGCCCTCCCTCTCGATCTGGACGCCCATCGCGCGCGCGCGGTCGCGAGCGAGCGGGGTGAGCACGGCCGCCGGCCCGAGCACCAGGCGCATCCCGCCCGCAGCGGCCTCCCGCACGAGGCGCTCGGTCACAGCGCCACGCTCGATCCGGTGCGCCGAGGCGTGAGCGGGCTCGGGCATCCCGCCGGGCGCGCTGGCGGGCCCGTGTGCGCGCGCCCCGGCGGCCGCGCCCGAGAGCACGAAGCGCAGCTCTCCGGTGCGCAGCGCCCTGCGCTCCCGCGGGCTCTCCAGGCGCAGCGCGAGCATCGCGACGAAGCGGTCGAGATCATGCTGATCGGCGACCCTGACGGCCTCGACGCGGCCGGGGCGGCGCGGGCGCGATCCGCCGGCCGCCGCAGACGGCGAGCGGGCGGCGGAGGGCTCCGCGGCCTCAGCCTGCTCGGATTGGCCTGACGCCGGGGGCGCGTCCAAGCCCTCGCCGATCACCTCGCCCGGCGCGGGCGGCGCGCTCCAGGTGGACGGGCGCAGCACCGCCGCGACCGGCGGCGCGGGCACGAGCGGGACCGGGGAGGGCGCGGGCACGGGCTGCACCGGGGAGGGCGTGGCGGCCGTCGGCCGCGGCGGCGCGCCGTTGCGCGCCGAGCCGTTGGCGCGCCCGCCGCTCGCCGCGTCGTGCAGCAGCTCCGGCAGCAGCTCGCGCAGCAGCTCGCGCGCGACCTCGCGCAGCGCGTCGTGACCGTCCTCGCTCACCGTCCCCCCTCCAGGGCGGCCGTCGCGGCCTCGGCGGCGGTCCGCACGTCGGCCTCGCTGCCGGTCAGATAGACGCGGCCGGTCGCGCCGATCATGCGGTAGTCGACGACCTTGATCTGCGCCGCCTTCTCGGCCTCGTTGACGGCCAGGATCGCGTATGAGGCCGGCTGCATCTCAAGCACGAACAGCGACTCCCCCGGCAGCGCCATCGAGCCGAGCTTGTTGCGGTTGATCAAAAACGCGTGCTGGTGGTCCAGGCGCGTGATCAGCTTGTCGGCCAGGATCTTCGGCGGCGTGGCGTCCGAGGCCAGCGCGCCGAGCGCATCCAGCACCGCGGAGCTGGCCGCCTGCACGGCGGCGGTCGAGCGGGAGTGGAACTCCAGGTAGCCGAACTGGCGCTCGACGACCAGGATCCCGGCCTGCGCCTCGGTGTGCTTGAGCACGACGTCCGTCAGCGGCTCGATGTCGAGCCCCGGCGCGATCTCGATCACGCCGGCGGCCATCCGCGTGCGCGGCAGGCGCCCCCGCACCCAGCTGCCCAGGTAGCACATCGTCTGCGGCTGCAGCTGATCGATGAAGATCGCCGATCGCAGCTCGGCCATCAGCCGCCCACCGCCTCTGGCAGCCACACCATCAGCCGCCCACCGCCTCCGGCGCCCGCGCCATCAGCCGCGGACCACCTCTCGCAGCTCCTCCCAGATCAGCCGGCGAAGCTGCTCGCGTGACAGGCCGTCTTCGCCGTCCAGCGCCGGGCCCTGCACCTGGCGCGCGCGGTGCGGCGCGCGCGCTGGCAGCGCGCGCCAGGGGTCCAGTCCGCTGAAGTCGCCAAACGGCTGGCCTGGATCGGACGCGTAGGCCAGGCTGGTCCACTGCACAAGGTCCCCCGGCTCGAGGTTGGCGCGAAGCGACGAGCCGCCGAAGAAGCCGGTGCCGACGGTCATGGTCGGCGCCAGGAAGGTGTCCAGCCCTGCCGATCCGGTGCTCCCCGGCGCGTTGACGCTCACGCGCAGCACGCGCAGCGCGGCGCCGTAGGCGAGGATCGTCCGGGGCGTCTGGGAGTGGATGACGGCGGAATGCCCGGCGCCGCCGATGCGCAGCAGCGCGCGCGCCGCGTCGATCCCCCGCCCGGCGTCTGGCACGCGGACCATCCCCAGCAGCGGGAACAGCTTCTCGTGAGCCAGCGGCTCCTCGGGGACGATCAGCTCAAACGGCGCCACCAGGACCCTCGTGCCCGACGGCACCCTCACGCCGGCCGCCTGCGCCAGCGCAGCGGCGTCCTTGCCCGCCAAGCGGGTGTCGATCCGTCCGTCCGGGTAGCAGGCGGCGCGCACGCGCGCGCTGTCCTGCTCGCTGAGGACATGCGCGCCGCAGCGGCCCAGCTCGGCCGCCAGCCGCTGGGCCACGGCGTCCTCGACGATCAGGGTCGACTCGTTGGTGCACAGGATCGAGTTGTCAAACGACTTTGACTCGGCCAGGCAGGCGGCGGCGTGGGCCAGATCGGCGCTCGAGTCCACGAACGCCGGGACGTTGCCGGGCCCGACGCCCAGCGAGGGGTTGCCGGAGCGGTAGGCGGCGCGCACCACCGCCGTGCCGCCGGTGGCGAGGATCAGATCGGTCTCCCGGTCGGACATCAGGCTCTCGATCAGCGGGATCGTCGGCTCGGGCACCACCTGCACGCACCCGTCCGGCGCGCCGGCGCCGACGGCCGCGGCCGCGATCACCTCCACGGCCGCCGCGCACACCCGCCGCGCCATCGGATGGGGCGAGACGACGATCGCGTTGCGGGTCATGAGCGCCAGCAGCACCTTGAAGTAGACGGTCGCCACCGGGTTGGTGGACGGCGTCAGCGCCAGGATCACCCCGGCCGGCTTGGGCACCGAGACGAGCTTTCGCTCCGGATCCACGCGCGCGCCGACGAAGTCCTGGTCGCGGTAGCGCTCGACCAGCCCGCGCGAGCACGCCTCGTTCTTGCGGCGCTTGTGCTCCGCAACCCCCATTCCGGTCTCCTCAACGGCCTCAGCCGCAAACCTTTCGGCGTTTTGGTATGCCGCCTCGGCGGCGGCCTCGACGATCCTCGCGGTCGACCGGCGGTCGTACAGCGCGAACGCGTTGGCCGCCCAGCGCGCGCGCTGCAGCATCATCCGCGCGCGCGGCGCGCCCGGCACCTCCACCGCCGCCGCCTCGCGGATCACGCCGCCGCCCCAGCCGTCGCCCTCGAGCCCTGGCCCGCCGGCCTCAGGCCCCCATGGCGCGCCGCCCGCGGCGCGGCGCCCGCGACCTCGGCGTGGGCCAGCTCGATCGCCACGGCGGTGCGATCGAGGATCTCGTCGACCAGGTCGGGCCCGAGCAGGATGCCCGGCTTGTACTGCAGCACGCGCGGGTCAAGCGTGGAGAAGATCGCCCACACGCCGTGCTCGTAGAGGTGGCGCATGACGATCTTGGCGCCCTGGGGATGGTCGAACTCAAGGCCCATCACCACGCCGTCCTGGCGGATGCCAACCAGCCAGTCGGGATGCTGCTCCTGGATCTCGCGCAGCCCCCGCCGGAAGCGCTCGGCGATGTAGTGGACCATCGAGCGAACCTCGGGCCGCCCGCAGATCTCGAGCACCTTGAGCGCCACGATGCAGCCGAGCTCCGCGCCGCCCCCGGTCGAGATGTGGCCGAAGCCGTCCTCCTTGAGCCAGGCCGAGCACTCCTCGGAGACCACCGTGCAGGCGATCGGGTACATGCCGCCGGTGATCCCCTTGCCGACGACCATGATGTCCGGCTGGATCCCGGCCTTGGCGATCCCCCACATCTCGCCGGTGCGCATCAGCCCCGTCTGGACCTCGTCGGCGATGTACAGGGCGCCGTGGCGCTCGCACAGCTCCTTGACCGCGCGCAGGTAGCCCGGCTGCGGCAGCGGGAAGCCGTAGGTGGCGGGTATCGTCTCCATGATCACCGCCGCCACGTCGCCGGCCGCGAGCGCCCGCTCCATCTCGTCGAGGTCGTTGAAGGGCACCTGCACGAACTCCTCGGGCCGGTCGGAGAGAAACAGCGTCGAGAAGCGGTCATCGCCGGCGGCGACGGCCAGCCCCGTGTGGCCGTGGTAGCCCTTGCGAATCGAGACGATCCTCCGCCTGCGACGCGTGTGGCGCGCGGTCTTGATCGCGATGTCGATCGCCTCCCCGCCGCCGGTTCCGTAGATCACCCTGCGCAGGTTGGGCGGACAGGTGGCCACCAGCGCCTCCGCCAGCGCCGTGCGCGCCAGCGCCGGGAAGTGGTGGTTTCCGATGTCAAACCGCGCCATCGCCTGCTCCAGCGTGGCGATCAGCTCCGGGTTACGGTGCCCCAGGTTGTAGGTTCCGCCGTTGAGGTGCAGGTCGATCAGGCGCCTGCCGGCCATGTCCCAGAACAGGTAGCCCTCGCGCCTGTCGATCACCAGGTCGACGCCGGCCTCCTGCCAGAAGCGCGTCTTGTCCGGATTCCAGAACTCCTCCGAGCGGCGCAGGAAGTCCGCCTTGGACTCGTAGGAGAAGAAGCCGTAGTCGTACATGGGCGCAGGATCCTCGCGCGTGCCCGTGCACTGTACCATTTGTCGCTAAACATTTACAGGCCAATTCACGAAAAAGATCTAAAGCGCCGATGAGGGTCCTCGCCGTCGTTCAGCATCCGGTGGCCGGCGTGGGCGTGTTCGGGCCCGAGATCGCCGAGTCCGGGCACCGGCTGGAGGCGTGGGTGCCCGCCGACGGCCCGCCGCCGCGGCCGCTCTCCCACTACGACGCGGTGATCGCCCTCGGCGGTGGGATGCAGGCCGACGAGGAGGACCGCTTCCCCTGGCTGGCTACGGTGAGGGAGCTGCTGCAGGAGGCGATCGACGTGCGGATGCCGACGCTCGGCGTGTGCCTGGGCGGGCAGGTCCTGGCCCGGGCCGCCGGCGGAGCGGTCGGGCCCAGCCCGGAGGCGGAGTGGGGATGGCGCAGAGTTGAGCTCACCGAGGCCGCGCGCGCTGACCCGCTGCTGGGGCCGCTCTCGCCCGAGGCGGAGGTCTTTCAATGGCACTCCTACGCCTTCTCGCTGCCGCCGGGCGCCACACCGCTGGCGCAGAGCCCCGTCTGCCTGCAGGCGTTTCGCGTCGGGCCGCTCGCCTGGGGCCTGCAGTGGCACCCGGAGGTGACCGCCGAATCGATCGCGCTGTGGGCGGAGCGGTATCCGCCGGCTCCCGGGGGCGTGCCCGTGCAGGTGGACCGGGAGGCGCTCGCCGCACAGGTGGCGGCCCGGATCGCCCGCACGAACGCCGAGGGCCGCGCCCTGTGCGCGCGCTTCATCGCGCTCGCCGGCCAGTAGCTGACCCTCGCCGGCCGGCAGACAGGCAAACCGGCTCACCGGCGACCGCGGGCCGGCACCGGAGGCAGCCGGCGTGAAGGCGGCGTCCAACAGCAGAGCGGCGGCCGGCAGCAGAGCGGCGGCCAGCAGCAGAGCGGTCGCCAAAGGCACGGTCGGCCGGGGCGGGCGCCGGACGGCGGTGCGAGCCGCACCTCAGCGTGCCGGGCGGCGAGCCGCACCGCGCCCGTCCCGACGCCGGGGGGCGCACCGCGACCGTCCCGACGCCGGGCCGCACCGCGCCGGTCACGGTGCCGAGCCGCACGGCCGCGGGCCGAATTGGCTCCCAGATCTCGCACGAGATTGTCTACAATGACGTGCCCTGGTACGTTGATGTCCATCGGGAGAGGAGACCCGGGATGCTCTTGAAACGCAGTCGCCTACGACTCGCATCGCTGATCGCGGGCGCCGCGCTCGCGAGCGTCGCAGTGGCCGCCTGCGGCAGCTCCAGCAGCTCGTCCAGCTCGAGCGCCAGCAGCTCGTCGGCCAGCTCGAGCGCCACCTCCAGCCAGGCCAGCTCGTCCTCGGCGGCCGCGCCGGCGACGATCCCAGCCAGCGTTCTGAGCGGGATCCAGACGGCGATCGCCCAGGCGGAGAAGATCCCCAAGTGGACGGCCCCCGGACCGCCGGTCAGCGCCTCGGTGCTCAAGGGCGCGGCCATCACCGTGTTCCCGATCAACAGCGAGATCGACGCCTGCAACCAGCAGGCCAAGGACTTCAAGGCGCTGGGCGACTCGCTTGGAGCGAACGTCAACCTGATCAACGACGCCGGTCAGCCGTCGCAGTGGCAGACCGCCGTGGAGAGCGCCGTCGCGGCGCACGACAAGGCGGTCGTGATGCTCTGCGGCGTGATCCCGGGCGCGCTCGCGCCGCAGCTGGCCGCCGCCAAGAAGGCCGGGGTGGCGGTCGTCGATGGCAACTACAACGACACCACCAACTACGCCGGCCTCGACGGCGAGACGGCGGTGCAGACCACCCAGAGCCTCGGCTACGACGTCGCCGACGCGGTGCTCAACCTCAAGGGCAAGCCGCTTCACGCGCTGTTCGTCGACAGCTACTCGGTGATCCAGGGCCCCGCCGCCGCGGCGGCGGTCGACGAGGCCGTCAAGCGGATCTGCCCTTCCAGCTGCTCGGTCACGCAGGTCACCGTCCCGATCCAGAGCTGGGCCACGTCGCTGCAGAGCGACGTCTCGGCCGCGCTGACCGCCCACCCCAACACCAACGCCGTGATCATCGCCTTTGACGGGATGACCCCGTTCGTGCTGCCGGCGATCGAGAGCTCGCACATCAGCGGCCTGCACATCTACACCTGGGGCGGCGGCCGCCCGATCGAGAAGCTGATGGAGCAGCCCAACCCGATCGTCGTCGCCGATCCAGGCCCGGATGAGGAGTGGGACGCCTATGACGCGATGGACCAGGTGATCCGGCTGCTCAACCACAAGCCGGCCGCGTCGGTCAACGCCGAGGTCGACCCCGATCGGTTCTGGGTTCCGAGCAACGTCAAGCAGTTCTTCGGGCCCGGCGGGACCTACGGCAACGCCGGCTTTGGCGGCAACGCGTTCATCAACGGCTTCATGAAGCTCTGGGGCCGCTAGTGGCCGACGCCGGCGCCGATCGCTCGGACGAACCGGCGCCGGCACAGCCCGGCCGCACAGCCCCCTGCCTGGAGGCTCGGGGGCTGGCCAAGCACTTCGGCGCCACGCGCGCGCTCGCCGGCGTCGACCTTCGGATCGACGCCGGCGAGGTCGTGGCGCTGCTGGGCGAGAACGGCTCGGGCAAGTCGACCCTGGTGAAGATCCTCGCCGGCTTTCACGCGCCGGAGCCCGGTGGGGAGCTGAGGATCGGCGGCGCCGCGGTGCCGCTGCCCGTGCCGCTTGACGCCTACCGGGAGATCGGCCTGAGCTTCGTCTTCCAGGACCTCGGACTGGCGCCCGCGCTGACGGTCGTCGAGAACCTGTTCGTCGGCCGCCGCGTGCACGCGGGGCCGACGAAAGCGATCAGCTGGCGTGCCGAGCGGCGCGAGGCGCGGGCGGTGTTCGAGCGCTACGGCGTGCGCCTGGCGCCCGAGGCGATCGTCGGCGAGCTGCGACCGACCGCGCAGGCGCTGCTGGCGATCGTGCGCGCCGCCGAGGAGCTCAGGCGCTTCCGCGCGGGAGGCGGGCATGGGGGGCTGCTCGTGCTCGACGAGCCGACCGTGTTCCTGCCCGAGCACGAGAAGGTGTTCCTGTTTGACCTGATCAGGCGCGTGGCCGCGGATGGCGCCGGCGTGCTGTTCGTCTCGCACGACATGACGGCGGTGCGCGAGGTGGCCAGCCGCGCCGTCGTGCTGCGTGACGGCGTGAAGGTCGGCGAGGCGCTCACGCGCCAGACGACGGACGCCGAGCTTGTGGCCCTGGTCTCCGGCCACCGCCTGTCGGCGGAGGATCTGGCGGCCGCGGGCAGCGCGGGCGGCGAGGGGCAGGCCGACGCGCACGCGGCCGCGGGCACGGCCGCCGGCGAGGGGCAGGCCGACGCGCACGCGGCCGCGGGCAGGGCGGGCGGCGAGGGGCCGGCCGCCGTCCACGCGACCGCAGGCGCGGGCGGCGAGCCCTCCGCCCGCGGCAGGCGTCCGATCGCGCTGACGGTGTCCGGGCTTTCCGGAGGCCGGCTGCGCGGCGTCGAGCTCACGCTCCACGAGGGGGAGATTCTCGGGGTGGCGGGGCTGCTGGGGTCAGGCAGCGAGGACCTGGCCTACGCGCTGTTCGGCGCCATGCCCGGCAGCCGGGGGCGGCTTGCGAGCGGGTCCTTCGACGGGGAGGTCGGCGGCCTGAGCCCCCGGGTGGCGCAGCAGATCGGGATCGCGCTCGTGCCGGGCGACCGCAAGCAGCAGGCGATCGCCCCCGGCCTGTCGGTGGCCGCCAACATGATGTCGCTCGTGCTGGACCGCTTCACGCGCCGCGGCGCCCTCTCGCACCGCGCGTTGCGCGACGCGGCCGCCCAGCGCGCCGAGCGCTACGACGTGCGCCCGCGCGCACCGTCGCTGCCGATCAGCAGGCTCAGCGGGGGAAACCAGCAGAAGGTGGTGCTCGCCCGCTGGTTGGAGCTCGAGCCGCGGGTGCTGCTCCTGCACGAGCCGACGCAGGGCGTGGACGTCGCCACGCGCGCGCAGATCTACCGCTTCCTGCGCGAGCGCTGCGCCCGGGGCGCCGCGATCCTGTGGGTGAGCACCGACTTCGATGAGCTCTCCAAGGTCTGCGACCGCATCCTGGTGTGCGCGGGGGGCGTGATCACCGGCGAGGTGCCCGGCCCGCCGTTCACGCGCGACCGGATCACCAGCGAGGTCTACACGGCGGCCGCGCGCCGCGCGCCTCGGTCGGCGGGAGGGGGCGACGGCTCCGCGCAGGAGGGCATCGGGACAGCACAGGAGGTGAGCGCATGACGGTCGACGTGGAGGGTGAGGCGCGGCGGGCGCAGGCTGACTCAGACCGGCCGCCGGAGGAGCGGCCGCGGGCCTCGTGGCTTGCGCGCCACGGCAGGCTGCTTGAGTCCGCGATGCTGCCGCTCGCCTTCGCGGCGCTGATCGCCGGGTTTGGGATCCACTCGCCCAACCAGTTCCTGACGCTTCGCAACTTCTCCAACATCTTCGGCTCGCAGGCGGTCCTGTTCGTGCTGACGATGGCGCTGCTGGTGCCGCTGACCAACAACGACCTGGACCTGTCGGTGGGCTCGCTGGCCGGACTGGTGTCGATGATCGTGGCGGTGCTGAACGTCAACGACGGGCTGGGGATCGTCTGGTGCATCGTGATCGGGCTGGCGGTGGGTCTGCTCTGCGGCCTGATCAACGGGCTGATCGTGGTCCGCTTCGACGTCAACCCGTTCATCATCACGCTGGCCACGGGCACCGTCTTCTCAGGGGTTCAGGAGTGGCTGTCCAAGGAGCAGACGATCGTCGGCGTCTCGACCGGGCTGAGTGAGTGGACTTTCAACAAGGAGCTTCTGTCGATCCCGCTCGAGTTCTGGTACGGCGTGGTGATCATGCTGATCGCCTGGTTCGTGCTGACGTTCACGCCGTTTGGGCAGCGGTGCCTGTTCGTGGGCCAGTCGCACGAGGTGGCGAGGCTTTCGGGATTCAACGTCGGGCGCATCCGACTGCAGGGGTTCACGATCGCCGGGTTGGTGGCGGGGATCGCCGGCGTGCTGTACGTGGGCACCACCGGCTCGGCGAGCCCGGGCACCGGCGCCGACCTGCTGCTGCCCGCCTACGCGGCGGCGTTCCTGGGCTTGACCACGATCCAGCCGCGGCGGTTCAACGCGATCGGGGCCGGACTGTCGGTCTACTTCCTGGCGACGGGCGTCTCAGGGCTTGAGCTGCTGGGCGCCCAGGACTACGTGCAGTCACTGTTCTACGGCGTGGTGCTGGTGATCGCCGTGGTGCTCTCGCGGCTGGTCGGCCGCAGGCAGCTGGGTTAGGGTCAGCAGTCGGAGCGCTCCCGGCGCGCCAGACGGCCTCTCGCCCTGCCAGATCGGCGAGCGTCAGGAGGCGGCGCGCTCTCGCCGCGCCAGATCGGCGAGCGTCTCACGCACGTGCGCGAGGTGCTCGCGCATCTCCCGCTCGGCCGCGTCGCGGTCGCCCTCGACGATCGCGTGCACGATCCGCGAGTGCTCGGCCATCGAGCGCTCCGCACGGCCGGGCGCGAGGACCGTCCGGAACTGGAAGCGCACCGTCTGCGAGTGCAGGCGCCGGCAGATCTCCTGCGCCACCCCGTGGCCGGACATCTCCAGGATCCGCCGGTGCAGCAGGTGGTTGGCGTCAGACATCTCAAGCAGCTCGCCAGCGGCGTGCAGCGCGCGCATGTGCGCAAGCTCGCGGCTGAGCGCGCGCGCCTGCGCGTCCGTGCGCCGCACCGCGGCGTAGCCGGCGGCCAGCGACTCGAGCACCGCCCGCGCCTCCACGATCTCGATCGCCTCCTCCAGCGTGACCCTGCGGACCCGCGCGCCGCGGTTTCGCTCGCGCACCACCAGGCCGTCATGATCTAGCCGCAGCAGCGCGCCGCGCACGGCCCCGCGGCTGACGCCCAGCTGCTCGGCCAGCTCCTCCTCCACCAGGCGCTCGCCAGGCGACAGCTCACCGGAGACGATCGCCCGGTGCAGGTGCTCGTATGCTCCACCCTCGCTGATGGCCGCAGCGTAACATTCGCCAGCCAGGATTGTTCACGAGATTGTTGGCATCGCTGGCTGGGCACAGCAGCTCGACCGGCGCCCCGCGCTGGTGTGGACGCGACCCAGGCGGTGCGGCAGGTCCCAAGCGTTGTGGACGCGACCCAGGCGGTGCGGCAGGCATCAGTCGGTGTGGACGCGACCCACGGTGTGGACACACCCCACGCGGTGTGGACGCGCTAGGTGACGCGCACACCCTGGCGGCGAAGCTCCGCCTGCACGCTTGAGAGATCGACGCTGTGGGGCTCGCAGCCGGCGCGCAGCGACACGGCGGCGGCGACCCCGGCGCCCTGGCCGGTCACAACGCAGCAGGCCATGTTCCGCGTGGCCGCATGCGCGATCCGGTCACCGCCGATCGCCCTGCCCACGACGATGAGGTTTCGCACGCCCCTGGGCAGCATCGCCCGGTAGGGGATTTGCATGTAGCGGCCGGTGGTGGGCAGCACGAGCACGCCGTAGCCGTCGATGAACTCCGGATAGATGC
>DATGLC010000086.1:0-60202 GCA_035294345.1 Solirubrobacteraceae bacterium
CTCGCGCCGGCACCCAGTGGAAGTACTGGCGCACGAACTCCCGGCAGGCCGCCTCCGGCTGCTCTGGCATCCGCGCGGCGACGTCGGCGACAAGCGGCCCGATCAGCCGTCGCTCGACCTCCCCGGCCCTGACGGTCATCTACCGGATCCCCTGATGCGGTTGCACACCGCGCACGCTACCCCCACAACCGGACCGCAGGGGCTCCGATGGCCGCCCTACGAGGCAGCCGGGCGCGCGGCCATGCGAACTCTGATCTCCGCCACCGTGCGCGCCGGCTCGGCCACCGAGACCAGCAGCCGCGAGAACCTCGCGCCCGGCTCGCACTCGACTCGCACCGCCGGGCCGTGGCCGTGGAGGGCGGCGAAGTCGGGCGCGCCGCCGGTCATCCTCCTGACCCCGTAGGCCAGCACGCCCGGGATCCCGGTCCCCGGCGCCCGGATGCCACGCAGGGCGCTCCAGGGATCCGGCTCTTCGCAGACGCTGCGGACGTCAGCGAGCGAGAGCCGCACCTCACGCCGAAACGCGGCCAGCCTCTCGATCGGCGTCAGCTCCACGACCAGCTCGTCGCGCGCCACCGTCAGCGTCGCCACCGTCCAAGCGTAGCTCCCGCCCTCAAGCTGGCCGGCGGGCGCGTCGATTGGTCCCGAGTGCGACCCCAGCACGCCGACAAGCCGGTCCTGGGCGCCGCCCTGGCAGCGGGCGCGGTCGCGCTGCTGTGCACGGCCGCGCTTGCGGGCGGCCTTGCTGCCGGCGCCGGCTCAAGCGCGGCTTGGGCGGTCGCGGGCGCCGGCCTTCTCGGAGCTGCGGCACTCGGCGCCGCCTGGCTTGCACCGGCGCGCGCGTCAGCGCGCCGCTTTAGGCAAGCGCGGCTCGCCCTGCGCCAGCTTCGCGAGCTGCTGGCCGTCTCCGAGTCCGCCGGCGAGACCCACAGGCTCCTGATCGAGCACGCGCAGCTGGCGCTCCCCGGGGCGGGCGCGGCGATCCTGGCGGTGGGCGATGACGGCGCGGGCCTCGCGCCCGTCCTCTCACAGGACGTGGACCAGACCCCGCTGGCGTCGATCCACACCGTCGGCGTGGGCCGCAGGTCGTGCCTGGCGATCCGGCTCGGGCGCCGCCATGACCGCGGACCCGGAGACCGTGAGCTGATCTGCTGCGAGATCTGCGGCGCCGTCGCGGCCTCGGTCGCCTGCGACCCGCTCTCCTCTCGCGGGGAGGTGATCGGCTCGGTGCTGGTCGCCCACGCGCAGGGCATCCCCGCACCGGTCCGCGAGGCGCTCGCCTGGGCTGCCGTGCTGGCGGGACCGGTCCTCGCCGGCCAGCGCGAGCTTCACCGCTCCGAGGAGCTCGCCCTCAGCGACCCGCTGACGGGGCTGCCCAACCGGCGCGCCGCCGATCAGACGCTGCGGCGGATGGTCGCCCACGCCGGCCGGTCGCTGAGCCCGCTGGGCGTGGTCCTGCTCGACCTGGACCGCTTCCGCGTGCTCAACGACCTGCACGGCGCAAGCCACGGGGACAGGGCGCTGGCCGCGGTCGGCCGGCTGCTCTCGGAGTCGATCCGCGCCAGCGACTTCGCCGCCCGGTTCGGGGGCGAGGAGTTTCTGCTCGTGCTGCCGGACACGGACCGTCCCGGCTGCCTTGAGGTGGCCGAGAAGCTTCGCCGGCTGATCGAGCGCACGCCGCTGGTGCACACCGGGCCGATCACGGCCAGCTTCGGCGTCGCCTGCCTGCCCGACGACGCGGTCGATCCCGAGCGGCTGCTGCGCGAGGCGGATCGCGCCCTCTACATGGCCAAGACGCGCGGGCGAAACCGCGTGCACGCGGCCGACCGCGGACCGCGCGGCGGAGCGTGAGGGTCGCAGGTCCGCGGAGCTCGAGCGGCCCCGGCTCCAGACGCGCGGCGTGCACGGCCCTGTCCGAGGTGCTTGCGCGCCTGCGCGACCGCTCCGCCGCGCCCGGGCGCCTGCGCGACCGCCCCGGCGCGACCGCTCCGCCGCACCTGCGCGCCTGCGCGACTGCCAGGCGGGCTTGCTCGCGCCTATGATCCGGGCTCGTGGAGCTCTGGGACCTGGATCGCGAGCACGTCGCCGCGCACGCCCCTCGCGTGCTGCGATCCGACGATGACGCCAACCGGGTCATACTCCTGGCGCTGCCGGGGGGCGAGCGCCTGGACGAGCACCAGGTCCACGAGCACGCGCTCGTGCTGGTGCTCGACGGGGAGATCGAGCTGGTCGTCGGCGAGGATCACCGGAGGCTCGGACGGCACGCTCTGGCGCACTTCGAGCCCGCCGAGCGCCACGAGGTCAGGGCGCTGTCGGACTGCAGGCTGCTGATCATGCTCGCCCCATGGCCCGGTCCCGGCCATCCGAGTCGCCCGGCCGGGCACTGAGCGTCCTCGGCCCCCCAAGCTTGAGATCGGCGACGGCAACCCGGCTCGGGCTCTCGAACGTGGATCTGCTCTCGATCCACCGAACCGGTGCCAAGTCGCCGCGACGGCGACCTCGTGTCCGCCTGGCGCGCGCTGCCTGGCGCGCGCTGTGTGGCGTCTGCGCCCCGATGGGCTGGTCCGCTCGAGCGGCTGCGCCCGGCACGGGGACGCTAGAGTCAGCCAAACCCATCCACTCGCCGGAGCGGGCCGGCAAGGGGGTCTCCCCAGGTGGTCCGCGCAGGGTGGCCAGGGCTCACAGCTACCAGGAGATGACGCCTCAGATGCGATTGGACGATCACGGCCCCGACGGGGACCCGGCTTGGCAGGGCCGGGTCGGTAACCGCCTCGAGCGCGCGAGGTCTCGACGGTGACCGTCGCCGAGATCGTGGAGAACATCGACACGCGGCTGGCGGCACTCTCAGGCGAGATCGCCAGGCTGGCGGCGGCCCGCGAGGCGCTTGTGCAGACGGTGCGGGACACCGCGCATGCGGGCGCCGACGGGCGCGCTCGCGCCGGCACGCCCGGGCGCCCGCCGGGCGCTCCTTCCGCGCGCGACGCTTCGCCTGAGCGCTTTCGTCTCGCTGAGCCGACGCGCTCGCTCGACGCGCTCGACTCCCGCTCCGGCGGGCCCGACTCCCGCTCCGGCGCGCCCGGCGCCCACTCCGGGGGCCTGCGCCACATCCACTCCGGGCGACCGCGCCCGAGCGATGGACGTCGCCGAAGCCCGAGAGCAACCGCGCGCACTGGCCGGCGGAGCGCCGGCAAGGCACTCGGCGCCGAGGCGGTTGAGCGGTTGCTGGCCGAGACCGGCGGCGACTCCGCCTCCGGCCTTGCTCGAAGGTCGGGCGCGAGCCGCGCCGAGGTGCTCGCCGCTCTGCGCCAGCTTGAGTCGGCCGGACGCGCTCGCAGGACCGGGGACCGGCGCACGACCCGCTGGCTGCTGATCTCAGACGAGGAGCTCATCCGCGCGCGCGCCGCGGAGCTGGCTGCCCTCAGCCGGTCTCGCAGGCCGCCCGAGCAGGGCTGAGGCCCCTGCGGACACGCGCGCAGAGCCCGGCGCCTTGCAGGCCGACGCGTGGGCCCTTGCGGGCGATGCCCAGGGCCGCCGTCTGGCGGACCAGTGCCTGGACCGACGCCGGAGGCGCGGACGCCGATCGGACTAGGCCGCCCGCCAGGCGTGCCCCTGCCTGCGCAGGAGACGGCTGTCTCGAACAAGGGCGCCAAAGTTGGGCGCCGGACGCGGAGTTTGGCGCCCGGCCTGCCGCCGTAGCCCGCGATCGCGCAGCTTATCCGCGCCGGTGATCGTGGCGAATGCCACCGCTGCTCCCCCATACGGGGAAGACCCGGTGTCGGGGAACATGCCGAAGGCCAAGAATGTCGAGACCAAGCCGATCGAGCCCGAGCTGACCGCGATGATCGTCTCGCTCGCTCCGGCGGGGACGCTGCGCCGGACGGTGCTGGTGCTGTTCTGTCTGGGGCTGCGCATCGGCGAGTTGCTCGCCCCGCCCTCAAGGAGCGCTCCTGGAACCCGGGGACCCGCGCCCTGACCGATGACACTCAGCGCCGGCGCGAAGACCAGCAGGCGCTTCGCGCGAGGCGACGGGCTGAGGACGCCTACGACGCGGGAGCGCGCGCACTGTCTGAGCCTCGTTCCCGACCCGTACCGGCTGGCCGCCGAGCTTGTCGCGGTCAGCGGCATCTCGGTGCAGGGAGTGCTCGCCCGCACAGGCACGCCAGTTCGACGGGGAGAACTTCAGCTACGCGGACATGGATGGGGTGATCCGTACCGAGCGACTGCCCGAGGAGCTCGCCGAGCGGCTCGCGGCGCATGTTCGTGAACACGGTCATAGCCGCCTGTTCCCGGGCGCGCGCAACTCGCCGACCAAGCTCGCCCGGTTTCTCGCTGAGGCGTTCTTCACGCCGCTCAGAGAGGCCCGGATGCTGAACGACCGGCGCGTGCACCGCACACGCCATACGTTCAACTCTCAGGCGGCGCGTCAGCCGGGCATCACCGAAGCCGAGCTCATGGCCTGGCTCGGCCACTCAACTCCTGCGAGATGACCCCCGCCTGCGCGTGAAGGAGCTGCAGCGATCGTCGGGATGTACGTCTGGCCAACGCAGGCGGCATCGCCGATAGTGTAAGCCGGTCCAGCTGTAGATCTTAGGCCGGTCTGAATAGATACTCTGAGTCGAACAATGTCGTGATTTTAGATTGGTCCAAAGCAATAATTTACGTCGGTCGGGAGTGCTACTCTAAGCCGCATGGACTATCGAGAGCGCCTCGTAGAACCCGTTCTCGCCGAATACATGCAGCAGCTTCCGGCGCTGTTCGTGACCGGGCCCAGAGCGGTTGGCAAGAGCACGACCCTCGCCAGGAGGGCCGCCACGATTGTTCAACTGGACGAGGAGGCCCAGGCCACTGCGTTTCGCGCCGACCCTGACGCCGCGCTGCGGGGCCTCGCCGAACCCGTGTTGCTGGATGAATGGCAGAACGTTCCCGGCGTGCTCGGAGCGATCAAGCGCGCGGTCAGCGCGGATCCCACCCCGGGCCGGTTCGTCGTGACGGGGTCGGTGAACGCTGAGCTGGAGAACGAGGTCTGGCCCGGCACCGGCCGCCTGACTCGGATTCCGATGCTTCCGATGACCGTCCGCGAGCAGCGCGGGCGTAGCGATCAGCACGGGTTCTTCGAGCGGGCTCTCGCCGGCGACCTGTCGGTGCCGGCCGACACCCCAGACCTTCGCGGGTACGTCGATCTGGCGCTGACGGGAGGATTTCCCGCCACCGCGCTGCAACTGTCGGGCCGCCCCCGGACCGCATGGCTTGAGGGCTACATCCAAGATCTTCTGACCCATGACGTCGAGCAGGCCGCAGAGCAGCGGCGCCGCAACCGCCGTGGCGCGGGTCCCGCCCGGCGGCGTAGGCACGACTACCAGAAGCTGCGGATGTACTTCGAGGCCTACGCGGTGAACTCTGCGGGCGTCGTGCATGACAACACGCTCTACGAAGCAGCCCGCATCAACCGCATCACTGCCCAGAGCTACGAGGACCTCCTCGCTGACCTGTTCGTCATCGACCAGATTCCCGCATGGGCGGCGAACAGGCTGGCCCGGCTCGCGATGCAACCGAAGCGGTATCTCATCGACCCGGCGCTCATCACCGCAGCGGTGCGGCTCGACGCCAACGGCGTGATGCGAGACGGGAACCTGCTCGGGCGCGTCATCGACACGTTCGTCGTCTCTCAGCTTCGCGCCGAAGCGTCCGTAGCCGGCTCGCGCCCGCGATTGCACCACCTGCGGACGAAGGAAGGCCGCAAGGAGGTGGACGTCATCGCCGAACTTGCCGGCGGGCAGCTGATCGCCTTCGAGATCAAGGCCGACGCCGCCCCGAAAAGGCACGATGCGCGTCATCTCATCTGGCTGCGCGACACCTTCCCGGAGAAGGTCGCGCTGGGGATCGTCTTCCACACCGGACCCCGAGTCTTCGAGCTCGACCGGCGCGTCATCGCCGCGCCGATCTCAGCGCTCTGGGGACCCTCGAACTCCGCAGGCTGAGATCACAGCCGACGACTCGCGGGGTTCGTGGCGTCCAGGACGAGCGGAGCGCTGGCTACCTCAGCTGCTGAACGCGGCGACCGGCACCCAAGCCGAGAGCGACCGCCATGCCGAAGCCGCCAAGCCGCCGCGATCAGACGATCAGCTCGACAACAAGCTGCGTCTGCTGCCCGAGGACGATCCGCGCCGCGAACTTCTGCCCAACGGTCCGTGCTACTACCTTCAGCACGGCCACATTTACCGCTGCCTGGACTGGAGCGCCGACTGCCGACGCTACGAGGACAAGTTCTGGGTCGGCGGCATCCGCAGGCCGCGGTCGATGTTTTCACCGGCGGGGTGCTGGCGGTGAAGGCAATCGCCGCGGACGAGGCCGAGCACGTCTCCTACCCAGAGCTGCTTGAGCGCTGCCGCGCAGCGACCGGGGAGTACCCCGACCGCGTGACCGGCGACCTGTTCAGCGCCTTCCTCGCGCAACTCATCCTCGCCAACGGCCTCGCGCCGGAGGACGTCAATCTTTCAGAGGGCCTGTTCGACAGCCCGGATAACCGCGAGCGCGCCTTGCGGTTATGCGGGCTGTCGAACACGGGGCACAAGGGTCCGGTATCAGCCGGAACGTCCCGCCCGGCGACCCTCACCGACCCGGACTCATCCGGGCCGGGTAAGGCGGCGCAGGCCGCCTGCCGGGGAAGCGTGCCAGACCTCGCCGCGACCAATCCTGGTCCGGCCGCCCGCCGGCGCGAACGCCGGCGTGGGAGCGAGGAGACCCGTCCGCTTGACGGCCACGCCATCAGGCGCGGTTCGCGGACGACAGCCTCGGGAGGCGACACGACCCTCAGTGGACCCGCGCCACCAGCGCTCGTTCACTAAGGGGAAATGCCCTTTCACATAACCCGCCGCGGCGAGCCCGTCATCCGCTTCCGCTGCCAGCTTGAGCTCACCGACCGCGGCGACCGGGTCAGCAGATCAACTGCAACATCGAACCACGCCTGCTGGTGCCGCTCAGCCGCCTGACCGAGCCCTACCACGCGATGCACATCGCGGGCAAGAACCTGGAACGCGTCTGGAACCACTGGCGCCAGCGCTACCGCGTCGCGGGCAAGGCGCCCGACACCCGCACCCGCCGGCGGCTCAGCATCAGCTGCCAGGAAGCCCGCAGCCAAGCCGCGAGGTTCATCGACTGGTTCCGGATCCTGCTGCGCAACGGATGGCTCGGCACCCACCGGCAGCTCAACAACGGCCAGGAGAAGATCATCTCCGGCGCGCGACGGCTGCAAAACATTCTCACAGCCCGACGGCGCCACGGCCTCGCGCTGCCATACGGCCCAGCCGCGTTCAACGCCGGCTTCGCCCCAAGCCCAGCTCCTCCGCCCGAGCCGCCCGCACCGCGCACACGCCGCCGCGCGTAACACGCCAGCGGGCCGACGATGCTCAACAGCAGCGCCCTCGTCGTCCCGGGGGGTAGCCCTTGCGCGGCGAACCGCCGTTTCAGCCCTTCGGACCGGACTCGCGGCTCTCTCGCGCACGCTGAGAGCCATCTCGCCTATCTCAGCCCCCAGCGAGGCGCTCCAGCGGCCAGCACAGCTACTTCTTGGAACGCCTCATGGATCAGGGGGAGGGTGAGCGATGGGACTCGAACCCATGACCGCCTGGACCACAACCAGGAGCTCTACCAACTGAGCTACGCCCACCGTGGGCGCCCCAATCTATCAGCGCCGCGACGATCGATCCCGGCGTCCTGGCGTCGCCGCCGGATCCCGGTCGCCGCCGGATCCCGGTCGCCGCCGAATCTCGCCGCGCCGCCGGAGCCCCGCGGCGCCCGCGGCGCCTGCCGGCGCATCGCCGGCCATAAACTGCAGCGCGTGAGCCCCCGGCACCGGACCGCGCTCGCCCCAGAGCCCAGCGCGGCGGTGCGCTACCGGTCCTACCTCGCGCTGGACGAGATCCTCGCAGCGCAGCGGCCGCGATCGGACGAGCACGACGAGCTGCTGTTCATCGTCATCCACCAGGTGTATGAGCTGTGGTTCAAGCAGCTGCTGCACGAGTTCGCCCGCGCGCAGCGCAAGCTGCAGGACGGCAACGGCCCCCAGGCCATGCACACCATGCGCCGCATCCGAGCGATCCTCAAGACGATCGTCAGCCAGCTCGATGTGCTGGAGACGCTCACGCCCGTCCAGTACTCCGGGTTCCGCGGCCGGCTCGAGGCCGCCAGCGGATTCGAGTCCGGACAGTTCCGCGAGCTGGAGGCCGTCCTGGGCCGCCGCGATCGCTCGGTGCTCGAGCACTACGCGCCCGACAGCGACGAGCGCGCGCGGATCGCCGCCGCCATGTCCAGGCCGAGCGTGTTCGACTCGTTCCTCGCCTATCTGTCCCGATCGGGCTTCGACGTGCCCCCCGGCGCCCGCCGGCGCGACGTGACGGCGGCGCTCGCGCCCACCGCCGAGGTGCAGGCGCTGCTTGCCGAGGTCTACGCCGCCGATGGCGAGGCCGCCCAGGTCTGCGAGTGCCTCGTCGACATCGACGAGGGGCTGCAGGAATGGCGCTACCGCCACGTCAAGATGGTGGAGCGCACGATCGGCGACAAGGCTGGGACCGGCGGCTCAAGCGGCGCCTCCTACCTGCGCCAGACGCTGTTCAGACCGGCGTTCCCGGACCTCTGGGCGGTGCGCAGCCGCCTCTGAGCGCCGCGTCGGAAGCTGCGAACGAACGAACGCCCCCGGCAGGATTCGAACCTGCGACCCACGGCTTAGAAGGCCGTCGCTCTATCCAGCTGAGCTACGGGGGCCGGCGGACACGATGCAAGCACATTGGCCGATGCGCCAGGGACGACTTCCAAGCGCGGGCCGCCGGGTGTTATCTGAGGCCGCGCCCCGAACCCAGGCCGCGCCCCGGACCCAGGAGAGGCTCCTGGTCGCCAACTGACCGGCTGCGGGACCGAGGTCGCCACCCGCTCAGGTGAGCGCGTCGAAATCGCCTCGCGCCCAGCCGCAGTAGCGCTCGGCGGAGCGGGCCAGGGCAACCTGGGCGCGGCCGTCGATCACACCGCCGACGTTGTCGTACAGGCGATCGAACGTCAGCCGCCCAAGCGACCGGGCGATGCGCGTCACAACGGCGGGCGACAGCGGGATGCGGTTGGGGTAGCTGCGCAGGAACGTGACGGTGGCGCGGTCGGGGTTGGCCTGGACCGTGTCGGAGGACAGCAGCACCCCCCGGCCGTCCGCGCCCGCGGGCCAGTGCACGACCGCGCTGCCCGGGAAATGGCCGCCGATCTGCTGCAGCGTCAGGCCCGGCACCACCTGGCGGCACCCGCGCCACAGCTCGATCACCGGGTCCGGCCTGCGGACCCACGCGGCATCGGGCTCGCACACGAGCACGGGCGCGCCGTCCAGGGCCCGGCTCCACTGCACCTGGGCCCCGAACATGTGCGGGTGGCTGGCGGCGATCGCCCGCACCGGCCCGAGCGAGCGCACCCGGGCGGCCGCCTCCTCGTCGACGAAGCCGACCGGGTCCCAGAGCAGGTTGCCCGCGGGCGTGCGCACAAGGTGCGCGTGCTGGCCGATGCCGACCTTCGGCTGCGTGGTGATCGCGAACAGGTCGGCCTCGAGCTCCTCGACGCACACGCGGTGCCCCGCGCGCTCAAGCTCCCCGAGCGTCGTCCACCGCTGGCCGCCGGCGGGCACCCACTGGCGCTCGTCGGCGCAGATGGCGCAGGTGCCCTCGGCGTCGGCGTGCTCGACGCCGCAGGTGGCGCAGATCCAAACCTCGTGCTTCAGACCGGGGATCGGCTGCGGCCGGCCGGCGCCGAGCGTGGCGTTCAACGCTCCAGGCGCGCGCTGAGCGTGATCTCCGGAACGCCGGCCAGAGCGCGGCTGACGGGACAGCCCGCCTTGGCGCCCTCGGCGGCCTGGATGAAGGCGGCCTCCTCGATCCCGGGCACGCGGCCTACGGTGCTCAGCGCGATCGCCGTGATCGTGGGACGTCCATCCACCATCTGGATCGTGACCGTCGCATCCGTGCGGACCGACTCGACGGGCGTGCCGGCGTCGGCGAGCGCGGCCGACAGCGCCATCGAGAAGCAGGCTGCGTGCGCGGCGGCGATCAGCTGCTCCGGGCTGGCGCCCGGCCCGTCTTCAAAGCGGGAGCGGAACGAGAACTCGCCAGCGATCCCCCCGTCGCCGGCCGAGAACGTGCCCGCCCCGCCTCGCAGGTCGCCTCTCCACTCGGCCGTGCCCTTGGCAGCCATCGTCGGTCCTCCTTGGTTGCAGGTGTAGCGCAACGGGCGAGCCCGGGGCTCCGCGGCCACGGCTCGCCATCGGGGCGCCCGGATTTGAACCGGGGACCTCCTGCTCCCAAAGCAGGCGCGCTACCAGGCTGCGCCACGCCCCGCGGGGCGCGGTCGAGTCTAGCCTTGCGCGGTGATCTGAGCTTTGCCCCGGCCGCTGAGCTTTACCGCAGCCAGCCGTGATGTAGCCTCGACGCCCCGATGGCCGACATCGAGCCGATCAGGGCGCTGCGCTACGAGCCCGCTGTGACAGGCGGGCTGGAGCCCGTGATCGCTCCCCCCTACGACGTCATCGACGAGCGCCAGCGGGCCGAGCTGGCGGCGCGCTCGCCCTACAACGTCGTGCGGATCGACCTGCCGCAGGGCGGCGACGATCGCTACCAGCGTGCGGCCACGCTGCTTGAGCGGTGGCGGCGCGAGGGCGCGGTAGTGCTCGACGACGGCCCGGCGGTGTGGGTGCTCGAGCAGCGCTACGCGGGCCCGGATGGGCTGCAGCGCACTCGCCGGGGGTTTCTCGCACGCGTGCGCGTGCGCGAGTACGGCCCGGGAAGCATCCGCCCGCACGAGCGCACCCATCCCGGCCCGCGCGAGGATCGGCTGAGGCTGACGCGGGCCACGAAGGCGAACCTGTCGCCGATCTTCTCCCTGTACTCGGATCCGGCGGGTGACGCCCGGGCGGCGCTTGAGCTTGCGACCGCGGGCGAGCCGTGGGCTCAGGCCACCGACGCCGAGCGCACCCACAACCGCCTGTGGCGGGTCGACGACGGGCCGATCTTGCAGGCGCTTTTGGAGGTCGCGTCGGCGTCCGAGCTGCTGATCGCCGACGGCCACCACCGTTATGAGACCGCCCGCGCCTACGCCGAGGAGGTCGGCGGCGAGGGTCCGCACCGCTGGGTGCTGATGTGCCTGGTCGCGCTCGAGGACCCGGGCCTGACCGTGTTCCCCACCCACCGGCTGCTTGCGCTGGCCGACGATCGCCAGCGGGCCGCGCTGCGGGCCGCGCTGATGCGAGACTTCGTGCAGGTCGACGGCGCCGCCCGCGCCGGCGGCATCGGACACTCCGACGACGACGCGCGCGCCGGCGATGGATCGCCCGGCGCCGCCGCTGATCCCCGCGGGGTCGTGATCGGCTATCTGGAGCGCGGCGAGCGCCAGCCGCGCCTGCTGGCGCTGAAGGACCAGCGGCTTGCCGACGCGGCGCTGGCTGGGCACGCCGAGCCCTACCGTCGGCTGGACACCGCGGTGCTCGAGGCGCTGGTGCTCCGCGGAGCGCTCGGGATGCGCGATGCCGACATCGACCACATGCGCGGCCTCACCTACATCAGGGAGCGTGACCGGGCGATCGAGCTGGTGGCCGGCGGCGAGTACGACGCGGGCTTTTTGATGTCGCCCATCCCGGTGGCGCAGGTGCGGGCGATCGCGGCCGCGGGCGAGAGCATGCCGCCCAAGTCGACCTACTTCTACCCCAAGGTCCCAACCGGCCTGCTGTTTTACCCGCTGGCCTGAGCGGCCGCCGCATGCCGCAGGCCGATACAGGGCTCGAGGCTCGCCTTCGCAGGGCGCTGCTGACCGAAGGCGCCACGGGCTCGGGTGCGCGGGCGGCGACCACGCCCGGCGCCGCCGCCGCGCAGACGGCCGGCGGTGTCCAGGCGGCCGTGCTCGTCGCGCTGTTCGAGCGAAAGCGACGGCTTCACACCGTCCTCACCCGCCGGCGCGACGGGCTGCGCCGGCACCCCGGGGAGATCTCGTTCCCCGGCGGCCGCAGGGATCGTGGCGACCCCGACGCGGCGGCCGCCGCGCTGCGCGAGGCGCACGAGGAGATCGGCCTTGCCCCGCGCTCGGTCACGGTGCTGGGCGAGCTCTCGCCCACCCCGACGATCGTCTCCGGCTACACGGTGCATCCGATCGTGGGCCTGATCCCCGACGGCATGAGCTGGCGTCTCAGCGACGCCGAGGTGGCCGCCGTGCTCGAGCCCGCGCTTCAGGATCTGCGCGCCACCGGCGGCCTGCGGACCGTGGTGCGCCGGGGGCTGGAGCTGCGGACCGAGACCTACCTGGCCGGCGAGGCCGTGATCTGGGGTGTCACCGCACGGATCCTGAGCGACCTGCTCGGCCGCCTGGGCCCGCTGCTTGGCTGAGCCCGCGCGAGCCCGCCCGGACACGCTCAGCCAAGCAGCGCGCGCTCGACCGACGAGGCCGCCTCGATCGGCCAGCGCTCGTGGTCGGCGGGATCGGCGCACAGCAGCACGTGGCCGATCGACGAGCGCTCGCACGCCGATCGCACGAGGCTGGCCCCGCTGCGCAGAAGCTCGCTGTCGACCGTCCCGGCCGCCTCGTAGACCACGCCCCTGACCGTGGTGTCCACGAGCCGGCCAAGCAGCGCCTCAAGCCGCGCTCCGTGCAGCGCCTGAAGCTGCTCATCGCCGCCTTGCGCCGACCCCAAAAGCAGGCACACGACGCCGACCTGCGCGAGCGCCGGCGCGAGCGTTGCGACATGCTCCGGGTCGGCGATCACCGCCTGCGCTCCGGCGGACCGGATCGCGGCGGCGCGGCGCTCGTCACGCGTGGTGGCGCGCACGACATGGCCGCGCGCCTGCAGCTCGCGCGTGAGCGCGAGCCCCCGACAGCCACAGCCGATGATCAGGCAGCGCGCCAAGGCGAAGCGGCGAGTCTATGCGCCGCTCGCCGCGCCCGCATGCGCAACTCCAACCCTGACGCCGTGTTTACGCGGTCGTCATCGCCACCGACTGGCCGGGGCCGGCATCCAGCGGGGGCACATCGATCAGTCAAGGAGGCAAGATGCGTGTTCGATTCAGCGCGCTCGTGCTGGGGCTGGCTGCCGCCTGCGCGGTGGCTGCCGGACCGGCCGGCGCGGCGCCGGTGCGCGACCGGGGCCTCACGATTCATGTTGTGCCCAGACGGATCCTCGCGGGCGAGACCGTCCTGATCTACGGGCGCCTGTTCGGTCCCGATCGGGCCGGGCAGGAGATCCGGCTCTACCACCGGATCGCGCCCGCGCCGTTCTTCTCGCTCGTCTCGACGACGAGGACGGATGCGCTCGGCTTCTACGAGTTCGTCCGGGGAGACGGCGTCGTGCTCACCAACCGCAGCTGGTTCGTGCGCGGCCCCGGCTTCACCCACAGCGCCACGGTGAGCGAGCGCGTCGAGGCGCTCGTGAACCTCACGGCCTCGCAGGCGAGCGGGGTCACCCGCCACCCGCTGATGTTCACCGGCAGCGTCACCCCCGGTCACGCCGGCGACCCGATCCTGCTGCAGCGCCAGCGCGGGTCAAGCGACGACTGGCAGACGATCGCCCGGGCGAGAATCGGCGCCGGATCGACGTTCTCGATCCCCTACGCGTGGCGAGTGCCGGGCGCCTACGAGCTGCGGGCGCTGATGCCCTCAGACGCGCGCAACGTGACGTCGGTGTCCGACGCGGTGGCGGTCGTCATCCAGCAGGCAGAGGTGCCGTCGTTCACGATCCAGACGAGCGCTCCGATCGTCGCAGCGGGTCAGGCCGTGACGATCTCGGGGACGCTGTATGAGCCGGGCACGACCACCCCGGAGCCCGGCGTCATGGTCGGGCTGTTCGCCAAGCGGCCCGGATCCGGCGCCTTCCGCGAGCTGTCCACCGCGACCACGGCGCAGGACGGCTCCTACAGCTTCGCCGGCGTCGCCAGCCAGACCAACGAGCTGTACAGCGTGAGGACCCTCTCGCGGCCGCTGCGCTCGACGGCGGTGCTGTTCGAGGGCGCTCAGGACGTCCTGACGCTGCAGGCCAGCGCCACGACGTCGCAGGTCGGTGGCGTGGTGGCGTTCTCCGGGACCGTCTCTCCCGACCACGCGGGCCACTCCATATACCTGCAGCGGCTGGGCAGCGACGGGGACTGGCACACCGTTGAGGTGGGGCGCGTGACGCGCCTGTCGACGTTCTCGTTCCGCTGGCGGTTCGGCACCCCGGGCGCGAAGACCTTCCGCGCGCGGATCACCGGTGGGCCGGTGAACGTCGGCGGCGCCTCCGCGCCGGTCACCGTCGATGTGACCCTGCCGCCGGTGAGCTCGCTGCCCACCGGCTGAGCAGCCTGCGCCCCCGCCCGTTCGCGTGCCCGGCACGTGGCGGGCGGGGGTGAGCCGGGCCAGCCGGCGTGGGCGTCGATAGGCTCCCCGGCGATGCTCGCCGCACCGCATCCAGTCGGCGCCCCGACGGCCGGCAGCCCGGGCCGGACCGGCGCGCAGCCGGCCCCCGGACGCGGCCAGGCCGGCGCCCAGCCCACAGCCGCCCTCGCCCCAGCTCGCAGGTGAGCGGCGCGTCAGACCGCCCGCGGGTCCCGCGCGTCCTGGGCGTCTGCGGTGCCGGCACGATGGGCGCGGGCATCGCGCAGCTGGGGTGCCTTGCGGGCATGCGCACCCGCCTGCACGACCCCGACCACGCGGCCCTCAACAGGGCGATCGACGCGGTCGGCGCGCGAATCGAGCGAGAGGCTCAGCGGGGACGCCTGGACGCGCGGGAGGCGCGCGCCGCGCTCGAGCGGCTCGTGGCGGCCCCGACGCTGGCCGAGCTCGCCGACTGCGAGCTCGTCATCGAGGCGGCGCCGGAGCGAGCGGAGCTCAAGCGCGACCTGTTCCGCGCCCTCTCGGAGATCGTCGCGTCCGACTGCGTGCTGGCGACCAACACCTCCTCGCTTTCGGTCACGGCGCTGGCGTCCGCGGCGGCCCGGCCTGAGCGAGTCGTGGGGATGCACTTCTTCAACCCGCCGCCGCTGATGGCCGCGGTGGAGATCGTGGCCGGCCTGCACTCCGGCGAGAGCGCGCTTGACGCCGCTCGCGCCGCCGGGGAGGCGATGGGCCGGCGCGTCATCGACGCGGCCGACGGCCCCGGCTTTCTGATCAACCGCTGCAACCGCCCGTTCAGCCTGGAGGCGCTGAGGCTGCTCTCAGAGCGGGTCGCCACGGCCGAGCAGATCGATCGCATCTGCCGTCTGGGTGGGCGCTTCCGGATGGGCCCATTCGAGCTGATGGACCTGGTCGGGCTCGACGTCGGCCTCGACGTCGCCCGCTCCTTTCACGAGCAGAGCTTCGGGGAGCCGCGCTGGCGACCGTCGCCGCTGGTGGCGAGCATGGTGGCCGCCGGGAGGCTGGGCCGCAAGGCCGGGCGCGGATGGTACGAGTATCCGCCTTCGGGCAGCCACCGTCCGCCTGACCCCGAGCCGCCGCCGGCCGGGGGTGCGGAAGGGCTGGTGGTCATCGAGGGCACCTCGACCCTTGCCAGGCAGATCGCGGACGCCGCCCGAGGCGCCGGCTGGGAGGTGGCGGGCGTGGAGCCTGAGGCCGGCGGCGGACGGCCGTTCCTCGTGCTCGAGGTGGACCGCGAGCACAACCGCGCCGGCCGCCCGGCCGTCGGGCGCGGCACCTCGCCGGGCGAGGACGAGACGGCGCGACACGGCGGGATGTGCGCGCAGCCGGCCGCGACGCCAGCCGCGACGGCGGAGGACCAGCGGCGCGGCGCTCCGCGCGCGGTCTGCTGCTGGAGCGGGTCGCTGGCGGCGCTCGAGGGCGCAGGGCCAGCGGTGGGGTTCCACGCCCTTGCGCCGTTTGCGGAGTGCGGCCTTGTTGAGATGACGCGCGGGCCGGGAACGGACCCGTCAGCGCAACGGGCGGCCGAGCGCTTCTTCACGAGCCTGGGCCGGCATGTGGAGTGGGTGGCAGACGCGCCCGGACTGGTCCTGGGCCGGATCGTCTGTGCGCTCGTCAACGAGGCGGCGTTCGCGCTCGGGGAGGGCGTGGGCGAGGCGCTGGACATCGACGCCGGGATGCGCCTGGGCCTCAACTACCCGCGTGGCGTGCTCGCGTGGGGGGACGAGATCGGGCTCGACAGGGTGCTGGGCGCGCTTGAGGGCCTCTGCCGGGAGCGCGGCGAGGATCGCTACCGGCCTGCCCCGGCGCTTCGCTCGCTCTGTCTGACGGGCCGTCTGGGCCGCGCGACCGGCGAGGGATTCCTCGCGCATGGGGCGCAATGAGGGCGGTCACCTTCCAGGCGCCGGGCGTGGTCAGCGTCCAGGAGCGGCCAGAGCCCCGTCTCCGCGAGCCGGGCGACGCGATCGTGGCCGTCGACGCGAGCGGGATCTGCGGGTCCGACCTGCACATCCTCAGCGGCCGCGTGCGGATCGAGCCCGGCTTCACGCTCGGCCACGAGTTCGTGGGCCGGGTCACGCAGGTGGCCGACGGGGTGACGCGCGTTCGGCCCGGCGACCGGGTGCTGGGGTGCTTCCACACCGCCTGCGGCAGCTGCTGGCACTGCATTCAAGCCCAGTACCACAAGTGCGAGCGGATGCGCGTGTTCGGCCACGGCGAGGCGCTCGGCGCCCTCCAGGGCACCCAGGCCGAGGCGGCGCTTGTGCCGATGGCCGACATGACGCTGCGCCGCGTTCCCGACTCGCTGTCGGACGAGGCGGCGCTGTTTGCCGGCGACGTGCTGGCGACCGGCCTGCACGCGGTCTCGGCGGCAGCCGTCGGGCTGGGCGACACGGTCGCGGTGCTCGGCCTGGGCCCGGTGGGCCTGTGCGCCGTCCAGGTTGCGCTCGCCGCGGGCGCGCGCGCCGTGCTCGCCGTCGACAGCGTCCCGTCGCGCCTTGAGCTTTCCAGCCGCTTCGGAGCGCTCGCCGTTGATCTGAACGGGCAGGATCCCAGGGAGCGCTGCCTGGAGCTGACCGGCGGGCGCGGGGCGGATGCGGTCATCGACGCGGTCGGCAGCCAGGATGCGCTGGAGCTCGCGATCCGGCTCGCGCGCAAGGCCGGCACGGTGGTGGCGATCGGCGTCTACGCCGAGCGCTGCGAGGTTCACATGGGCCTTTTGTGGATCAAGGCGCTGACGCTGCACAGCGGCCAGGCGAACGTGATCGCCCACGTGGACCGCGCCATCGAGCTGCTCGCCAGCGGACGGGTGGATCCGTCTCCGCTGGTCACGCACCGGATGGCGCTCGAGCAGGCGGCCGAGGCATACGCGATCTTCGCCCGCCGCGAGGCGCTGAAGATCGTGCTCACGCCCCAGCGCGATCTGGTGTAGGGTGCGCGCCATTGCGGCGAGCCGCTCCTCGAGCGCCGGGAGCGCTCAAGTTTTGGGCCGACGTGCCGATGGTAGGGGTGATGAGCCACTCAGTCAGCGCGCAGACGCGCGCCGCCGGGTCGACTGGTCGTCTGGTCGCGCTCGGCCGGCTGTGGCTGGCCGCCGCGCTGGTCGTGGCGGTGGGCGCCTGCCTGCCCGGACCTGCCGCTGCGCACGCGCGCGCCGGCGCCGCGGCACACGCTCGCCGGGGTGCGCACTCGCGTGCGGCCGTGCGCGCCGACTCGGCCGCACGCGCCCACCGGGGTGCTCGCGCTCACCGGGGGGTGCGGGCTCATGGTTGCGCTCACGCGCGCACGCCGATCTGGCGCGCCACCCGCGCACAGCTCCAGAGGGCCGTTGTCTGCCTGGTCAACGTCCAGCGGCGCAGGCGCGGACTGCCGGCGTTGAGGGAGAGCCCGCGGCTGAACCGCTCCGCGCAGGGCTGGACCAATGTGATGGTGCAGCTGCGCAGCTTCAGCCACGGCAGCGACTTCGGAGCCCGCATCAGCGGGGTCGGCTTCAATTGGTCGAGCATCGGGGAGAACATCGCCACCGGCTTCTCGACGCCGGCCGCGGTCGTCGCCGCCTGGATGGCCAGCACCGGTCACTGCCAGAACATCCTCAGCCCCACGTGGCGCTACATGGGGGTTGGGGTCGACGACCGCGCGATCCCCGGCTACAGCGCTCGCCCGGGAACCTGGACGCAGGACTTCGGGCTGTGGATGGGGCAGTCGCCCGCCTCCGGCGACTGGCGCCCGGCCGAGGGCTGCCCCTACTGAGCGCCGGCGGCGGCCACGGAGCCCGAGCCGGCGAGGTCGCGCGGCGCCCACTGGAGCCCGGCGCAGTGCGCGGAGCCCGCCGCAAAGCACGGAGCCCGGCGCAAAGCACGGAGCCCGGCGCAGAGCACGGAGCCCGGCGCAGGCCACCGAGCTCCGGACGGCGCAGCCGCCGACCGTCCTCTGTCGCGTCTATTGAGCGGCCGCGGCAGGACGCGGCGAGACGTGCGCGCCGGCGCTCCAGCCCGCCGGCGCGGGGTTGTCGCGCAGGTACCATTCCGCGTCCAGCGCGGCCTGGCAACCCGAGCCGGCGGCGGTGATCGCCTGCCGGTAGGTGTGGTCGACCAGGTCCCCGGCCGCGAAGACCCCGGGCACCGACGTGCGCGTCGATCGGCCCCGGGTGACGACGTATCCGGCGTCGTCGAGCTCCACCTGCCCGGCGACCAGCTGTGACTGGGGCTCGTGGCCGATGGCGATGAACGCCCCGGACACCTCAAGCGAGCGTCTCGTCCCATCGGCCGTGTTTCGCAGGCGCGCGACCGCCAGCGAGCGGCCGTCGCCGTCCGGGGCCAGCTCCTCCACCGCATACGGCGTCAGCCAGTCGATGTTCGGCACCGAGCGAGCCCGCTCTAGCATGATCCGCGAGGCGCGGAACTCCTGGCGGCGGTGCACGACCACCACCCGGGAGGCGAACTTCGCCAGGAAGATCGCCTCCTCCATCGCCGAGTCGCCGCCGCCGACGACCATCGTCGGCACCTGCTTGAAGAACGCGGCGTCGCACGTGGCGCAGTAGCTAACCCCGCGGCCCGCCAGCTCCTCCTCGCCGGGGACGCCGAGCTTTCGGTGCTGGGCGCCCATCGCCAGGACCACGGTGCGCGTCAGGTGCACGTCGTCGCCGAGGAGGACCCGGTGCGGCTGTGAGGCGTCGGCCGAGAGCTGGATCGCGGTCGCGTCGTCGGTGATCAGGCGCGCGCCGAATCGCTCCGCCTGGGCGCGCAGGGCGCTCATGAGCTCGGGCCCGGTGATCCCGGAGGGGAACCCCGGGTAGTTCTCGACGTCGGTCGTCTGCTGCAGCAGCCCGCCCCAGGCGAACCCCTCGACGACGAGCGGCTCGAGCTCGGCTCGCGCCGCGTAGAGCGCCGCGGTGTAGCCGGCGGGGCCGCTGCCGACGATCACGATCCGCTCGATTCCCCGCTCCATTGCTTCACTAAGTATAGCGCGGCGTCCGCTCTGCCCGCCACCTGCCCACGGTCCGGCGCAGCTGAAGGTAGGCGATCGCACCCGGCGCCGTCGGCAGCCAGAACGCGAGCACACGATACGCCAGGACCGCCACCACCGCCAGCGAGGGCGCTATCCCGAAGGCCGAGAACGCGCCGATCATCGCTCCGTCGACGCCGCCGATGCCGCCCGGCAGCGGCAGCACGTTGCCGAGCATCCCGACGAAGTAGGCCATCACCACGACCGCGACCGCCGGCGCGCCGCCGAAGGCGTGAAAGCAGGCCCACAGGACGGCGATGTCGAACCCCCACCAGGCCAGGGCACCGGCCAGCGCCGGCTCGCGCGCGCGCACGAGCGAAGCCGCGGTTCGCATGCCCGCCGACGCCGCGGCGGGCGCCGCGACCAGCCTGCCCGCGAGACGGTCGGCGCCGCGCCCGCCTCCCAGCCGCACCAGCAGGCGGCGGGGATCAAGCGCCGGCAGCGAGATCGCCACCGAGACCGCGATCGCGGACGCGCCCACGACGGCCGGAACGACGGTGATCGCAAACGGGGCGGGCCCCGGCAGCAGCCCCAGGTACAGGCCCAGGCCATCGATCACCAGGCAGGCCATGAAGACGCCGTAAAGGATCGCCATGAAGGCGACCAGCCTGCGCGCCACGGCGCGCCGCCCCATACCCGATCGTCGCAGCGCCCACGCGGTCAGCGCCACCCCGCCCGCGCCGGCGGCGGCGAACAGCCGCGTCGCCGCCAGCCCGGCCATCGTGATCTCGTAGCTTGCGCGCCATCCGATCCGCCGCGCCCCGCGAGCGAACACGCCCCTGAACAGCACCACGTAGCCGGCGAACGACAGGCCCTCCAGCACGACCCCCAAGCACAGCCACCACGCGTTGCCGTGCTGGATGCGCCTCCACGTGTCCCGCAGGCCGAGCAGCTTGGGGAGCACCAGGTAAAGGAACGCGACCGTCGAGGCGACGAACACCGCCGACGCCCACAGCCGCCCGCGCGTCAGGCGCAGGCGCGGCATCTCCTCGGTTCGGCCGCGCTCAAGCCCGGTCCCTTCGCTCGGCCGCGGGAGCGGCTCCTGGGCCAGCCCGCCGCCTGCTCGCCGGACCGGAGCGCGACCCACCGCGCGCTACCCCGCGGCCGCCCGGCGCTCCAGCGCCTGGAGCGCTCCTGTGATCAGGCGCAGCGCGGGCTTGACCCGCGGCGACTGGGTGCGGACGGTCTCGGCCAGCGCCCCGCCCGCGAGCAGGTCCACGACGTAGTGCTCGCCCAGGTACACGAGCGCGACCCCGAGCGCGATCGCATAGGCCCATCCCACCGCCCCGGCGACCGGCCCGACCTCGCCCAGCAGGCGCGCGGCCATCACGGTCGTGGCGAAGTGCAGCGATGGCATCGCGGCGAGCGGGTTGCCTCCCAGGACATCGTAGAGGTCAGGCCACCGCTCGCCCCAGAACTCCTGCCCGTAGTCGATCATCTTGCGGCGCACCCTCGGCAGGCTGCCATGGTGCAGGCGGCCGTGCTCGCTCGCCCACCACGGCGGCGCGGTGGGCAGCGCCCAGTAGATCACGGCGCCCAGATCGAACACCGCGTACATCCGAGCAGCGGCCGCGTCGAAGCGGCGCGGCGCCCGCCACAGGACGTACGCGAGCGCGCCGTGCGGGACGGCGAACCACACCCAGTGGCACCACACCAGCGCCCGCTCGACGCCGCTGAGATGAGCGGGATCGGCGCGGGCCTGCAGACGCACCGTGGGCGGAACCCCAAGGCCGATGATCCGGTCGACCTCGATCGGGTAGTCGATGCGCACCCGCCTGCGCAGCGCCTCCGGATTGTCGTTGGGCATCTTGTACGCCGCCAGATAGGTCCACATGTTCAGGGCGCAGAGCGCCAGGTCGCGAGCGCGCGTGCGCGGCACGGCGACCGCGAGCGCCGGCAGCGACAGCGCGCCCGAGGCGAGCACCACCGGGCCCGGCAGCGCGACCCTGCGGCGCACCAGCGGCGCCGCCACCCCAGCGGCGACCAGGCCCCACGCCCCGGCTCTGAGCGCCGTCGAAAGTCGCAAGGGGCGCCAGTATATGTGCGCGCTTGTGTGCGCTTTGCGCAGCCCGGCTCGGCCGGCGCCGGGCAGCGCACGGCCACGGGGTGTGGCGCCTGCGGACGGGCCGGGCGATTAGAATGCCCCGCGCCTTGCGATCAGACGTCCACGCCGCCACCTCCCGCCCGCGTCTGCCCGGCGCGGCCGGAGGCCTCGGAGAAGCCCCGCGCGCCGCGCGGCTCACGACCAGGGCCGCCCGCCGCGCGCTGCGGCCGATGCCTTCTCCGGCGCTGGTGGTCGCGGTCCTGCTGTGCTCGCTTGTGTTCGCGCAGCCCGCGATGGCCGACTTCTTCACGCCGAAGTCCGGCGGCTCGCCGAACGCCAACGAGATCGACTCGCTGTACAAGATCATCCTCTACATCGCCGCGATCGTGTTCGTCATCGTCGAGGGCGCGATCGTCTACACGGTGTGGCGCTTCCGCGCCAAGCGCAACCCCGTCGCGGCGCAGATCCACGGCAACACCAAGCTTGAGATCAGCTGGACGGTGGCGGCGGCGCTGATCCTCGTGGTGCTGACGGTGGTGACGTTCGTCAAGCTTCCGAGCATCGTCAACCCGCCGAACTCCGGGCCCGGCGGCGCTGTCCTGGTGGCCTCGCTGAACGAGCCCAGCCCGCCGAACGGCCGCAAGCTGATGATCTGCATCCAGGGGCGGCAGTTCATCTGGCGATACGTGTACGGCAACGGCTGCCTGGACAACTACTTCCAGGAGAAGCTGCCCTACTCCTACACGACGATGGTCGTGCCGGTGCACACCACGGTCGTGCTCGCGATCCAATCGACGGACGTGATCCACTCCTGGTGGGTCCCGGCGCTCGGCGGCAAGGTCGATGCCGTGCCCGGCTACACGACCTACGCGTGGTTCAAGGCTCTGCACACAGGCACCTATCGCGGGCAGTGCGCACAGCTGTGCGGCACCGGCCACGACGCGATGGTTGCGTTCGTTCACGTCGTGACGCCCTCGCAGTACTCCGCCTGGGTCACGCAGCAGGGCCGGCTCATACAGGCGCAGAACGACCAGGTCGCCCAGCTGCGCCAGATCCTGACATCCGACGGGCAACTGGGGAACTGAATGGCCACAACCACCGCCGAGCGCCAGCTGACTCCCGTGCCGCAGGTGATCGCCCACGAGGTGCATCGTCCGCGGACGAGCAAGCCGTGGGTCGACTGGGTGCTGACCACCGACCACAAGAAGATCGGGATCATGTACCTGGTCCTGACGTTCGTGTTCTTCGCGCTCGGCGGCACGGAGGCGCTGATGATGCGCCTGCAGCTCAGCGAGCCCAACAACACGCTGCTGAACTCGCAGATCTACAACGAGCTGCTGACGATGCACGGCACCACGATGATCTTCCTGTTCGTCGTGCCGGTGATGGCGGGCTTTGCCAACTACTTCGTGCCGCTCATGATCGGGGCGCGGGACATGGCCTTCCCCCGGCTAAACGCGCTGTCGTTCTGGCTTTTGCTGTTCGGCGGCGTGGTCTTCTACATCTCGCTTTTCTGGCGCCCGCCGGACGCCGGCTGGTGGAGCTATCCCCCGCTCTCGGAGAAGCTCTACTCGCCCAGCGGAGGCCAGGACGCGTGGATCTTCCTGATCCACATCACGGGCATCTCCTCCCTTGTCGGCGCGGTCAACTTCTACGCCACGATCGTCAACATGCGCGCGCCCGGGATGGGGTGGAACCGCCTGCCGCTGTTCGTCTGGGCGGTCCTGGTCTACGCGGTGCTGCTGATCATCGCGCTGCCGGTCGTCGCGGCCGCGGTCACGATGCTGTTGACCGACCGCCACTTCGGCACGCACTTCTTCGACCCCACCGACCATGGCTCGCCCGTCCTCTGGCAGCACCTGTTCTGGTTCTTCGGCCACCCGGAGGTCTACATCATGGTGCTGCCGGGCTTCGGGATCATCTCCGAGGTCATCCCCGTCTTCAGCCGCAAGCCGATCTTCGGCTACAAGGCCGTCGCGGCCTCGACGGCGGTGATCGCGTTTTTGGCGACGCTCGTGTGGGCGCACCACATGTTCGCCTCGCCGGTTCCGATCGTTGTGCTGGGCTTCTTCATGCTCAGCTCGTTTTTGATCGGCGTGCCGACCGGGGTGAAGATCTTCAACTGGATCGCGACGATGTGGCGCGGCTCGATCCGGATGACGACCGCCATGTACTACGCGGTGGGGATGCTCGCGATCTTCACCGTCGGCGGGATCACGGGGATCTTCTGCGCGGTGTTCCCGGTGGACTGGCAGCTCAACGACACCTACTTCGTGGTCGCGCACTTCCACTACACGATCTTCGGCGGGGCCGTGTTCCCGGTGTTCGCCGGTCTGTACTACTGGTTCCCCAAGATGACGGGCCGGATGCTCGACGAGCGCGTCGGCAAGCTGTCGTTCTGGCTGGTGTTCATCGGCTTCAACACGACCTTCTTCGTCCAGCACGCGCTCGGCCTGTCGGGCATGCCGCGGCGGATCTACACCTATCAGCCGGGCCTGGGATGGTCCACTTACAACATGATCTCGACGGTCGGCTCGTTCATCCTCGGCGCAGGGGTGCTCGTCACGATCGCCAACGTGGCACGCAGCCTGAAGGTGGGCAGGATCGCCGGGCCCGACCCCTGGAAGGCCAACACGCTGGAGTGGTTCACCACAAGCCCCCCGCCGGTCAACAACTTCGACGAGATCCCCCGCGTGCGCTCGGCCGAGCCGATGCGCGACATCCGCCGGCAGATCGAGCGCCGCACCGGCGTGATCCAGAAGACCGGCGGCTCGGAGCAGTTCGCCAGAGCCGATGCGCCTGCGGAGCTGACGCGGAGCGGCGCATGAGGGCGACGGGCGCGCCGATCGGCGAGGGATGAGACCGGCGCGGACCGGCGGCGCACAGGCGCTGGCGGGCAGCCGGCCGGCGCCGATCGTGACGCCCAGCCGCTCGCGGGCGCGCCAGCTGATCTGCGACTACGTGGAGCTGACCAAGCCCCGGGTGCAGACGCTCCTGCTCGCGACGACCGTGGCGACGATGGAGATCGCCGGCGATCCGTCCGCGGGTCGCGTGGCGCTGACCTGCGCGGGCGGCTACCTGTCGGCCGGCGGCGCCGGAGCCGTAAACCACTTCCTGGACCGCGACATCGACGCGCGGATGCGCCGCACCTCGTCGCGACCGGTGCCCTCCGGACGAGTGCGTCCGGCCGCGGCGCTCGCGTTCGGGATCCTTCTGCAGGCGGCGTCGTTTGCGCTGCTGTCGGCGACCGTCGGCGTGCTGGCGGCCTCGCTGGCCCTGGCCGGATTCGCCGGCTACGTGGGCGTCTACACGCTGTGGCTCAAGCGGCGCACGCCGCAGAACATCGTGATCGGCGGCGCTGCGGGCGCGATGCCGCCGCTGGTGGCCTGGGCCGCAACCCGAGGCTCGCTGTCGTGGACGGCCGTCTACCTGTTCGCGATCATCTTCTACTGGACGCCGCCTCACTTCTGGGCGCTGAGCCTGCTGATGAAGGACGAGTACGCGACGGTCGGCGTGCCGATGCTGCCGGTGGTGCGCGGAGAGCGCGAGACCCGCCGCCAGATCGTCCTGTACACGATCCTCCTGTACGCCGTGACGCAGCTGCCCTTCTGCGCGGGCGCCTTCGGCGGCCTCTACCTGGTCTGCTCGATGGCGCTCGGGCTCGCCTTCGTCGGCGGTTCGCTCGCGCTGTGGCGCTCCGCCACCCGTCGCGCGGCGCTGCGGCTGTACCTGTTCTCGATCGCGTACCTGGCGCTGCTGTTTGCGGCGATGGTGCTCGACGTCAAGCTGTAGGATCTGCGCATATGGACCGCAAGCTGGCCAGAAAGAACCTTCGCACCGGCCTGCTGGCCGGTGCGGTCTGCATGTTCATGTTCGGGATCACGTTCGTCGCCGCCGCGATCTACGTTCACCCGTGAGCGGCCGCGGGGTCGATCTGCCGCGGGCGAGCGCCCGCTTTGCGAGGTCTGCGTCATGAGCGACCATCACGCGGCTCGCGAGCCCGGCGCGGTGCCGCCGGTGGGCGAGGAGATCCACCTCCCGGGACCAACGGTCCTGCCGCTTTTGACCGCGATCGGGATCACCCTGATCGTGGTCGGCTCGACGCTCGGATGGATCGTCTCGATCATCGGGCTGGCGGTGTTCGTCCCCTCGGTCGCCCTCTGGATCCGCGACACGCGCCGGGACATCGCGGAGCTGCCCGAGGACCACGGCCACCACTAGCGCCGCGCCGGCCGAGGGCCGACAGTCCCCGAACCCGACGCGCAAGCTTGCAACGATTGCCTCAAAGTGGGGCGTGTGCGGGGATTTTTCGTCGCCGAACCTCGACGTCCATCGCCCGGAGGGCATAGGATTCAGCGCTGGAGAGATGGGAGGCACAGCGCGTGAGCTCTCGCCCGTAGGCCTCCGGCGCGGCGGCGCTGGGTCGGCCCCGTCGGCGTGGTCGCGCGCCGGCGCGGGGGGTGGCGATGCGTAACCGCCTGCTGTGGCAGATGATCGCGTTCGGGATCGTCGGGATCGCGGTGCTGATCCCCGTGGTCCTGTTCCTCGTCCCCTGGTTCCCCGCGGAGGCCTCCACGCAGGCCGCCAACATCCACACGCTCTACGACGTGCTGCTGATCGCCTCGGTGCCGATCTTCGTGCTTGTCGAGACGGTCGTGATCTTCTCGGCCTGGAAGTTTCGCATGAGGCCGGGCGAGGAGGAGAAGGACGGACCCCCGATCCACGGCAACACCCGCCTGGAGGTGGTCTGGACCGTGATCCCGGCGCTGCTGATGCTGGGGCTCGCGAGCTACTCCTACACGGTCCTGCGCGCCGACGAGAAGCACCACCCCGGGGCGATGGTCGTCAACGTGACCGCACGCCAGTTCGCGTTCGAGTTCTCCTACCCGCGCGGCGGCTCGCGCCAGGTCGTCTCGCCGATCCTCTACCTGCCCACCGACGAGCCGGTCGTGTTCGAGATCCGCTCGCTGGACGTCGTGCACAGCTTCTTCGTGCCCGAGTTCTCGGTCAAGCTGGATGCCGTCCCCGGCATCACCACGACCCTGCGCGTGACGCCGACGCGCATCGGGACCTACCCGGCTGAGTGCACCGAGCTGTGCGGCGCCGGGCACTCGCTGATGCGCGCCACGGTGCGCGTCGTCTCGCCCGCCGCGTTCCGCGCATGGCTGTCCTCGCAGCCGGTCAACGGCCCGCCGCCGATCGGCAATCCGCCGCGCAGCGCCGTTCAGCCGGGCGTGCCCGGGGACTCGACGCCCGTGAAGAACCCACCGAGCCCCAAGCTGTGACCATGAACGACCACCCCAAGGGACCCTCAGGTCTGACCACAATCAATCAGGAGGCGTGCCCATGGCCCTCCCTGTGAAGCTCCGGCGTCCCGGCTGGTACCGGGCGGCGCTGGGCGAGATCCTAGGACTGCTGCTCGCATTCGCGCTCACGGTGCTGATCCGCTGGCTGATGCACCAGCACCCGGTGATCGACGGCCACGCGATCACGATCGTCGGCCTGTTCTCGGTCCCCGGAGGGTTTCTGCTGGGCATCGGAACCTGCGACTACTGGCTGTACTGGGCAAGCGGGCGGCCGACGAGGCCGGAGAGCCACGCCGACCACGGGGCGCGCAGCTGGCGGGACTACTTCCGCGTGAACACCGACCACAAGGTGATCGGCATCCAGTACACGGTCACCTCGTTCTTCTTCCTGTTCGTGGGCGGGCTGCTGGCGATGCTGATCCGCGCCCAGCTCGCCAAGCCCGGCATGCAGTTCCTGACCCCGGAGGAGTACAACGGCGTCTTCTCGGTACACGCCACGGTGCTGATCTTCCTGTTCGTCATCCCGGTGTTCGCCGGGCTCGCGAACTTCGTCCTGCCCCTGATGATCGGTGCGCCGGACATGGCGTTCCCACGGCTGAACGCGCTCTCATACTGGCTCTTGCCGATGGCGGGCGTGATCATGCTGATGAGCTTCCTGGCGCCCGGGGGCGCGTTCGCCTCCGGCTGGACGGCGTACGCGCCGCTGTCGACCACGCAGCCGCTCGGGCAGATGTTCTTCTCGATCGGCGTGCAGTTCGCGGGCTTCTCGTCGATCTTCACCGCTCTGAACTTCCTCGTGACGATCATCACCATGCGCGCGCCGGGGATGAGCTTCTTCCGGATGCCGCTGCTGGTCTGGGCGAACTTCTCCACGTCGCTTTTGGTGGTGATCGCCACCCCGTTCATCGCCGCCTCGCAGTTCTTCGTGCTCCTGGACACGGCGATGCACTTCCACTTCTTCGACGCGTTCGTCGGGCCTGCCAAGGACGGCAACGTGCTCATGTACCAGCACGTCTTCTGGTTCTACTCGCACCCCGCCGTCTACATCATGATGCTGCCCGGCTTCGGGATCATCTCCGAGGTGATCGCCGTCAAGGCGCGCAAGCCGATCTTCGGCTACCGGATGATGGCGTTCTCGCTGCTGGCGATCGTCGTGCTCGGGTTCACCGTCTGGGCGCATCACATGTTCGTCTCCGGGATGGCGCCCTGGATCCGGATCCCGATGATGGTCACCACCGCGATCATCGCCGTGCCAACCGGGATCAAGATCTTCTCCTGGCTGGCGACGCTCTGGCGCGGGGTGCTGCATCTGGATACGCCGATGCTGTTCGCGCTGGGCTTTTTGACGATGTTCACGCTGGGCGGCATCAGCGGCGTGATGCTCGCGATGGTGCCCTTCGACATCCACGTCAGCCAGACCTACTTCATCGTCGCGCACATCCACTACGTGCTGTTCGGCGGCTCGCTGTTCACGATCTTCGCGGGCGTCTACTACTGGTTCCCCAAGATGACCGGGCGAATGCTCGACGAGCGGCTGGGCAAGTGGCACTTCTGGATGACGTTCATCTTCTTCAACCTCACGTTCGGGCCGATGCACATCATCGGCATCGAGGGCATGCCGCGCCGCGTCGCCGACTACGCCCAGCAGTTCGCCGGCTGGAACCTGTTCATCTCCCTGTGCTCGTTCGTGCTGGGCGCGAGCACGCTGATCTTCCTCTACAACGTCGTCGCAAGCTGGCGTTGGGGACCCAGGGCCGCCGCCAACCCGTGGCGCGCGATGACGCTCGAATGGCAGGTCTCCTCACCGCCACCGATCTTCAACTTCGACACGGTCCCGACCGTCGTCGGCGGGCCCTACGAGTACGGCGTGCCGGGGGCCGTCCACGGGATCTTCAAGCCGCCGACGGAGGCGCGTCCCGTGGCGGTCGGAGCCGGCCAGTCCCAGACGCAGTCACCCGCTGAGGACGGTGGCCGGTGAGAACCGTGCTGGTCATCGCCAACGAGACGATCGGCGGCCGTCCCCTGATCGAGGCGGTCCGGCGCCTCGCCGACGAGGAGGAGACCCGCTTCGTGCTGTGCGTGCCGCAGACGCGGCCGCGCGCGGGCTACGTGATCTACGACGACGCCGTGTTCGACGCCGCGCAGGCGCGAGTGGACCTGGCGGTCGGCTTCGTGCGCTCCGAGGGCATCGAGGCGATCGGCGAGGTGGGCGACCCTGACCCCTACACGGCCGCGATGGACGCCATCCGCGAGCACGACCCCGACATGATCCTCGTCTCCACCTACCCGGAGTCGCGCTCCGGGTGGCTTCGGCGCGACCTCGTCGAGCGCATCCGCCAGGCGTCCGGGCTGCCGGTGGAGCACGTGGTTGCCGACATCGACTCCGAGGGCCTCTCGTTCCACGTCACGCTGGCGGTCGCCAACCGGACCGCCAGCGGCGACGAGCTGCTTGAGGCGCTGATCGCCCGCTCACGGGAGGGCGGAGAGCCGCGCCTGTTCATCGTGCTGGTCCCCCAGGAGGGAGGCGGGGGCGGCGCCGCTCGCCGCGCCCGCACGCGCCTGTCGATGGTCCTCACGAGGCTCAGGGACGCGGGCCTCACCGCCGCCGGGATGATCGGGGATCCCGACCCCTACACGGCGATCATGAATGCGCTCCAGTACTTCCGCGTGCACGACATCGTGATCTCCACGTTCCCGGAGACCAAGTCCGGCTGGCTGCGCGCGGACCTGATCGAGCGGGTCAGAGCCGCAACCGGCAAGCCCGTTGAGCACATCGTCCACCACGACCCCGTCCGCGCGGCCTGAAGAGGGCGACATGGAAGCCGCCTCGATCGCTCACGTCGCAGACCATCACGGCCCGCCAGCCGCCAACCGCTCCTCCCGCGTGCACCCCCCCACGCTGGGGATGCTGCTGTTCATCATCTCCGAGGTGATGATCTTCGCCGCGTTCTTCACGGCGTACTTCTTCATCAGGATCGTCAACCACAACCCGTGGCCGACGCCCGGCACGACCCTTCCGGAGGCGACCACGGGCGTCAACACCGCGATCCTGCTGTCATCCTCGCTGACCCTGCACTGGGCCCTGACGTCGATCAAGCGCGGAAACCGCTTCGGACTGAAGGCCGGGATGGTCGCGACGTTCCTGCTGGGGCTCGCGTTCCTCACGATCCAGGTGAACGAGTACGTCCACATCGGCTTCGCGCCCCACGACGCGGCGCAGGCGACGGTGTTCTACGCGCTCACCGGGCTGCACGGCTGCCACGTGTTCGTGGGCCTGTGCCTGCTCTTGATGGTGACGATCCGGGCCTTCCGGGGCCATTACTCGCCGGAGGCGCACGCGGGGATGGAGGTGCCGGGCATCTACTGGCACTTCGTCGACGCGATGTGGATCATCGTCTACACCACGGTGTACGTGCTCTAGCCATGCGCGGCGGCCCGCCAGCCGCGACGGGCAAAATCGGGCCGCACGCAGCCAGCCCAGGCGTACCGGCGGCCAGCCCAGGCGTACCGGCAGCCGCTGCGAGCGTCGCCGGGCCGCCACCGGCTGCGGCGCACGACATCGGGCCATCGCCGGCCGGCATCCCGGCGTGAGGATCCCCGCGCCTCCCAACCCGATCCGCTCTGAGGCCAGCGCGTTCGGGTGCCTGATCTGGGGCGTTTGCGTGGTGGCGCTGGTGATCGGGATCGTGCTGGCGGTCCGAGCGCTGACCTGAAACACGGCCCGGCGCACCGCTCGAGCGGCGCACATCATTGAGCTCATCTCTGATCGCGCTGCACAGAATCGCATTCTGGCAGTAGACAAGTACGGCCGTAGCGTGTATCTTTGTACGGAATTGTGTTCTGCTAGTCACGAGGCCGCTCTCGAGCGGGCTCGGCGACGATCGGAGGAGGTCGACGTCCGTGAATTCTGACCCCACCCAAGGCCGGGGTGCCCTGCGCGCCGTCGCGACGGCGCTCGCCGTGGTGCTTGCGATCGGTCTGTCCGCGTGCGGCGGCTCGTCGAGCTCATCGAGCGCGGCAAGCAGCTCGGCGCCCACAGGCGGCGCCTCGAGCTCTGGCGCCGCGGTGACCGGCTCCTCGTCGTCGTCGGCGATGGGCGGCACGCTGGCGGCACAGGTGAGAGCGGCAGCCGCAGCAATCGCGCCGTTTGAGAGGACGCCTTCGAGCATCGGCCAGACCCAGCCGCTGACGCGCCGGCCGGCCGGGAAGCTCGTCGACTTCATCGCCGACGGCACGCCGATCGGGATGCAGATCCTCGCGGGGGTGCAGCAGGCGACGAAGGCGCTCGGCATCCGGCTCCACGTCATCAACCAGCAGGGAGACACGCCCCAGGCGATCCAGGTCGCCTGGAATCAGGTGCTCGCAAGCCCGCCGGCAGCCGTCATCAACGCCGGCGACCCGAGCATCCTCTACCACCGCCAACTGGCGGCCCTCCGAGCCAGGCACGTGGTCGCGGTGACGATGTTCACCGACGACGATCCCCTGTTCTCCGCCGACATCTACGGACCACCGCAGTACCACGAGCTCGGAACGCTGGAGGCCGACTACATGATCGCCAAGTCCGACGGACATGCGCACGTGCTCATCGTCGCGGTGCCGCAGATCCAGGGGCTTCAGGGCGTCGCGAGCGCCATCCAGCAGACCATCCACAGCGGCTGCTCGGGATGCACCGTCTCTACGATCGACACCCAGCTTTCGGACATCGGCCGCAACGATCCGGCGCGTGTGGTCAGCTACCTGCAGCAGAACCCGTCCATCAACTGGATCGCGTTCATCGACGGCGACACCGAGATCGGCGTCCCCGAGGCCCTCCGCGCCGCCGGAATCCACGGCATCCAGATGCTCACCGGAGCCGGCGGGAGCGTCAACTACGCCTACATCAAATCCGGCGAGTCGACGGTGGACGCCTCGCAGGCCCCGTCTTTCAGCGGCTGGGCCCTGGTGGATGCGACCGCCCGCGCCCTCGACGGACAGCCGGTGCACGTCTCGTTCCTCCCGATGCAGTTCATCACCCGGCAGAACCTCACGTTCAACATCAAGCAGGGCTGGCCAGACGTTCCGAACTTCAGACAGCGCTTTTTGGCCCTGTGGGGTGTGAAGGGGTGAGGGACTGCGCTGAGGCGCCAGCCAACAGCCCACCCGGTGAGGCGCTCCTGCGCCTGGCCGGCGTCAGCAAATCGTTCGGCTCACAGCGAGCGCTTGACGAGGCCTCGCTTGAGCTGCACGCCGGAGAGGTGTGCGCGCTCATCGGCGAGAACGGAAGCGGCAAGTCCACCCTGATCAAGATCCTCTCGGGCTTTCACCGGGCCGAGGACGGCGGGCAGGCGTGGTTTCGAGGCGATCGAGTGCCGCTGGACGATCACTCGCATCAATGGCGTCAGCACATGCGATTCGTGCATCAGGACCTGGGCCTGATCCCGAACATGAGCGTGCTCGACAACCTGGCCCTGACCGCCGGCTATCAGACCGGTGTGGGCGGGCGGATCCGGTGGCGCGCGGAGGCCGCCAGGGCGCGCCGCATGCTCGCGCGCGTCGGCCTCGAAGGGGTCGATCTGAGCGCGCCCGTGCAAGCGCTCGCGCCTGTCGAGCGGACGCTCGTCGCCATCGCTCGCGCGATCGTCGACTGGCGTGACGAAAGCGGCGTGCTCATCCTCGATGAGCCGACCACCGCGCTGAGCAGGCCGGAGGTGGCGCGCCTGTTCTCAGCGATCAGGGAGCTCGCCGCGCGCGGCACCGCCGTGCTGTTCGTGTCGCATCGGCTCGAGGAGGCACTGGAGATCGCGGACCGCGTCGTGGTGCTGAGGGACGGGCGGGTCGTCGCCGCCCGCCCCCTTGCCGGCTTGGATGAGCGCTCGCTGCTGGCGATGATGGTGGACGCGAGCGACCCGACGCCCGGACGGCCGGCTCCTGCCAGTGATCGCCGGCCACTGCTCGAGGTGCGTGGGCTGTCCGGCCGGCGTACCGAGGGCCTCAGCTTCACCCTCCATCGAGGCGAGATCCTGGGCTTTGCGGGCGTGTCGGGATCCGGCCGCGAGGAGATCGCGGACCTGATCTTCGGTAGCAGCCGCGCAAGATGCGGAGAGATCGTGATGGATGGCAAGCCGACAGCGAGGCCGGCTCCGGCGAGCTCGCTCGCGCGCGGCATCGCACTCGTCCCGGCCGACCGCGTGCAGCGCAGCGTGATTCCCGGCTTCACGGTGCGCGAGAGCCTCACGCTGGCCAATCTCGCGCCGCTCACCAAAGCCGGGATGATCGACCGCGCGGCTGAGCGCCGCGAGACGCTTGAGTGGATCGGCCGCGTCGGCCTGGCCCCCGCCGACCCTGACCGTCCGGTGGCGGCGCTCAGCGGGGGCAACCAGCAGAAGTCGGTACTCGCCAGGTGCCTTCGGACGTCGCCGCGCGTGCTCTTGCTCGACGAGCCCGTGCAGGGCGTGGATGTCGCCGCCAGAAGGAGGATCCTCACGCTGATCAAACGGTGCGCCGCGGCCGGCACCGCGGTGCTTGTGTGCGCGTCAGATGCCCACGATCTCGCCGACCTGTGCGACCGCGTGCTGGTGATGAGGCACGGTCGCGCGGTCGCAGAGCTGACGGGCACCGAGCTTCGCCCCCGCGCGATCCTCGCGGCCGCACTCGCCTCGGAGCGTCACACGCACGAGATCGTCTCAGAGCGCCAGGCGCGAGCCCTCGCCCAGACCGAAGCGCTGCCATGAGCCTTGAGCAACGCTCCGAAGAGCTCAAGCTGCATGACACGGGCGCGCCCGCCGCACCGGACACGGGCGCGCCCGCCGAGCCGGACACGAGCGCGCCGGCCGAGCCGGGCACCGCCGCGCCGTCCGGGCAGGGCGCTCGCCCTCGCCGGTGGCCCGGGAGCATGCGCGCGCTTCGCTTCTCCAACTTCAGCGCCCTGTATGTGGGCGCGGGCCTGTTCGCGCTGTTTTCACTGTGGGTGCCCGACACCTTCCTGCGCACCAGCACGTTCACCACGATCCTGTCCGAGCAGGCGATAACCGGCATCGTCGCGGTCGGGCTGGTGCTGCCGTTTGCCGCCGGCGCATTTGACCTGTCGTTCGCATACAACGTGGGCTTCGGCTCGATCCTCGTCGCATGGATGATCGGCGACCACGGCTTCCCGGTCTGGGCGGCCGTCGTGCTGGCGGTGGCGGCGTGCACCGCGATCGGAGCCATCAACGGGGCGCTGGTGACCGTAGTCGGGATCAACTCCGTCATCGCGACGCTCGGCGTGGGCTCCTGTCTGAGCGCGGCCACCAACTGGGTGTCGGGCGGCAACCAGATCATCGGCCTCAGCAACGCCTTCCAGTCGATCGCCGACGACAGCCTCCTGGGCATCTCGCTGCCGGTCTACTACCTCCTGGCCCTGGCGCTGATCGCATGGTTCGCGCTCGAGCACAACCCCTGGGGCCGGCGCGTGTACGCGGTCGGCGGCAACCGGGAGGCAGCGCGCTTGGCCGGTATCCGCGCGGACCGCATCGTGTTCACCACGCTGACGCTGGTCGGCGCCGCGGCCGGCTTCGCCGGCGTGCTGGTCAGCGCCCAGATTGGCGCGGGCGATCCGAGCGTCGGACCCCCGTACCTGCTGCCGGCCTTCGCCGGCGTGTTCCTTGGCTCCACGCAGATCCATCGCGGGCGCTTCAACGTCTGGGGCACGGTGGTGGCCGTGCTCGTGCTGGCGATGGGCGTCAAGGGCCTGCAGCTCGCCGGCGCGCCGTTCTGGCTGCCGGACATGTTCAATGGGGTGGCGCTGATCGTCGCGGTCGGTATCTCGCAGGGCGAGCACGTGCGCCAGTTCCTCGCCCGGCTGCGCAGACTCAGGGCGCCGGACTGAGCAGCGGTGGGAAGGGGCGGATGGCGACCACGCGGCAGCCAGCCCGGGCCGCGGCTTGGCCGGCCGGGGATAAGGTTGCGGGTTGATGGCCCAGGACGCCGCCCCCGCGTACCCGATCGAGTCGGTGGACCGTGCGCTCCTGCTGCTGTCGGCGCTGGAGGAGCGCGAGGGGCTCGACATCGCGGAGGTGACCGAGATGCTCAACGTGTCGCGCTCGACGGCGTACCGGCTGCTCGGGATCCTCCAGCGCAGGGGATTCGTGCGCCACGATCCCGAGCGACGGGCCCACGTCGGCGGCCCCGCCCTGCTCAGGATCGGGCTGGCGGCCGTACGGCGGCTGGACGTGGCTGGCGCGCTTCGGCCTGTGCTGGAGGGGGTGGTGGAGAGCACGGGCGAGACCGCGCACACGGTCGTTCTGCAGGGCAGCCAGGTCGCCTTCATCGACTGCGTGCAGGGAAGGCACATGATTCGAGCGGCTGATCGCACGGGCTCCACGCTGCCCGCCCACTGCAGCGCCGGTGGCAAGGCGCTCCTGGCGCTGCTCAGCCGCGACAGGGTCCGGGCTCAGCTGCCCGCCCGTCTGCGTGGGCTGACCGCGCGCTCGATCACCTCGATCCCGGCGCTCGAGCACGAGCTGGACGAGGTCCGGCGCCGCGGCTACGCGCTGAACACCGGGGAGAGCGAGGAGGATCTCCACGCGGTGGCGATCGCGGTCCCCGAGCCGCTGGGCCGCGGCTCGATCGATGCGGCCGTTACGGTCTCAGGGCCCGCCCTGAGGATGGATCCCGCGCGGCTTGAGAGGCTTCAGGCGGTGATCCGCGCACAGTGCACTGCGCTTGGTCTGCTGCGCGCCGACCGAGCGGCGAAGGCCTGAGCGTGCGGCCATCCCGTGCCAGCCCGCCGGGCGGTCCGCGGCAGCCAGCCGATCGGTCGCGACAGGGTTATCAGGCCGACTCCGTCGAGCGCACGCTCGAGCTGCTGCTCGCGTTCGAATCGGTGGACCGCATCTCCGTGTCTGAGGCCAGCGAGCTTCTCGGCGTCTCGCGATCGAGCGCGCATCGCCTGCTCGGGATGCTCCAGTATCGGGGCTTCGTGCGACAGGACCCCCGCACGCGCAGCTACATGGGCGGCCCGGCGCTGCTGCGCATGGGGCTCGCGGCCCTCCGTCGACTTGAGATAAGGGCGGCGGTGGGCCCGATCATGCAGCGCGTCGTCGAAGAGATCAACGAGACCGCGCACCTCGTTGTCCTGCAGGGAGCCGATGCCCTGTTTCTGGACTGCGTCGAGGGCAACCACGCGGTGCGGGCCGCCGCAAGGACAGGCACCTCGCTGCCAGCGCACTGCACCGCCGGCGGCAAGGCGCTGCTCGCACGGATGGCGCCCGACGCACGGCGAGCCCTCCTTGGCCCCGAGGTGATCGGCAGGGCGCTCACGCCGCGGTCGCTGACCTCGTCCGCCGCGCTCGAGCGCGAGCTCGAGCGGATCGCGCGGCGCGGCTATGCGCTCAACGACGAGGAGAGCGAGCCAGGGCTGCGCGCGGTCGCGGCGGCGATCCCCAGCAGCGGTCCCGGCCCGGCTCCGGACATGGCGATCACCGTGTCGGGCCCAGCGAGCCGTCTGGACGCTGCGAGGCTTGAGGCGATCGGCGCGATGCTGGTCGATCGCCTGTCGACGCTCGGCTGACCCGGTCGCCGACGGCAGCCTCGCGGGACGGCCTTGACGAAGCGTCTCCTGCTCAGCTATCGTGCTGAGCATAACGCTGTTCCACTTAGTGAGATTGGATTGAACGATCCTCGTAGCCATAACGGGCATCTGCAGGCCGAGCTGTCGCACGTCTCGCTGGGCTCGACCAAGCCGGGCGCGCTGGAGCGCTTCTACCGCGCCAGGCTCGGCATGAGCGTCAGCGAGCGACCATCCGATGATCTGGTCCGCCTGGGCCTGGGCGGCGATGGCCATGCGCTTGAGATCTCGGCCGGTCACGGCCTGGACCACTTTGCGCTGAGGCTCTCCGATGACGACCTGGCCGTGTGGGAGCCACGGCTGCGCGACGCCGGGGTCGACTGCCGCTGGTCGACACCCGCAGGCGCGCACCCCCCCTGCCTCTGCCTCGCCGATCCGGACGGCAACCGGATCGAGCTCCACAGCGAGGACGGCCACCCCGAGGGCGCCTCGCACGACGTGCCCCTGCGGCCCGTGCGCGTGCACCACATCACGCTGCGCTCTGCGCACCTTCCGCGCATGGTCGCGTTCTACGTCGATGTGCTCGGGTTCCGCATCTCAGACGAGATGGGGAATGTGTTCACGTGGCTGCGCTGCAACCGTGAGCACCACACCGTCGCGGTGGTGTCCGGCGACCGCCCGGGGATGGATCACCTCGCCTTTGAGATCGGCGGATGGCAGCAGCTGGAGCGCTGGTGCGACATGCTGGCCGCCGCCGATGTCCCGCTGACCTGGGGGCCGGGGCGCCACGGTCCCGGGAGCAACATCTTCGTGATGTTCGACGACCCGGACGCCAACCGCGTCGAGCTGTCGTGCGAGATGGAGCGATTCTGGGACGGGCGGGCCGAGTACCCCCGCGTGCCCCGGCGCTGGCCGGTCAGCGATCTCACGGTCAATCTGTGGGGCCCGACGCCGCGCTGGCGAGGGACTGGGGTGGGCACTGGCGAGGCGAAGGCCGGAGGCCGGCCGTGAGGTTTGCGAGCGTGCAGTCCGGCGACCGGCGGTTCGCCGCGCTGGTCGAAGGCGACCGGCTCGTGCCGCTGCGTGGGATCACCGAACTGGGGGCCGCCACCGACATCGGCATCCTGGGCGACCCGCCGCTCGAGCCCTCGGGCGCGATCGCGCTCGAGGAGGCTCTGTTGAGGCCGGTGATCCCCCGGCCCGCGAAGATCATCTGCCTCGGACTCAACTACGTCGATCACGCCGCCGAGGCCTCCCGTGGACTGCCGGACTACCCGGTCCTTTTCACCAAGTTCCCCGACTGCCTCGTCGGTCCCTTCGACGCGGTGGTCAAGCCGCCCGAGAGCGACGCGATGGACTACGAGGTCGAGCTGGCGCTGATCATCGGCCGCTCCGTCCGACGAGCCGACGCACAGGAGGGGGCGGCCGCAATCGCCGGGGTCACGGTCGCCAACGACATCACCATGCGCGACTTCCAGCACCGCACGCATCAGTGGCTGCAGGGCAAGAGCTGGCCCTCGAGCACGCCGGTGGGGCCCTACCTGGTCACCCTGGACGAGCTGGACCTGAGCGCCGGCTTGGATCTTGCGCTGTGGCTCAACGGCGTGGAGATGCAGCGCGCGAGCACGCGCGACATGCTGTTTGACCCCGGTGCGATCATCGCACGGATCTCCGAGTTCACGCCCCTGTCCCCGGGCGACCTGATCCTCACGGGAACGCCCGCAGGCGTCGGTCACTTCAGGGAGCCGCCGGTGCACCTCAAGCCGGGCGATCGCCTGCGAGCCGAGATCTCAGGCGTGGGAGCGCTGGAGAACGTGGTGGTCGCCGAGCAGCTCACAGGCAGCATGGCTGACGAGGCGGCGGATGGCCCAAGATGAGCAGTCGCACGACGTCGACGCGCTGGTCGTCGGCGGTGGACCGACCGGCCTTGCGGTGTGCAACCTGCTCGCGCGGGAGGGCATCCCGACGCTGCTGATCGAACGGGATGAGCAGCTGCCCAGGCTCCCGCGCGCCGTGAGCATCGACGACGAATCGATGCGGATGCTGCAGGCGCTCGGCCTGCTCGGCGGCGAGCGGCCCGTCGCGCTGCCCGGCACCGGCACCCGCTACTACGGCGCTCAGGGGCAGCTGCTCTTCCACGCGCGCGGCCGCCGCCCCGCTCCCTACGGCCAGCCGATCAAGAATCCGATCGACCACGTCGAGTTCCTGTCCGTGCTGCTTGAGTCGCTGCGCGACTCAAGCAGCACGGAGGTCCGCTTTCAGACCGCGCTCACCGGCATCGAGCAGGAAGGGGACTCGGTGATCGCGAGCCTGCGCGGCGCAGACGGTGGCACACGGAGCGTGCGCGCACGCTTCCTGCTCGGCTGCGATGGAGGTCGCAGCACCGTGCGCGAGCTGATCGGCGTGCCGATGCGCGGGTCGAGCTTCAGCCAGCGGTGGCTTGTGATCGACACCGTCGGCGACCCGCACGATCAGCGCTACGCGATGCACCACGGCGACCCGCGCAGGCCCCACGTGATCGTCCCCGGTCGCGGGGGCCGCTGCCGCTACGAGTTCCTCCTGCGCGACGAGGAGGAGGACTCACAAGCGACCCAGCCCGTGTTCGCGACCGATCTCCTGCGCACCCACGGCGCCGGAGCCGGATCGGCGGAGATCATTCGCTGCGCCGTGTACACGTTCAACGCGCTGATCGCCGAGCGCTGGCGCCATGGCTCGGTGTTCCTGCTGGGGGACGCCGCGCACATGATGCCCCCGTTCGCGGGCCAAGGCCTGAACTCCGGCCTGCGGGACGCCAACAACCTCGCCTGGAAGCTCGCCTGCGTGCTGAAAGGGGCCGCCGGCAACGTGCTGCTGGACACATACGAGACGGAGCGCCGCGCCCACGCCGCGGCGATGATCGCGCTCTCGCTGCGTCTGGGGCGGGTGATGATGACCACCAGCCCCCGGAGGGCGTTCGCGCGCGACGCGCTGGCGGCCGCGATCATGCGGCTGCCCCGGGCACGACGGTTCCTCACCGAGATGCGCTTCAAGCCCGAGCCCCGCTACGACTCGGGGCTGGTGCTGGGCGCCTCGCCGCCGCTGCCGCTGGACGGCCGGATGCTCCCCCAGCCAGACGTCCTGCTGCCTGACGGCAGGCAGCTCCAGCTCGACGAGCTGCTGGGCCGGGGATTCGCGCTGCTTGCGATCGATCCAGACAGCGGCGAGCTGGCCAACCTGCGCGAGCCGCTGTGGGGGCAGCTCGGCGCGCGGCGCGTCGCGCTCTGGCTGGCTGACAGGCTTCCGAGCGGTCCGGTGCCTGGAGCCTCGATCGCCGCCGGTCAGGCGGACTGCACAGCTGGCGGTGGCCTCGGCCGCTATTCCGGGCGGGTGCTGCTGATCAGGCCGGACCGATTCGTCGCCGGCTCGTTCTCGCCCGCCGAGGAGCGGGCGTTCGCGTCTGGGCTCGCTGCGGCGCTGCGCGGAGCAGGGACGCCCGCTCCCGCCCTGGCGCGGGCGTCCCTGGCAAAGGCGTGGGCGAAGGCGTCAAGATGACCGAGAGCCAAGACGGCCGACCGCAGGTCAGCGCGGCGTTCGCCGATCACGACCACGTGCGTGACCTGGTGCGCGGCCGGGTGCAGGTGGAGGGCGTGCGGATGCGCTGCGAGCAGCTGGACCGGCCCGAGGCGATCTTCGAGGGCTTCCTGCGCGGCCGCCAATGGGATGTGTGCGAGCTTTCGCTCGCCGCCTACGTGGCGCTCAGGTCCAGCGGGGACCGGTCGCTGACGGCCATCCCCGCGTTCCCGGCCCGGGCCTTCCGCCACTCGGCGATCTACGTGCGCGGAGGTCTCTCCGATCCCCGGGCGCTGGCCGGCCGGCGGGTGGGGATACCCGTCTGGGCACAGACCGCCGGCGTCTGGGTGCGGGGCATGCTCGCCGACGAGCACGGCATCGCGCTCGGTGACGTCGAGTGGCACCAGGCCGGGCTCGATTCGCCGGGAAGGCGCGAGCCGGCGCCCGTCTCGCTTGCGCCCGGGGTGAGCGTGCGTCGCTGGCAGGACCGCACGCTCGACGACATGCTGCGCCGCGGCGAACTGGACGCCGTCATCAGCGCGAGGCCCCCGCGCTGCTACCTCGAGCGCTCCGGCGTGGTTACGCGCCTGTGGCCCGACAGCGAGAGGGTCGAGCGTGAATACCTCGCACGCACGAGACTCTTTCCGATCATGCACGTGACCGTGATCCGCTCAGAGCTCCACGAGCGGCACCCGTGGATCGCGCCACGCCTTTTGGATGCGCTTCAGCGGTCGAAGATCCAGGCCCTGGCGCGCCTGCTCGAGGCGCCGGTGCCGACCATCCCCCTGCCCTGGGCCCAGCAGGTCGCGGAGCGCACGATCGCGCTGATGGGCGAGGACCCGTGGCCCTATGGCGTTGGCCCCAACCGCAACGAGCTTGAGACATTCCTGCGATACGCCCGCGAGCAGGGGCTTTGCCCCGTGCCGCTGTCGGTGGAGCAGCTGTTCTGCGCGGACGCGCCGCTGCGCGTGGACGCGCCGCTGCGCGTGGACACATCGCGCCGCGCCACGACGCCGGCCACGCCGGCCCGGCCTGGAGCCGAGGTCGCCGGATGAGCGTCGCGCAAGCGACCGAGATGCTCGCCGCGATCGCGCATCCGGGGGAGCAGGAGCTGCGCCTGGAGCGGGTGCCCACGCCAAGACCGCAGGTCGGTGAGGTCGTGGTCAGGGTGCTCGCCGCCGGGCTCACGCCCGGACTGATCGAGTTCTGGCGCCTGGGACGCAACCCGCTGCTTCCAAGGACCATCGGACACGAGATCGCCGGCACGGTCCACGCGCTCGGCCCCGGCGTGCGGGGGATCGCGATCGGCGACAGCGTGCGCGTGCATGCGAACCTCACCTGCCGCAGGTGCGAGCACTGCCTGTCAGACCGCGAGCAGCTGTGCGCGAGCTGCGCGATGATCGGCGCGGCCGTTTTCGGGCCCCGGGGAGGCGAGCTGATGGCGCTCTACCCCGACGGCGGGCTTGCGGAGTTCATCCGGGTGCCGGAGTGGCTGCTTGACCGGATGCCCGAAGGCATCCAGCCGGCCGTCGCGGCCAAGGTCCACGATCTGGCCAACGCCTGGCGGGCGCTGAAGCTCACCGGAGCCAGGCCGGGCGCGACCGTGATCGTCACCGCCGCGACCGGCGCGATGGGCGCGTCGATCGCGATCCTGGCGCCGGTCGCCGGCATCGGCCGCCTAGTGCTGGTGGGACGCGACCGCGCCCGCCTGGACGCCGTCGGTCGCCTGGCCGGGATCCCGGTCGCCCACGTCGCGCTCGGCGAGCTCGGCGCCTGGCAGGACGAAGACGGGCTCACGCGCGCGCTGCTTGACCGGGTGCCCGACGGCGCCGACGCGGCGATCGACTTCCTCCCCGAGGGCCCCGGTCTCTCGCAGGCGATCCTGGCGCTCAGGCCGGGCGGTGTGGCCGTCACGATGGCGCCCAACCGCCAGCCTCCGAGGGTGGCGATCGCGGCCCTGATGTCTCGCTGCGTGACGCTGATCGGATCGCGCAACTGCACCCGCAGCGACGCCCGGCAGGTGGTCGCGCTCCTGGATCAGGGCCTGGCCGATGCGTCGCCCCTGATCACGCACCGCGTGCCGCTGACGGATGTCAACAGGGCGCTTGAGATCGTCCGCGACAGGCGAGAGCAACCGACCTGGATGTGCGTCGTCGAGCCCCAACCGCAAGAGGTGATCACATGACAGTCCTTCTGCTCGGCTTCGATAACGGGATCGCCCGCGTGTCGCTCAACGGGCGCGCCCGCGCCGAATGGACGCTTCAGGGCGTCCACGTGTCAGCTCTGGCGGTCGACCCCCTGCGCCCGGAGCGGGCGTACGCCGCGACCATGGGCGAAGGCCTTCTGCTCAGCGACGACGGCGGGCTCACCTTCAAGCCCGCCGGCAGCCTGAAGGGCGCGCGCGTCTGGTCGCTGGAGGTCAGCCGCAGCGACCGGTCCGACGGCCTGGGCGCGGTGTACGCGGGGACCGAGCCATCGGCGCTCCACCGCTCGGAGGACGGCGGACGCACGTTTCACGAGCTCGAGAGCGTGCGGGATATCCCCGGGCGCGCGGAGTGGAGCTTTCCTCCGGCGCCCGACACGCACCACGTACATTCGATCGCGCTCAGCGTCGCCGATCCTCAGATCGTCATCTTCGGCGTAGAGCTCGGCGGCGTGTACCGCAGCGACGATCGCGGCGCAACCTGGGCGCAGGTGCCGGCCGACCCGGACCCCCACACCCTGCGCACCCACCCCGACGCCCCGGAGCGGATCTACGAGGGCGGCGGCGCCAGCTACGTGCAGAGCGACGACTCCGGGCTCACATGGCACCGCGACCTCAACGGGATCCCCGACTCCGTGCGCTACTTCTACTCACTGGCGGTCGACTCCCACGACCCCGACAACGTGCTCATCTCGGCCGCACGCGACCCGTTCAGCGGCCACGGCGTGCTCCCCGGACAGACGCCCTGGTCGACGGTGTATCGCCGCCGTGGCCGGCGGGCGTGGGAGGAGGTCACCGACGGCCTGCCCCCAAGGGAGGGCACCGAGATGGGCGCCCTGGTCGCCGATCCGCGCGCCCACGGCTCCTTCTTCTACATCACCACGAGGCCGCGGGGCCTGTACCGCTCGTTGGACGGCGGTGAGAGCTGGAGCGCCTTGGGAGGCTGCTGGCCGGAGCACGCCACCCGCCGTGGCGGCCCGATCGCGACCGCGGCCCAGGAACGATGACCGAGCAGCCAGCGGTGAGCGCCCACGCCAAACAGGATCCGCTGGTCGGCCTGCGGATCGCGATCATGAACCTCGCGTGCGCGCCGCAGGCCCAGCGCCGCTACGTTCAGCTGGGCACGCTCGAGCGGGCATGCGACACCGTCGCTTCGATCGCACCCCGGGCAGGTTCGCTGGTGGCGGAGGGCCTGCTCAGCGCTCAGGCAGCGGGGCATCTGCAGGAGGTCTGCACGGCGCTTGAGTCGCTGAAGGCCGCACGCGAGGACTACCTGGCGCAGCGGGGCTCCGAGCGACGCGAGTACCTGTTCGGCGAAGCTCTGCAGGACGAGCACTGGCACCGTGTTCGCCACGCGGCGCGCCGCTGCTTCTCCGCCATGCGCGAGGGCGCCCCAGCGGACGCGAGGGGCGTGGCGCCTTGAGCGACGGCGCCGCACCTGGCCAGCTCCCGGCCGGGCCGCGCCTCGCGCACCCGGTGACCGTCCGCTTCGCTGGCGACTGGGGGGGCGCCAACCTGCACCGGGTGTGCGGCTGGCTTGCGATGGAGCTGTGGGACCGCGCAGGGCCCGGCACGCGCACGTGGATCCGCAGCGCGCGCGGCTGCGCGGACAACCTGGCGGCGGTCGGCAGCGGCGAGGTCGATGTGGCCGTGATGACCCCGGCGAGCTTCGCGCGGATGGCCGTGGAGGGACGTGGGCCGTTTCAGGATCGCCCGTATCCGGACCTCGTGGCACTCGGGCAGGTCCCCCACCGCGACGCGCTGCTGTTCGCGCTGGACGCGCGACTCGGGATCGAATCGATGGCGCAGCTGCGCGATCAAGCGCCCAGGCTGCGGATCGCAGCGTCGCCCGCCGCCGACGGCGCCAACCCCGCCGGCTTCGCCGCTCACTGGCTGCTTGCGCGCTCCGGTGCTCGAATCGTTGACTGGGGCGGCGAGCTGCTGCTCTCAGAGCGTCCGCTGGACTGCATCCGCGCGGTTGCCGAGCAGCGCGCGGACGGCCTTGTCCACGAGGCGATCATGACCACCTGGTGGCATGAGCTGGCCAGCCAGCGCGCGCTGGCGTTCCTGCCGTTCGAGGACGAGGTGCTCGACGCGGCGGCCGAGCAGATGTCGTGGGCGCTGACGACCGTGCCGGCGGGCTACCTGGACGGAATCCACGAGCCGCTTCGCACGGTCGACTTCTCCGGCTATCTCGTCGTCGTGCGCCGGGAGATGAGCGACGAGCTCGCCTACCTGCTCGCGTGGGCGCTGGGCGAGACGGCGGCGCGCTTTGAGGCGCAGTTTCACCACATTCCGGCTCCCCGCAGCCCGGTGTCGTATCCGATCGAGCGCGCACAGCTCGCGGCCACGCCGATCCCGCTTCACCCCGCCGCCGAGCGATACTTCCGAAAGGCCCTGCGACCGTGACCGCCACCACGCGACGCGGTCCCGGCGTCGCGTCGTGCGAGCGACGAGCGTTTGACGTGGTGATCGCCGGCATGGGGCTGGTGGGAGCCTCGCTGGCGCTCGAGTGCGGGCGGCGGGGCCTGCGGTGCCTGGTGGCCGATCCTCGACGGGAGGTGGCCGACCTGCGCCGCCATCCCCGCTGCAAGCTCATCAACGTGCGATCGATGATGCACATGCGCCGGTGGGGCCTGGCCGGCGCGCTGCGGGACGCCGATCCCCTGCCTGCGGGCTGGCCGATGACCGTTCGCTTCGCGACCCGTCTGCTGGGGATCGGGATAGCGGAGTTCCGCGACGTGTTCGGCGCCGGCACGGGCCGTCCGGACGACTATCCCGAGCGGCCCCAGTGGATCCCCCAGCCGCTGACCGAGCGGCTGCTGCGCGAGCGGGCGGCGGCGTGCGCCTCTGTGGTGCTGCGACTGGGCTGGAGCGTGCAGTCCTACTCGGATGCGGCCGACGGTGGTCTGACCGTCACGCTCGCCGACGAGCGCGGAGCGCCGGCCGCGGTGCGCGCTCGCTTCCTGGTGGGTTGCGATGGGGCGCGCAGCACCGTGCGTGAGTGCGCCGGGATCGGCATGACCGGCAGCCAGCGGGTCATCCGCGGCCTCGGCGTCGTGTTCTGGATGCCGACGGTGCGTGGACTGGCGCCAGCCATTCAGCATTGGCTGGTCAACGACGACGCCCCCGCGCTCGCGGGGCCGCTGGACGGTAACGGACATTGGTTCCTGCAGGCGCACCTGCCACACGGCGTCTCGCCCGGCGATGTCGGCGTCGACCGGCTCCTGAAGCGTGTGATCGGCGGCGATCTCCAAGCGCGCGTGCTGGACGTCACGCCCTGGGAGGCGCCGGAGCTGCTCGCCGACGCCTATCGGCGCGGGCGCGTGCTCCTGGCCGGCGATGCTGCGCATCTTCACCCGCCCTACGGCGGACACGGCGCCAACTGCGGGATCGGCGACGCGGTCGACCTGGGGTGGAAGCTGGCCGCCACGATCCAGGGCTGGGGCGGTCCGGCGCTGCTTGACAGCTACGAGCTCGAGCGCCGGTCGCTGGCGGCCAGGGTCATCCGCGAGGCGGTGGCCAACGCACGCGCGCTTGGCCCCGATCTGCTCGCCGCAGTCGACGACCCGGAGGCTCGCGGCAGCCTCGAAGCGGACGGTGGGCGCGGCGATGGCGCCCGGCACGCGCTCGCCGAGGTGATCGGCCGCGAGAAGGAGCGTGAGTTCCGCTCGCTGGGGCTCGTGCTCGGCTCAAGCTATGAGCGCTCGCCCGTGATCGCCCGCGAGCCGGGCATCGCCCCCGCGCCGGAGCCGTGCACCTACTCTCCCAGCGCCCATCCCGGGCACCTGGCTCCGCATGCGTGGCTCCCCGACGGACGCTCGCTGTTTGACCTTCTGTCGGACGGGTTCACGCTGATTTCGCTCGAGCGCGAACGCGCGCCGGTCGGCGTCGATCAGCACCGCCAGGCTCAGCGCATGGTCGCGGCCGCCCGAGCGGTCGGCATGCCGCTGTCGCACGTCCGAGTCGCCGACGAACGGCTTCTGGAGCTCTACGGCGCGCGGATGGCGCTGATCCGCCCCGATCAGCACGTCTGCTGGCGCGGTGACCGCCTGCCGGCACGCCCCAGCGAGCTTCTGAACCTGGTCCGCGGCGCCGCCGCGAACCAGACGTCCGCCCCCGTGCAGGAGATCGTCCCGCGAGCGCGCGGCTCGGCGCGCCGCGCTCCGACCCGGCCAGGGGCGGCCGCCTCACCACGACCCTAGGAGCAACGATGGCGATCGCGCACCTGTGCGGAAGCATGAACCTCCCAGACCCCGAGACCGTGTTCAGGACGGTGGCGCGCATCAGCGGCGACACCGTGAGCAGGATGCCCGACGGCGAGACCGGGGCCCGCCAGGACTGGATCATGGCCCAGCTCCCGCGACTGGCGAGCAACTCCGCGCTCGAGCCCGCGCCCCCGGCCGAGAATGACTACCGCGTGCTGCCGGCCTTCAGGCTCAGAGGCCACGCGCGCGCCGCGCAGCTGCGCTTCGACCTCGGCTACGCGCAGGCGGCGACCACCTCCTACCCCCTGTTCAGGCGCCTGAAGGCGGATGGCGTGATCGACGAGCGCGTGCGCTTCCAGGTGAGCCTGCCGACGCCGCTGGCCATAGCGCTGCCGTTCATCGCGCCCGAGCACCGTGAGGCGGTCGCGCCGGCTATCGAACGCGCGATGGCGCGCGAGGTCGAAAGGATCGCGGCGTCGGCGCCCGCGGATCAGCTGGCCATCCAATGGGACGTGGCAGTTGAGATCTCGCACCTGGAGGGGCTGCGGGGCGCAAGCGTGTCCCGCGACGAGATCCTCTCCCAGCTCGCCCGGATCGCCAGCTTGGTGCCCGACGAGGTCGAGCTCGGCTATCACCTCTGCTACGGGGATGCGCCGCCAGGACCCGGCGAGCGCGGCCGCCACTTCATGGCGCCCCGGGACACGGGCCTGCTCGTGGAGGTGGCCAACTGGATCTGCGAGCGAGCCGGCCGATCGATCGCGTTCGTCCACATGCCGGTGCCCATCGACCGCGACGACGACGGCTACTTCGCTCCGCTAGACGACCTGCGCCTGCAACCGGCCACGCGGCTGTTCCTCGGCCTCGTCCACCACGAGGACGGCCTGGAGGGCACGCAGCGGCGGATCGCCGCCGCCGCCCGTCACGCGCGCGGCTTCGGGGTGGCGACCGAGTGCGGCATGGGTCGGCGGCCGCGCGAGTGGGTCGCCGAGCTGCTGCGCATCCAGCGCGACGCGGTCGTCCCGGGGGAGTAAGCGTGACACCGAAGGTTGCCCTGTGAGCACGGACCTTGCCGGGGTCGCGGTCGCCGTGATCGGCGCGGGCACGATGGGCCCGCAGATCGCCCTGCAGGCGGCCGTGCACGGCCATAGGGCCCGGCTCTTCGACGCCGACCCGGCTGCATCGGCCAGAGCGCTGGCGCTGATCCGCGCCGAGCTGGACCGACGCGTTCAGTGCGGGGCAGCGACCGGGGCCGCACGCGATGCGGCGCTGGAGCGGATCCGTGCGCCGGGCGACCTCGCGGGGGCCTGCGCGGATGCGCACCTGGCCATCGAGGCCGCGACCGAGCGCCTTGAGGTCAAGCGGGCGATCTTCGCCCGCCTTGACCGGGTCTGCCCGCCGGAGGCGATCCTGGCCACCAACAGCTCCTCGCTGCGCGTGGCCCTGCTGGAGGATGTCACCGGTCGGCCCGAACGGGTGATCAACATGCACTTCGCAAACCCGGTCTGGGAGCGGCCGCTGGTGGAGCTGATGGGCGGCAGCGCCACCTCGCGGGCCACGCTGGACTGGGCGCAGCGCTTCGCGACGAGCCTCGGGCTGCTGGCGCTGACGGTGCGTCGGCCGAGCACGGGACTGGTGTTCAACCGCGTCTGGCGCGCGATCAAGCGCGAGTGCCTTCACCTCGTCGAGGAGGGCGTCGCGTCGATCGAGGACGTGGACCGGGCATGGATGACGATCTACGGTGGCCGGTCCGGCCCGTTCGGCGCCATGGACCAGGTCGGACTCGACGTCGTGCTCGAGATCGAGCGCGTCTATCACGCCGAATCCGGACTGGAGCGCGACCGGCCACCTCGCCTGCTGGCCGACATGGTCGCTCGCGGGGATCTGGGCGTCAAAACCGGCCGCGGCTTCTACGCATACCCGCGCCCGGCGTATGAGGACCCCGCGTTTCTGCGCCCCGGGGACAGAAACGCGGGCGATCGCCCCAACACATTCGAGGAGGGAGGCGACGGTGAAGCTCGTCACCTATCAGAGACCGGGTGAGCCGCCGCGTGCCGGCGTGCTCGCCGGCGAGGAGGTGATCGACGCCGCCCGCGCGCTGGCGCTCGAGCGTCCGTTGCGCGACGTCGGCCAGCTGCTGTGCGTCGCCGTCGACGTGCTCGAGCGGCTGCGCGAGCGACTGGACGCGCCCGGGTGCCGCCTGCCGCTCGCCGAGGGGCGACTGCGCGCGCCGATCCTGCGTCCCCCGACGATCCGGGATTTCTCCGCCTTTGAGACACACGTCGCCAACGCGGTCGCAAACCAGGGGCTCGACGGACCCCCGCCATCCTGGTACCGAGCGCCTGCCTTCTACTTCTCAAACCCGCTCACGGTGCTCGACCCTGAATCGGTTGTCAAGCGGCCGGCGGCCTCATCGCAACTGGACTACGAGCTCGAGGTGGCGATGGTGATTGGACGCGAGGGGTCTGACGTGCCCGCATCGCGCTGGCGCGAATGGGTCGCCGGGTTCACGCTCTTTAACGATTTCAGCGCGCGCGAGCTGTGCGTGGCGGAGTACGGCGCGCTTGGCATCCACAAGGGCAAGGACTTCGCCCAGGGCCTTGGGCCCTGGCTTTTGACCTGCGACGAGCTGGAGGACCGGATCTTCGACGATCGGCTCGACCTGTCTGTTCGCGCCCGCGTGAACGGCGAGACCTGGTCTGAGAGCACAACGCGCGACATGCACTGGGGGATCGGCGAGTTGCTCGCCTACGCCAGCCGGGACTCGGTGGTCGCGCCCGGCGACGTGATCGGCTTCGGCACCGTTGGAAACGGCTGCGTGTTCGAGCACCCCGCCGAGCACCGCTGGCTGGCGGACGCAGACGTGGTGGAGCTCGAGGGCGAGCGGCTCGGCATACTGCGCCACACGGTGAGGACGTGAGGGCACGCGCGATCCGCGGTCGATCCGTGATCCTGGCCGCGCTGGCGGTCGCCGGAGCGCTGGCGTGGGCCGCGCTGGCGGCGCCCAGCGCCCAAGCGGCGCCCCGCCTGCGTCCCGGCGCTCTGGTGCTGGGGCGCGCCTGGCAGGCTCGGCTGAGGGCCGTGGGGTGCGCATCCCCAGTCGGCGGCCGTGCACACCGACGGTCCGCGCGAGCGCGCGGGCAGCGCGCGCCATGCGGCGTCTGGCGCCTGCTGTTCGTGCGGCCGCTGCCCGCACGTCTCAGGCGCGGCGAGGTGCTCATCGCCGGCTCGGCGCACCGATTCCCCGACGGGCTGCTGGCAAGGGTCGCCACGGTGCGCGAGCGCCACGGCACGGTGGCGGTCACCGCGAAGGACACCACCCCGCAGGCGGCGCTCGCCGGCGATCTCTCGCTCGGGCTCCCGATGGCGCCCCGCCACGTGCCGCGCTCCGGCATTCGCCTGCGCCGCGGGGTGTGGCTGGTGCCCGCCGCGGCGGTCCCGCGCAAGACCCGCATGATGCTGAGCGCGCGCATGGCGACGGCCGCGCCCGGGGGCGCCTGCACGCCTGAGCAGTTCACCTCCGCCAACGGCTTCTACGTGGAGATCACGAACCTCAACATCCCGCTCCCGGGCGGGCTGGCGGTCAACCTCCAGGGCTGGGTCTACTTCACCGCCCACGCGCATCTCACCCTCTACCAGCAGCCGGACCCCTCCCACCCAGGGATCCGGGCGCAGTTCGACGAGCAGAACTACGTCGACTTCAGCCTCTACGCCACTCCGACGCTGCTCGGCCCCGATGACGAGAGCGTGTTCCACCTCGACAGGTCGGTGCCGCTCGCTGAGGTCCCGATCGGGGAGGAGGACATCCAGGCCGGGCCGGTCCCGATCGTCGTCGTCGATTCGGTGGAGCTGGTCGCCGGGTTGGAGGGCGACCTGATCGCAGGCCTGGGCGTGGATCTGCAATCAGGCCGAGAGGGGTTCGGAGACACGGTGCTCGTGCACGACGATGGCTCGGTGACGATGACCCAGACCCCGGGGGCGGTGAGCGCATGCGCCAACCTGCGGGCGAACGGAGCCAGCGCGGGCCCGACCGTGGGCGGCAAGCTGCTCGCCTACCTGAGCGCTCTGGGCAGCTTCCAGCTCTATGGCCTGGTCGGAGTGGACGCCGGGCCCACGCTGTTTTTGGAGAATTGGCTGACCTCCACTGACAGAACCGACGCCACCTGCGGCTGGCCCACCTTCGAGGACGACCTGTTTTACGGCCTTGAGGTCTCGTTCGACCTGGAGCTGGCGGGCACGCACTACACGCTGGGCAACCTGGGGCTCGGCCTCACCCACCTTGGCACCTGGAACATCGACCCCTGCGCCTCGGCGGCCCCACCCACATCACCCCCCACCTCGCCGCCACCGGCGGGCCCGCCCCCGCAGCCGCCGCCCAGCGGGCCGCCGTCGTGCAACGGACCCTACCCGTCCGCAGCGATCGGGCCCGGCAGCCCCTGCGGCTTCTCGACGCTGGGCTTCTGGGGGCGCGGGCCGTGCGGGCTGGCCGGCGGTGAGCAGTGGACGTACGCGTACGTCCAGGGCCAACAGCCGTCGTCCGCCTACTGGAGCTTCGTGGACCCCGGCGCCGGCTACTACAAGGTCTACGCCTACATCCCCGACTGCTACTCCGACGCGCCGCACGCCCACTACGTCCTGCAGACAGCCGCCGGCGGCGCGTTCGACGCATACATCGACCAGGAGAGCTACACCAACTCGTGGGCGTACCTCGGGGAGGTGTATGCGGGTGCGCACGACACCGTGCTGGTCACCCTCCGCGACGACTCAAACCCGCCCGGCACCTACTATGTCGGCGCCGACGCCGTCGAGCTCGTGCCCACGGCGTCGCCGTGCGCATCCGGCTGCCCGCCGCCACCGCCGCCGACCGCGCCCCCGCCAAGTCCGCCGGGCACCGGCTGTGCGGGGTATCCGGCCGGAGTCGTCGGCCCCGGCTGCGCGGGCTTCACCACCGACGGCTGGTGGGGACAGGGCGGGTGCGGCCTGACGGCGCACGAGCTGTGGACGTACGCGTACGTGCCGGGCCAGCAGCACTCCTACGCACACTGGACGCTGAGCGGCCTTGCGCTGAACTCGTGGGTGAAGCTCTACGCCTACATCCCCGACTGCTACTCGGACGCGCCCAACGCCCATTACACGGTGACCGGCGGCGACGGCGGCACATACGACGCGTACGTCAACCAGCAGTCCTACACGAACGCGTACGCCTTCCTGGGCTATGCGTACACCGGCCCCTCGGGCACCGTGCAGGTGACCCTGGCCGACGACCAGGAGCCATCGGGCACCTACTACGTCGGGGCCGACGGCATCGAGGCCGTCCCCTCTGGACCGCCCTGCGGCGGGTGCAGCTGAGCCGCCCGTCCCGGACGTGGACGGCGCGCGAGAGCCGGCGGTTGCGGCGCGCCAGTCAGGATGGCAGCGCCCGCGCCAGGCCGTCGCGGCGCGCTTGACCCCGGCACGCCGGAGCGCTCAGATCGCTACTTGGCCGCCACCGACAGGAAGTTGACCAGGGCCGTGATCTCGTCCGGGGTGAGCGTCTTGGCGAACGTGGAGGGCATGATGCCCGCCTGATAGCCGGGCGGGATGTACGCGTAGGGCCGGGTGATCGCCGTGCGGATGCACTGCGCCAGGGTCGCGCCCCGGATCGCCTTGGACTGCGGCGAGGCGCAGTTGACCCGCAGGTCCCGGTCCAGGTTGGGCCCGGTGGTGCCGGTGGTGCCGGCCGCCGCGAGCGTGTGGCATGCGCCGCAGCCGCCGATCCCGGTGAACACCTTCAGGCCGTCGGCCGGGGTGGTGCCCGTCACGCCGCCGGCGCGCGCCAGCGCGCCGGTGTCCTGGCCCGGCCTGGCCGCGACCGCCGCCACATAGGCGGCCACGTCCTGCGCCTGCTGGCCGCGCAGGAGCCTCGCGGGCATCACGCCCTGCGTGTTGGGGTACTGGATCCAGTAGTCGACCAGGCCGGCGATCACGTTCCCGGTGAAGCCATCGGCCCGGTCCTGACGGAAGGCGTCGTCGAGGTTGGGCCCGGTGGTGCCCGTCGTCTGAGCGTGGGCGAGCGTGTGGCAGGCGCCGCAGGTCTTCTGAAAGAGGATCTTGCCCTCCACCAGGTTGGCCGTGGGATGCTTGACCGCGCAGCCGCCGAGAGCCGCCAGCACAGCGGCCCCTGCGACAAGCGAGGCGAGGGCACGGCGAGCTCGTCCCAACCGCGACAGCATTCTCTCCGGCCAGAAACTCTATATGAGCAGGCGGTCGGCGCGCGCCAGGCCCGGTCAGGCCGCGGACCGTGGCATCCGCGGGCGCAGCGGCACCGCTGGTAGGATGGCCCGGCCGATGCGCTTGCGACAGAAGTACAGGATGCGAACCCCCTCCACCGGACGGGAGGTGATCATCGAGGCCGATCCGGACCGGGTCTACCTGGACCGGGAGACCGGCGAGGAGCTTGAGGTCGTCGGCGAGCTGCTGCCGCTCGCCCCCACGCCCTCCGAGCTACCCTGGATGATCGAGAACCTCCGCTTCTGCAACTGGTGCGACCAGCTGTCGCAGAAGGATCTCAACGACTGCCCGTGGTGCGGCAGGCGGATGGCGCCGCTGAGCGCCTGACGGGCCGCCGGCGCTCTCGGCCACCGACGGCGGCCGCGCGGCGGAGGTCTCGGCTGGCGCGCGCCCTGGCGGCGGCGCTCGCGGCAGCGCTTGCGCTCGGAGCCTGCGGCGGCGGCGGTGGTGGTGGCGGCACGACGGGTACCTCCGGCGCCCCGCCGCTGACGATCCCCGCCGGCGAAGCGCCGGCGGCTGTGGGCGCCACCGCGTCCTCCACCTCCACGAGCAGGTCCACCTCCAGCACGTCGAGCAGCTCGCAGAGCGCCGCGGCGCCGACCACGACCGCACCGTCTGGACAGACCGCCAGCTCGCCCGCGAGCACCGCGCCATCGGGCGGCGCCAGCGCCGGCACGTCCTCGAGCGTCTCGAGCTCGACGACGACCTCGTCGAGCTCGAGCGCCTCCCAGAACGGGGGCGCGGGCCTGGCCTCCGGATTCTGCGGCCAGAACCCGGGCGCCTGCTGACGGCGGGCGCCTGCTGACCAACGGGCGCCGGCTGACCGCGGGCGCCCGCCGCCGCGAGGGGCTCAGCCGACGAGCGGCGCGCCGCCGGCTGCGCCCCCCAGGCCGCGGATCGCCACCGGGGCTGGGCGCCGCGCCCTGAGGCGCAGCTGCCGCGCAAACGCGCCGCGGCGCACCGTCTTCTTGGGCTTGGGCTTGGGCGTGGGCTTGGGCGCCGGCCCGCCGACGTAGGTGGCCGGATACGGCGTATCCACGATCTCGGTCGCCGTGTACTGCACGCGCGTGCCCGTGTAGTCGCAGCCGTAGCGCTGGGTCTCGCCGATGGTCAGCTGTGCGGTCTGGGAGCCCGCCGGGTGGATGCAGTTCTGCGTGCGGCTCTGGCGATAGGCGTACTTGGTCGTGGAGAGGTTGTAGCTGAGGATCGGCGCCCAGGTGGGGACCGTGATGCCGATCACATCGCCGGCGGCGACCGGCAGGGCCGTGAACGCGGTGAAGGTCGGAGGCAGCGACATCGGCTCCTGAAGCACCTGCCCCAGGAACGGGATCAGGTGGTAGATGCCGCTCTGCGCCACGACGGTGTACGCATTGCGCTTGCCGGGCTTGAGGACCGTCAGCATCAGCTGCGGGGTGCCGTGGTACTTGAGGTCCAGGCCGTGGATGTAGGCGAGCTCGGTCTTGGCGTCCGAGGAGAGCTTGGACAGGCCCACGGTGAATGCCACGATCCAGCCGGGCTTCTTGACCGTCGTGGCGGCGATCGTGCCGTTGGTCACGGTCTGCACCGCGGTGGTCTGCTCAAGGATTATGTTGCAGGACGCGGCCGCCGCCCCGCTCGGGCAGGTGGGCGCCACGACGGGGGCCGAGGCCACGGCCCCCAGCTCGATCACCTCAGCCGCGGCCGAGCCGGGCGCGACGATCGCCGCCAGCGTGATTGTGGCCGCAAGGGCCGCCGTGAGCGCGCGAGGGCGTGGGACTGATGGTGCCGATGGCTTCTTCATCTCAATCTCAACACGCGCTCGGCCGGCGAGTTTCGCCCGGCCGGGCCGATCGGCACAGATTCGACGGCGTCGGCTCCGTCCCTGCGCCGCGGATGCACGATGCGGGCCCGGTTGGACGATGCGGGCCCGCCGCCGGCCGCAGACCCGGCTGGACGCTGCGGGCCCGCTGCCGGCCTCAGGCCCCGGCCCCGCTCGCCTACTGCAGCCGTGTGACGTTGACGGCCTTCGGCCCCTTGGGCCCCGCCTCCTCGTCGTAGGAGACCTTGGCGCCCTCGGCCAGCGACCTGTAGCCGTCGCCGTTGATCCCCGTGTAGTGGACGAACAGGTCCCGGCCCCCGCCATCGGGCGTGATGAAGCCAAACCCCTTGTCGTCGCTGAACCACTTGACAGTTCCCGTTGCCATGTCGATCCCCTTCGGCGCGACTGCTCCACCGGTCCCCAGGCCCCGGCCAGACGCGGCAAAGGTACCAGGCAGGCGGCTAGCGCGGGGGCCGGTCCGCAGGTCGTCCGCCGGCGCCGGGGGCGCGCAGGCGAGTCGCCGGACGCGCCTGGCGAAGGCCGCGCCATCCAAGCTCCTGACCACAGGCGGCCACCGGGCGCCGGGCCCGTCTCGGCGGCGCCGGGCCCGTCTCGGCAAAGCGCGGGCGCCTCGTCCGTTTCAGCGAAGCGCCGCGGCCGCGGCCGCGATCTGGGCGGGGTCTCCCGGGGCCGGCTTCCACGGCAGGCGCAGCGGGTCGTCCCTGTAGCGCGGGATGACGTGCATGTGCAGATGGAACACCGTCTGCCACGCGGCCGCGCCGCAGCTGTTGAGGAGGTTCACGCCGTCGGCTCCGAGCCGCTGCACCGCCAGCCGCGCAAGCCGCTGGGCCGTGGCGACGACCGCCGCCAGATCGTCGGCCGGAGCCTCGAGCAGGTCGGTGCAGTGAGCTCGCGGGACCACGAGCATGTGCCCGTGCGTGGCCGGGTTGATGTCCATGAAGGCGACCGTCCGCTCGTCCTCGCAGACGCGCTGCGAGGGCAGCTCGCCGGCGACGATCCTGCAGAACAGGCAATCCGGATCGCGCATCGGCCGCAGCTTATCCCCGCCGGGCGCCGGGCGCAGAGCCGCCCAGCAGCGCGCGGGCGCGCTCCAGCGCCTCTGCGCGAGAGGAGATCTCGCCGGCGAAGCTCGCCTCCTCCAGCTCGCGCAGGAGCCGGCCGATCACCGGACCGGGGCGCAGCGACAGGGCTCGGGCGAGCTCGTCGCCTCGCAGCGGGGCCCGGGGCGGCGCGGACCGCCATGTGATCGCCTCGGCGATCATCTGCCTTGCCAGCTCCAGATGCCTGGCGATCGCGCTCTCGGAGTTGTCGCCGCGAGTCGCGAGGCGGTCGGCGGCGCTGAGCACCGTGACGTCGAGCGAGACCGGGTCGGTGTCCTTCAGGTACCGATAGACCGCTCGGCGCCCGAGCGGCATCTCGCGCACCAGAAAGCCCAGGCGCAGGTGGTGGCGGGCCAGCGAGGCGACATGCTCGCTCAGCCGGCCGGAGGCCCGCATCCGGCCGAGGATCTCCAGGCACAGCAGCGCCCCGGCCTCATCGTGGCCGAGGAACGTGACCCCGCCCTGGAGCGTCACCCCGCGCGTCTGCGGCTTGGCGATGTCGTGCAGCAGCGCCCCGAGCCTCAGCGCCTCACCGCGCGTGAGCTCATCGGCCAGCGGCTCGGCGAGCGCGGCCGCGAGCGCCGGCCCAGCGGCGCCGGCCACGCGCTCCGGGGCCTCTGTGATCGAGACCGTCTCCTGGAGGGTCAGCAGCGTGTGCTCGAGCACGTCGAGATGGTGAAAGCGGCTCTGCTGGACGCCGCGCAGGCGCTCGAGCTCGGGGAGCACGGCCGCGGTTGCGCCCACGAGCTCCATCGCCCGCAGGCCCTGTACCGCGGCGGGCGCGCGCACGATCCTGCGCAGCTCGGCGAACACCCGCTCGCCGGCCACCGAGCCCAGGCGTGAGGCACGGGCGCGGGCGTGCGCCAGCGTCGCGTGCTCGATCTCGAACGAGAGCTCGCACGCCAGCCGCGCCAGGCGCAGCACCCGCAGCGGATCGGCGTCGAACGCGCCCGGAGAGACGCACCGCAGCCGGCGGGCGCGAAGGTCGTCGCGGCCACCGAACGGGTCGATCAGCTCACCGCTGCCCAGCGCTCGCGCGATCGCGTTGATCGTCAGGTCCCGCCGCCCGAGATCCTCCTCGATGCGCGAGCCCGCAAGCCGGGCGAGGTCAACCTGCCAGGAGCGGTCGCGCGCAACCACGCGCCACGCGCCGAACTCGTCCGACAGCTCGAAGCAGTACGCGCGCTGCGCGCGCCCCAGCCGCCTTGCGACGGGCTCCACGGGCTCGTCGAGCACCACGTCCAGGTCCGCGGTGTGGCGGCCGAGCAGACCGTCGCGCACCGCGCCGCCGACCAGCCAGCCACGGGGCGCGATCGCGGCGAGCGCCTGCAGCGGGCCCTCACCCATCGCACGGCTCGCCGTCGCGATGGTAGGCGCGCGGGACGCGCGCCGATATCCCGCACAGCACCTCGTGATGGATTGTCCCGATGCGCCTGGCGAGCTCCTCGACGGTGAGCCTCAGGGCTCCGTCGCGGCCGATCAGCACGGCGCGCGCGCCGGGCTTCACCGTCGGGCGCGGCCCGAGGTCGACCGTCACGTTGTCCATCGAGACGGTGCCGACGACCGGCAGCCTGCGCCCGGCGATCAGCACGTCGCAGTTGTCGCTCAGCGCGCGGCGCACCCCATCGGCGTAGCCGATCGGGAGCGTGGCTATCCAGGTCGGACGCCCGGCGATGAACCGCCGCCCGTATCCCACGCTGTCACCCGGGCGGGCGAGCTTGACCGCGGCCACATAGGAGACCAGCTCCAGGGCCGGCTCGAGCCCGTACGGGTCGGGGTCCTCGTTCATCGGATCGCAGCCGTACAGCGCGATCCCGCAGCGCACCATGTTCAGATGGCTCTCGGGGAGGCGGAGGGTCGCCGCGCTGTTGGCCGCGTGCAACGCCAGCGGCCCGTGGCGCTCGCGCAGACGGCCGGCAAAGGCGTCGAAGGCCCTCAGCTGGCGCCGCGCATACTCCAGGTCGCCGTCGGCCGTCGCCAGGTGGGTCATCGCACCGGCGAGCTCAAGCGCCGGCTCGGCGTCGATCCGATCCGCGACGGCGAGCGCCTCCTGTGCGTCCCGTGTTCCCAGGCGGCCCAGGCCGGTGTCGTACTTGACATGAATCCTCACCGGGGCGAGAGCACGCGCGCGCCGCCCCGCGCGAGCATCCTCACGGCGCTCGATCGCCGCGCGCGTGGCCTCGACAAACCGCAGCGTCCAGGCGACCAGCTCCGCCCGGGCCTCGAGCGCCTCGGGCAGCTCCTCGTCGCTGAGCGCTCCGAGCACCAGGATCGGCGCGCTCACGCCGGCGGCGCGCAGCGAGCGCGCCTCCCCGGAGGTCGCGACCGCCAGCCGGCGAGCGCCGCCGGCCAGCGCCGCGCGCGCGACGGGCACGGCGCCGTGGCCGGACGCCTCGGCCTTGACCACCGCGCACAGCTCGCTGCCGGGCGCAAGGCGGGCTCGTACGGCCGCGGTGTTGCGCTCGATCGCGGCGAGGTTGACGCGCGCCAGCGCCCGGCGCAAGCTAGGTCCCGCCTTCGGCGCGCGCGCGCGCGAGCAGCGAGATCACGTCGCTGGCGATCACTCCATCGACTCCGACCCGCTGCGCCGCCAGGGCTCCGGCGCGCGCGTGGATCAGCACGCCGGCGCAGGCCGCGGTGAACGGCGGCGCGCCGGCGGCCAGCAGCGCTCCGATCACCCCCGCCAGCACGTCCCCGGTGCCGGCGGTCGCAAGCGCCGGGGAGCCGCCGCGGCTGACCGCCACCAGCTGATCGCCGGCCCGGTCCCCGCCGGGCGCCGCGACCAGCGTGTCGTCGCCCTTGAGCACCACGACCGCCCGGGCCCTGAGCGCGGCGCGTCTGGCCAACGCGAGCCGGTGCGCCGAGACCTCCGAGCTCGGCAGCTCCAGCAGCCTGGCGAGCTCGCCCTCGTGGGGCGTGAGCACCGTGGGCGCGGGGCGCGTGGCCAGCGACTCCAGGCGGCCGGCGTGCGCCCCCAGGCCGTCGGCGTCCAGCACGAGCGCCACCGGCGCCTGCGCGGCGACGGCGCGCGCCAGCTCCGCGGCCGCTTGGTCGCGGCCCAGCCCGGGCCCGAGCACCAGCGCGCCCGCCCTCGCGCATCGCTCGATCACCACGGGCGCCGCGTCCGCCGCAAGGACGCCGTCTCGGTCGGGCAGGCCGAGCGTCATGACCTCGAGCAGCCGCTGCTCGAAGACGGCCGAAAGCGAGCGCGGCACGAGCGCGGTGACATACCCGGCGCCTGCTCGCATCGCTGCCATCGCCGCCAGGCAGGGGGCGCCCGTCAGCCCCGCAGAGCCGCCGCAGACCAGCACCGTGCCGGCGGTGAACTTGTTCGAGTCCGGGCCGCGCCGCGGCAGCTCGGCCAGCACGCGCGGCTCGATCAGGCCGATCGCCGGGGCGACCGGCGCCCCTGCGGGGATGCCGATGTCCACCACCTGGACCTCGCCCGCGCAGCGCTTGCCCGGGGCGATCCAGAGCCCGGGCTTGGGCGCGTGGAAGGTCGCGGTGGCGGTCGCGCGGACCGCCGCGCCGGCGACCTCGCCGCTTGACGCGTCCACGCCGCTGGGGATGTCGCACGCGATCACGAGCGGACTCGCCGCGCCGGCGCCCGCGGCATCGGCGACCGCCTGGATCGCCTCGGCCGCCGGCGGCCGAGGGGCGCCGGCGGCGCCGGTCCCCAGGATCGCGTCCACGATCACGCTCGCCCCGGCCAGCGCAGCGGGCTCAAACGGCCGCGGCGGCGCCCCGGACAGCCGTCTGAGGTTCACGCGCGCGTCGCCCGCCAGCAGGTCCGGATCGTCGAGCAGGAGCACGTCAACCTCGCGCCGGGCGGCGCGCAGCAGCCTCGCGGCGACCAGCCCGTCGCCGCCGTTGTTGCCCTTGCCGGCCACGACGACCACCCTGCCGGCGGGCGCGCGCGCCTGCACGAGCGCCGCGAGCCCGGCGCCGGCGCGCTCCATGAGGGCAAGCGAAGGGATCCCGCAGCGCGCGATCGCCCACTCGTCGATCGCGCGCTGCTGTGAGGCATCGGGCAGTGGCAGCAGCCAGGCCGGCAGGCGGCGCGTGCCGGCCGCTCTCGGGTCAGGCATCGGGCGCGATTATCGCCGCCGCGGCCGCGGTGGTCTCGGTGTGGGTGAGCGACACGCGCACGCGAACGCCCAGCTGCGCTGCACGGGCGGCCGCCGCGCCGTGCAGGCGAACCTCCACGGGACCCCCGCCGCCGACGACCTCCACCTCGCGCAGGTCAGCCGTCGTGAGACCGAGGGCCTTGACGACCGCCTCCTTGGCGCAAAAGCGCGCCGCCAGGTGCTGGCCCGGGCGCGCGCGGGAGGCGGCGTAGGCGCGCTCTGCGTCCGAGAACAGCCGCTGCGCCAGCCGCGGCGTTCGCTCCAGCGCCCGCTCCAGGCGAGCTATCTCCAGCAGGTCGACCCCGACCGCCAGCCCGCCGCCGCTCACTCGACCGTGACCGTCTTGGCGAGGTTGCGTGGCTGATCGACGTTGAGGCCGCGCAGCCGGGCGATGTGGTAGGCGAGCAGCTGCAGGGGGATGACGGCCAGCAGCGGCGCGAGCATCCAGTGGGTGCGCGGGACGCGGATGAGCTCGTCGGCGTGGCCGTCGACGCGCTCGTCGCCCTCGGTGGCGACGGCGATCACGCGCGCGCCGCGGGCCCTGACCTCCTGGATGTTCGAGATCACCTTCTCGAGCACCGGCGAATCGGTCGCGACGACGACCACCGGCGTGTCCTCGTCCAGCAGCGCGATCGGACCGTGCTTCATCTCGCCGGCGGCGTAG
>DATGLC010000087.1:0-28199 GCA_035294345.1 Solirubrobacteraceae bacterium
TCGGCGGATCGTGTCAAACGGCATGTGCGCCTCTTCGCCCAGGTAGGCCGTCGCCGTCGACCCAGACATGCCGAACGCAGCCACCAGGAAGCCGATTGCGATCCCCTTTGTGGACGGGATCAGCGAGCCCGTGTACACCGCACCCGTGTTCGCGCCACCGCTTTTGACGATGATCACGATCGACGTCACCAGCAGGATGACGAGCTCGAGCCCAACCGTCACGATCCCGTAGGTCAGCGACGGTTTCAACCCGTAGATGACGAGCGCGAGGATCGGCGCAAGCGCCGCAAGCGCCAGCGGGATCCACGTCCAGGTCGGCAGCGCGACGCCGAACACACCAAACGTCACCTGAAGCAGCGGCCCGCCGATGAACGCCGCGATCGCCGCCAGAAAGAAGGTGTAATAGAGCACGTACGACAGCCCGGCCACATAGCCCCACGTCGAGCCCAGACCGCGTGTCGAGTAGTAGGCGACGCCGCCCGCGCTTGCATACCGTTTGGCGAACTGAAACGGCGTGTTGATCCAGAACCACACGACGAACATGCCGATCAGGTACGCAAGCGGCGTTGCCCCGCCGGCATAGAGCGCGACCGTCGGAATGATCAAAAGCGACGACGCGAGGGGCCCGTTCGAGAGCAGGCCCTGCGCCGTGATGCGATAGAAGCCTGCCGTGTTGCGCCGCAGCCCGGTGCGACCGTGGCGTTCCTCCATCTGCGATGCCCCGGTCATCGCATCGACCCTTCCCACAGTGCCACGCACGGTTCGCGCGCTGGCCGCATGCCGGACGCGCCCTGGTCCGAGCGGACGTTCGCTCGCATTGTGATCTCTCCTCTACGGTTGTTCGGACAGGCTAACAGGTAGATAACCCATCGCTCCTCCCGCTGTCAAGCGATTTTCCGGCTTTGCTTGCCGCCGTCCAGGAAAGAGCGGGATCATCGCTTCCAAGCTCGAGCCTCCGTCGAGCCGACCTGTTGCCTGCACGGCTCCCGAGTTGTTCTAGGATGCAGACATGGCCGCGCCAACAAAACCCCTGCAGGCAGGCCTTGACGCGAGCCTGCTTGATCGAAACAGCTTCGTGCCGCTGTACTACCAGCTCCAGGAGGTCCTGAAGGAGAGAATCGAGTCAGGACTCTGGCGACCGGGCGATGCGATCCCCTCTGAGCCCGAGCTGGCCTCGGCCCTCGGCGTGAGCAGGGTCGTGGTGCGCCAGGCACTGGCGATCCTGGAGGACGATCGACAGATCGTGCGTCTCAAGGGGAAGGGGACGTTCGTCGCGAGAACCAAGCTCGACGCGCGCGCGGGCGGCTTGTCGCGCCTTTTGGCTACGCCGCGACCATCTGGCGTGTCGATCAAGGTCCTGGATATGCGCACAGCAGACGCCGCGGAGTCGATCCGAGCAAAGCTCGGCTGCTCGGCCGACCAGGCGGTGCTTAGGATGACCACCGTGCTCTCGCTGAAGGCGCTGCCCCTGGCGATCACCTACTCGTTCTTTCGCGAGCGCGACGTCGGGTGGCTCCGCGAGGTGGCGGTCACCGGACGCGACCTGCCCCAGGAGCTGACGCTCCCAGCAGACGCTGTGCAACTGGCTCACTCCGAACTGTCGATCGAGACCAGTCAGTGCGGGCAGTTCGAGGCCGATCGCTTCGGGATCGCACACCGGTCAGCGGTCTTTCTCGTGCTGTGCACCGAGTTCCGGCGCACGCACCACGGCGCGCGGACCGCGCCGTTCGAGGTCGCGCGTGCCGAGTACCGCGGTGACCTGATCAAGTTCGACCTGGAGGTGTCGCCCGACCGGCACAGCATTCAGGCTGTTTGGGACCTGACTGATCGCGGCAACGGCCTGGTGGGCGACGCGCTAGCTGTGACCCATGGGCCGAGTGGCCGACGCGTTCGGCCCAGGCGGTGATCGCCGCGGCGCGCTCTCGGGCCGGCGCTCGTTGCGCGCGACGAAGTCGATGATCGCCGGCACGCCCTGCAGCCGGTAGCGCTCGCGCAGCCGGTTCTCGATGAAGTACGCGTAGTCGCGCGTGACCCGGGCGCGCGAGTTGACCTGGATCGAGAAGCGGGGCGGACGCTCGGCGGTCTGGGTCATGTACAGCAGACGCAACCGGTGGCCGGACCGGCCTCCGCGCCCGCCGGCGCCCACCGGCGGCTGGCGCGCGGCGGTCACCTCCGCCAGAAAGCGGTTGAGCTGCGCGGTCGGGATCCGCGAGCGGCTGCGGTCGGCGAGCGCGATCGCCTCGACCAGCAGCCGCTCCACGCCCCGCCCGGTCACCGCGCTGGCGGTCAAAAGCCGTGGGCGCAGCCGCAGCTTGGCGTGCGCGCGGGCGCGCTCGTGCTCGAGGTCCAGGCCGTGGTCGAGGTCCCACTTGTTGAGCACGAGCGCGGTGGCGCAGCCGCTTCGCATCGCCAGCTCGGCGACGCGAAGATCCTGGGCCGTGACGCCGTCGGCGGCGTCGCAGACCACGAGCGCCACGTCCGCGCGCTCGGCGGCGCGGCGGGAGCGAAGCGCGGCGTAGTACTCCAGGGACTCCCCCACCCGGGCGGCGCGGCGTATCCCGGCGGTGTCGACGAGCACCAGGTCGCGGCCGCCGTAGGACAGCGCCAGGTCGATCGCGTCGCGGGTCGTGCCCGCCTGCGGGGAGACGATCACCCGCTCGGTGCCCGCCAGGCGGTTGAGCAGCGAGGACTTGCCGACGTTGGGGCGCCCGATCAGCGCCAGGCGGATCGGGTCCTGCGCCTCGGGCTCTGTTGCGGCGTCGGCGGCCAGGGCGACGATCCGGTCAAGCAGATCGCCGGTCCCGAGCCCCTGCGCGGCGGAGACGGGGACCGGCTCCCCGAGGCCGAGCGCGTGAAACTCGGCGGCCGCCGGCAGGTCGCCGGCCACGTCGATCTTGTTGGCCGCCACCAGCACCGGCACGGGGGCGCCGCGCAGCAGCCCGGCGAGCTCGGCGTCGCCGGGGCGAAGGCCGGCGCGCGCGTCGACGACCAGGACCGCGACGTCGCACTCCGAGAGCGCGGCGCGCGCCTGCTCTCGCACCTGGACGGCGAGCGAGCCGCGGTCCTCCAGGTCGATCCCTCCCGTGTCGATCAGAGTCAGCGAGCGACCGTTCCAGTCGCAGCGCAGCTCCTTGCGGTCACGCGTGACGCCGGCCCGCTCGTGCACGAGCGCCTCGCGCGTGCCGGCGAGCCGGTTGGCGAGCGAGGACTTGCCGACGTTGGGGTAGCCGAGCAGGGCGACCTTCATCGCCGGTCGAGCCTAGCGGCCGGGGCGCCGGCCGCCGCCCCGCGCGGCGCCGCAGCGCATCCGGTCGCGCGCGAGCGCCTCGACGCGCGCGACCGTCTGCTCGAACGTCAGGTCGGTGCTGTCGACGACGACCGCGTCGGCGGCCGGGCGCAGCGGCGAGTGCTCGCGCTGCGCGTCGCGCTCGTCGCGGAGCGCCTGCTGCGCGAGCACCGCAGCGGGCTCGGCACCGAGCTGGCGGGCGCGGCGGCGAGCGCGCTCGGTCGCGGAGGCGCACAAGAACACCTTGACCTCCGCGTGGGGGGCGACCACGGTCCCGATGTCGCGGCCCTCGGCCACCCAGTCGCCGCTCTCAAGCAGCCGCCGCTGCTGGGCGACGACGGCCTCGCGCACCTCCGGGTCGGCGGCCACCACCGAGGCGGCCTGCGACACCGGCTCCTCGCGGATGCTGCTCGTCACGTCGCGCCCATCGAGCAGCACGCGCTCGCCCAGCTCGCCGCCGAGCTCGATCCGCGCGCGGCGCGCCACCTGCGCGGCGTCGACCCCGCGCTCGAGCGCGCCCAGCGCCACGGCACGGTACATCGCCCCGGAGTCCAGGTAGTCGTAGCCGAGCCGGCGCGCGACCTCCCGGGCGACCGACGACTTGCCCGCTCCGGCGGGGCCGTCGATCGCGACGATCACCCGCTCAGCTCCACGCGGGCGCCGGTTGCGCGCCAGAGCTCCCAGAAGCCGGGGCAGGTCTTGGCGACCACGTCGGGGTCCTCAAGCTCCACCGCGACCCGCGTGCCGACGAGCGCGAAGGCCATCGCGATCCGATGATCGTCGTGGGTGGCCAGCCGCGCCGGGCGAACGTTGCCGGGCCTGACCGTCACGTGGTCCGGGCCCTCCTGGACCGACACGCCGAGCCGGCGCAGGTTCTCCGCGGTGGCCGCCAGCCGGTCGGACTCCTTGACGCGGGCGTGGGCGATCCCCTCGATCGTGGTGGGCGCGTCGGCGAACGGCGCGACGCACGCGAGCGTCATGAACACGTCGCTGCTGTCGCCCATGTCGACGTGCACGCCGTGCAGGCGCGGCGGCCCCGCCAGCGTCAGCGGCGAGCGCCCGGTCACGGTGGCGCCCATCGCGGCCAGGTGGGCGACGAGCCTGGCGTCGCCCTGCGCGGTCGCGTCCAGGTCGATCCCCTCGAGGGTCACCTCGGTGCCGGAGAGCGCGGCGGCCGCGAGGAAGTAGGAGGCGGTCGACAGATCGGGCTCGATCGTCACATCCGCCGCCCGGTAGCGGCCGGGGACCACGCGCAGCTCGCGCTCCCCGCGCGCCACCTCCACCCCGAACGCGGCCATCATCCGCTCGGTCAGCTCCAGGTACGGGCGGCTGACCAGCGCCCGGAAGCTCAGCACGGTCTCCTGCCGGGCGTGCGGGGCGGCCATCAGCAGCCCGGAGAGAAACTGGCTTGAGAGCGAGGAGTCGACGTCGACGCACCCGCCGCTCAGGCCGGCCGCGCTGACCTCGAGCGGAAACGACTCGCCGGCGATCGTGGCCCCCTGCGCGCGCAGCGCCTCAAGCAGCGGCCCGAGCGGGCGGCGGCGAAGCTGCGGGTGGGCGTCCAGCAGCCAGCGGCCGCTGCCGGCCGCGACCGCGGGCAGCAGGAAGCGGCCCGCGGTGCCTGCCATCCCGCACCATAGCCGCCCGCCGCCGGCGGGCGGGCCGCCGATCCCCTCCACCAGCCAGCCGCCCCGGCCGTCGTCGCGCACGCCGGCGCCCAGCGCGCGCACGGCGGCGGCCATCGCCTCGGTGTCGTCGGCGCGCAGGGCGCCCCGCAGGCGCGAGCCTCCGCGGGCGAGCGCGGCGAGCAGCAGCGCCCGGTTGGTAAGGCTCTTTGAGCCGGGGACCGCGACCCGCCAGCGCCGCGGCGCTGGCCCGGGCAACACGCGCGCGAGGGCGCTCACACCCGCGCCACCGGGAAGCCCAGCGCCGACACCAGCGAGGCCGCGCGCGCCGCCGGCTGATCGCCCGCCACCCACAGCGCCACCACGCCGGCGGTCATGTCGGGCGCCGGGTGAAGGGCCATGTCGGCGATGTCGACGCCGTTTCGGCCGAGCTCCAGCGCGATCTGCGCGACCACCCCCGGGCGGTTGGGGACCGAGACGCGCAGCTCGTGCAGCGTGCCGCCCGCCAGCTGGGCCTCCAGCAGGGCGCGGCGGTCGGCCGCCGCGGCATCGTTCCATTCGCGCACCGCCGCGGCGTCGGCGCGCTCGAGCGCGGCGCGCACGGCCGCCAGGCGGGCGAGCACGCCGTCGATCTGGTCGATGAGCGCGTCGGCGTTTGAGAGGTAGATGTCGGTCCAGATCGAGCTGGGGGAGCCCGCGACGCGGGTCGCGTCCCTGAAGCTTGGCCCGGTGGCCGGCAGGCGGGCGTCGTCGCGCGCCAGCGTCTCGGCCGCCTGGGCGACGAGCACGTTGGCCAGCACGTGCGGCAGGTGCGAGACCGCCGCGAGGATCCGGTCGTGGGTCTCGGCGTCGATCGCGGTCGGCCGCGCGCCGAGCGAGCTCAGCAGCCGGAACAGGCGGTCGTAGAGCACGCCGGAGGTGTGCGCGCGCGGGGTCAGATACCAGGTCGCGCCGTCGAACAGGTCGGCTCGCGCGTGCTTGACCCCGGCGGCCTCGGCGCCCGCGAGCGGGTGCCCGCCGACGAACCTGGGGTCCTCGTGCGCGGCGACCACCGCGCGCTTGGTGGAGCCCACGTCGGTGACCACGCATTCCGGCCCCGCGCACGCGAGCGCCTCCCCCACCAGCCGCGGCAGCGCCGACACGGGGGCGGCCACGAACGCGGCCTGCGCGCCCGCCAGGGCGCCGGCGAGCGTCTTGGCCCCGGCGTCGAGCGCGCCGAGCTCCAGCGCGCGCTCGATCGCCTCCGACGAGGGGTCGTAGCCGACCACCTGCGCGCCGGCGCGGCGCCGAGCGGCGAGCGCCACCGAGCCGCCGATCAGCCCCACGCCGACGACCGCAATCCGCATCCGCGGCCCGTCAGCCGCCGTCCGCCCGCCCGGAGCTGGGGCGCGCGCCGGCGCCGGCCGTCCCGGCGCGTCGCGCCCGGACCGCCGCGGCCAGCTGCGCCAGCACGTCCACCGTCTGCTCCCAGCCCAGGCAGCCGTCGGTGATCGACTGGCCGTACACGAGCCGGCCGTCGCCCAGCTCCTGGCGGCCGGGCACCAGGAAGCTCTCGACCATCACCCCCACCAGCTCGCGCGCACCGCCGGCGATCTGAGCCGCGACGGCCTCCGCTACCGCCGGCTGGCGGGCGGGATCCTTGCCGCTGTTGTCGTGCGAGAGGTCGATCATCAGCCGCCGCGGCAGCCCGGCGGCCGACAGCAGCTCGAGCGCTGAGGCGACGTCGGGCGGGTGGTGGTTGGGAGCCCCCCGTCCGCCGCGCAGTATCACGTGGCAGTCGCGGTTGCCGCTGGTGTAGAGGATCGCCGGGGTGCCGGCGACGTCGATCCCGGCGAACGCGTGCGGGACGGCGGCGGCGCGCACCGCGTCGACCGCCACCTGGACGTTGCCGTCGGTGCGGTTCTTGAAGCCGACCGGCATCGACAGCCCGGAGCCGAGCTGCCGGTGGATCTGGCTCTCCACCGTGCGCGCGCCGATCGCACCCCAGCAGACGGCGTCGGAGATGTACTGCGGGGTGATCGGATCAAGGAACTCGCAGCCGACCGGGAGCCCGAGGCCGAGCACGTCAAGCAGCAGGCGGCGAGCCATCCGCAGGCCGGTGTTGACATCCCCGGATCCGTCCAGGTGCGGGTCGTTGATCAGGCCCTTCCAGCCGACGGTCGTGCGCGGCTTCTCGAAGTAGACGCGCATCGCCAGGCACAGGTCCTCGCGCAGCCGCTCCTTCAGCCGCGCAAGGCGGCTGGCGTACTCAAGCGTCGCGTCCACGTCGTGGACGCTGCACGGCCCCACCACCACCAGCAGCCGGTCATCGGCGCCGTCGAGCACCGCGCGCACCTGCTCGCGACCGCCCAGCACCACGCCCACATGGTCCTCCTGCAGCGGAAGCTCGTCGAGCAGGTCGGCGGGCGCCACCAGCGCCTCGACGCGCTCGATCCGCTGGTCGCGGACCGCCCCGCTGCGGGCCAGCCCGGGATGGCCTGAGGTCGCGCGCGCGCCGGAGCCCCCGCGCTCGGACGCAGGCGCCGCGGAGGTCGCGCGCGCGCCGGAGCCCCCGCGCTCGGACGCAGGCGCCGCGGACGCGGCGCGCCCGACCGCGCGAGTCGCGCCGGCCGCCATCATCGCCGCCTGATCGGTCGATCGTCGCCTGGGGTCATCTGGTGCTTCCTTTCGCTTCGCCTGGACAATGTAGGGAAAGGCCGCCGGCGCGCGTGACGCGGCGGCGCGGCTGGCGCCGTCCAACCGGTTGGGCGCCCGGCCGCCGGGCCGCTCCGCGCGCGACGGAGCCGTGAGGGCCGGGCGCCTAGGTAAATCGACGGCCGGCGCCGACGAGCGCCCGGCGGCGACCGATGGCGGCGCGACGCGGCGCGCACAGGGGCGCGACGGATGACCCCGTGGCCTGCCATCGCCACCTGGCGAGCAGGAGGTTGCCGCGCGGCGCAGCGCTCATCTCGACGGCGGTTTTAGCACAGGCTCGGGCAGGCCGCGAGTCAGCCCATCGCCGAGTCGGTCCGCAGACGGTCGCAGCGGGCGGCGCGCGAGCGCGGCATGTTGTAGACCCTGACCTGCCATCCGAGATCGTGGGGCTTGAGCAGCACGATCGGCTCGCCGCGGGCGATCGCGCGCCCCGGCCTGAAGCCCACGTTGCCGACGTTGATCCCCACCACCCAGGCGAGCGCGCTCTGGAATCCAAGGAGCGTGGTCGGCTGGCCGCAGGCGCGGATCGCGCCCGGGCCGCCGATCCGGCGCACGACCGCCTGAAGCCGCCTGACCTGGACGGCGTGCGCGCGCGCGTTGTCGTAGTCGATGCGCGCCTGGCGCGCGCGCTCGCGTGCGGAGGGCACGAGCGCCGCCACGAGCGCCGCGACCGCGAGTGGGCCGGCGTATGCGAGCGCTGCCGGGCGCTGCGCGGAGAGGGCGCGGCCGACGCCGACGGCGGCGACCACGACCAGCACCGCCGCGGGCTCGATCAGGTAGCGGTTGACCGCCGACCAGCCGTGCAGCGCAAAGCCGACCTCGATCGCGACCCACAGCGCTGCGCAGCCGGCGAGCGTCAGCGTCGCGCGGTCCCGGCGCCACAGCGCGATCGCGATCGACCCGAGCGCCGCCAGCTGCATCGGCAGCCCGTCCAGGCTGCGCAGCCTCAGGATCACGCCAGCGAGCTTTGAGCCGTGGATCACGGTCTTCTGGTGAAGCGCCAGGTCCCCGGCGATGAACCAGCTGCGCGAGGTCAGGGCAGGGATCACAAACCAGGCGGCGGGGATCAGCAAAAGCCCCGCCAGCGAGACCGGCGCGGTGCGCCGGTCGACGAGCCACAGCCACAGCGCGTACCCGGCGGCGAACGGCCAGCTCTCGGGCCGTCCCAGCGACGCGAGCAGCAAAAGCCAGAACGCGAGCCGCCGCCGCGCGCACAGGTGGGCGTCGATCGCCGCCAGCAGCAGCGTGACGACCATCGGATCGGAGTTGGCGATCAGGATCAGCCTCGAGTAGGTGGCTAGGCCCAGCACGCCGGCGGCCGCGAACGCGCCCGCCAGCGGCGCCGCCCACCGGCGCCGCGGCTGCGGGCCGCAGAGCCGGTGGGCGATGCGGGCGGCGAACACGCAGCCGCCGAGCGCGGCCGCCACCGCGGTCACCATCCACAGCAGCATCTGCGTTTGGCCGGCTAGCGCGTAGGGGAGCGTGAAGATGAACGTCAGCGGCTTCCAGGACGGCGCGCCGTCGGTGTTCAGGTTCCAGTGCAGCACCTGCCTGCCCCACACAAGCCATCCGAACGCGTCGTAGTCGGGCCGCATGCCGGTCGCCAGCACGACCGCCACCGCGGCGCCGAGCACCGCCGCGGCCGCCGCGACCCAGGCCGCGACACGTCGTCGCGAGCCCGCCGACCGGCGGCGCGGCGCCGTGCCCGGACGGGCTGTGGGGCTCAGCGAGCCGGTGAGAGCCACCGCCGGCTCATGGGGCTGCTCCGAGGATCTCTCCCAGTGCGCCCAGAAACCGGCCGTTCTCCTCGTCGGTCCCGACCGTCACCCGCAGCGACCGCTCGCGCCCCAGCGAGGCGCCCGCCCTCACCAGCACCCCGCGCGCGGCGAGAGCGGCGGTCACGTCGGCCTCGACGACCCGCTCGGGCAGGTGCGTCCAGACGAAGTTGGCGTCAGACTCCGCGGTCCAAAGCCCAAGCGCCGCGAGCCCGTCCGTCAGCCGCTCCCTCCCCGCCACCGCCTCCGCCACCCGCCGCTCCACCTCATCCTGGTGGCGCAGCGCCTCGACGGCGGCCGCCTGGGCGGCCGCGTTGAGGCAGAACGGCTGGCGCAGGCGGTCGACGGCCGAGCAGAAGGCCCGCGAGCCGCACAGCGCGTAGCCGACGCGCAGCCCCGCGAGCGCGTACGCCTTGGAGAAGGTGCGCAGCAGCACCAGGTTGGGCCAGCGCTCGATCAGCGCCCGCGACGCCAGCACGTCGCCGACCGTCAGCGAGAACTCCACGTAGGCCTCGTCGAGGATCACGCACACGTGGCCGGGCACGCGCTCCATGAACGACTCGATCTCGTTGAGGCAAAGCGCGGTCGAGGTGGGGTTGTTGGGGTTGCAGATGAGCACCAGCCTGGTGGCGGCCGTGATCTCGGCCGCGATCGCGTCCAGGTCGTGGCGCGCGTCCTCGTCGAGCGCCACCCGGATCGCGCGCGCGCCGGAGGCGGCCGCCAGGTGCGGGTAGACGCTGAACGACGGCCAGGCATGGATCAGCTCGGCGCCCGGCTCAAGCAGCGCCTCGCCCGCGGCCAGCAGGATGTCGCAGGACCCGTTGCCCAGCGCGATGCGCTCGGGCTCCAGGTCGTAGCGCTCGGCCAGGGCCCTGCGCAGCGGCGCGTAGGAGGGGTCCGGATACCGGTTGGCGCCCTCGATCGCGCGCGCCGCCGCCTCCACGACGGCGCGCAGCGGGGGCCGAAAGCACTCGTTGGAGGCGAGCATCGCCACGCGCTCGCCGAGGTCGTAGCCGTCGGCCACCGGGTAGGACGGGATCCGCGAGAGCCGCTGGGCGAACTCGAGCGTCACGGCCGCCTCACCGCCCGCCCCCGATGTGGGCTCGCCGGGCGCCCGGGCGCAGCGCGGGCTCGCCGGGCGAACCCCGGCGTCCCGCGGGCCTCACTGGGCGGCCTCCAGGTCGGAGCGCAACGCGCGCGCGGCCCCGAGGTACACGTGCTGGGGCCGGTGGCCCTCCGGCGCGTAGTAGTGCAGCAGCACCCGGATCACGCGCGGCAGCGCGCCGGGGACCGGGACCTCGCGCGCGCACAGCAGCGGCACGCGGTCGAGCCCGAGCGCGCGCGCGGCGACCGCCGGGAACTCGGCGTCCAGGTCGTCGGTGAGCGTGAAGATGCAGCTGACCATCGCCTCGGGCGCGAGGGCGTTGCGCTCCATCAGCTCGCGCATGAGCACGCTGGTGCCGTCGAGGATCGCGCCCGCCTCGTTGGCCTCGACGCTGGTTGCGCCTCGAAGCGCGAACAGACGCATTGCGACTGGATTCTGTCAGAGCCCCGTGCGGGGGCGGTCGCCCGCGGGCGTGCGCGCCGTCGGGCGGCCGGTCAACGAGCCACCTCGTAGACGGTGGCGCAGCCGAAGCGGCGCACGGACACGACCATCGAGCCCAGCATCGATGCAAGCGGCACGTCCTGGGGGCTGCAGCTGGACAGCAGAAAGCGCGCGCCGGAGGCGCGCACGAACGCCCGCGCCGCGGCGGGGCGGTCCGCGCCCTCAAACAGGGCGTCGGCCGCGATCGACCGGGGCATGCAGCCGGGCTGCGACCACAGGCAGTCGCCGACCCAGGTGTGGCGGCCGGTGCGGGCGGGCACCGCCTCGCCCAGGTAGAACTGCGTCAGCACCCCGCCGGCCGCCGGGGCGCGCGCAAGGAAGGCCAGTGCGGCGCTCTCCTGGGGGCGGATGAAGTTGGCGTTGCCGGCGGCGGGGTCGACGAACTGCCCGGCGGTCGCGATCGCCCAGGCGTTTGCGGGGATCGTGCCCAGCGCCAGCGCCAGGGCACCGAGCGCCCTGGCGCGCGGAAGCGATGCCAGGCGCGAGCGGCGCACCCCGCCGACGGCCAGCACCGACAGCGGCAGCGTGATCCCGTTGAAGGCGTGCAGGGGCGTGGCGCTCAGCCCCGAGGCTGAGAACAGCCAGATCACGAGCGCCACCGGAGCCCACAGGCGCAGCATCAGCTCCAGAAAGCCGCGTGGCCGTCCCCGGTAGCCCAGCAGCGCGGGGATCGCCAGCGGCGCGGCGGCGAGCGCGATCGACCCCAGCGAGAAGCCGTGCTTGGACGCGTCGCGCGCCAGCGCCCACGAGGCGTCCAGGCGCCCGAGCAGCAGGTAGTACAGCAGCGGCGCCCCCGTGAGCACGAGCGTCGTCGCCGGCAGCGCAAGCGCACGGCGCCTGTGCGCGGGCGCCAGCGCCCGCCAGTCGCGCCAGCGCCACAGCTCGGCGGCGAGGATGATCAGCACCATCGTCTCCCCCTGCCAGGGGTGAAGCGCGCTCGCCAGCGCGCCCAGCGCCCCAGCCCCCCACTCCCAGCCGCGGCGGGCGCGCGCCCGCTCGTAGCGCACCAGCCCCCAGGCCAGCGCGGCGACCGCCAGCAGGGCGAACGGGTAGCCCCACGACAGCCAGGTGGGCATCATGTCGCCGACGATCCCGAACGACCCGTAGACCACGCTGAAGGAGCCGAACGCGAGCGCGAGCGCCAGCGCGGCGCGGCGGTCTGCGCGGGCGCTGAGGGTGCGGTGGACGACCGCGCGCGAGGCCGCGAAGATCGCCACGACCGCCACCGGCTTCCACAGCAAAAGCGACAGCCACGGCGCCATGCCCAGCGCGGTCAACGCGGCCGAGAGCTCGATCGCCGGCTGCAGGTAGTCCGACGGGGTGGGCCGCAGCACGAACAGGTTGGACGACAGGAGGTGGTGCGCGGCCCCCTGGATCCACGCCAGGTACTGCATCTGATCGACGATGAAGAACCCATCGGTCCCGGTCCACACCAGGCCGCGGGCGGCCGCGTGGGCCAGGTCCACCGCGACGATCCACATCGAGATCGCCGCCAGCGCGCCCAGCAGCGCCAGCTCCGCGGAGTCCGGCCAGCGCCGCGCCCCGGACGCCCCCGGCGCGCGCGCCATCCGGCGGCGGGACGCGCGAGCAGCGATCGCGCGGCCGGGCGCGCGGACGGCGGGCGGGGACTGGACGCTCACGGCGGCGAAGCTAAGCAGAGCGCCGCGCCGCCCCCGGGCGCACTCACCCGGCGAGCTTATCCTGAAGTGACAGCGCGCGCCGTCCGGCGGCCGTGTTCAGCAGCTGGATGCCGTGCTCTGACATCCAGTAGCCGGTCTGGGGCACGAACGCCAGCACCAGGAACACCGTCAGCGCCAGCGCCACGCGCCGCAGCCGCCGGCCGCCGGCCAGGGCGGCCAGCGGCAGCAGCCACACCACATACCAGGGCATCAGCCAACCGAGGCTTGCGATCAGCGCGAGCGTCGCCCACCCTGCGCCCGTCAGCCAGTCGCGGCCGCGCAGAAGCTGGTGGGCGACGACGGCCACCACACCCAGCTCGGCCAGCTTGAGCAGCAGCGGGGTGGCGCCGCCGATCCCAGCCGCCAGCCCAAACAGGTTCGGGATGCTCGTGCCGGTCAGCACGGCGCTCTGCTGGGCGAGGTTGGGCAGCGCAGGGCCGAACAGCGCCAGGCTGAGCGCGCCCAGCGCAGCGGCGGCAGCCGCGGCGCCCGTCGTCCAGCGGACCTGCCGGCGCCGATCGCGCATCGCCAAGAGCAGAAACGGCGCCAGCAGCACGGCGGTGAACTTGATCGCCACGCCGAGCATCAGCACCGCGCCTGACAGGCGGTCGCGCCCGGCCAGCATCAGCCAGATGGAGCCGAGCATCGGCGTGAGCATCAGGAAGTCGTTGTGAAAGCCGCCGAGCGCGTAGACGATGTAGATCGGGTTCAGCGCGACGAACGCCACCGCGTGGCGCCAGTCGCGTCCCAGACGGCGCGCGCAGTCGCCGACGAGCGCGACGAAGCACAGCGCCACGGCGACGGTCGCGATCTTGATGATCCAGTAGGCGATCGGCAGCGAGACGAACGCGAGCGGGTAGGTGAGCGCCGTGAACAGCCAGCCGTAGGGGCTGCGGAGGTTGTCCCAGGTCGCGAACGTGGAGACGGGGTCAAACAGCTCCTGGGCGATCACATGCCGGTAGGGGTTGAGATCGTGCAGCGCCCCAAGCCGCGCGTAGCCGAGGTAGTTGAACACGTCGGTCAGCTGCATCGGCGGGCTGAGCAGCACGATCAGGTGCACCACGACGACCGCGGCGACCAGGACGCGCGCCGGCAGCGTGCGGATCGCCGCCAGCACGATGGCGTAGGCGGCGAGCATCGCCGCCAAGAGGCCGCTGAAGGCCGCGCCCAGGGTTTGGCCCGAAGGTGCATCCAGGCCGATCAGATGAAGCGGCCCGGCCTCCCATGCCGCGAAAGCCTGCGCCGCGCGCGGCACGAGGATCGATGCGCCGCCCGCAGCACGGGCCACGATCGCCGCCGTGGCAAGCAGGATGAAGCCCAGCGCCCAGCGGCCGGCGCGCGCGCCGCGCAGCGCCTGCGCCGTGCGCCGCACGCCCGCGCGGTCAAGCGGCGGCCGCGCCCGCACGCGCGGTCGCGGCGCGCTCGGGGGCCTCGGGTGCCCCGGCGCCGGTGGGAGCGCGGCCGGAGCGTCCAGAAGCGACCCGGGGCTCAGCGTGACGACCGCTTCGGAGCTCGGCTGATCGTCGCGCATGTGCGCAAGATAGTGACGTGGCGCGTGCGGACGCCCCCGCCACGCCGGTTGCGATCCTGTTAAGCGTCTCCGCGGGCGCCCGGCGACCTCAGCGCGGTGAGGCCCGCGCGCGGTGAGGTCGGTTAGGGTGAGGGCGATCGTGAGCGCCGGCTTTGCAGCGGCTCCCGGCCTGGGTCTGACCCGCGGCCGCACCCGCGCGGGCCAGTCCACCGTGCTCGCGCTGTGCTCGCTCACCGCGCTGGGCGCGGCGCTGCGCTTCTGGCGCATCGGCCACCAGGGCTTCTGGTTCGACGAGGGCAACACGGTGCTCTTGATCCACCTGTCGCCGGGCAAGATGCTCGGCCTGCTGCCTCAGACCGAGTCCACCCCGCCGCTTTACTACTGCATCGCGTGGGTCTGGGCGCGGGTGTTCGGGTTCGGGGAGGCGGGCGTGCGCTCGCTGTCGGCGCTCGCCGGGACGCTGTTGGTGCCGATCGCCTACGCGGCCGCGGCCGAGCTCTACGGGCAGCGCGCCAGAGGCCGAGCGGACGTGATCTGGGCCCGGCGCGCGGGGCTCACCGCGGCCGCGCTGTGCGCCTGCAACCCGCTGTTGATCTGGTACTCGCAGGAGGCGCGGGCGTACTCGCTGATGGTGGCGCTGTGCGGGCTGTCGCTGCTGGCCTGGGCGCGCGCGCGGGCGAAGCCGACGCCGGGGCGCCTGGCGGCGTGGGCGATCGCCAGCGTGCTGGCGTTCGCCACCCACTATTACTCGCTGGTGGCGGTCGTGCCCGAGGCGCTTTGGCTGCTGGTCGAGCACCGGCGCCGCCGCGCGGTGGTCGTCTCCTTCGCCGTGGTCGCCGCCGCCGGCGCGGCGCTGTTGCCGCTTGCGATCTCCCAGAACTCGACCGGCAACGACAGCTGGATCGCCTCGGCCCCGTTCGGCCCGCGCCTTCGCCAGATCATCCCCCAGTTTCTGATCGGCACCGGCCTGCCGGACCGCACGCAGTTCAAGTACGCGGCGTTTGCGCTGGCGATCGTCGCGCTGGGCCTTTTGGCGGTGCGCGCTGAGCCGTTCGAGCGCCGAAGGGCGGCGATCGCGGGCGCGCTTGCGCTCGGCGGCTTTGCGCTTGCGCTGCTTTTGGTCGCGATCGGGTTCGACGACCTGATCACGCGCAACATCCTCGCGCTGTGGCTCCCGGCGGCGCTGGCGGTGACCGGGGGGCTTGCGTGCGAGCGCGCCGGGGTGCTGGGGGCGGCCACGGCCGCCGCGCTGTGCGCGATCGGGATCTTCGCGACGGTCGCGATCGGCCTGGATCGCAACCTCCAGCGCCCGGACTGGCGCTACGTGGCGCGGGCGCTGGGCCCGCCGCCGGCCGGCGGCCGCGCGATCCTGATCCAGCACTACGCCTACCTGCTGCCGCTGTCGCTGTACCTGCCGCATCTGGCGCAGTTCAGGGCGCCCGAGCGGGTCTCCGAGATCGACGTGATCTCGATCAGCTCGCCCCAGCAGCCGCTGTGCTGGTGGGGAGCCGCGTGCAACCTGATCCCCTCGCAGATGCAGCGCAGCTACCCGATCGCGGGCTTTCACGCCGTCGCGCGCCGGCGCGTGCTTCAGTTCACGATCCTGACGCTGCGTTCCTCGCGCCCGCGGCGCCTGACGCGGGCGCGCGTCGCGGCCGCGCTGCGCACCACGCGGCTGCGCCACGACGTGCTGATCTACGAGCGCGGCACCGAGCCGGTCGCCCGCCGCGCGGCCGGCTCGGGCGCAGCGGCCGTGGCCGACGCTGGCGCGGCGGCCGTGGCCGGCGCGGGCGCAGCGGCCCCGGCCGGCGCGGGCGCAGCGGCCGCGGCCAGCGCCCGCAGCGCCGCCACCTCCGCCTCGCTCAGCCTGCGGCTCTGACCGGGCGCCAGGCCGCCCAGCGCCAGCGGCCCGAACGCGACCCGCTCAAGCCGCCTGACCGGATGGCCGACCGCGGCGCACATGCGCTTGACCTGCCGCTTTCGACCCTCGTGGATCGTCAGCTGGATCGTGTCGTCGGCCAGCCGCCGCGCGCGGGCGGGCGCGGTGCGTCCGTCGTCCAGCTCCACGCCGGCGCGCAGCGCCCGCAGCGCCGCCTCCGAGACCGGGCCGCCGCCCACCACGGCGCGGTAGGTGCGCGGCACGCGGAACCTGGGGTGGGTGAGCGAGTGCGCGAGCTCGCCGTCGTTGGTCAGCAGGATCAGGCCCGTCACGTCGACGTCCAGGCGCCCCACCGGGTAAAGCCGCAGCGGCGAGTCGACCAGCGAGACGACGGTCGTGCGTCGCTGCGGGTCGCGCGCCGTCGAGACCACGCCCGGCGGCTTGTTGAGCGCGTAGACGACCCGCGGTCCCGGCTCCCGCAGCGGCGCGCCGTTGACCGACACGCGCGCGAACTCCTCCACGTCCAGCGCCGGGTCTGTGACCGTGCGCCCGTCGACCGCCACGCGGCCCTCGCGCACGAGCCGCTCGGACGCCCGGCGGGAGGCGACACCGGCGAGTGCGAGCAGCTTGGCCAGGCGCATCGCGCTGTCACCATAGAGGCCGTGGACCTGGAGCTTTTGGAGCGCACGCTGCAGTCGCTGGGCGAGCCCCCCTACCGGGCGCGCCAGGTGTGGCGCTGGAGCGCGGCCGGCGCCGCGGGCTTCTCGGAGATGACCGACCTGCCGCTGGCGCTGCGCGCCGCGCTCGAGCGCGCCGTCCCGTACTCGACGCTGACCCTGCGGCGCGAGCTGGCCGCCACCGACGGCACCATCAAGGCGCTGCTGATGACCGCCGACGGGCGGCCCGTGGAGGCGGTGATGATGCGCTTTGACGACGGGCGCCGGTCGCTGTGCCTCTCCTCCCAGTCGGGCTGCCCGCTGACCTGCAGCTTCTGCGCCACCGGCGCGATGCGCTTCGGGCGCAACCTGACCGCCTCGGAGATCCTCGACCAGGCGCTTCACTTCCGCCGGCTCGGCCCGATCGACCACGTCGTGTTCATGGGGATGGGCGAGCCGCTGATGAACCTCGACGCGGTGCTGGGAGCCTGCGCGCGCCTGCCATCGCTGGGCGTCGCCCCGCGGCGCACCGCCGTCTCCACGGTCGGCTGGGTGCCGGGCATCCAGCGCCTGGCGCGCGAGCGCCCGCCACTGCGCCTGGCGCTTTCGCTGCACGCCCCCGAGGACGCGCTGCGCTCCCAGCTGATGCCGGTCAACGACCGCTACCCGATCGCCGACGTGCTCGCGGCCTGCCGCGAGCACTACGAGCGCAAGCGGCGGATGGTGCTCGTCGAGTACGTGATGCTCGCGGGCGTCAACGACTCGGTCGGCCAGGCCCGGCAGCTGGCCGAGCTGCTTGACCCGCGCGTGTTCAAGGTAAACCTGATCCCGTACAACCCCACCGGCTCCCCCTACCGGGCCTCCGGGCCGCGCGCGATCGCCGCGTTCGCAGGCGAGCTGTCGCGCCTGGGGCTGACCGCCACCGTGCGGGTCACGCGCGGGCGCGAGATCGCGGCCGCCTGCGGGCAGCTGGCGGCACGCGACGCCGATCAGGAGGAGACGACCGCGGCCACCCCGGCGCGCGCCTCGCCGGCTCGCAGCAGCCGCTCGCGCAGCTCCCGCTCGAGCTCGGGCGTGGCGTCAAAGCCCTCGATCGGCGGCAGCTCGCCCAGGTCGCGCAGCCCGAACAGCCGCAAGAACAGCTCCGAGGTGCGGTAGAGCACCGCGCCGAACTGCGAGCGGCCCGCCTCCTCCACCAGCCCGCGCTCGAGCAGCGTCTGGGTCGCCGACTCGGCGCTGACGCCGCGGATGCGGGCGATCTCCGGCCGCGAGACCGGCTGCAGGTAGGCGACGATCGCGAGCGTCTCCGCCTGGGCGCCGGTGAGCGGCGGCGTGCGCGGGCGCGCGAGCAGCCGCCGAGCCGCAGGCTCGACCTCCGCGCGGGTGCACAGCGCAAAGCCGCCCGCCAGCTCACGCACGATCACCCCGCGCCGCTCGGACTCGCAGCGCTCGCGCAGGCGCTCGAGCGCCGCCAGGACCTCCTCCTGGGAGGCCTCGCAGGCGTCGGCAAGCGCCGCGGCGCCGACGGGGTCGGCGCTGAGGAACAGCAGCCCCTCCAGGATCGTCTCAAGCTCGGCGCTCACGCGGCGCTCCTCACCGTCTCGCCCGCCGCGGCCGGGGCCCCGGCGAGCGCGTGCACGTGGATCTCGGCGAACGGCTCCTCCTGCACCCAGGTCGCCTCGCCCTGCTTGTGGAGCTCAAGCAGCGCGTAGAGGGTGACAGCGACCGTGACGCGGTCGGCGCGCGCGACCGCCTCGGAGAAGGTGAACCGTCCGCGGGCCAGGAGCCGGCGCAGGTGCGCCAGGCGCTCGGCGACGCTGACGCGGGCGATCGTCACGTGGCGCACGTCGATCGTCGGCGGCTCGCGCAAGAGCCCCGCGATCGCGCGCGACAGCGCGGCCGGCCGATACGCGGCCGTGGCCTGCGACAGCGGCGCGCGGCGCAGCGTAGCCGGCAACGGTGCCTGGCGGAAGCGGTGTGCTCCCTCCCGCTCCAGTCGCCGGGCGAGGTGCGCGCCGGCGCCCCTGAAGCGGTGGCAGTCAAGCAGCCGCAACAGCAGCTCGTCGGCCGCCTGCTCGGGCTCGAGCTCAAGCTCCTGCGGCTGCTCTGACCCCAGCAGAAGGCGCGACTTGAGCTCAAGCAGCGCGGCGATCAGCACCAGGAACTCGGTCGCGGCCTCCAGGTCCAGCTCGCCGCGCCCCTGCAGATGGTCGATGTAGGCCACCACCACCTGCGCCAGGTCGATCTCCAGCAGGTCGACCTCCTCACGCAGGATGAGCGTCAGCAGCAGGTCAAACGGCCCGCTGAACACGTCGAGGTCCAGCTCCAGGTAGGCGAGCGTCACGGCGCCGGCGAGCGGGCTGCGGTCATCTGACCGCAGACCTTACCCGCGGGGTCGGACCGGTCCGACTCCGATCGCCTCGCGCACGTCGGCCAGCGTCCGCGCGGCGCTCTCGCGGGCCCGCTCGGCGCCCAGGGCGAGCGTTCGCTCGAGCGCCGCCTCGTCGGCGCGCAGGGCGCCGTAACGCTCGCGCAGCGGCGCCAGGTGCTCCACCAGGGCGTCGGCGACCGCCTGCTTGAAGGCGCCGTAGCCGGCGCCGTCGAACTCGCGCTCGATCTGCTCGGGCTCGGTGCCGCGGACCGCCGCCAGGATCTCGATCAGGTTCGAGACCCCCGGCTTGTCCGGGGCGCGGCGCACCTCGCGGCCGGAGTCGGTGACCGCGGCGCGCACCTTGCGCTGGATCTCATCGGGCTCCTCGGTCAGGTAGATGACCCCCTGGGGGCTCTCGGCGGTCGTGGACATCTTGCGCTGCGGGGACTGCAGGTCCATGATCCGCGCGCCGACCTGCGGGATGCGCACCTCGGGCACCACCAGCACCTCGCCGAAGCGCGCATTGAACCGCTGGGCGATGTCGCGCATCAGCTCCACGTGCTGGCGCTGGTCGTCGCCGACGGGCACCTCGTCGGCTCGGTGGGCGAGCACGTCGGCCGCCATCAGCACCGGGTAGGTGAACAGCCCGGCGCTGACCAGCTCGCGCTGCGCGGCGGACTTCTCCTTGAACTGGTGCATGCGGTTCAGGTCCCCGAAGGAGGTCACGCTGGACAGAAGCCAGCAGAGCTCCGGATGCTCGGGCACGTCGGACTGGCGAAAGAAGATGCAGCGCCGTGGATCCAGCCCGGCCGCCAAGAGCAGCGCGGCGGTGTCGTAGACCGCGGTGCGAAGGCCGGCCGGGTCATGGGCGACCGTGATCGCGTGCAGGTCGACGACGCAGTAGATCGCCTCGCCGCGATCCTGCCCGGCGACGTACTGGGTGATCGCCCCCACGTAGTTGCCCAGGTGCTTTCGGCCGGTCGGCTGGATGCCGGAGAAGATGCGCACGCGCGGCAGGCTAGCTGGGCGGCGCTACAGCACGCGGTCAAGCGCCTCGTGAAGCGGCCGGTGCGCGTCGGGGATCCCGTCTTGGGAGCCCCCGCCGGCGGCCACCCGCCGCCGGCGCCGGTCGCGCCCGGCCAGCGCCCAGGCGGCCAGCACCCCGCCGAGCGCGCCCGAGACGTGGTCCTGCCAGGAGACGCCCGTGTGCGGCACGATGCTGGCCAGCAGCGCGGCTCCCCAGACGGCGCCCACCAGCGCCCCCACGACCACCTCGAGCGCGCTGCGGTCAAAGACGCCGCGCACCAGCAGGTAGGTGGCGTAGCCGAACACCAGCCCGCTCGCGCCGACGGTCGCGGTGTGGGCTGGGGCGATCAGCCAGGTGCCCAGCCCGGCGACGACGATCACGATCAGCGTCACGGCCGCCAGCCGCGCGGCGCCCCGCAGCGCGACGATCACGCCCATGAACAGCAGCGGGATCGTGTTGTCGATCAGGTGCTGGAAGCTGACGTGCAAAAACGGCGAGGTGAGGATCGCCCACAGCCGCCCGGTGTCACGCGGGTAGATCGCGCCATCGGCGTCCAGCGCCCGGTGGTCGAGCGAGTTGACCGCCTCCAGCAGCCACATCACCGCGACGATCGCGCCGAGCAGCGCCAGCCCGCTCGCCGGCCGCCGCGCCCGGCGGCCCGCGGCGCCGTGCGGCGCAGCTGCGCGGCGATCTGCCATCACCGGCAAGGATCGCACACCGCCGCCAGCGCCTCGTGGGCGAGCGCCAGGGCGACCTCGGCTCGCTCGCGCAGCGACGGCTCGAGCACGAACTCCTGCGGGGTGTGCGCGCCGGCGCCCCTGGGTCCCAGGCCGTCGATCGTGCACGGGATCGTGGCGGCGAAGTGGCTTGCGTCGCTGGCGCCCCCACGGTGGACGGGCTCGATCGCGCGCCCCAGCCGCCGGGCGGCTCGCTCGATCAGCGCCGCCGTGGCGGCGGTCGAGTCCATCCCCGGCCAGCCGCGCTCCAGCCGCGCCTGAAGCTCGACGCCGTCGATGCGCTCGGCCACGGCGCCGACGACCGCCTGGAAGGCGGGCAGCCCCCGGGCGCGCAGGTCAAGCGTCAGCTCGCCGGCCGCCGGCACCACGTTGAGCGCCTCGCCGGCGCGCAGCACGGTCGGCACCACGGTCAGCTGCTCGGGGCCGGAGGGATCGTGCAGCCGGGCCAGCTGCGAGGCGGTGCGCGCCAGGGCCAGCAGCGCGTTTGCGCCCTCGTCCGGGGCGCTGCCGGAGTGCGATGCGCGGCCGGTGGCGGTCACGCGCATCGTGCCGGCCGCCTTGCGGCGCACGACAACCCCCTCGCCGCCGGAGGGCCCGAGCTGGCCGCCCTCGAAGCACAGGCACGCGTCGTAGCCGGCGAACGGCCCGTCAGGCCCCGCGTGGACGAACGGCCGGGTGCGCCACTCCTCGTCGCAGACGATCAGCACCCCCAGCTCCGCGAACGCCGCCGGGTCACGCGCCAGCTGCCTCGCCACGCCGAGCGCGAGCACGTCGCCGCCCTTCATGTCCACCGCCCCCGAGCCGTACAGCCGCTCCCCCTCGCGCGACAGGGGGCGGTGCGCGTCGTGGGAGACGACCGTGTCCACGTGGCCCAGCAGCAGGATCCGCCCGCGGCCGGCGCCCGCGACGGTGGCCAGCAGGTCCGCAGCGCACCCGGGCGTCGAGCACTCCGGGCGGCTGATCCGGGCTCCGGCCGGCAGAAGCGAGGCGCAGACCTCGAGCGCCCGCTCGGCGGCGGCCACGTCCCCCGAGGGGCTTGAGATGTCCACCAGCCGCCGCAGCTGGGAGACTGCGTCGGCGGCTATCTCCTCAGCCTGCGCGGCGATCACCGGGTCCTTGCAGCCGGTCACGGGGTCCTCGCAGCCGTTCACGGGGTCCTCGCAGCCGGTCACGCAGCCTCCAGCGCTCCGTCGGCGAGGATCTCGCCGGCGGCCAGCGCCCCGGGACCGAGCCCCTGCGCCACGGCCCGTGCCGCCAGGCGGCAGAGCAGCTCGTTGAGCGGGGCGGGGACGCCCGCCAGGCGGGCGCGCAGGACGATCTCGCCGTTGAGGTGGTCGGTCTCCAGCGCGCCTGAGCGCCGCGCGAGGCTCTGCCAGGTGGACGAGCCCGGCCTCGGGGCGCCGTCGATCTCACCGACTCCGATCCGCTTCATGCGCCCGCGCAGGTCCGAGACCTCGGGGTCCTCGCACGGGATCCCGGCGGCCCGCAGGACCGAGCGCCCCTCCGCGCGCGTGCGCTCGGCCAGCAGGTCGCGATCCGCTCCCGGAGCGCACAGGGCCTCCACCACGTTCGCCAGGTTGGCCACCAGCTTTGCGTGCTTGGCACGCTGGATGTCAGCCACGGCGCGAGCCTGGATGCCGCACGAGCAAAGCGCCTCGCACAGCCGGCCGCAGAGCGCGTCGACGGACCCCGGGTAGCGGCCGAGGTCGATCATCCCGGTCAGAGCCGTGCCGTAGCAGAGCACCACGCCCGGCTTCAGGTGCGCGGCCGGGAGCATCACCGCCGCCGCGTACACCCGCTCAAACAGCCGCAGCGCGACTCGCTCGTTCTCCACTCCGTTCTGCAGGCAGACGACCGCGACCGATGGCGGCGCGGCGCTGCGCAGCGCCGCCAGCGCGGGCCCCGTGTCCTGGCTCTTGGTCGCCACCAGCACGATCTCGTCCCCGCGCCAGCGCAGCTCGCCGGGCGCGCCCAGCGCGGGGATTCGCAGCACCGCGCGCCGTCCGGGCTCGCGCAGCTCAAGCCCGTCGCGCTGCAGCGCCTGCAGGTGCGCGCCGCGCGCGATCAGCCAGACGTCGTGGCCGCGCTCGTGCAGCCGCGCGCCCACGGTCCCGCCGATCGCGCCAGCGCCGAGCACCACGAACCTCATCGCCTGCAGCCTACGACGCCGCGGGAGGCGCCGCTGCGCGGCCGGGAGCGCCGCTCGAGCGGCCGGGCCCCGGCGTCAGCCGGGCCACCGCCCACAGCATCAACCGGCTCGCAGCCCCACGGCACCAGCAGGCCACTGCCCACGGCACCAGCAGGCCAGTGCCCAGGACACCAGCAGGCCGCAGCCCACGGCGGGCGCCGTCGCCGCCGATCCGCTGCCGGCCTAGGCGAGGCCCGGGGCCGCCTGAACGCAGACGCGGTCGCGGCCGCTCCGCTTGGCCGCGTAGAGCGCTCGGTCGGCGGCGCGCAGCAGCTGGGCGGGGTCCGCCGAGGGGCGCGAGTCGGCCACGCCGACCGACACGGTCACCCCCGCGCCGGGGCCGATCGCGCGCTCGATCTCGTCCCTGGCACGCCGGACGGCCGCCTGCGCCTGCGGCGCGCTCGTGTCCGGCAGGATCCAGGCGAACTCATCCCCGCCCACGCGCGCGACCGTGTCCTGAGCGCGCGCGACGGTGGCAAGCGCACGGGCGACCGCGACCAGGACCCGGTCGCCGGCCTCGTGGCCGCTGTGGTCGTTGACGCGCTTGAAGCGGTCGACGTCGACGATCGCCACCGCCACGGGCGCGCCGGTGCGTCGCGCCCGCGCGAGGTCGGCCGCCAGCCGCTCGTGCAGCACGCGGCGGTTCCACAGGCCGGTGAGCGCGTCGGTGGCCGCCTGGCGGGCGAGCTCCGCGCGCTGCTCGATGCTGGCCACCCCGGCGGCGATAAGCTGGGCAAGTCGCGAAAGGCGCCGCTCGTCGGCCTCGGTCAGCGCGCCGGCGCCCTCCTCGACGGCGGCCAGAAGCCCCCAGGTCCGGCCCCCCACCAGCAGCGGCGCCATCGCGGCTGACCGGTAGCCGAGCGCCCCCAGGACGGTGTCCGGGGCATGATCGGCCACCAGAGCGCCCGGCCCGCCCGCCAGGGCGCGCTCGAGCGCGGTGCCGGCCTGGACCGCAAAGCGCGAGCCCACGGGCACCATCCGCCGCGCGTCGCGCGCCCAGATACCCACGAGCGTCAGCTGGCCGTCCGCCTCCCGGCGCAGGATGCCCGCGCCGGAGGCCCCCAGCACGCCTGCGACCTCCAGGGCCACCAGCTCGTAGAAGCGCTCGGCGGCAACCCCGTCCACGACCGCCGTGGCGATCCGGCGAAGCGCGCCCTGCTCGGCCGCAAGCGACTGCGAGCGCAACCGAAGGCCCCAGGTGAAGCGCTTTCCGAGCACGATCGCGCCGCCGAGCACGACGAACGCGGGGACCGCGACCGCCAGCCGGGCGAGCGCGGCCGCGCCGTCCAGCTCCCCGGCCGTCGCGACCGCCACCGATTCGACTGCGACGCAGGCCACGAGGTAGAACGCCGCCGCCGCGGGGGTGAAGAAGTAGGCGGCGAAGATCACGACGTAGAACAGGCAGGCCCAGGCCGGCGAGGCCGCGCCCCCGGTCAGCCCCATCGCGACCGCGGTCGCCGCGGTCGCCGCCAGCGCGGAGGCGTGGATCGTCCAGACCGGCAGGCGCCGGTAGTCGAGCGCAAGCCCCGACAGCGTCCCCCACAGGAAACCGGCCGCGCCGAGCAGCAGGGTCGCGGTGCGATGCTCGCCGCGCCCCGGCAGCGCGAGCGCCATCGCGATCACGCTCAGCGACGCGATCACCCACAGCACCGCGCCGACGCGCCCGGCGAGGTGGCGCTCCTCCTGGCGCAGGGCGCCGAGCGCGCGTGCCCGGTGGCGCCCGCGCACGCGCGGACGCTCGAGTCGGCGCGGATCGTTCATGCGGGGTGCTCGAGCGCGCGCGGATGACGGTTCATGCCGCGTCAGTGATCGGCCGCGCGCGCGACCAACGTTAGGGCGACGGTCATGAGCAAGACCCACGGGCGCCCTCGCCGCAGCTGCCACGACTTGCGGCCGCGCGACTGCGGCCACCGGCCGCCGTCCGGGGACCTGCGCCGCGAAGGCAGCTGCGCCCGCCTCCCACTGCGGGGGGAGGCCGGGCTCGCCGCTCATCCCAGCGGCCGATTGCCAAAGGACCACCGAGCGCCGACAATGGCCCGGATGATCGAGGTTGAGCACCTGACCAAGCGCTACGGCGACAAGGTCGCGGTGCAGGACCTCAGCTTCACGGTCAGGCCGGGCATCGTGACCGGGTTCTTGGGCCCCAACGGCGCGGGCAAGTCGACCACGATGCGACTGATCCTGGGCTTGGACCGCCCGGACCGGGGTCGCGCCACGATCGGCGGCCGCGCCTACCGGGAGCTGCCCGCGCCCCTGTCCGAGGTGGGCGCGCTGCTTGAGGCGCGCGCGGTGCACACCGGCCGTTCGGCGTACAACCACCTGCTCGCGATGGCCCAGACGCACGGGATCGGTCGGCGGCGCGTGCGCGAGGTGATCGAGCTCGTCGGCCTGTCGGAGGTCGCCGGCCGCCGCGTGGGCGGCTTCTCGTTGGGAATGGGCCAGCGACTGGGCGTGGCGGCGGCGCTGCTGGGCGACCCGTCGACGCTGATCCTCGACGAGCCCGCCAATGGCCTTGACCCCGAGGGGATCCTGTGGATCCGCACGCTGCTTCGCCGGCTGGCCGCGGAGGGCAGGACGGTGTTCCTCTCCTCGCACCTGATGGCCGAGATGGCGCAGACCGCCGACCACCTGGTGATCATCGGGCGCGGACGGCTGATCGCCGACACGACCGTCGCCGACCTGGTCGCCGACGCCTCTCGCGACGCGGCGGTCATCGCGCGCTCGCCCCAGGCCGAGCGGCTGCGCGAGGTCCTGGCCGCGGACGCCGGCGCCATCTCAAGCCCGGAGCCCGGCGTGCTGGAGATCCATGGCCTGACCAGCGCCCTGGTGGGAGAGGCGGCGGCCCGCCACGGGATCGTGCTGCACGAGCTGATCGCGCAGCGCGCATCGCTCGAGCAGGCGTTCATGCGCCTGACGGGCGGCGAGGTCGAGTTCCAGGCCGAGCTGTTCGCGCAGCCGCCCGGGGCCATGCCGGGGACGGTTGCCGCGGACGGAGCGGCGGCACTCGCCGGGCACGGAGGCGCACGCGCAGCCGCGGCCGAAGGCCGGGCCGCCGCCACAGACGGGATCGCCGCCACAGACGCGACCGCCGCGGGACCTGCTTGGGAGAGGAGGGCTCGATGAGCGTCGCGGACGCCGCGCGCCCGGCGACGGGCGATCGGGCGGTGCACGTCCGGGCGGTCACGCTCGGCGGAGTCGTGCGCTCGGAGTGGACGAAGCTCTGGTCGCTGCGCTCGACACGCTGGACGCTGCTGGTGTCCGTGGTCGCTATGGCCGGGCTCGGGCCGCTGGTGGCGGCGGTTCAGATGTCGCGCTTCTCGCACCTGAGCCTGCACGAGCGCGTCACCTATGACTCGGTCAACACCGCGGTTGGGGGCTGGAACCTGGCGCAGCTGGCGATCGGGGTGCTCGGTGTGCTGACGATCTCCGGCGAATACTCGACCGGGATGATCCGCTCGACGCTGATGGCGGTGCCGACGCGACTGCCGGTGCTGTGGGCCAAGCTGATCGTGTTCGCCGGGGTCACCTTCGTGCTGATGCTGGCCTCCACACTGGTGTCCTTCTTCGCCGTGCAGGCGATCGTCTCCCAGCATCACCTCCAGCACGCGCTCGGCGACCCTGGGGCGCTTCGCACCGTCATCGGCGCCGCGCTCTACCAGACCGCGCTGGGGCTTCTGTGCATCGGGCTGGGCGCGATCGTGCGCAGCAGCGCCGGGGGGATAGCCGTGTTCGTAGCGCTTTTGTTCGTGCTGCCGGGAATCAGCGCGATCCTGCCCTCAAGCGTCGACAATGCGATCTCGCCCTACCTGCCGCTGAACGCGGGCACCACGGTCGCCACACACAGCTTCGACAGCTCAAACCACCTGGCGATCTGGACCGGGTTTGCGCTGTTCTGCGGCTATGCGGCCGTGGCTGTGGCGCTGGCGGCGCTCGGGCTCGTGCGCCGGGACGCCTGACGCCGGGGAGAACCCGTCACAGCGGCTGGCGCAGAACCGGGTGCCTGGCGGCGCCCGCCTCGTCCAGGCGCCTGACGGGAGTGTCGTGCGGCGCCGAGCGTGCGATCTGCGGGTCGCGCGCCGCCTCCCGCAGGATCTCGGCCACGATCTGGGCGAAGCGGTCGAGCGTCTCGCGCGTCTCGGTCTCGGTCGGCTCGATCAGCAGCGCCTCCTCGACGATCAGCGGGAAGTAGACGGTCGGCGGGTGCACGCCGAAGTCCAGCAGGCGCTTGGCCAGGTCCAGCGTGCGGATCTGAAGCTGGCGCTTCATCGGCTCGCCTGAGAGCACGAGCTCGTGCATGCAGACGCGGTCGTAGGCGGCCGGCAGGTACTCGAGCACGCCCTCGGCGCCAAGCCTGGCGAGCAGGTAGTTGGCGTTGAGCACCGCCGTCTCGGCGACATCGCGCAGTCCGTCGGCGCCGAGCGAGCGGATGTAGGCCCACGCGCGCACGAACACCCCGTAGTTGCCCTGGAAGCCCCGCAGCCGCCCGATCGACTTGGGCCGGTCGTAGTCGAGGTCGAACAGCTCGACCGCCCCCTGGCCGTCGCCGGACGCGCGCTGCCCTCCGGCCGCGCCGAGCCCGTCGGCACCCGGAGCGCGGCCGGTCGTGCCGTGCCCGTTGGCGGGCGACCCCTCGCCGGCGCACGGCACGGTCACGCGCACCACCTGGGGGCGCGGAAGGTAGGGCTCGATGTGGTCGGCGACGGCGATCGGCCCGGCGCCCGGTCCCCCTCCCCCGTGCGGCTGGGTGAAGGACTTGTGCAGGTTGAAGTGCACGATGTCGAACCCCATGTCGCCCGGCCTGCAGATGCCCATGATCGCGTTGAGGTTGGCGCCGTCGTAGTACAGGGTCGCCCCGACGCCGTGGACGATCCTGGCGATCTCCTCTATCCCCTCCTCGAACAGGCCGACCGTCGAGGGGTTGGTCAGCATCAGGCAGGCCACGTCCTCGTCGGCCTTGGCGCGCAGGTCGTCGAGGTCGACGTTGCCGCGCGCGTCGGTCCCGACCTTGACCACCTCGTAGCCGGCCATCGTCACCGTGGCCGGGTTGGTGCCGTGGGCGGTGTCCGGAGTCAGGACCTTGGTCCGGTTCTCCCCCCGATCCTCGTGGAAGGCGCGCGTCAGCAGCACTCCGGCGAGCTCGCCGTG
>DATGLC010000088.1:0-110616 GCA_035294345.1 Solirubrobacteraceae bacterium
ATCGAGGCGGTGACGATGCGCATGCACGGGCACGCCGCGCACGACGACATGCGCTACGTGCCTCGGGAGAAGGTGGCCGAGTGGCGGCGCCGCGACCCGATCGAGCGCCAGGAGCGGCGGCTGCGCGAGCTTGGCATCGACGTCGACGCGCTGCGCGCGCAGGTCCAGGCCGAGGTCGACGCCGCCACCGAGGAGGCGCTGGCCAGCCCGATGCCCTCGCCCGACGACGTGCTGGAGGGGGTCTTCTGCACCGGCGAGGCGGAGCCCCTGGGCGATGGCGAGGCGCCCTGGAGCGGCTTTGCGAGCGAGCGGGTCAAGCGCTGATGGCGACGATGACCTACCTGCAGGCGATCTCCTCGGCGCTTCGCGACGAGCTGCGCGCCGACGAGCGGGTGCTCCTGATGGGCGAGGACATCGGCGTGTTCGGCGGCGCGTTCAAGGTCACCGACGGGCTTTTGGCGGAGTTCGGGCCCGACCGGGTGATGGACACGCCGCTGGCCGAGTCCGGGATCATCGGCTGCGCGATCGGCGCGGCGGTGGTCGGGATGCGACCGGTGTGCGAGATGCAGTTCGCCGACTTCGTCTCCTGCGGCTTTGACCAGCTGGTCAACGTGGCGGGCAAGATGCACTACCGCCAGGGGCTGGCGGTCCCGATCGTCGTGCGGCTTCCAAGCGGTGGGGGGTTCTCCGGCGGCCCGTTTCACTCGCAGAACCCCGAGGCGCTGTTCATGCACTCGCCGGGCATCAAGGTCGTCGCGCCGTCCACCCCGGCCGACGCCAAGGGGCTGCTGCACGCCGCCATCCACGACCCCAACCCGGTGTGCTTCATGGAGCACAAGCACCTGTACCGGCGCGTGAAGGGCGAGGTGCGGGACGGGATCTACGAGACGCCGTTCACCGCGCGCATCGCGCGTCCGGGCTCGGACCTGGTCGTGATCGCCTACGGAGCGATGGTGGAGGTGGCGCTCGAGGCCACCGAGGACCTCGACGGTGCCAGCGTGGAGGTCCTGGACCTGCGCTCGCTGGTCCCCATGGACGAGCAGGCGATCCTCGACTCGGTGGCGCGCTGTTCGAAGGTGGTGATCGTCGATGAGGCCAACCGCACCTGTGCGGCCGGCGCCCAGGTCGCGGCGCTGATCGCCGAGCGGGGCTTCGAGGATCTCGACGGCCCGATCGTGCGCGTCGCCACGCCGGACGTCCCGATCCCCTTCTCGCCGCCGCTGGAGCAGGCGGTGCTGCCCGGCGTAGAGCGCGTGAGGGAGGCGTGCCGTGAGCTCCTCGCCTACTGACGGCGGCCTGATCGACGTCACCATGCCCCAGATGGGCGTCTCGGTCGCCGAGGGCACGGTGGTGCAGTGGAGGGTAGCCGTGGGCGAGCGGATCGAGGCCGACCAGCCGATCTGCGAGATCTCGACCGACAAGATCGACACCGAGGTGCCCGCGCCCGCCGCCGGGGTGCTGGAGGAGGTGCTCGTGCCGGTCGACACGACGGTTGCCGTCGGCACGGTGCTGGCGCGGCTCAGGGCCGTAGAGGCCGACGCCCGAGCATCGGCTCAGGCTGCGCATGGGCCGGGCGGGGCAGCCGTCGACGCTCCGGGGGCGGGAACCGCGCGCGCCCCGCAGCCGGGACCCGCGCACGCCCCGCAGCCGGGAACCGCGCACGCCCCGCAGCCGGGACCCGCGGACGGCTCGCAGCCGGGTCGCGCGGACGCGCCCGGGGCGGGACCCGCTGAGGGGCCGCCGGCCGCCGCGGCCAACGGCTCGCGGCGCGGTGGCCTGCGCCACTCGCCCGTGGTGCGCCGGATCGCGGCCGAGCACGGGATCGACCTCGCCGCGGTCCGCGGCAGCGGCCGGGGAGGCCGCGTTCGCAAGCAGGACGTGCTGGCTCTCGTCCGCGCCGGCGACGCCGAGGGCGGGGCGCGGCCGGCGGCCGGCGAGCCGGGGGCGTACGAGGAGCCTCCGCTGCACATCGAGAGCCCCTACCGGCCAGAGCTCGCACCGGCACAGGCGACGGCCCAGCCCGCGCCGACGGCGACGACGGTCACGCCGGCGCCGGTCGCGGCGCCGGGCGGCGGCCTGTCGCGCATGCGCCGCCAGATCGGCGAGCACATGAAGCGCTCGCTGGAGACGGCGGCGACCTGCACGACCTGGATCGAGGCCGACATGAGCCGGGTGGAGAGCGCGCGGCGGCGTCTGGGGGTCACCGCGCTGGCGTTCGTGGCCCGCGCGACGATCGACGCGCTGCGCGAGCACCCGGCGCTCAACGCCTGGATGGAGGGCGAGCGCTACACGCGACTGCGTGAGGTCAACCTGGGGATCGCGGTCTCGCTGGGCGAGGACGGCCTGATCGTGCCGGTGATCCACGGCGCGCACGAGCTCTCGGTTGAGGGGCTGGCGGCGCGGATCCGCGACCTCGCCGCCCGCGCCAGGGCCCGCCAGCTGACGCCCGACGAGGTGCGCGGCGGCACGTTCACGATCACCAACCCCGGCCAGTACGGCTCGATCATGGCGACCCCGATCATCAACCAGCCGCAGGTCGCGATCCTGGACTTCGAGGCGGTCGTCAAGCGGCCGGTGGTCGTATCCGACGCCGAGGGCAACGACTCGATCGCGATCCGGCCGATGACGATCCTTGGGCTCAGCTGGGACCATCGCGCGCTCGACGGCGCGCTCGCGGCGCAGTTTCTGGCCAGCGTGCGGCGGGGCCTGGAGGAGGTCGCCCGGTGAGCGCCGCGCATGCCGCCGCGGCGCGCGACGCGGGGGCGCACAGCGCCCGCGGCGGCGCCGAGCTGTGGGTCTGTCAGCTGGGAGTGGTCCCCTACAGGGAGGCGCTCGAGCTTCAGGAGCGCCTCCGCGCCGCGCGCCAGCGCGAGGCGATCGCGGACGTGATGCTCCTGCTCGAGCACCCGCCGGTCTACACGCGCGGGCGCCGGGCGTCGGACGCCGAGCTCGTGCTCGGCGAGGACTGGTACCGCGATCGCGGGATCGACGTGGTCGACGTCGACCGCGGCGGAAAGGTCACCTACCACGGCCCGGGCCAGCTGGTCGGCTACCCGATCGTCCGCACCGGCGAGGTGGCCGCGCATGTGCGGGCGCTCGAGAGCGCGCTGGTGGAGGTCCTGGCGGCGGAGGGAATCGCCGCCCGCTCGCGCCCCGAGGACGGCCCCGCCTACACGGGCGTGTGGGTTCAGGAGCGAAAGATCGCCTCGATCGGCGTGCACGTTTCCCGCGGCGTCACCACGCACGGCTTCGCGCTCAACGTGGACGTGGACCTCGAGCCGTTTCAGTGGGTGATCGCCTGCGGGCTGCCCGGCGTGACGATGACCTCGATGGCGCGCGAGCTGGCGCCGCCGGGCGCAGCCGGGGCGCCGCCGCCCACCGGGCGGATGCGCTGCGTGCGCAGGCGCGCCGCGTTCGAGGTAGCGCGCGCGCTCGGCCGACGCCAGCGCCTGATCTCCCGCGCACGGCTGCAGGCCGCGATCGACGCGGCGCTCGGCGGCGCGGTTGCCGGCAGCGGGGGCGAGACAGCCGGCAGCGCGGGCGAGACGCAGGCGGCGCGTCCCGGCCGGCACGCGGCCGTGCCGGTGTAGCCTTGATGGCCTTGGCCGGTCGCACCCACCAGACCCGTTCGCGCGCCAACCCCGGCGGCGCGGCGGACGTGCTGCGGGTGATGGGGGTCGACCCGCGGGGCGTTCAGCCGCTGCGCGCGCGCAAGCCGCCCTGGTTCAAGGTTCCGGCGCCGGGCGGGCCGCGCTACCGCAGCCTGGCGCGGCTGATCGAGTCAGAGGGGCTGCACACCGTCTGCCGAGAGGCCGCCTGCCCCAACATCGGCGAGTGCTGGCAGCGCGGCACGGCGACGTTCATGATCCTCGGCGACGTGTGCACCCGCCGCTGCGGCTTCTGCAACGTCAAGACCGGCAAGCCGACGTTCAGCGACCCGCTCGAGCCGCTGCGCGTGGCGCGCACGGTCGCGCGCATGGGCCTGCGCCACGCCGTGATCACCTCGGTCGACCGCGATGACCTGCCCGACTACGGCGCGGGCGCGTTCGCGGAGGTGATCCGCCTCGTGCGCCGCCACTCCCCCGGCACGCGCGTGGAGGTGCTCACGGGCGACTTCCGCGGCGCCGAGATGCCGCTGGCGCGCGTGATCGCCCAGCGCCCCGACGTCTTCAACCACAACGTCGAGGTCGTGCCGCGGCTGTACCCGGTGGCGCGCCGGGGCTCGCGCTGGGAGCGCTCCAGGCGGGTGCTGCGAAACGCCAAGGAGATGGGCGGCGATGAGGTGGTGACCAAGTCGGGCCTGATGGTCGGGCTGGGCGAGAGCTTCGAGGAGCTGCTCGACGCGCTCGGCCAGCTGCGCGAGTCCCACGTGCAGGTGCTCACCGTCGGGCAGTACCTGCGCCCCACCGAGCGCCACCTGCCGGTCGTGCGCTACTGGCACCCCGAGGAGTTCGAGCGGGTCGCCCGCGCCGCCCGCGAGCTCGGCTTCGAGCACGTGGCCGCCGGACCGCTGGTGCGCTCCAGCTACCACGCCGACGAGCAGGTGCCGCAGGCGCTCGCGCCGACCGGGCCGCTGCGGGAGAGCGCGTGAGCAGGCGCACGCTCGCGCTGCTGTGCGCGGGCGCGACGGCGCTTGCGTGGCTGGCGGTATCGCCGGTGGCGCTCGCCTCCGCCGGCGGCGGGTCGGCCGGCTTCAGCGGCGGTGGCGGAGGTGGCCACACGAGCGGCTTTGCCCTGTACCTCCTGCTCGACCTGCTGGTGCACATCGCGCTGCTGGGCCACGGGCTGGGGGCGCTCGTGCTGATCGCCCTGGCTCTGATCTGGCTGTTTGCCACCCGGGTGCTGCCGCGCATGCAGGAGCGCTGGGCGGCGGCGGCCGCGCAGCGCCCCGCGCGCCGCCGGCCCTCGGCGCATGAGCGACGGGTGGAGCTGGCCGCCGCCGAGGCCGCCGACGAGGACCCGGAGTTTTCGCCCGACCGCGTCCGCACCGCGGCCGCGCGGCTGTTCTGCGACATCCAGGCCGCATGGGACGCCGACGACCGCCCCCGGCTGCGGTCGCTGGTGAGCGCGGACCTGATGCGCGAGTGGGAGCGGCGGCTTGACGACTTCGTGCGTCGCGGCTGGCGCAACCGGGTGGCGCCGCTGGGCGAGCCGCGCGTCAGCTACGTGGGCATCTCCCGCCACGAGCGCGACGGCGACCGCGTCGTGGTGGAGATCGACGCGCGCATGCGCGACTACGTGGTCGACGCCCACGGCAACCATCTCAAGCGCACCGGCCATCTGTCGGAGGTCACCCGCGTGCGCGAGTACTGGACGCTCGCGCGCACGCGGCCGACGGCCGCGCTGACGGCGCTGTCGGCCGACGCGGGCGCAGCGGCGGGCAGCTGGGTGCTGGCCTCGATCGAGCAGCGGCGCGAGGGCGAGCACGTGCTCGACGAGCAGATCGTCGCCACCCCCTGGGCCGACACGCAGGCGCTGCACGACGAGGCGCTGGTGGAGGGCGCGGTCGCCGACGCGCTGCCGCAGGGCACGAGCATCGCCGAGGTCGCTCCGCTCGGCTACGACGGCGACGCGCACGCGGCGGCGCTGGACCTCAGCCTGGCCGACGCGCGCTTCTCCCCCGCGGTGCTCGAGGCCGCGGCCCGGCGGGCCGTGGACGCCTGGGCGCAGGCGATCGACGGCGACGACGCCGCGCTGGACGCGATCGCCACGCCCTCGGCCAGGCGCGAGCTGCTGTACGCGGGCGACACGAGCGGAGCTGTCAGATTGGTGGTCCGCGGCCCCGTGGTCAACCGCATCCGGATCGTCGGCCTCGACGCCGCGGCCAACCCGCCGACGATGACGATCGAGGTCGATCTCAGCGGGCGCCGCTACGTCGAGAACCGCGACACGACGGCCGTGCTGGCGGGCAGCCGCACGCGCAGGACCGGCTTCACCGAGCGCTGGACCATGACGCTGACCGACGATCAGCGCACGCCGTGGCGGATCGCCGCGGTCGCGGCGCCCGTCGGGCTGAGCTGAGGCGCCCGGCGCCCGGGGCGATGCGCGTTGCGCTGCTGGCGGTCGCACTCGCGTTCACGACGCTGATCGCGGTGCTGACGGCGCTTGACCTGAGCGACAGCGGCTTCAGCTGGCTTGACGTGCCGGCGGTCGGCGTGGTGGTGCTGTTCGCCTGCGGGATCGTGGGGGCGCTGCTGCGGCCTCCCGGCCGCTGAGCGCCCGCCCGCCCAAAGGAGGCCTCGCCAGCCGCGCGCGCAGGTCCCGCCGGCCTCAGCCATGCAGCGGGACCTCGATCGGCTCAAGGCGCGTGAAGCGGTCCAGGTCCCGCACGCGCTCGAGCACCTGCGCGCCCGAGACCCCGGCCAGGCCCTCGGTCCCGAACCCCTCGACGTTGAACGACGCGAGCGCGGTCCCGTAGGCCATCGCGTTTCGCAGCGCGCGGCGCTCGCGCCGCCGGGGCTCGGGCAAGCCGGCGAGGAACCCGACAAACCCGCCCGCGAACGTGTCGCCCGCCCCGGTTGGGTCGACGACCTCGCGCAGCGGATAGGCGGGCAGCGAGAAGAAGTCCTCGCGCGTGACCATCGCGGCGCCGTAGCCGCCCTGCTTTGCCACCACGATCCAAGGGCCGCGCTCGAGCACCGCGTGCGCCGCCGAGAGCAGGTTCGGGCGACCGGTGAGCTGGCGCAGCTCCTCGTCGTTGAGCACCAGGCAGTCGACCGAGGCGATGACCTCCTCAAGCTGATCGCGGGCGGTCTGGATCCAGAGGTTCATCGAGTCAAGCGCGACGAAGCGAGCCTCAGAGCACTGCTCGCGCACGGCCAGCTGCAGCGACGGCTGGATGTTGGCCAGGAACAGCACCTCGCACGCGCGCGAGGCCTCCGAGAGCCTGGGCTCGAAGCGCTCGAACACGTTCAGCTGCGTGTCCAGCGTGTCGCGCGTGTTCAGGTCGTCGTGGTAGCGACCGCGCCAGAAGAACGTTCGCCCGCCCGGCACCCGCTCCACGTCGGAGACGTCGGTGCCGCGCGTTCGCAGCACCTCAAGCTCCGCCTCGCCGAAGTCCTCGCCCACCGGTCCCACCACGTGCACGCGGTCAAAGAAGGAGGCCGCGAGCGCGAAGTGCGTCGCGGCGCCTCCCAGCATCCGCTCCCTCGATCCGGAGGGGGTCTGCACCGCGTCGAACGCGATCGACCCCACGACGGTGACGCTCAGGCCGCGACCTCCTCGGCCACCCCGGCGGCCTCGCGCAGCGCCTGAGCCTCGTCCGTGCGCTCCCAGGGGAAGTCCTCCTCCTCGCGCCCGAAGTGCCCGTAGGCGGCGGTGCGCTGGTAGATCGGGCGGTGAAGGTCAAGGCGGCGGCGCAGCGCCGCCGGGCGCAGGTCGAAGTGCTCGCACACCAGTCGCTCGATGCGCTCGGCGCTCAGCGCCGGCGCCTCGGTGCCGAAGGTCTCGACCATCACCGACACCGGGCGCGCCACGCCGATCGCATACGCCACCTGCACCTCCACGCGGCGCGCAAGGCCGGCCGCGACCACGTTCTTGGCCACCCAGCGCGCGGCGTACGCCGCCGAGCGGTCGACCTTGGAGGGATCCTTGCCCGAGAAAGCGCCGCCGCCGTGCCGGGCCATGCCGCCGTAGGTGTCGACGATGATCTTGCGGCCGGTCAGGCCGCAGTCGCCGACGGGGCCGCCGATCACAAAGCGGCCGGTCGGGTTGACCAGGAACGCCCGCCGCAGCGCCTCGGGCTCGTACCTGTCGCTGGGCAGCACCGGCACGACCACGTGCTCCCACAGGTCATCGGCGATCCGCTCCTCGGCGCCCTCGGCATGCTGGCTTGAGATCAGCAGCTTCTCGACCGCCACCGGCTCGCCGTCCCTGTAGCGGACGCTCACCTGCGTCTTGCCGTCCGGGCGCAGGTAGGGCAGCGTGCCGTCCTTTCGCACCTGCGCCAGCCGCCGGGCCAGGCGGTGCGCCAGCGCGATCGGCATCGGCATCAGCTCCGGCGTCTCGTCGCAGGCGTAGCCGAACATCATCCCCTGGTCGCCGGCCCCGGCGCGATCAAGCTCGTCGCCGCCGGTGCTGTCCACGCGCGTCTCGTAGGCGGCATCGACGCCGCGCGCGATGTCCGGCGACTGACGGTTTAGCGCGTTGAGGATCGCGCACGAGTCGGCGCTGAAGCCAAGGCCGGCGTCCACGTAGCCGATGCGGCGGATCGTCTCGCGGGCGATCTCGCGCACGTCGAAGCTGGCCGACGTGGAGATCTCGCCGGATACGACCACCAGGCCCGTGCTGACCAGCGTCTCGCACGCGACCCGGCCGTCGGGGTCCTCGCGCAGCACGGCGTCCAGCACGCCGTCGGAGATCTGGTCGGCGACCTTGTCCGGGTGCCCCTCGGTAACCGACTCTGATGTGAACAGCAGCTCCCTGGCCAATATGACTCGCTTTCGGTCTGACGGGCGACCGCGCAGGTTAGCGGCCGCGCGGCCGCCTCAAAGGCCGGCCGGGCCGCCTGGGGCTTGCCGGCTCCCCTGGGCCGGAGTATGTTCGGTTCGCGAGCACGGCCGGCCCCAACGGCGGTCGGCAGGCCTCCGCGGCGGCCGCGACCTCGCAGGCCACCCACCGAGGACAGGAGCCACGTGCCCATTCCAACCGAGCTGGTCGGATCGCTCCCGCGTCCGATGAAGCTACAGCAGGCGTACGCCGACTACGACCAGGGTCGGATCACCCTCGATCAGCTGCGCGCAGCGCAGGACGAGGCCGCCGAGGAATCGATCCGCCGTCTGGAGCAGGTCGGCGAGCCGATCGTCACAGACGGAGAGCAGCGCGAATCGAGCTTTGCGACCTACAACCTCACCGACACGCTGACCGGCACCGGGCTGGCTGACGGGCTCGCCGGCGATGGCCAGCTGTTCGCGATCTTCGACGACGGCCATCACCGCCAGCTTCCGCGGCTCACCCGCGGACCGTTCCGCTACAAGACCTACGCCTCGGAGTTCGTGGCCAAGAACGCCGCGATCGCGACCCACCCGCTCAAGCAGGCGGTGATCTCTCCGTCGATGATGATGCTGCTCTACCCGCTGGACGGCGAGATCGAGGGCTACCCACGCGAGCAGTTCCTCGCCGACTGTGTCGAGGAGGCCGAGAAGGACATTCGGCAGTGCTTCGCGGCCGGCGCCGTGCGCGTCTCGATCGACTTCACCGAGGGGCGGCTGGCGAACAAGAACGATGCCCGCAACCCCTGGACCGGGCGCAACATGCTGCAGGACTTCATCGACCTCAACAACCGGCTGCTGGCCCGCTTCACCGCAGCAGAGCGGCGCGACATCGGGATCCACACCTGCCCCGGGGGGGATTGCGACTCCGTGCACTCCAAGGAGGTCCCCTATGAGCTGCTGCTGGACCACATGTTCGAGATGAACGCCGGCTACTTCTTGATCCAGTGCTCTTCCGAGCCCGACCGCGAGCGCGTCTGGGAGCTGTGCGCGCGCCACCGCCGCGACGACGCGAACGGCGTGTCGCAGGTCTGCTTCATCGGGGTGACCGACCCGCTGAACCCGGTCGTGGAGACCCCCGAGCAGGTGCGCGACCAGTTGCTGGGCGCCGCGCGGCACATCCCAGCCGACCGGCTCGGCGCGACTGACGACTGCGGCTTCTCGCCGTTCTCGATCGACGTGAAGCCGCGCCACGGATCGCCTGACCACGCGCGCGACGTCGCGATGCGCAAGATCGCTGCTCGCCTTGAGGGGGCGCGGATGGCCTCCGAGGAGCTCGGAATCTGAGCAGTCCTGCTATCCCATCGCCATGCCGCTGCGCGCGATGCCCACCCTCGGCGCCCGCGTGCTGATCGACCATCTGGGCGTCACCGTGCCCGGGACGGTGAGCTCGATCGCGCCCGACGGGCGGCGGCTTGAGGTCGTGGCCGAGGACGGGTCGACGCTGACGTTCAGCCTCAACCGGGCGACGGCAACCTTCACCGTCGACGGGCTGCAGACCACGCCGCGGCTGCGGTTTGAGCCCGGCGCCGCCGAAAGCTGACGTCAGCCGCCCGACGCCGTCCCGCGCCCCCGGCGGCGTCCGCGCCGGGCCCGCGGCTGATGCCGGGCCGGCACCGCCCCGCGCCCGCGGCGCTGTCCGTGGCCGGTCGTGCCCGCCGCCGCGAGCGAGACGGGCCCGGACATGCGAGGATCGGCCGATGAACGAATCTGTACCGATCTCGCGTGTTGCCGTGGTGGGCGGCGGTTTCATGGGCTCCGGCATCGCCGAGACCGCGGCGGCCGCCGGCGTGGAGGTGATCGTCTACGAGCCGCACGAGGGGCCGCTCGCTCGGTCTCGCGAGCGGATCGCCGCCTCGGTGGCGCGTGCCGTCCAGCGCGGCAAGCTGAGCTCCGACACCGCCGCCGCGCTCACCGGCAGGATCTCCTACACGACCCGGCTGGACGCCCTGGAGGGGGCCGAGGCGGTGCTTGAGGCCGTCACCGAGGACCCGCAGGTCAAGGGCGAGCTGTTCCGGGCGCTGGACGAGCGGCTCCCCGAGGCCGCGTTTTTGGCATCCAACACCTCCTCGATCCCGATCGCCGAGCTGGCGGCGTGGACGCGGCGCCCCGAACGGGTGCTGGGGCTTCACTTCTTCTCCCCGGTGCCGGTGATGAGGCTGGTGGAGGTGGTGGTGGCGCTCGACACGGCAGCCCAGACCGTCGAGCTGGCGGAGTCGTTCGCCAGCTCGATCGGCAAGCGGCCGATCCGCACCAAGGACCGCTCCGGCTTCATCGTCAACATGCTCCTGGTCCCCTACCTGATGGCGGCGGTGCGCATGTACGAGGAGGGGTTCGCCAGCCGGGAGGACATCGACGAGGGCATGCGGCTTGGGTGCGGGCACCCGATGGGCCCGCTGACCCTGTGCGACTTCATCGGCCTGGACGTCCTCTACGCGGTGTGCGACTCGCTGTATGAGGAGTTCAAGCGGCCCGAGTACGCGCCGCCGCCGCTGCTCAAGCGGATGGTGGTCTCAGGCCACCACGGCCGCAAGGCCGGCCGCGGCTTCTACGAGTACCGCTGAGCCGGGGCGGGGCCTCCCGCGGCGCCCGGCGGGCTTCAGCACGACAGCGACCCGCGCGGCACCCGCCTGGCTTCAGCACGGCAGGCCGGCTGCGGGACCCGCCCAGCACTTCGGCGCGACAGCGACCCGCGCGGCGCCCGCTCCGTCTGGCCGTCGATCGGATGCCCCGCCCCGCTTACCGCAAACGGGTGATCCAGAAAGCCCGCAAGCTGGTCGAAAAACGTCCGGTGCCCGGCGACCGGCACAGCCGCGCAGACCGCGCGGCGCATCAAAGCAAGACCAGAAGGTTGGGTGAGATGACAGTCAGGGAACGGACGGGTCGGATGTCGGCGGAGGAGACGCTAGAGCTTTGGCTCCAGTACCGGCGCACCGGGGACGCGCGGCTGCGCGACCGCCTGGTGCTGACGTTCGCGCCGATGGTCAAGTACATCGTGTACCGCAAGATCCGTGAGATGCCGGCCCGCTGCGAGGTCGACGACTTCATCTCCTGCGGCCTTGAGGCGCTGATCCGCTCGATCGACCGCTACGACCCCGAACGGGGCGCGACGCTCGAGCAGTTCGCCTGGACGCGGATCCACGGCGCCGTGCTCGACGAGCTGCGCCGAAACGACTGGGCGCCGCGGTCGCTGCGCCGGATGGAGCGGGAGATCGCGCGCGCGTCGGAGAGCTTCCTGCGCCTTTACGGCCGGCGCCCGGACCGCACCGAGCTCGCCGACGCCCTGGGGGTCACCCCCGAGCAGCTGCTCGACCACGAGCAGGAGGCGGCGCGCGCCACCGTCGGATCGCTCAACGCGCTCGTCTGCTCCGAGGACGACGCCGCCACCGAGCGGATCGACACGCTGATCAGCTGCGACCCCGACGCCGACCCGGAGCTTCAGGCGCTGACGGCGGACGCCAAGCGGCGCTTCAGGTCGGTGTTCTCGACGCTCGCGCCGCGCGAGCGCAAGATCATCGTCCTGCTGTACGTCTACAACCTGACGCTGCGCGAGATCGGGGAGATCCTCGGTGTCACCGAGAGCCGCGTCTGCCAGCTGCACGCGCAGATCCTGCGCACGCTCCGGGCACGGCTCTCCGCCGACGAGCAGCTGCTCAGCCTGGTCGGCCGGGCGGCGTAGTCGATCGACCCGGCGGCGTGAGCTGCGGCTCGTCGCCGGGCGACTACTCGCCCGGCGCGCGGCCGGCCGGCGAGGGATCCCCCGGCGCCGGCCGTGCGATCACCGCGCGCGCGGCGCCGGGCGAGCGCTCGGGCACGGGGGGGACCTCCGAGGGCAGCGCGGCCTCCGCTGCGCGCGCCGCGGCCTCGTTCTCGCGCTTGACCTCAAGCCAGATCTCCTCGCGGTAGACGCGGACCGACCGCGGCGCCTCGATGCCCAGGCGGACCGTCTGGCCAGACACCTCCAGCACCGAGATGAACACGTCGTCGCCGAGCACGATCCGCTCGCCGCGGCGCCGGGTGATGTTGAGCATCTCAGTTCCCGCCCGCGGCGGCCATCACCTCGGCGAACAGGGGCGCCCTGAGCTGGGCCCCCGGGGCCTGGTTGATCACCTGGTGGCCGCGCCCCTGCCAGATCAGGATCGGCGCCTTCTGGTTGGCGACGAAGTCGCTCACCCGCTCGGCCGCGACCACCGTGACGTAAACGTCGACCGGCGTGCTGGAGTCCAGGCCCAGCCGCTCGGCGTCCTCGTCGGTGAGCCGCACCTCAAAGGAGGAGAAGAACCGATGCGGGTCGCAGACCGGCAGCGACAGCGTGGGGTCATCCACGCAGTGAAGCCATTTGAACGGGCTCGCGGGATCGCTTGTCAAAAGCGCCCAGCGCGAGCCGCCAAGCCCGATCAATCCCTCCGGGAACTCGATCACGGTGGCGGGGTCGATCTCGACCCGCCCGAACCGTGAGCTCTCAATCGCCAGGGTCACCACAGTCCTCCGCCGTCATCGGGATCCGCCACGCCGGCCGCCGGCATCAGCCTAGCCGGTCAGGAAGTCCATCAGCGAGGACTGCACGATGCTCGCGCCCGCCTTCAGCGCGGCCGTGAACGCCGCCTGCTCGTTGGAGTAGGTCGTGTAGGTGGAGGCGATGTTGGCGTCCTCGTCGTTGGACAAGGCGGCGGTGTCGCTGGTCTGAAGCGCCTGGATCCTGGTGGAGGCGAGCTGCAGGCGGTCCTGGACCGCGCCGACGTTGGCCTGCAGCTGCTCGAGCACCGACAGGTTGCTCTGCAGGTTGGCGATCTGGTTTGCGGACAGGTCGGCCACGTCGGCGGTCGTGGCGCCCTGCATGTCGGAGGCGATCGTCCGCAGCGTGTCAAGCAGCAGGCCGTCTCCGGCCCCCTGGCCCGAGCCCAGCAGCGAGGAGATGTCCACGTTGACCTGCAGCTGGGCTCCCGGGCCGATCTGGCGCACGACCGCCCCGGTGTTGCCCTGGTAGACGTCGCCGGTGGCGCTTGAGTAGGGCGCCGTCTGCGTGGCCGTGCCGGAGAAGATGTACTGGCCGTCGTACTGGGTGTCGGCCGTCTGCTTGATCGCGTCGATCAGCTGGTTGACCTCGGCCGCGGTCGCCTGCAGGTCCGTCGGCGACATCGAGCCGTTGGCCGCCTCCACCGTCAGCTCCTGCACGCGCTGGACCATGCTCTGGATGCTCTGCAGCGCGGTGCTCGCGGCCGACGCCCAGGCGGTGCCGTCGGTGACGTTGTTGGCGTAGCTGTTGAGCGAGGAGAGGTCCTGGTTGAGGGAGATCGCCAGGCTCGCGCCATACGGGTTGTCGGACGGCTGGTTGATCGTGCGCCCGGTCGACAGCTCCTGCTGGGTGTTGTCCAGCTGGTCCTGCAGCGAGTTGATGTTCGCCAGGATCTGCGCGCTGGTCATCAGTGGCGTGATCCGCTCGATCATCGCTAGAGCCCCGCCGCCGCGACCGTGATCAGCGTGTTGATCGACGAGTCGATCGCGTTCATTGCCCGGGCGGACGCCTGGTAGGCCTGCTGATAGCGGATCAGGTTGGTCATCTCCTCATCCAGCGATACCCCGGAGACGCTCTGGCGCTGGTTTGAGACCGCGGTCAGCACCGCCTGCTGGGTCGACTGCGTGCTTTGCGCCGCCTGCACCGAGTCGCCCACCTGGGCGACGAACGCGGCGTAGGCCTGGTCCGCGGCGCCGCCGGAGAGGTTGGCGATCGACTGCGCCAGGTCCGCCCCGGAGGTGCTGGAGCTGGAGGTCTGAAGCGAGGCCGGGGTGGCCGCGACCGCGATCGTGGCCGCAGAGCTGCCGACGAAGAACGGGCTTGAGGGCTGGAGCGCGTTGACCGAGCTGATCACCTGGCTGGCCACCCCGTCCAGCGAGGAGAGCAGCTGTCCGATCGGGCCGCCCGATGAGGACAGCGTCAAAAGCGCGCCCAGCTGGCCGCCGGCGGCGCCGGTGAGCGTCTGCGGCCAGGTTACGGTGGTGCCGCTGACCAGCGGGGTGGACGCGTCGCCGAAGGAGACGGTCACCGATCCGTCGCTCTGCTGGGTGACCGAGATCTGGGCCAGGCCCGAGAGCTGGTCAAGCAGGTTGTCACGCTGATCGAGGAGGTCGTTGGGGGTCTGACCCGCCTCGGTGGCCTGCGTGATCTCCCCGTTGAGCGTCGCGATCTGCTGAGCGTCCTGGGCGACCGTCCCGTTGGGCCCGGTGAGCGTCGCGTACTGCTGCGCGGCCTGGGTCTGGACGGTCGTCATCTGCGACGAGACCGAGTTGAACGTCTGCGCCAGCGTCTGCCCGGCGTCGATCACCGCCTGGCGGGCCGCTGGGCTGGTGGGGTCGTTGGCGAGGCTGGACCAGGCCGACCAGAAGTTCGACAGCTGGGCCTGGATCCCGTTGCTGGACGGCTCGTCGATCGCCGTCTGGACCTGCTCAAGCTCAGATGCGTCGGTGTTGGCCGCGCTCGCGAGCGTGTTCTGGGCCCTGTACTGCACGTCGAGGAACTGGTCGCGGATGCGGCTGATCGACGTGATGTCGACGCCCGTGCCCAGGTTTGCCCCGGCCCCCTGCTCCGACAGCGCCGGGATCGTCAGCGTGGGGCTCTCGGCCGTCTGGACGACCTGGCGCGTGTAGCCGGGGGTGTTGGCGTTCGAGATGTTCTCGCCGGTGGTGTCGATCGCGGCCTGCGCGGCCTCCAGGCCGCTGAGCGCCGTCTGAAGCCCGGTGAACGTCGGGATCGTCATCAGACCTCCAGGTCCAGCACCCGGTGGCGGGCGGCCAGCCGCGGGGCGACGGCGCGCGAGTGGTCGCCGTCGGCGTCGTATCCGAGGTTGCGGTCGCCGTCGGCGAGGCGCAGCAGGTGATCGAGGAACGCGAGCTCCTGGCTCATCAGCACGCGGTTGACGTGGTGCTCGCGGGCGATCTCCTCAAGCAACCCGCGCAGCTCGGCCGAGCGCTCGTGCGCCCGCGGGGCACGAGCCGGGTCGATCACCGCGTCGAGCATGGAGATCGTCACGGCCGCCGGGGGGACCCCCAGCAGCATCCCGGCACGCTCCAAAAGCCGGGAGCGGTCGCGCTCGATGATCGCGCGGCGCTGGAGCTCCAGCTGCAGCAGCGCGGTCTGCGACACGACCCGCTGCACGTCACGGCGGCGGATCGCGGCGCCCTGGTCGAGCACGATCTCAAGCAGGCGCCGCGCCGAGGAGAGCTGCGCGTCCAGGTGCGCCAGCACTTCGGTGGTGAGCGCGGCATCGAAGCGCTCCATCACCTCGGCCTGCGCGGTCAAGGCGCGGCCCCCCCGCTTGGGCTCCCGGCGATCCCGGCCTTGGCTGCTGGCCGGGCGACCCCGGCCCGGCCTGCGCTAGCGGGCCCGGCGAGCGCAGGATCAAGCGCCCGCGCGATCTGCATGGCCACGCCGGTCCCGCCGGCGGACATGATCGCGTCGGTCAGCGCCTGGGGAAGCAGCGACGCGTAGGCCCCCAAGCCCGCGCCGCCGCCCAGCACCTGCGCGGAGGCCGGATCCGAGCCGCCGAGGCCGTCGGCGGACTGTCCGCCGAGCCCATCGCCCGACTGTCCGTCGAGCCCGTCCAGCCCGGGAACGGTCTGCGTGAGCTGCTGCGACAGCTCCGAGACCAGCACGTCCTCGAACGCCACGCCCTCCGCCCAGGCGCTCTGGGCGGCGCGGCCTCCTTCGCGGATGCTCCGTGGCTCGACGGGCTGGGCCCCGAGCAGATCGCTGACCGGCAGAGCGCTCATTTGCGCAGCTGGTCTGCGATCTGCAGCATCTGGTCCTGATACTGGACCGCCTGGCTTGACAGCTGGTAGGTGCGCTCGGAGGCGACCAGCTCGCTCATGACCGCGCCGACGTCGACGTTTGACCCCTCCAGCATCCCCTGCTGGAGCGTCGAGCCGGCCACCGGGCGCGCCGCGCCGCTGCCCGCGGTGACGCTGAACAGGCTGTCGCCGTCGGGCACCAGCTGGTCCGGCGCCGGGACGCTGACGATCTGGATCCTGCCCACGCTCTGGGTACCGGCCAGCACCTCCCCGTCGGGGAGGATCTTCATCTCACGTGAGTCGAACCCCTGCGGAAGCCTGATCGGCTGGCCGCCGGCGCCCAGCACCGGGTTGCCCATCTGGTCGGTCAGCTCGCCTGAGGCGTTGACCTCAAGCGAGCCGTTGCGCGTGAGCGCGGTCGACCCGTCGGGGCGGCGCACCTGCAGAAAGCCCTCCCCTTGGATTGCGACGTCGAACGGGTCGCCGGTGTTCTGCAGGCTGCCCTGCGCCTGGCTTCGCCCCACGATCCACGCCGCCGCGCCGGTGCCGGTGGGGACGTTGGTGCCGCTCGCGGCGGGGCCCGCCGTGCTGTAGAGCAAGTCCTGGAAGCCGACCTCGGTCGCCTGGTAGCCGGGCGTGTTGAGGTTGGCCAGGTCGTTGGACAGGGCGTCGAACTGGTTCTGCTGAGCCTCCATCCCGGAGGCGGCTGCGTACAGTCCCTGGAGCATCGGTCGGCGCCCTTAGATCGAGGGGACGCTGGTGGCGTCCTCCTGCATGGTCTGGTCGATCGACTGGATCGCGCTCTGGCCCGCCTGGTAGGCGCGCAGGGACGCGATCATGTCGGTCATCGTCTGGATCGGGTCGACGCCTGACTCGTTGAGCTCGCCCTGCCTGACGGTGCCCGTGGCGCGGCCCGTCGCGGTGCCCGCAAGCAGATTGTCGCCCTGAGGCGTCGCGTTGGGGACGTTGAAGACCCCGAGCGCGGTGGGGCTGACCCGGCCCTGGGAGTCGACCGCGATCGGCTGCCCGGACTGGCTGAGCACCGGGTTTCCGTTCTGGTCGGTCAGCTGGCCCGCCGAGCTCTCCTGAAAGCGCCCATCGCGGGTGTAGCGCACGCCGGCGCTCGTGCGCACGGCGAAGTAGCCGCTGCCGGCGATGCCGAAGTCCAGCGGCTGGCCGGTGCTCTGAAGCGGGGTGGGGTTGGCGTCGGTCACGGTGGCGGAGATGCGCACGCCGGTGTCCAGCGTGCCGATCGTCTGGCCGGTGGCGCTGTTGGCCAAAAGCAGCGCGCCGAAGCTCGACTGGACCGCCTCCTGCGGCTCGTAGCCGGGCGTCGAGGCGTTCGCGAGGTTGTTGGCAAGCTGCGTCTGGCGCACCTGCTCGGCGAGCATCCCGGAGGCGGCGATGTACAGGCCTGGGTCCATCGTCGGTCTCGGTAGTCGGCCGCTGCGCGATGATTCTTGAGCCGATGCGAGCGATGGCGGTCGATGTTCGCGCTCTGCGCGCAATGCTGGCACCCGAGATCCGAATCGCGCCCGGTCGGGCGCTGATGGCGCGCGTGGTCGCGACCGGCGCCGGCGGGCGCGGCTCGCTGTCGATCGCCGGACTGCTGGTCGACGCGCAGCTGCCCGACAGCGTCACCGCCGGCGACCAGCTGAGGCTGATCGTCGCCTCGGTCGATGCCGAGCGGGTGCTGCTGACGATCTCCACCCCGGGCGGGCAGGACCCGTCGCCGCCCGGCGCGGCCGGTGGGCAGCCGGCCGGCGCGCAACCCGGCGCTCACGAGGGGGCGCCGTCGCCCGGGAGCGCCGCCGCCGCGCAACCGGCCTCCCCGCCGCCGGTGGTCGGCTCCTGGGTGCCGCTGCCCGGCGGTGGCCGCCTGTCAGTCCTGCAGCGCGAGGCGGGCGGCGGCGCCGGCGCCGAGGGGGCGCGCACGCTCGCGCTGCGCTACGACGCACCGGCGCTTGGCCCGATCGACCTGAGGTTCACGCTCGCTCCGGGCGCCCTGGCGCTGCACGTCACCGTCGCCTCCGAGGCGCTGGCCGCCGCGCGGGCGGCGGGCGGCGAGCTTGAGCGATCGCTCGCGGGCGCGCTGTCGCGCCCCGCCACGGTGACCGTCTCCGCCCGCGGCGAGCCGCTGGACGTCTATGCCTGAGCGGCCGCCGCCGCGCCGCCGTGCGACCGCGCTGCGATACGCGCCCGGCGACGTCGCGCCCCGCGTGGTGGCGCAGGGCCGGGGCCTGGTCGCCGAGCGGATCATCGAGGCCGCGCGGGAGGCGGGGGTGCCGGTTCGCTCAGACCCGGCGCTCGCGCAGGCGCTCGCGGCGCTCGAGCTGCGCGACACGGTGCCCGAGCCGCTGTGGCGGGCGGTCGCCGAGGCGCTGGCCTGGGCCTACAGGCTGGACGCGCGCGCGAGCGCCGGCCGCCCCTGACGCCTGCGCGACCGCTCAACTTCCGCGGCGCGGCGCCGATCACCCGAGCGCCCCCTCGACCAGGATCCGCTCATGCCCCTGCGCCTCACCGGCAGCACCCTTGCGCAATCGGCGCCAACGTCCGCATCGGACTCGTCGGCGCTGCCCGCCGACTCGCTCGCGCGCCACGCGCGCGGCCTGCTGGCGCGCGGCGACGTGGACGGCTACCGCGGGCTGCTGCGCGACACGCACGCACGCCAGGACCGCCAGCGCCGGATCGAGGCGCTGCTGGCCGCGGTCGACGCGGGCCTGCGCTTCACCATGGACGCCGGCGAAGCGTCGGCGGCACGCGCCTTTGCGGCGATCGCCGACGCGCTGCTGGACGAGCTTGAGCGCGAGCCGAGCGAGCCGCTGCTGCTGAACCTGGCCGGGGTCGCCTGCTATGAGCTGTGGGCGCTGGACGGCGCAGGGGCCCTGTTTGAGGCGGCGCTGCGCCTTCAGGACACGCTCGCGGACGCGCGCGGCAACCTCAGGCAGCTCGCGCTCCGCCGTCGCGCCGCCCGCGGGCGCCGTCGCCCGCTGCACGCCTCGGTGCCGGCGCTGACCAGGCGCGCGCGGCAGGTGGCCGGCCGCGCCCGTCCCGCCTCGGGGCTGACGCTGAGCCTGTGCATGATCGTTCGCGACGAGGAGCAGATGCTCGGGCGATGCCTGGAGTCGGCCGCGCCGGCGGTCGATGAGATCGTGGTCGTCGACACCGGCTCGCGTGACCGCACGATCGAGATCGCGCGCTCGTTCGGCGCGCGCGTGATCGAGCGCGAATGGACCGGCTCCTTCGCCGACGCGCGCAACGCCTCCTTCGAGGCGGCCACGGGGGACTGGATCGTCTACCTCGACGCCGACGAGGTGCTGGAGGGCGAGGATGTCGGCCGCCTGCGCGCGCTGACCTCCCAGACCTGGCATGAGGCCTTCTACCTGGTGGAGACCAGCTGGCTGGGCGAGGACGGCGAGGGCGCGGCGATGGTCAACAACGCCCTGCGCGTGTTCCGCAACCGACCCGCCTACCGCTTCAGCGGGCGGCTGCACGAGCAGATCCTGCACACGCTGCCCACCTTTGTCCCCGGGCGCATCCAGCACAGCTCGGTGAGGATCACCCACCACGGCTACCTGGGGTCGGTCCGGGCGGCCAGGGAGAAGTCCGCGCGCAACCTGGAGCTTCTGCGCCGCCAGGCGCAGGAGAGCGCGCCCAGCGCGTTCCTGCACTTCAACCTCGGGTCCGAGTATGCGGCTGCCGGAGATCACCACACCGCCGCCGTCGAGCTGTACGCCGCGCGCGCGATGCTGCTCGCCGACGAGAGCCTGGCCGACTGCCACTTCGCCCCGGTGCTGCTCGCGCGCCTGGTGACCTCGCTGCGGCTCGCCGGCCGGCTGTTTGAGGCGCGCAACATCGCCGCGGAGGCGATCGCGATGTTCCCGCAGCTGACCGACATCGTGCTCGAGCAGGCGCGGATCGCCCACGCACGCGGCGAGCACGACGAGGCGATCGCGCTGTACCGGCGCTGCATGGAGATGGGCGATGCGCCCGCCCGCCTGGGCGCCCTGATCGGCGCGGGCACGTTCCTGCCGCGCCTTGCGCTCGCCCAGCTTCACCTACAGCGCGGCGAGCCGGCGCATGCCCGCGGCCTGCTGTCGTGGTGCGTGGAGCATCATCCCGGGTTCCTCGCGGTCGCCGGCCCCTACGCCAGCGCGCTGGTGCGCGACGGAGCCTCGCCCGAGCAGGCCATGCAGCAGATCGGGCGGCTTCGCTCGCTGCCCGGGACCGTGCGGATCGCGGTCGCCGCCGCGTTCGCCGCCGCCGGGCAACGCCGCGCCGCGATCGAGCAATACCAGCTCGGGCTGCGCGACGCCCCCGGCGATCACCGTGCCCGGGCGGCACTGGCGGAGCTGCTGCTGGCAGCAGGCGAGTGGGAGCAGGCCGCCGAGCAGGCGCGGCTGGTGCCCGCCCAGGACCCCGCCGGCCCGCGCGCGTGCCGGATCCAGCTGCTGGCGTCGATCGGACGCGAGCCGGCCGAGAGCGTGCGCCTGGGCCTTGAGCGCGCCCGCGAGGCGGGCGTGCCGGCGGCCGAGCTTGAGGTGCTCGAGGCGTGGGCCGAGCTCGGGACGCTCAAGGCGCGGACGACGGATCTGCCGCTGGGCGGCACGCCGATGCTCGTCGTCGCGCTCGAGACCCTGCTGCGCGGAGGCGACGCCGAGCGCTTCGCCGCGCTGCTGCCGCTGCTGGAGCGCACCCCGCTGCCCGAGCGCGAGCGGCGCGAGACGCTCGCCCGGATGTACCTCGCCAACGGTCTGTTGGCCCAGGCAGCGCGCGAGTGGATGGCCGCCGCCGCGCCGCAGCCTGACGCGCGCGCGCTGCTGGGGCTCGCCCTGGTCGCCGAGCGCCACGGGCTGGCGGAGGACGCCCGCAACCTGGCCACCGGGGCGCTGGAGCTGGACGGCGGCTGCCAGCCCGCGCGCGAGCTGCTGGCGCGCGTGGGCGCCGGTGAGGTGACCCGGGCGGCGTGAGGCGCACTGTGGACGGTGGTATGAGCGCGCTCAAGTTCACGCCTGCCGCGAACGATGACCGGCGGTATGAGCCGCCCGCCCGCCCCATCCCGCCGTGCCGACTCGATCCCCGACGGCCCGCCGCCGCAGGTGATGGACGCGATCGCCCTCGCCGCGGCGGTCTACGAGCGCATGGCCGCCGACGGGCGGGAGGTGCGATTTGAGACCGATCCGAACAGCGGGCGGCTTGTGATCTCGCTGCGCGACGCCCGCGGCGCGGCGCTTGCGCACCTGAGCGCCTGCGACGTGGTCGACCTGGCCGCCGGAGCGGCGCCGCTGCTCGCGCGCTGGGCGGACGCCACGAGCTGCTGAGGGCCGACGATGTCCACCACACCCACCACCTCCAGCGCGATCACCACTTCGCAGACCGGCTACCTGCTGGGCAACCTCGGCGGCACGGTGCAGGTCACAGGCCTGGCATCGGGGCTGAACACCGACCAGATCATCTCCGAGGAGATGGCGATCTACAACCAGCCGCTGGTCGCGCTCCAAAACCAGCAGACCACGCTGACTGACACCAACACGCAGCTGACGAGCATCCAGACCGCGCTGCAGACGCTGGCCGCCGACGCGCAGGCGCTGGGCGACCCGAGCCTGTTCGACACCTCGCAGACGGTGACCTCCTCTGACCCCACGCTGGTCACCGGCACAACCACGTCCGGCGCCGCGGTCGGCGGCTATCAGGTGTCGGTGACCCAGCTGGCCAACGCCGCCTCGCGCACGTACACGTTCTCGAGCCCGAGCGCCGCCGGAACGATCACGATCGACGGCCAGTCGGTGTCGGTGTCGGCGGGTGAGTCGATCTCGTCGCTGGTGGCCTCGATCAACTCCAACGGCAACCTCGACGTCTACGCCGCCGCCACCAACTCCAACACGGTGGTGCTGTCGGACCGGGCCACCGGCCAGCAGACCGGCAGCTACATCCAGGTGTCTGACCCGACCGGCACGCTGACCGAGCAGACGTCGCTCGCCTACGCGGGGCAGAACGCGCTCTACAGCGTCGACGGCACCGCCGGCTCCTCGGCGTCAAACCAGGTGACCTCCGCGATCCCGGGCGTGACGCTCACGCTCTCCGGCGTCACCGGCTCAAACCCGGTGACGATCACCGTCGGCGCGCCGGCCGCGTCGGAGGCGAACGTCCAGGCGGCGATCAACACGTTCATCACCCAGTACAACTCGGTCATCTCCCAGATCCAGACGCAGCTGTCGCAGGCGCCGTCCAGCTCGGACCTCTCGCAGGGCACGCTGTACCAGGACCCGTCGCTGACCTCGCTTCTTGCGTCGATGCGCGAGGCCATGTACACGCCGGGCTCGGGGCTGCCCAGCGGCCTTGCGAGCATGCTGGACATCGGCGTGAGCACCGGGGCCACCACCGGCAGCGGCGCGGTGTCCCAGAGCGCGCTGGCGGGCGACCTGACGCTCAACTCGGCGACGCTCAGCTCCCAGATGGCCTCCAACCCGAGCGGCGTTCAGGCGGTGCTCAACAGCTGGTCGATCAGCTTCAGCGAGCTGGTCAACAACGAGGCCGCGCCCGGCGGGACGATCGACCAGCGCATCCAGGGAGACGACCAGCAGATCTCGCAGCTGGGCAACCAGATCACTGCGATGCAGCAGTCGCTGGCCGACAAGCAGAACCAGCTCGTGCAGGAGTTCGCGCAGATGGAGGCGGCGCTGTCTCAGAACCAGTCGACGGCTAGCTGGCTGACCAGCCAGATCTCGCAGCTCGCGCCGCCGTGATCTTGCGCGCCCGCCGGCCCGGGTGAACGCAAGCGGGCGCACGCCGCCCTGCCCGGGTGGCCTCAGCGGGCCCACGCCGCCCGGCCCGGGTGGCCGCAAGCGTGCTCACGGCGCCCGGCCCGGCCGGCGGGCGCCCGCTCAGGGGGCGAGCAGCCGCTCAAGCGGCGCGCGCAGATGCTCGGCGTCGCGCGCCACGGCGTCGGCGCCCGACAGCTGCGAGGCGCCGAAGGCGCCGGTGGCGACCGCCAGGCAGCGCACGCCGTCGGCGCGGGCGCAGGCGATGTCGCGCGGGGTGTCGCCGATCACGAGCGTGCGCTCACGCGGATGCGGGACGCCGTCGTGACCGGCCCGGCGACGGGCGATCGGCGGCAGCGCCGCCCGATCCTCGCTGTCTGAGCCAAACGCGCCCTGACCGGAGGGGAAGTGCGCCCCCAGTCCGGCGCGCCTGAGCTTCAGCCGCGCGACCGGCTCGTAGTTGCCGGTCACCAGCGACAGCCGCGCGCCGTCGCGAGAATCCAGCCATTGCAGCAGCGCGCGCACGCCCGGCAGGACCGTCGCCGACAGGTCCGCCGGGCACAGCCGCGCGTAGTGCTCGCAGCATGCGTCGCGCACCTGCTCGGCGCGCTCGTCGATCAGCCTGGCGTCGACCCCCGCCGACAGCAGAAGCAGCCTCGCGATCTCGCCGTCCGTGCGCCCCGCGGGCGCGACGCCGGCGGCGTGCTCGCGCGCGTCCACGCCGTGGACCTGGCGCAGCGCGCGGTGCAGCGCCTCGCTGTGCGCGCCGGTGGCCCCAGACAGCAGCGTGCCGTCGATGTCGAACAGGATCAGCAGCGGCGGCCCGGCCGGCACGCCTCAGCGCTCAAACGACATGCCCGGGGTCAGGCGCTGCGCGAACTCGGCGATCAGCCGCGCGGCCGCCTGCACGTCCGCCAGCGAGACGAGCTCCACGGGCGAGTGCATGTAGCGAAGCGGCACCGAGACCAGCCCGGTGGGCACGCCGCCGCGGCTCAGATGGATCGCATCGGCGTCGGTGCCGGTGTGGCGTCCGAGCGACTCGACCGTGAACGGGATCTCCCGCTCGCTCGCCGTGTCGTGCAGCAGCTCGAAGATCAGCGGGTGAAGCGAGGTCCCGCGGGCGATCACGGGCCCCGACCCCAGCTCGTGCTTGGTCATCTCCCCCAGCTCGATCCCGGGCTGGTCGGTCGCAAACGTCACATCGACCGCGATCGCCAGGTCCGGCGCGAGCGAGAAGGAGCTCGTCCGCGAGCCCGCGAACGACGTCTCCTCCTGGGCGACCGCCAGCGCCACCACGTCCCCGGGCGCGCCGCCCGCCTCGGCCACCAGCCGCGCCGCCTCGGCCGCCACGTAGCAGCCGATGCGGTTGTCCAGCGAGCGGGACACCAGCCGGTCGTTGGGCAGCGACACCGGCTCCACGTCGATCACCCCCGCGTCGCCGACGCGGACCATCGAGCGCGCCTCGTCGCCGTCGCGCGCGCCGATGTCGATGTGCAGCTCACGGACCTTGGGAGCCTTGTCGCGCTCCTCGGAGCGGATCAGGTGCGTGGGCTTGCGCCCGATCACGCCCACGACCTCGCCCTCGCGCGTGGCGAGCCTGATCCGCTGGCCGACCAGCACGACCGGATCCCAGCCGCCGACCTCGCCGAAGCGCAGATGGCCGCTGTCCTCGATGTGGGTCACGTGCACGCCGATCTCGTCGATGTGGCCGACGATCGCCAGCGTCGGGCCGCCGGCTTTGCCGGGCACGCGGGCCAGCGAGGAGCCGACCGCGTCACCGCGGACCTCGGCTGCAAACGTCGAGCACCATTCGCGCCAGGCGCGCGCGGGCGCGGACTCGCGGCCGGAGGGACCGGCCGCGCGCAGCAGCCTCATCAGGGGCTCGGGGGCGTCCATGGCTGGGAATCTACCGTCGGGCGCCGCTGCGCAGCAGCTGCCGCAGCACGTAGGGGAGGATCCCGCCGTGGCGGAAGTAATCCTGCTCCTTGGGCGTGTCGATCCGCACCCTGACCTGGAAGCTCGACTCGTCGGCCCGAACCGTCAGCGTCTCGGGCACCCGCTCGGCGCCGGCGATGCCGGTGATCGTGAAGCGCTCGCGGCCGGTGAGCCCGAGCGAGTCGACCGAGTCTCCGTCGGCGAACTGCAGCGGGAGCACCCCCATGCCGACCAGGTTGGAGCGGTGGATGCGCTCGAAGCTCTGTGCGATCACCGCCCGCACCCCGAGCAGGCTCGCTCCCTTCGCCGCCCAGTCGCGGCTGGAGCCCGAGCCGTACTCGCGCCCAGCGAGCACGACCAGCGGCGTCCCCCGGGCGATGTAGCGCATCGCGGCGTCGTAGATCGGCATCAGCTCGCCCTCGCCGTCGTCGTCCAGGTAGGCGGTCACGCCACCCTCGGCGCCGCCTGCCAGGCGGTTTCGCAGGCGGATGTTGGCGAACGTGCCGCGCATCATCACCTCGTGGTTGCCGCGTCGCGAGCCGTAGGAGTTGAACTCGCGCACCTCCACCCCGTGCTCGATCAGGTAGCGCCCGGCGGGGCTGTCGCGCTTGATCGATCCGGCCGGGGAGATGTGGTCGGTGGTGACGCTGTCGCCGAGGACCGCCAGCGCGCGCGCCCCGACGATGTCCGACAGAGGCTCCGGCTCGGGCCGCAGGCCCTCAAAGAACGGGGGCCGGCGAACGTAGGTCGAGGCCTCGTCCCATGCGAACGCGTCGCCCTCGGGCACCTTCAGCGCGTTCCAGCGCTCGTCGCCATCGAACACGCTCGAGTAGCTTGCCCGGAACATCTCCGAGCGCACCGCCTCGGCGATCGTGTGCCCCACCTCCTCGGCGTCGGGCCAGATGTCGCGCAGGAACACCGGCCGTCCGTCGGAGCCGGTGCCCAGCGGCTCGCGCTCCAGATCGATGTCCATCGTGCCCGCGAGCGCATATGCGACCACCAGCGGCGGGGAGGCGAGGTAGTTCATCTTCACGTCGGGGTTGATCCGCCCCTCGAAGTTGCGGTTGCCCGACAGCACCGAGACGACCGCCAGGTCGCGCTGCGCAACCGCCTGGGAGATCTCGGCCGCCAGCGGGCCGCTGTTGCCGATGCAGGTGGTGCAGCCGTAGCCGACGAGGTTGAAGCCAAGCGCGTCGAGCGGCTCTGTCAATCCGGCGCGCTCCAGGTACTCGGTCACGACCTTCGACCCGGGGGCGAGCGAGGTCTTGACCCACGGCCGCGAGCGCAGCCCGCGCGCGACCGCGTTGCGCGCCAGGATGCCCGCGCCGACCATCACCGACGGGTTGGACGTGTTGGTGCAGCTGGTGATCGCCGCGATCACCACGTGGCCGTGGTCTAGCTCGAACTTCGTCCCATCCGCGAGGCTGACCGCAACGGGGTCGCGGCGGCGCCCGTCGTGGCCGCCCTTGCCCGCCTTTTCGGTCTCGCCGGCCGCGCCGTTGGCAACATGGGTGGCGACCGGGTCAGAGGCCGGAAACGACTGCGCCAGCGACTCGTCCTCGCGGCTTTCGGGCGCCACGTACCCTGCCAGGGCCTCGCGGAAGGCGGCTCTCGCGCGCGCCAGCGGGACCCGGTCCTGCGGCCGGCGCGGGCCGGCGATGCTCGGCTCCACCTCGCCCAGGTCAAGCTCGATCGTCTCGCTGAAGCGCGGCTGGGGCGAATCGGCGTCGTGCCAGAGCCCCTGCTCCTTGGCGTAGGCCTCGACCAGGGAGACGAGCTCCGGCGGGCGGCCGGAGAAGCGCAGGTAGCGCAGCGTCTCGGCGTCGATCGGGAAGATCGCGCAGGTGGAGCCGAACTCCGGCGACATGTTGCCGATCGTCGCGCGGTCGGCGAGCGGCAGCCGCGCGAGCCCCTCGCCGTAGAACTCCACGAACTTGCCGACCACCCCGTGCGCTCGCAGCCGCTCGGTGACGGTGAGCACCAGGTCGGTGGCGGTCGCGCCCTGACGCAGCTCGCCGGTCACACGGAAGCCCAGCACCCGGGGGATCAGCATCGGCAGCGGCTGGCCGAGCATCGCAGCCTCGGCCTCGATGCCGCCCACCCCCCAGCCCAGCACGCCCAGGCCGTTGACCATCGTGGTGTGGGAGTCGGTGCCCACCAGCGTGTCCGGGTAGGCCAGCGGCCGCGGCGCGCCGCGCTCCACGAACACCACCCGCGCCAGGTACTCGAGGTTCACCTGGTGCACGATCCCGGTGTCCGGGGGCACGACGGAAAAGTTGTCGAACGCGCGCTGGCCCCAGCGCAGGAACGCGTAGCGCTCCCTGTTTCGCTCAAACTCGCGCTCCGCGTTGACCCTGAACGCGGCCGGCGAGCCGAACGCATCGACCTGAACGGAGTGGTCGATCACAAGCTCAGCGGGCACGAGCGGGTTGATCGCCGCCGGGTCGCCGCCGAGCTCGCGCATCGCGTCGCGCATCGCGGCCAGGTCGACCACGGCCGGCACGCCCGTGAAGTCCTGCATCAGCACGCGCGCCGGCGAGAAGGCGATCTCCCGCGACGGCTCGGCGTCCGGATCCCAGCCGGCCAGGGCCTCGATGTCTGAGGCCAGCACCGTCTCGCCGTCCTCGCGGCGCAGCAGGTTCTCCAGCAGCACCTTCAGCGAGAAGGGCAGGCCCGCCACGTCGAAGCGCGACGCGAGCGCGTCGAGCCTGAAGATGTCAAACACCTGCTCGCCGACGGTCAACGTCGAGCGTGCGCCGAAGCTGTCGTGGTTGGCCTGCATCTCTCGGGCTCCTGGTCTGGTTTGCGTCGCTGCGCCTTGTACTGTAGGAACGGGTCCGGTGGGCCGCCGGCGGCCCGAGCACGCGGCCGGTCCGGGCGGGCTCGACGGCCGCCCGGCAGCGGGACGCGACGGTCCCCCTTTGCCCGAGCACGGCGGCCGGTCCGGGCGGGCTCGACGGCCGCCCGGCAGCGGGACGCGACGGTCCGCCTTTGCCCGAGCACGGCGGCCGGCCGGCAGCGCTACCGTGTCCGGAGTAGGCGATGGCCCTCCCGGGCACCTCTCACGCGGTCGGCGCGCGCCGTGTTGGCGTGTCGCTTTGCCTTGCCCTCGTGGGGGCGCTCGGGTGGCTTTTGACCCTTGCGGCCGGAGCGCTCGCCGACAGCACCCAGTCCAGCAACTGGGCCGGCTACGCGGTGCACCGGCGGGGCGTCACGTTCACCCAGGTCGCGGGCCAGTGGACGCAGCCGACCGTCAGCTGTGTGCCGGGACCGCCGAGCTACTCGTCGATCTGGGTGGGGATCGGCGGCTACAGCGAGAGCTCGCGCGCGCTCGAGCAGATCGGAACCGAGGCCGACTGCTCGGGCGACGGCACTGAGCAGTCCAGCGCCTGGTTTGAGCTGGTGCCGGCGCCTTCGACGACGATCTCGCTGCCGGTCGCGCCCGGCGACGGCGTGCGTGCGACTGTGACGCTCTCCGGCCACGAGGTGTCCTTCGAGCTCGAGGACCTGACGACGGGGCGCTCGTTCACCCGCCGCCTGCACGCGCGGCTGATCGACGCGACCTCCGCCGAGTGGATCGTGGAGGCGCCGTCGGTGTGCTCGGGCCACTCCTGCCAGGCGCTTCCGCTGGCCGACTTCGGCTCGACGGGGTTTGCCTTTGCCACCGCGACCGCCTCCCCGGGCGTCAGCGGCACCGTGCTGAGCCCCTACTGGCGGGCGACCAAGATCACGCTCGTCGAGGATGCGCAACGGTTGTTTGGAGCCGACCGGGCCGCGGGCCCGGTCTCCGCGGTCCCCGGGCCGCTCGCGTACAACGGCAGCCTGTTCCCGGTCACGTTCGCCGGCGCGGCGGCGGCCGCCCCCGACCGCATCTCCGGCGGCCACATCTTCCACTGACCGCATCGCGCAGGCCACATCTTCCACGACCGCATCGCGCCGCGCCCCGGCCCCCATCGCGGCGCTCCTAAACGAACCTAAGCGCCGGTCCTGAGCATCTGAAGCGCGGGCCGCGAAGATCGGTCAAGCGCCCGATCCGCACCGCCCGGCCGGCGGCGATCATCGGCGGGCGGCGACGCTGACGGCCGCCGCGAGACAGAGCCACAGACGAAAGAACGGAATGCGCTGATGAAGACAGGGCCGATTGGACGGGCGCTCGCAGTCGTCGCGAGCGTGGCGGCGGGCTGGCTGGCGCTCGGCGGGGCGACCGCGTGGGCGGACACGACGATCGACACGACCGGTTGCCCGGTCAGCGGCTTCATCACGATCTCGCAGCTGCCGCAGGGCGGGTTTCCGGCGCAGCAGAACTCGATCGGCAACGAGTTCACCGCGCCGTCCGCCTTCCTGAGCTCCTGGACGGCGAACCTCGCATCCGACGGCACGCAGGGCGCCACGATCGCGCTTTACCGGGCCGACAGCGCCGGGCCGATCGGAGCGCCGCTGTGGACGGCGCCCGCGACGCTCGCCAGCACAGGCTCGACATCCACCTACAGGCAGCAGACGTTCGGAATCGATCAGCCGGTCGTGCAGGGCGACACCTATGCCTTCGTGATCACCGCAAGCTCCCCGACCGCCGACGTCTACTGGTCGGAGGCGTCCCAGAGCGCAGGAGCGTGCTCGCCGGGCCCGCTGGTCGACACCTATGCCGGGCAGCCCTGGCTGCCACCGCTCGCCGGCGCCGTGCTCACCTTCATCGCCGACTTTGAGACGACCGCGCCGCCGCAGCTGAGCCCCTCATCGGTGTCGTTCGCCGCCCAGCCCCCCGGCACGATCGGAGACGTTCAGACGGTCACGATCACGGGGGCCGGCCAAGGCCAGACGACGCTTGGCCAGGTGAGCGTCGGCGGCACCGACGCCGGCGACTTCCTCGTCGTCGATGACCAGTGCAGCTGGCAGACGCTAAACCCGGGCTCGAGCTGCACGGTCGGACTGCGCTTCGCGCCGCAGGCCGACGGCGCCACGGTGCGCGACGCGACCCTCAAGGTGCCCTACGAGGCCGGCCCCAACGCGCCCGCCGGCGCCGCCTTGCCCGCCACCGGCGTGGCCGGGGATGCGCTTGAGGGCACCGCGCAGCCGGCCGCGAGCGGGTCGGCCGGCGCGGCCGGCCCGCAGGGCCCCGCCGGCGCGACCGGCCCGCAGGGCCCCGCCGGCCCGCCCGGGAGGGCCGGCTCCGACGGACGCATCGAGCTGGTGGTCTGCACCGCGCTGACGACCCGCGGGCGGCACGGCGGCAGCCGCCGCCTGACCGCGCAGCGCTGCCGCGCGCGGCTGGTGTCGGGAACGGTCACGTTCAACGCAAGCTCGGTGGAGCGCGCGACCCTGACCCGCGGCCGGATCGTGTACGCGGTGGGCGTCGCCCGCGGCGCCTTCGCGCAGCTGCGCCTGCGCCGCGCGCTGCGGGCCGGCACCTACACGCTGACCGAGCGCGGCCGGCGGGGCAGCGAGCGCACGCGGGTGCGGATCGCCTGAGCACCCGCCGCGCCCGCGAGGAGCGCAGGGAGTCTTGGGGACGCTGGCTGACCCGGCGGCCGGTCCGCCGCGCCCGCAAGGAGCGCAGGCGAGAGCGCGTTGGCATACTCGCCCCGATGCGCCGCGCGCGACCCAGAAGGCCGCTCAGCTGGCTGGCGATGGCCGCGGCCGTCGCGCTCGCGATCCCTGCCGCGACGCTCGCCTCCGGAGGATCGGCGGGCGATCAGCAGTACAGCGATCCGTTCGCCGGCACCGCACCGGCGAGCACGCATTCGAGCACGGCCACGCACGCTGCCTCGGGCACGACGACCAACCGGGCCGCGAGCGCGACCTCGACCCAGGCGGCCTCCCCCTCGACCACTTCCACCGCGGCTCCATCGAGCCCGGCATCGCCCACGAGCCAGCCGTCGTCGTCGGTCGGCGGCGGCCCATCCCAGGTCTCGTCCGCCGCGCCGGCCTCGACGGGCGGCCACGGGGATCTGCCCTACACCGGCTATGACGGGTGGGCGGCGGCGCTGGCCGGATTCACGCTCGTGGCCGGCGGGGTCGCCCTGCGGCTGCTGTGGCGTTGGCCGCGCGGACGCCGCACGCCGTGATCCGCGCAATGACGCGGCCAGCGCGGACCGCCGCACCCCCGCCGCGGACCGCCGCACCCCCGCCGCAGACCGCCGCACCCCCGCCGCAGACCACCGCACCCCCGCCGCAGACCACCGCACCCCCGCCGCGGACCACCGCACCCCCGCCGCGGACCACCGCACTGCCGCTGCGGGCGGCGCTGGAGCGGCGCTGGCGGCGTGCGGCCGCGACCGCGCTGGGCCTGGCGTGCCTGGCGCTGGTCGCGCCGGGACCCGCCCTTGGAGCGCGCGCCGGCACGCACGGCGCGCCAGGGACGGGGACGCTGTGGGCGGGCGAGGCGCGCGCCGGCACCATGCGGCCGCCGGTGCCGCAGGGGTTCGTTGGCGTCGACGTCGACGGACCGATCCTGAACCCAGCGACGGGCATCGACCTGCAGGCCCAGATGCGCGCGATGGTCGCCTCCGGGGTGCAGAGCATCCGGGCCGCGTTCAGCTGGTCTCAGGCGCAGCCCTATGAGAGCTGGTCGCAGGTGCCGCCGGCGGTCCGCTCGCAGTTCACCGACGTGGACGGCCGTCCCTTTTACTTCCAGGTCACCGATGAGATCGTGGCCGCCGCGGCGCGCGCGCGCATCTCGGTGCTGCCGACCGTGCTCTACGCGCCGTCCTGGGATGCCGTCCCAAACCCCGACGGCGTCTCCTACCCGCGGGCCTTTGGCCCCTACGCCGCCTATCTGACGGCGCTGATCGACCGCTACGGGCCGCGCGGCAGCTTCTGGCGCGCGCATCCAGGGCTGCCGCGGATGCCGATCCGCGCCTGGCAGGTCTGGAACGAGGAGAACCTCACCTACTACTGGCGCCAGCCGTTCGCGCCCACCTACGCGCGCCTGCTGGCGGCCGCGCGCGCCGCGATCAGGCGCGCCGACCCGGGCGCGAGGCTCGTGCTGGGCGCCCTGACCAACGCCGCCTGGCGCGCGCTCGGCGAGCTTTACCGGGTGCGCGGGGCGAGGCGGCTGTTCGACGTCGTGGCGGTCAACGGCTTCACGCGGCTGCCGGCCAACGTGATCGTCTACCTGCGGCTGATGCGCCGGGCGATGGATCGCTTCGGCGACTTCGCAAAGCCGCTGCTGGCCACCGAGGTCAGCTGGCCGTCGGCGGCGGGGCAGGTCACGGGCGGCTTTGACTTCGACACGACCGAGGCCGGCCAGGCTCGCAACATCGCAGCGCTTCTGCCGGCGCTGGGGGCGGATCGGCGTGCGCTCGGCCTGGCCGGGTTCTACTGGTACACCTGGGTCGGCCAGGAGCCTGGCCCGCTCCCGTTCGACTACGCGGGCCTCGAGCGCTTCACCGCCGGCCGGGTGGTCGCCAAGCCTGCTCTGCGGGCGTTCGCGAAGGCGGCGCTGGCGCTCGAGGGCTGCCGGCGCAAGGGCGCGGTGGCGACCGCCTGCATCCGCTGAGCGCCCTGGCGCCACGATCGGTCCGTCGCGCGACCCGTCCGTCGCGCGACCCGCCGAATCGTCTCTGCGGTAGTAATCAGCTCGCCGCAGATCGAGGTGACGCAGTGGCTGACGAGTGGACGCGAGAACGGATGCTGGCCGCGCTCCAAGCCGACGTGAACGCGTGGCCGCAGCGGGTGCGGGACGCCGGAGTGAAGAAATCCGACGGGTCGGCGTACCTGCCGCTGCCGCGCAACAACGCCATCCTGCGCACCCCGGACGATCCCGAGGCGACGCTGCGCTACATGATCGAGGCGTGGGAGCGCCCCGACGGCGACGAGGGCTCAAGCGGCTGGTATCGGATCATCGCCGACGCCGGCCCCGAGCTCACCTGGGAATGGCTGATGGTCGACGAGTCCAAGCCCTACGCGCCTCTGATCCCCCAGCATGTCCGCGAGCGCGTGCGCGACGCGCTGGAGCGCGACGCGGGAACCGCCGAATGGCGCCGCCGCCAGCGCGAGCGCCAGCGGGCCGATCAGGAGCGCGCCGAACGAATCGCCCAACTACGCGCGCAGTATCGCTCCGGGCAGGTCTCTCGACCCGCGATGCCCGAGCTCGACAGCAGCCTGCGCTCGCGCGGACGGTCGCGCTGAGCCACGGCGGCTGGCGACGCTGCGCGGCCGTGACCTGCGTCAGCCGGGGCAGGGGGCGGGGGCGTCGGCGGGCGGCGGTCCGGCGGCCGCTTCAAGGCCGGCGGCGAACGCCCGCGTGGCCGGCGTCGGGCCTCCGGCGCCGGAGGGGTCGGCGATCCCGTACCAGTCCTGAGCGTTGCGCGGGTCCACCTCCGGGGTCACCCAGGTGTACAGCACGGCCGCGGCCAGCCCGCAGCTGAGGTGGCCGAGATCATCGAGCGTCTGGGTTATGTAGCCGTCGCGCACCGTGCTGGGCGCGTAGTCCGGTGCGCCGGGCGGCGAGACGGTCCACCCGAACTCGGTCACATACAGCGGCACCGACCCCATCCCCAGCGACACGAGCGTGGCGCGCGCCGCGCGCACCTTGGCCAGGACCACGCCCGGGCTGCCGTACGGGTGGATCGCCACGCCGTCGACGTGGCCGCGGATCAGCGGCCTGGCGCGCACCATCGCCGGCAGGAACGTCGCGGGATCCACGAGGCCCCCGATCAGCACCCGCATCGACGGGTCGACGCGCTGGATCGCCGCGCGAGCGGTCAGGTACAGGTCCGCGTATGCGCCCGGATCCGGCCCGGGCAGCCAGAACTGCGCGTTGTCGGGCTCGTTCCAGATCTCCATCGCCGTGACCGGCCTGGGGGTCAGATCCGGGTTGGCGCTCCAAAAGCTCCCCCCGGGTCCATAGCGGCCCGCGAACGCGGCCGCGTAATCGGCATAGTCGACGTCGGACAGCGGCGGAGAGTGGTCCTGGCCCGGGATCGACTGGTTGTATGGGGCGGTGTAGTCGATGATCGGCAGCCAGGTCAGATCGTGCTCGGCCAGCGCGCGCGCGATCGCGTCATCGAAGGCCCAGTTGTAGTGGTGGTGGCCGTCGACGGGCGCAAGCGGCTCGGTCGCCTCCCAGAGCGCGTCGGTGCGCGCCACGGTCGCGCCCGTGGCGCGCACCGAGGCAAGCTGCGCGCTCAGCTGCGCCGGGGTGTAGCTGGCGTCGTTGAACAGCCGGTTGACGCTGACCCCGAACACCTCCGCCGCCGGCGCCGGCAGCCCGGGCTGCTGCGCCGGCGGCGGCGGCGCGGCCGCCGTCGCGGTCGTGCCGGCGATCGGCGCGCCCGGCGGCGGCCTGCTGTTTGAGCTGGCCAGCACGACGAGGTCCACCGCCGCCGCAGCGACCACCAGCGCCAGCGCCCCGACCGCGAGCGCGCCCCGAAGCCGCCGCCTCTGACCGTCGTCCACCGGCCGTCACCCTCCGCTCACCGCGTCACGCCCGCACCCCCGCGGCGCGCGGGGTGGCGGCGTGCTCCGGCGAGCGCGCATGATCGCCGCGACGGCGGCGAGCTGGCGGCGCTGGCGCCCGGCGGCGCGCCCGAGCGCCAGCCTGAGCGCCAGCCGCGAGGCGAAGGTCAGCGCCTGGGCGGCGTCGTCGAGCGCCGCCGCCGTAGGCCCGCGCGCAAGCAGGACCGCGTCGTGGCGGGCCCGCGCCAGGCGCTCGAACGGCTCGCCGCCGAACTCCCGTCGCGTCGCGTGGCCGCGCTCGTGCACGACGCGGGCCACCGGCTCAAACCACACCTCGACGCCGGCCTTGCGGGCGCGCAGGCCCAGCTCCAGATCCTCCCCGTAGAGCGTCAGCGACTCGTGGAACGGGCCCAGGCGGGCGAGCGTCTGAGTCTGAGCCACGAGCGCGCAGCCTACCGCCCAGCCGACGCGCCGTCGCCGCCTGGACCGCCAGGGCGCAAGCGCCACGCCAGCGGCGCCCGGCAGGGCGGCGGGCGGGATCAGGCAACGCGCAAGCTCCGCGGGCGAGCCCGGCAGCGGGTGCACCGTGTCCTGCAGCGCGCCGTCCACGCCGAGCACGCGCGGCGCCAGCAGCAGCCGCTCGCCGCCGGGCGAGAGCGCCCGTGCGACCAGGCAGGCAAGCGAGCCGTCCAGCAGCCGGACGTCCGGGTTCAGCAGCGCGGTCACCGGCCGCCCAGCCTCTCGCACCCCGATGTTGCACGCCGGGCCGAACCCCACGTTTGAGGCGAGCGCCACCAGGCGCACCCCCGCACGCTCGCGCGCGACCTCGCGGCTTGCGTCAGAGGAGGCGCAGTCGACGACGATCACCTCGCTTGCGGGAAGGTGGCGCTCGATCGATTCAAGCAGCGCCGAGAGCTCAGGCGCAGAGTTGCGCGCCACGGTCACCACCGACAGATCCGCGCCCGCGCCGGCGTGCGGGCACAGGCCGGCGTCCTGAGGGCGGCCGGCGTGTCGTAACTGGCCGGCGTGACGGGACCCGCCGGCCTGCCGGGACCCGCCGGCCTGCCGGGACCCGCCGGCCTGCAGGGACCCGCCGGCGTGCCGAGGCGCACCGGCCGCCAGCTCTGCCGCGCGCTCCTCGCGCAGCGCCGAGCGCCCGCCGGCGGCGGCGAGCACCGCCCGCCACCGCTCCCTCGCGGCCGCGGCGTCAAAGCGCGCACGCGCCCGCTCGCGGCCGCGGCGCCCCATCTGCGACGCCAGTGCGCGATCGGCCGCCAGGCGCACGAGCGCATCGGCAGCCGCCCGCGCGTCGCCAGGCGGATAGAGGATCGCGCAGCTGGGATCGGCGATCTCAGCCGGCCCGAAGCAGTCGGGCACGACCACCGGCCGCGCCGCCGCCAGCGCCTCGAGCACGGCCAGCCCGAAAGGCTCGCGCTCGGCGCAGTGCAGCAGGCAGGTGGCGGCGGCCAGCGCCGGGCGCACATCCTCAAGCTGTCCGGCGAAGCTGACCGCGCCCTCAAGGTCCGCTTGGCCAGCACGCGCTCGCAGAGCGCCCAGCAGGCGCTCGTCGTCCTCGACGGGCGCGCCGGCGATCAGGAGCCGAAGCTGCGGCGCACGCTTGCGAGCGAGCGCCAGCGCCTCAAGCGCAAGCTCCGGCCGCTTCCAGCCCACGAGCGCCCCCAGCACCAGCACGGTCGCCGGCTCGTCCGGTGGGTGGCCGGACGCCTCAAAGGCGCCGACGTCGATCCCGGGGTGCAGCACGATCACACCGCCGCCCAGCTCCCGCGCGCTCGCGTACGAGAGCGCGGTCACCAGCCGCGCGCGCGCGGCCGCGGCCCGCACCGCCGCGCCGATCACCGGCCCGGGCAGCAGGTCGTTGTGCGCAAACAGGAACGGCGCGCGCGTGAGCGCCGCCGCAAGGGCCGAGCGCATGCCCCAAGCGACCACGAGCTCCGCGTCCAGGTTGCGCGCAAGCCGCCCGATCTCAAGCGCGTGCCCCGCCAGCGACCGCGCCGCCAGCGCGGCCCGGCGCACCCCGCCGCGCAGCGCCAGCGAGCGTGGCCGCAGGACCAGCACCGGCACCCCCGCGCGCTCGGCCGCGCGCTGAAGCTCGCCGGGGGGACAGGCGAGCGCCAGCTCGCCGCCCAGCGAGCCGGCGCAGTCGACCAGCAGCCGCTCCGCCCCGCCCAGAGCCGCCGAGTAGCTGACGAAGAGCACCACGGGGCGCGCAGCGTACCCGGCGATGGGCCGGGCGCCCACCCGGCGGCGGACTTGGCTCGGGCCAGGCGGCCACCCGGGCGGCGGACCGGCACGGCCGGGCGCCCACCCCACCGCCCGGGCGCGTCGCATCTAGACTGCCCGCACTTGACAGAGCCAGAGCAGCGACAGCAGCCGGGGCGGCGGGTGGCGCTCGTCCACGACTTCCTGCTCGACGTGCGCGGCGCCGAGCGGGTGTTCCTGGAGCTGTGCCGGCTGTGGCCCCAGGCGGACATCTTCACCGCGGTCTACGACGAGCGCGGCACCGAGGGCCGGTTCGCGCACCGCACGGTGCACACGACGTTCGTCCAGCGGCTGCGACCCTCGGCGCGCACGTTCCGGGCGCTGCTGCCGCTGTATCCGGCCGCGATCGAGTCGCTTGACCTCAGCGACTATGGGCTTGTGATCTCAAGCTCGTCGGCGTGGGCGCACGCGGTGCTGTGCGACGAGGGCACCGTCCATGTCAGCTACTGCCACAACCCGTTCCGCTATGCGTGGAACGACCGCGAGCGCACGCTCGCCCGCCGTCGCAACCCCGCGGCGCGGGCGGCGCTCGGCGCGCTTTTTCGCCGCTGGCGACAGTGGGACTGGATCGCCGCCCAGCGCGTTGACCGCTACCTGGCCAACTCGCAGACGACCCGCGAGCGGATCCGTGCCTACTTCGGGCGCGAGGCGACCGTCGTGCACCCGCCGGTGGACACGTCCCGGTTCTCGCCCCGCCCGGTCGGCGCGCACTATGCGGTGATCTCAGAGCTCATGCCGCACAAGGGGATCGAGGTGGCGGTCGCGGCCTTCAACCGGCTGCGCCTGCCGCTGGTCGTCGTCGGCGACGGCCCGGAGGCCCGGCGGCTGCGCAGGCTCGCGGGGCCGACGATCACCTTCATGGGCCGCCTGGGCGACGACGCCGTGGCCGAGGTGCTCGCGTCCGCCAGAGCACTGGTGCAGACCTCGATCGAGGAGTTCGGGATCGCCGCCGTCGAATCGCAGGCGGCCGGCCGCCCCGTGATCGCCCGCCGTGGCGGCGGAGCGCTTGAGACCGTCGTCGACGGGGTGACCGGCCGCCTGTGGTCCGGCGGGCCCGAGGAGCTCGCCCGCGCGGTGCTGGCATTCGACGACGGCGCGGTCGATCCCGCCGCGTGCGTCGCAAACGCCGCGCGGTTTGACGTGGCGACGTTCAGACGGCGCATGCTCGCCGAGGTTGGGGCCGCGCTGGCGGACGGCGCCGAGCCGGCGGGGCACGCGCGCCAGCCGCGAGGGCCTGCGCGCCGGCGCCGGCGGGCGCCCGGCGGTGTCCACGGCGGCTGACCGCGGCGCCGGGCGCGCCGCCGTGCTGCGCGCGGCCGCCGCGGTCGCGCTCGCCGGGCCGACCGCGCTCGCGTTCTTCAGCGGCGGCTACTTCACCCCCGCGCGCGACTGGAGCGGCCTGTTCGCCTGGACGCTCGCGGCGGTGGCGATCGCGCTCGCGCCCCGGCCGCTGCCCCGCGCGACCTGCGCGCGCGCGGCGCTGGTTGCGCTCGCGGGGCTGGCGGCCTGGACGCTTGCCTCGATCGCCTGGGCGCCGACGGCCGGCGGCGCGTGGGACGCCGGTCAGATCGCGATCCTGTACGTGGGCGCGCTGATCGCCGCGATCCCCCTGGTGGGCGGCGCCGGCCGCCGCGCGGCCGAGCCGGCGCTGGCAGCCGGCACGGCGATCGTGATCGGCTACGGCTTGGCGGGCCGCCTGCTGCCGGGGCTGCTGCACTATGCGCGCTCGATCACCGCGCAGGGGCGTCTGGAGCAGCCGCTCACCTACTGGAACGCGACCGGGGAGCTGGCGGCGCTGGGGTTCGTGCTCGCGACACGCCTCGCCGGCGACCCGCGGCGGCCGCGGGCGCTGCGGATCGCCGCGGCGGCCGCCTGCCCCCTGCTCGGGCTCGGCGTCTACATGAGCTTCTCCCGCGGAGCTCTGTTCGCCTGCGCGGCCGGCCTGGTGGCGCTGCTCGTGCTCGCGCCGCGGCGCGCGCAGCTGCGTGCGCTTGCCCTGGCGGTCGCATCAGCGGTCGTGGCGTCGGTTGCGGCGGCGCCCTTCCGTGGCGTGACGCTGCTGGCCGGGTCGCTGGCATCCAGGGAGCGGGAGGGCGCGATCGTGCTCCCCGCAGAGCTTGCGATCACCGTCGCCGCCGTGCTCCTCGCCGCGCGCCTGGGCGCGCGCGCCGGGGGCGACCGACCGCTGCGCCTGCCGCGGCGCTCCGGGGCGATCGCCGTGGCCGCAATCTGCGCGGGGCTGGGCGTGGCGATCGCGCTGGGCGCGCACGAGTCAAGCGCCCAGCCGCTCGCCCCCGGCGCCACCCGCTACGCCACGCTTGAGAGCAACCGCTACGCCTACTGGGACGTGGCGCTTGAGGCGTTTGCCTCCCAGCCGCTTCGCGGCGTCGGCGCCGGCGGGTGGGCGGTCTGGTGGCTGCGCCACCGGACCGTCAACGAGGGCGCCCAGGACGCTCACTCCCTGGAGCTGCAGACGCTCGCCGAGCTGGGGCTGGTGGGAGCCGCGCTGCTGGCGGCGCTGATCGCCGCCACCGCGGCGGCGGCGCGGCGGGCGCTGCGCGCTGCGCCGGCCGCCGCCGCCGGCCCGATCGCGGCCCTGGTCGTCTACATCGCGCACTCGCCCCTTGACTGGGACTGGCAGATGCCGGCTGTCACCCTGGTGGCGGTGGCGGCGGCGGGGCTGGTGCTGGCGCTCGCCGACGCGCCTCAGGATCGCGATCCTGAGGCAGCCCGGCTTCATTTTTGAGCACATCCAGTCTTAAGTGGACAGGCTTACAATCTGCACTTAGATCTTTTGACCGTTGACAAGAGGACGATCTGCGGATAGTATTGATGACGTGCATGCTGATCCCTCTCTGCACCGTGGCCATCTGACGGGCTGGCAGGTGTGGCTGCGCGTCTCCGGCGCGCTGCACTGAGCCTGACGCCGGCGGCACGGCCGACGCCGTGCCCGGTGAACGGCCTGCGGCCGCGCCTCGCGCGGCCGGCCCTGATCAACACGGGCGAACGCGCTCGCCTCACCCGATCGGAGGGATCGAGATGACCCAGCTTGAGCTGACCGACCTGGCCGCCTTGGGCGCGGCCCTCACGGGGCGCTTGGTGCTCCCCGGCGACGCCGACTACGACGCGATGCGGGCGGGCTTCAACGCGATGATCGATCGCCGCCCGGCGGCGATCGCACGCGTGCGCGACGACCGCGACGTGGCGCACGCGATCCGCTTCGCGCGCGAGAACGACCTGCCGCTGGCGATCCGCGCGGGCGGCCACTCGGCCCCCGGCCACGGGTGCTGCGACGGCGGCATCGTGATCGACTGCCGCGAGCTTCGCTCGATGGCCGTCGACCGTAGGACCGGCCTGGCCCGCTGCGGGAGCGGCCTGACCTGGCGGCAGTTCGACGCGTCCACGCAGGAGCACGGGCTCGCGGTCACGGGCGGGCGCGTTTCGAGCACCGGCGTGACCGGACTGACGATCGGCAGCGGCAGCGGCTGGCTGGAGCGGTCGATGGGACTCACATCCGACCGGCTGATCGGCGCCCGGCTGGTCACCGCCGACGGCGTCGTAGTCGACACGGCCCAGGACCCCGACCTGCTCTGGGCGCTGCGCGGAGGAGGCGGCAACTTCGGGGTGATCACCGAGCTTCGCTTCGCGCTCGCGCCCCTGGGGCCCACCGTGGTCGGCGGCATCCGGATGTTCCCGTTCGAACGTGCAGCCGGGCTGCTTCGGTCCTACCGGGACATCATGTCCCGGGCCCCGCGCGAGCTGTGTGGAGGCATCGCGCTGTTGACCGCGCCGCCGGCCCCGTTCGTCCCCCGCGAGCTGCGCGGGCGGCCAGTGGTGGGGCTGATCGTACTCTGGGCCGGCGATGTGGGGAGCGCCGGCCGGGGCCTCGCCCCGCTTCAGGACCTCGGACGTCCGGCGGTGGACCAAGTGGGCCCGATGCCGTACACAGAGCTTCAGCGCCTGATGGACCAGGGCGCCCCGCCGGGGCACCGGGACTACTTCAAGGGCGGCTTCATCACAGCAGTCAGCGATGAGGCGATCGACGCGATCGTGGAGATCGGCCGCGATCTGCGCGCGCCGCTCACGCAGATCATCTGCGCCCCGCTGGGCGAGCAGACCGCATACGCCGAGGTTGGCGAGGAGCACTCCGCGATCGGCCACCGAGGCGAGCAGTGGTCCTTTCAGGTGCTCTCGCTCTGGTCTGACCCCGCCCAGGACGCCGAGCAGAAGGCCTGGACGCGGGCAGCCGCGGAGTCGATGTCCTCATACAGCGAGATGGTCTCCTACCCCAACTTCCTGACCGCCGACGAGCCGGCCGACGTGGAGCGCGCGTTCTCGCCCAGCGCGATGGAGCGCCTGCGAGCGGTCAAGCGCCGGTACGACCCCGACAACGTCTTTCGCCTGAACAACAACATCCTCCCCGCACCGTCCCCGGAGGCCCGCGATGACCTTCAGTCCCTCTGACCCGCCGTGCCGCCCCTATGACCCGTCCCACTGCTCTCCCTGTGGGCCGTCCGCGGGCGCCGCGGCCGATTGCACCGCGCCGGGCGGCTCTGCCGTCGCCGGCACCGACGGCCTGGAGCTTGACCGGCTCCCCGGCGAACGGGCGCTTGAGGTGAGCCTCATGGAGCACGCCTCCGTCTTCGGCGCCGCGAGCGCGCGGGCGCCGCACCGTCACGACTACCACGAGCTGGGGTGGGTGCGCCACGGATGGGCGGTCCACCTCATCGATGGGCGCCCCTACCGCGTCCCCGAGGGGTCCGTGAGCGTGATCGGCCGGGGGCGGGTCCACGTGCTCGCGCAGGCGGACGGGCTCACAGGCGCGCTTGTCCGCTTCGGAGACGAGCTGCTTGGCGCGGACTGCGCCGCGGCGGCGACAGCCTGGTGGGTCGACGCCCGCCGGCCACCGACGGTGAGCGTCCCGCCCGGCGAGGTTGCGCGCCTTGAGGCGCTGCTCGAGGCGCTCGCAGCCGAGCGCGCCGGACCGCCCGACCGCATCACCCTCGACGTGCAGCGCCACCTGCTCATCACGCTGCTTCTGTGGACCTGCCGCTGGCACCGTCTGACCTGGGGCGAGCGCGCGACGCCGGACGTCGACGCCGAGTTGCACCAGCGGTTCCTGGCCCTGCTGGAGCGCGAGTTCGCCGCCCACCACGACGCCGGGCATTACGCGGATCTGCTCGCCGTCCCGGCGGCTCGGCTCGCGCGCGCGCTCGTTCAGGTGAGCGGTCGCACCACCAAGGAGCTGATCACCGACCGGGTGATGCTCGAAGCCTCGCGGTTGCTGCTGTTCAGCACGCTGAGCGTCAGCCAGATCGCCTACAGGGTCGGATTCGACGACCCCTTCTACTTCTCCCGGGCCTTCAAGCGCACCGTCGGACATTCGCCCCTGGCCTACCGCGATCGTGGCCGGGGCGCCGCTTTGGCAGGGCCCGCGCGACGGCAGTCCGGCGAACAGATCGCAGAAGTCCATGCAAAGCAGCGCAAAGGCCATTCCGCTTAGCGGTGGCCAGACGGCAGAGTCCACAAAACCCCGATCTGCCATCCCCATGCGGGAGGAGGACATCGCAATGAGCACTGTGAGCACTGGCCGCGCGATCACACGGCTGCCCGCCCAGTTCGCCGCGATCGCGCACGCGCGAACCCTGCGCGCGAGCGTTCTGCTGATCGCCCGGATCGCACTGGCGTGGGTCTTCATGTACCACGGCGCCGGGAAGCTGTTCGACTTCAAGCATCAGGGAGGAATCGCCGGGACGACCGCGTTCTTCCAGCTCGAGGGCATCCCCGCGGCGCATCTGTTCGCCTACGTCGTGGGTCTGACCGAGTTCGTCGGCGGATTGATGATGCTGCTCGGGCTCGCGACGGCGCTGGCCGGCCTGGCATTGACGGTTGACATGCTCGTCGCGATCGTCACCGCCACCGGCGCCACGGGGATGCTCCCAAAGGCCCTTCCGCATGGGATCGTGGCGGACGGGTTTGAGATCAACCTCGCGCTGGGCGCGCTCGCGCTCACCGTCGCCGCGATGGGGGCCGGCGAGCTCAGCCTGGATCGTCTCCTCGGCTGGGGCGTGGGACGCGGCTGGCGGCGGACGGAGGACCGTGGCTGAACACCGGCGCGTATCGAAGGACCGTGGCTGAACGCCGGCGCGTATCGATCGTCACCGGCGGCGCCCAGGGCATCGGCGCCGCTGTCGCGCGCCGCCTGGCCGGCGCCGGCGACCGCGTCGTGATCGTCGACGTGGACGCCGAGTCCGCCTGCCGGCTGGCCGCGGAGATCGGCCCGCTCGCCACCGCGGTCCGGGCCGATGTCGCCGATGAGGACGGCGTGCGGGAGTACATGGACGCGGCGGCAACGATCGACGGCCGCGTCGATCGAGTCCTGCTCAACGCCGGGGTCGGATCCCACGGGCCGCTGGCGGACGAATCGGTGGATCGCTTCGATCGCACGATCGCGGTCAACCTTCGCGGAGCCTTCCTCGGGATGCGCGCGGCGCTGCGCCAGATGCGCGCCCAGGGTCGCGGGGGCTCGATCGTGGCGACCGCCTCCACGGCCGGGCTAAGCGGGTCCGAGCTGGGCAGCTACAGCGCCTCAAAGCACGGCGTGGTCGCGCTGGTCAAGAGCGCCGCGCTCGAGGCAGCCGCGTTCGGCGTGCGCGTGAACGCGGTCGCGCCGGGGTCAATCGACACGCCGCTGATGCGCTTGCTGGAGGCGCGGCTGGGAGGCGGCGAGGCCGCCGCGCGTCGACTGCGCGCGGCTACCCCACTGGGGCGCTGGCAGGACCGCTACGGCACGCCGGAGGAGGTCGCGGCAGCGGTCGAGTTCCTCCTGGGCGACGGCGCGTCGTGGATCACCGGCGTCGTGCTGGCCGTCGACGGAGGCGTGCTCGCGGCAGACCCCTACCATCTGGAGCTCCAGGGCCCGTGAGCCTCAGCCGCGCCGACATCAGACGCCTCGGCGCTCGCCTCGGCGGCCGGCTGGCCCACCGAGAGGACGCTCTGTACCCGACTCTCGCCGCCTCGCCGTTCCCCAACCTCGAGGTGCCATGGCATCCGGAGCTGGTCGTGCGTTGCGACGGCGTTTCCGACGTGATCGAGGCCGTGAGGTTCGCCGCCGCGCACGAGATGGGAGTCGCCGTGCGCGGCGGCGGCGTCGGCTGGGCCGGCGCGAGACCGCGCTCCCTGCTGATCGATCTGGCCGATCTTCACGGCGTCCGGGTCGACCCGGACGCGCAAACCGTCCAGGTTCAGGGCGGCGCCACCTGGGGACGGCTCAATCGCGAGCTAGGGCAGTTTGGGCTGGCGGCCGCGGCGCCGCAGTTCCCGCGCCTGGGCGTCGCGGGACACGTGCTTGGTGGCGGCCACGGCTGGCTGTCGGGAAGGCTCGGCTGGGCCTCCGACACGCTGCGCGCCGCCGAGCTGGTGACCGCCTCCGGTGAGCTGGTGCGCGCCGACGGCGAGCGGCGACCAGATCTGCTTTGGGCGCTCCGCGGCGCGGGCACCAACTTCGGCGTGGTGGTCTGGCTCGAGCTGGAAGTGATCCCGCTCGCCGAGGTCACGTTCGGACTCATCTGGTTTCACCCGGACCGCACCGCGGAGGCGTTGGCGCTCTACCGCGAATGGGCGCCCCGGAGCCCCGACGAGCTGACCACGATCGTCTCCGTCGCGCACCCGCCACCGGCATGGAGCGGCCCCGATGAGCTGCGAGGCCGGGCCGCGGCGCACCTGCTCGTCTGCCACTGCGGGACCGACGAGCAGGCTCGCGAGGATCTGGCCGCCGTCCGCTGCCATCCGGGCGTCGTGGCCGATGAGATCCACCGGATGCCGTGGAGGCAGCTGTCGATCGCAAACGACGTGTTCATCGCCGGCGTGCACCGCCGATCGCGAATGCACTACCTGCGCGAGATGGACGATCAGGTGATCGACATCACGGCTCGGCGCGCGCTCGAGATGGACCCCCTGAGCTTCATGTCGACGCACTTCTACGGCGGTGCGCTCGCGCGCGTCGACGAGCACGCGACCGCCATGAGCCACCGTGACAAGGCGTGGAACTACATGGTCGCGACCACGTGGACCTCCATGCAGGACGGCCGCCCGCTGCGACGCTGGCAGGATGACTACCTGGCCGAGATCGCCGAGCGCTCCCACAACGCCTACTACGTCAACTACCTCTTCGACGAGCCGGCCCACGTTCCGGCCGCCTACGCCCCACAGACATGGGAGCGGCTGAGGGAGCTCAAGCAGCGGTGGGATCCGGAGAACCGGTTCGCCGACAACCAGAACATCCCCCCGCTGGGCGGCCTGCCCGGGTGAGGTGAGGGCCGCCGGCTCAGCGGACCTCGAAGTAGACCGTGGTCCCGGCCGGCGCCGTGTACGGAGGCGTGGTGTAGCGCGCCGGCGGCGGGTTTTGCAGCGTGAGCAGCCCGAGCTGGTAGCGACCGGCGCACCAGGCGCTCCGGCCCAACAGCCGCGGGTCCAGGCGGTAGACGAACGCAAGCTCCCCGCCGCGGCGCACGGAGCCAGTCGGCCGGACCCGCACGGATGTCGATGGTAGGCAGGGGTCGTAGCCCTGGCTTGCCGGCAGGAAGCGCCCGCGCCGGTCAAATGCCGGCCTGCCCGGCCTGTATATGCCCACGCCGGCGGAGCCGGTCAGCGATACCCAGGTCTCTGGGGGGCGCCGGGCTCGCTGTCCGGGACCGGCGGCCAACAGGACCGTGAAGACGGTGGCGGGCCCGCCGATCGCCGGGACCACCGCCTCCGCGGGTGGCGGCGGCGGCGACGGCCACAGCGGCGGCGCAGCCCATCCCGCGATCGCCGAGACCCCGCTGGGCAGCGCGCTCACCGAGCTCACCGGGCCCTGCGCGACGACGGTGGACGGGCCGTCGGGCACGGCCGGGTAGCCCGCGTCGAAGGCGGGCAGCGCCTGAAGCTCGCCGTCAGGCCGGGCAAAGCCGACGCTCAGCGGGTCAGGCTCGTAGCGGGCCAACGACACCGAGACGGTCACGGTGGCGCCCCGGGCGCTCACATGCGCGCGCGGCAGCGCCGTCGCGGCGCGCATCAGCGCCAGCCGAACGCGCGCCGGGACGGGCGCCTCGTCAAGCTCGGCGATCAGCGCGAGCAGCTGGAAGGAGAGCTGCGCGGCCGCAACCGGGCGCAGGTCCGCACGGGCGACCGCATCGGCGCCCGGGGAGTGCCAGCGCCGGAGGGTCCGCGCGTAGCGAGAGCGCAGCGCGCCGAACGCGCGCTCGATGCGCTCAAGCGCCCGCGGCCCGGCGGACGGCAGCTGAAGCAGCTGGCGGTGGTCGAACAGCCCATCGCCGACGTCGACAGGGCCGGCTCCGGCGGGCGGGCCCTCCAGCGGCGGCACGTCGGGCGCGGGCGCTCCGAGCAGGGGCGAGGGGAAGTGGCCGCTGCCGATGTCAAGCGCGTCGCCCTGGGCGATCGACACCGGGACCGAGAGCCGGCGCACTGCCGCCGGCTGGGAGGCGGAGCCCGCCGACGAGACGGCAGCCCCCAGCGAGGCGGCAGCCCCCAGCGAGGCCGCGGCCGGCGGCCGGACCGGGCGCTGCCACACCTCGACCGTGCGCTCGCGCATGGTGCCATCGACGCCGACCCACGTCTCGGTGCTCATCTCGGCCTCGAACCACTCGGTCCGGGCGCACCGGTTGATGACCCCCTGAAGCTGCCTCAGACACCAAGGCACGCGGATCCGCGCGAGCGCGCGCATGTACCAGAACGGGCCGACGCCGACCGGCAGCGGCGGCGCCCGATGCGCGGCGGCCGGCGTGTTCGGCCGCCGCGGAGCGACCGGCCCACCGACGGCGAGCACCGCCGCACCTGCGAGCCCCAGCCCCGCGAGCAGGGCCATCGCGCCGTTTCGCCGCCGTCGCCTTCGCGCGCGCCGGCGTGCCTCCTCGATCAGCGCCTGCAGCGCGTCCTCGTCGAGGCGGGCGGGCGCCTGGACGGTCATCGCCTCTACAGGTTACCAAAGTGAAGCTAGTTTCACTAGCTTCATCGCACCGTGGGGGCCAGCTGCTCCAGCCTGCGCAGCGCCAGGCGGAACGCCGCCGGATCATCCGCCGACGCCGTGCCGTAGGCGATCCACGCCTGCAGGTTCTGCGGCTCTGCCCGCGCGACCGAGAGCGCGATCGCCCGCGCCCGCGCCGGCTGCCCCTGGCGGAGCGCCAGCGCCGAGCGCTCCAGGTCCACGGCGCGGTCGGGGTCGAGCGCGGCGGCCACATCCAGCAGGTGCCGAGCCCGGCGGGCCACGGCCGGCGCCAGGCGGCCGTGGCCCGAGGCGATCAGCGCCGTGGCGGCGTCAAGCGCCTGGGACTGGCGCACGCCGAGCGCAAACCACGCCGCCACGGCCAGCGCGGCCACGGCGCCGGCGATCCGCGGCCAGATCGCGAGTCGCATCGGCGCCAGGATCGCACGGATCGACTACGCTCGCGCACAGGGTTGACCAGTGCGAGCCAAGGGCGGCTCAGAGCCGCGATCGCGGTGCTGGCGGCGGGCGCAGCGCTGATCGCCGGCTTCTCGATCCTCAACGGGATCGATCCGTTCGACGAGGGGCTGATGCTTCAGGCCGCCAGGCGGATCGTCTCAGGCCAGCTGCCCTACCGGGACTTCCTGTGGGCATACGGGCCCGCGCAGCCCTACCTGCAGGCGGCGCTGTTTCGGCTGATGGGAGTGTCGCTGCTTCAGTGGCGCGTGGAGTGGGTGGCAGCGTGCGCCGGCATCTCCGTGGTCGCCTGGCTTGCGGTGCGCGACCGCGCGCCGGGCTGGGTGGCGATCACGGTCTGGCTGGCGGTGGCGTGCGAGATCTCCGAGCCGCGCAGCGCCGATCCCTCGGCGCCCGCGTTGCTGGCGGTGATGGCCGCGCTGGCGCTGGCAACGACGGGCGGCGCGCGAGCGCGCGGTGCGGTGCCGACGGCCGCTTCGCCCAGCATGACGGCGACTCCGGGCGCAGCGCGCGCGGCGGCCGCCGGGCTGCTGGTCGCGCTCGCGGCCGCGTTTCGGATCGACTTCGCCGCCTACGGCCTGGCGGCGGTGACACTGGCGCTCGCCGCCGCCGGCCCGCGAGTGCGCCGCCGGACGCTGCCGGCGCTGTGGGGCGTGGCGCTCGCAGGCTCGGCGCTCGTGTATCTGCCGTTCGCGATCGCGGACGGGCCCGTCAACCTCTACCGCGCGCTGATCGGAAACTCGCTGGCCACACGCGCGTACTGGACGCTCCCGTTCCCGCTGGCCTTTCACGCCCCTCCCGGCGCGGGGCTGGCGAAGACCGCCAAGAAGGCGCTTGACTTCTACGTCCCGCTGCTTGCGATCATCGGCTGCGCGCTGCTGGTCGCCACCGCCATCGGCGGCCGCGTGCAAAGCGCGTCCGGGCGCCCGGCGCGCATCGGCGAGCCCGCCCGCGAGCTGGGGCTGGCTGTGCTCGCGCTCGGCTTTCTCGCCTACTTCACCTCCCGGGCTGACGCCAACCACGCGCAGCCGCTGGTGGTGGTCGTCGCGACCGGACTGGGCCTGCTTGCCGGCACGGCGCGCGTGCGGGCGCCGGCGGTGCTGCTGCTGGCGCTGCTGGCGCTGCACGGAGTCGCCAATCGCCTGTCGGCGGCGCTTCACCCGCCGGCGGCCGCGTCGCTGCGCCTTGCGGTCGCAGACGGCGTCCAGGCGCCGCCGGCCGAGGCCCGGGCGATCGAGCGGATGGTGGCGCTGGTGGACGCCAACAGCACCCCGCGCCAGCCGATCTACGTCCTCGCGCGCCGGTCGGACATGGTCGTGTTCTCCGATCCGCTGATCTACGTGCTCACCGAGCGAGACAACCCGACGGCGCAGGACTTCGGGCTTCTGTCGGGGGCCGCCGCACAGGCGCGGATCGTCGCCGTGCTTGCGCGCGTTCGCCCGCGCGTGCTGGTCCGCTGGACCGACCCTCTGTCTGACACGCCGGAGCCCAACCTCCGCGGACGCCCCAGCGGCGTGCACACGCTAGACGACTGGGTGGCCGCCCACTACCGCGTGCTGGCCCGGCTGTACCACTACACGGTGCTGGTGGAGCGCTGAGCTGGACCGGCGGCATCGGCGCGTCCGCGCAGGCCGTGGACGCCGCAAGCCCGGCTCATCCTGCCGTTGACGCGACGGGAGGCTGCGCGGCCCGCGCGGAGCGCACCTGCGCGCGCAGCTGCGCCAGCAGCGGCCGCTCCGCCACCCATGTGAGCACGGCGCAGAGCGTGAGAAACAGCGCCAGCTCGACGACCGCCTGCGCGACGCTGCGCGGGCCGCTCCAGGCCAGGGCTCGCAGAGCGAGCACCGGCACGGCCGCCAGCGCCACCGGCGCCGCCCCGCGCAGCGCCACCGCCGCCAGCTCCACGCCCAGCAGCCGGCGCACATAGTGGCGGCGGATGGCGGCGACGATCAGCGCACCGGCCAGCCGGCCGGCGATGAACCCCCACACGCCCCACAGCAGGAGCGCGGGCACAGCCAGCGCCAGGAACGCGCCCGCGTGAGCGGCCGCCTCGACCGCTTGGCGGGCGGACTCCCCGCGAGCCCGGTAAAAGGAGAACCAGTTGTAGCCGAGCTGCTGGATCGCGGCCGCGCCCGCCAGCCCCTGAAGCAGCGGGACGGCGGGCCGCCACCGCTGGCCGAGCACGAACGCGACGAGGTCCGGCGAGAACAGGATGAACCCCGCGCAGAACGGCAGCACCCACATCAGCGCCACGCGGTTTGCGGCGAGGAAGATCTCCCGCAACGTGGCGATCCGATCCCGCACGACGCAGATCGCCGGGTAGATCGTGGTCGCGATGATGTGGTCGGCACGGTCGGCGTACCGGGTCAGCGTCACGGCCAGCGTGATGTAGCCGGCGGCGGACAGCCCGCCGTCAAGCGTGAACGCCAGCATCTGGCCCTGGCCGACGGCGAGCGCCGAGACGGCCGCCGCAAACACCGGCCAGGAGAAGCGCAGGTAGCGCGGGAAGGCGGCGCGCGCGGTGGCGCTGAGGTCCAGCGCCAGCCGGTGGGGCGAGATCCGAAGGCCGGCGAGCACCGCCGCCAGGTTGCCGGCCGCCGGGCCGATCACAAGGCTCCACACGCCCACGCCGGCGGCGGCCAGCGGGACCGTCACGCAGAAGGTCACGACGGGGACGATCGCCTGCAGCGCGCGGACGCGCAGGAAGTCCATCCGCCGAAAGAAGATCCAGGCCGGGGCCTGCAGCGCAAACGCCGTCGGCAGGTAGGCCACGGCCGCGGTCAGCGCCAGCAGCCGGCCGTCGCCGTAGGCGAGCGCGACGATCGGGGCCGCGGCCAGCAGCAGAAGCGAGAAGCACGCGCCGATCGCCAGCTCAAGCGAGAACGCGATCCGGAACTCGGCCTCCTGGTCGGCCTCGCGCTGTGCGACGAACGCCTCGTCGATGCCGATCCGGCGAAGCGCGGCGACCGTCATGGCCGTGGTCGTGACGATCCCGTACAGGCCGATCAGCCGCGGACCGAGCAGCACCGTGACGATCAGCCCCTGCGCGAGCACGAGCGCCTCCGAGCCGCCCATGAACAGCGCGTTGATCAGCACCCCGCGCGCGGTGCGCGCCCGCAGCTGCGAGCGCGGGAAGGCGAGCGCGACCCTCTCGCCCGCGCCCGGCCCGGCCGCCGTCTCCTCGCCAGCACCCACAGCGGGCTCGCTCACGTGGTCATCGTGGCAGAGCGCCTTCCAGGGAGCGGCGGCCGCCTCTACACTGCCGGCGCGCATGGAAGCCGGCCCCGCGCACCTGCACATCCTGGTCCTCTCAGACCGGGACTGGACGCACCCGCAGGCGGGCGGCACGGGAACCAACCTGCGCTCGCAGGTCACCCGCTGGCTTGCGTGGGGCCACCGCGTGTCGGTCGTCGCCTGCTCCTACCCGGGGGCCGCGGCCTGCGAGCGCCACGGCGCGCTGACGCTTCACCGCATCGGCGGCCGCTCGACCGTCTTCCCGCGCGCGATCGCGGCCCAGTGGCGCGGCCTGGTGCCGGACGCCGACGTGGTGCTGGAGGTCGTCAACGGGATCACCTTCCTGACGCCGCTGTGGTGCCGCACGCCGCGCGTGACGCTCGTGCACCACATCCACGCCGACCACTACGTGCGGGAGCTGGGTGGCCTCGGGCGCGTCGCGGCCCTGGCGCTCGAGACGCTGCCGCTGCGACTGCTGTACCGGCGCTCGCGGTTTCTGACCATCTCGCGCGCTTCCGCGCGCGACATCGCGGCGCACGGCATCGACCCGTCGCGGATCGAGGTCTCCTACCTGGGCGTCGAGCACGGCCAGTTCTCGCCGGACCCGTCGGCCCGCGCCGCGCGGCCCACCCTGCTCTATCTCGGCCGCCTCAAGCGCTACAAGCGCGTCGAGGTGGTGCTCGACGTGCTGCAGCGCAGCCCTGAGGCGGTGCTGGAGCTGGCGGGCGAGGGCGATCACCGCGCGGCGCTGGAGGCCGAGATTGCGGCGCGCGGCCTGGGCGAGCGGGTGGTGATGCACGGGCACGTGTCCGAGCAGCGCAAGCTCGAGCTCTACCGGCGGGCTTGGGTCAACATCACCACCTCCTCGGCGGAGGGCTGGGGGCTGTCGGTGACCGAGGCCGGCGCCTGCGGGACGCCGAGCGCGGCGCTTCGCCTCGGCGGGCTGGCCGAGGCGATCCAGGATGGGGTCTCCGGGGTGCTGGCCGACACGCCCGAGCAGCTGGCCGAGAAGGTTGGACGGGTGCTCGACGACGTGCGGCTGCGCGACGCGCTCGGCGCCGGCGCGCTCGAGCGCGCTCGCGCCTTCAGCTGGGATGCGACCGCGCGGCGCACGCTTGCGCTGCTGGACGCCGAGCGCCGCCGCGCCAACCCGCACGCGCCGCGCGCCGCCGGATCAGAGCCCGTCGCCGCACCGGAGCCCGCGTCCGAGGTCGCCTCCGTGCCCCTATCGGACCCGCAGCGACCGCCCGCGCTGCGCGCCTGAGGCCCGCGCGCCGCCCCTACACTGCGAGCGCGTGACGGTCAGCGCCCCCGTCATCGATCCGGCGGCGGCGCCCGAGGCTGCGCCGGACGCGGTCGCCCCCCCGCCGGGGCACCCGAGGTTCGCGCTGGTCGACTCGCTGCGCGCGATCGCCGCGCTGTCGGTCGTGCTGGTGCATGCGGGCGGGCTCACGGTGACCCCCGCCGACGGATTTGTCTCACACGCCGAGGCCGGCGTGGCGGTGTTCTTTGCGATCTCCGGCTTTCTGCTGTACCGGCCGTTCGCCTCCGCGCGCCTGAACGGGGCCCGGCGCCCGACGCCGGCGCGCTATCTGCGCCGGCGTCTTCTGCGGATCGTGCCCGCCTACTGGCTGGCGCTGACGCTGCTGGCGATCTGGCCCGGGGCGCCCGGGGTGTTCTCCGGCCACTTCTGGATCTTCTACGGCTTCGGCCAGATCTACAGCGATCGCTACGTGCTGGACGGCATCGCCCCCGCCTGGACGCTGTGCATCGAGATCACCTTCTACCTGCTGCTCGTCGCCTACGCGGCGGCGATCGACGCCGCGCTTGCCAGGATGCGCCGCGATCGTCAGGTGGCGGCCGAGCTGGCGGTGCTGGCCGCGCTTGCGGCCGGGTCGCTCGCATACCGCTGGGCGCTGCGAAGCGACGGGTCGCTCAGCTGGGTGCTCAACGCGCTGCCCACGCACCTGGACTGGTTTGCGCCGGGCATGGCGCTCGCGGTGCTCACCGCGCACTGGCAGGGCGCGGGCGAGCCCCGGGCCGCCCGGGTGCTAGCGCGCCGGCCGTGGATCGCGCTGGCGTTCGCCGCCGCCGCCTACACGCTGGTCAGCCTCACCGAGCGCGGGCCGCAGCTGATCCGCGCCGGAAGCCACCCGATCCTGCTCTACACCGCGCCCCAGGACCTGGCCCGCCACACGCTGTACGCGGCGACCGCCGCCGGCCTGCTGACCGCAGCGGTGCTCGGCTCGCGGGGTTGGGTGCCGCGGGTGCTCGGCTGGCGCGTGCTGGCGTGGCTTGGGCTGATCTCCTACGGCATCTACCTGTGGCATCAGAACCTGCTGGTCTGGATCTGCCAGCCCGGGCCCGAGCTGGGCTGCGCGCTGCACGGCCTCCCCGGCGCTCAGCGCGCGCCGCTGCTCGTGCTCCTGTGCCTGGGGACGGTCGCCGCGGTGGCGTGCGCGGCGACCAGCTACTACGCGGTGGAGCGGCCGATCCTGCGCTTCAAGGAGCCAAGGCGGGCGAGGCGATGAGCGGGTGAGCGGGCGCGCCCGGCGGACAAGCGGGGACGCGAGGCGATGAGCGCACCTGAGTTCGAGCGCGCATGGGCGGTAGCCGACCAGGTCGAGGGGTGGCTGTCGCGCGAGCAGGCGCGGCTGCTGTTCGAGCGCGCTGCCGCGCTTGCGCCCCGCGCCACGATCGTCGAGATCGGCAGCTTCCGCGGGCGCTCGACGATCGTGCTGGCGCTCGCGGCCCCCGCCGGGGCGAGCGTCCTGGCGATCGACCCGCACGCCGGCGGGGACCGGGGGCCGCGGGAGCTGGCCGCCGAGCCGGCACGGGGGCGCGCGGACCTGGAGGCGTTCGAGGCCAACCTCGCCGCCGCCGGCGTGCGACAGCGAGTCGTTCACCTGCGCCTGAGCTCGGCGCGAGCGCTTGCGCCGGTCACGCGGCCGATCGACCTGCTCTACGTCGACGGCGCGCACCGCCCTGGGCCGGCGCTTCACGACATCACCCGCTACGGCGCGCTGGTGGCGCCCGGCGGGGTGATGCTCGTCCACGACGCGTTCTCGTCGGTGGGGGTGACAGCGGCGATCCTCGCGCGGCTGCTGGGCTCGGCCCAGTTCGCCTACGCGGGGCGCGTCCGGTCGCTGGCGGAGTACCGTCGCGCCCTCGGCCCGCGGCTGCCAGCCAGCGTGCGGGCCCGTGGCGCCGTGGCGCAGCTTGCGCAGCTTCCGTGGTTTGCGGGCAACGTCGCGATCAAGCTCGCGCTCGTCGCGGGCCGGCCCGCTCTCGCCAGGGCGCTCGGGCTGCCCGCGGGCGATCCGTGGCCGTACTGATCGCGGCCAGGTCGCGGATCACCGACAGCGCCAACAGCGCGAACGCGGCAACCGTGATCCAGTGCGCGGCCAGGTGCTGGGAGGCGTAGCCGAAGTCATAGCCGCCTTGATCGAGCCCCGGGAACAGCAGGTAGACGGCCGGCACCGCCACGACCAGCAGCGCGCCCGCCGCGAGCGCGAGCGTCCGCACGCGCACCCCGCGCCAGATGATCAGCGCGGTCGCGGGGCCCAGGACCGCGCCGGCGCGGAGCGCAAACACAAACGCGAACACGAGCCCCGCCCCCGCGCCGATCGCCAGCGCACGCGGCGCATCGCGCCGCCAGAAGCGCTCGGGCGGCGCCAGCGGGCGCGGCGGCCGGCGGCCGCGCCCCTCCGTCGGGCCCCCGCGCGCGCCCGTTCGCCCGCGCCGCCGGACGGGCCGCGAGAGCAGCGCCAGCACGAGCAGCAGCAGGCATGCGGCCGCGCCGATCAGATAGCCGTCGTCCACCGCCGATTGGGGGCCGAAGACGATCGAGACAAGGTGGCACCCCGGCCCGACGCGCCAGCCGTTGGCGAACGCGTCGATCGCGCGCGGAGGGCCGAGCGAGCGCCCGTCGCAGGCCGCCCGCCAGCCGCGGTCGTAGCTCTCCCCCAGCACCAGCCAGCCGGGGGCCCTCAGCGCCACGCGCACGCCGGCGTAGGAGCCGTCGCCCTGGCGGCCGGGGCTGAGCACCCGGCCGGGCGAGGCGGCGCTGGGCGCGGGCTCCGGCGCGGGCGACCGCAGCGAGACCAAGAGCGGCCTGGTGGCGGGGCCGCCGGTCACCACGACCTCCGTCGGTTGGGCCGAAATCGCCACCGGCGGGCCACAGGGCGCAAGCGAGAGCGGCTCTCCCGCATCGAGCGCGGCGACGCTGCCGCGCAGCGAAAGCGCGACCATCCGGCCCCCGATCCGGGCGTGCTCCTGCCCGCAGGCCGAGACCACCTGGCCCGAGCGACGCGGCGTCACGCGCGGCACGCCGGAGCCGAGGATCTCGGCGATCCCCACGGCCGGACGATCGGAGCCGCCGGCGGCGACGACGCCCAGGCGGAACACGCGGCCGCGAAGCGCGCGCGGCAGGACGACCGCGCCGCCGGCGCCCACGGTGACGGTGACCGGTGGGCCGCCGTCGGCCGACAGCGAGACCCGCTCTGGAAAGCGGACCGGCAGGAGGCTTCGCACCAGCCGCAGGCGCCGCAGGGTCCGTGGGCGCGGCAGCGCCCACTGGATCCAGGCCGGTTGAAAGGGGCCCAGCGGCGCCACCCAGGTGGTCGCCGGCGAGCCGTCGAACGCGGACGACGCGCGGTAGCGGGCAAGCCCCTCAAGTCGCCCCGAGGAGGAGAGCACCGCACCCCCCGTGTGCGTGCCCGCGAGCGCGTCAAGGGCGGGATCGGGCGCGTCGGGGGCGACCGTCGCAAGCCCTGTGACCGTGTAGGTCCGCGCCGCGGGCGGGTCGATCAGACGAGCGATCTCGGTCTCCGAGTCCTGCTCTGTGGCGATCAGCTGCGACTCGGCCTGCAGGCGGCTTCCGTGGATGACGACGTGCGCCGGAGCCGGCCCGCGCGCAAGCGGCGAGTCGGCGGTCGAGCGCTCGAACACGTAGGTGAGCGCCACGCGGCGCAGGTCGGTGCCGCGCAGCGCACGCTCGGCGAGCACCGGAACGCGCAGGAGCTCGCCGACGTGCAAGCCGGGGATCCTCACCTCCGCCAGGCCCGGAGCGCCCCCCTGATCGCGACCCACCGTTCGCACCCTGGAGATGAGGATCCGCAGCGCGCTCACGTGGCGCAGCCCCAGCACCAGGTGGTTGTACCCCGGATGCACCGAGAACGCGCGCCCGGCGATCGTGACCTGCGTGACCTGCACGAACGGGTCCGACGAGTCGGGCAGAAGGTCGACGTATGGAACGTCCCGGGGAGCGTCGAAGCCGATCTGGATCCAGTCCTGGCTGGGCGGGAGCGTGGGGTCGGCCTGCCACGAGGTGCCGGGATCGCCGTCGAAGGCGGCGAACGGGGCGTGGGCTGGGAACTGGGCGATCTCCGGGTTGTAGGGCGCCTCGATGTAGCGCGCGCCGGTGAAGCGGGCCACCGTCTGCGCAGCCGGACCGCGTTGCGCGAACGGGTCGAGCACCGCGGCGTCGGCGCCGAACGGCTGGTCGGCCGGGATCGTCGCGCCGAAGTTCGCGCGCATTCGCGAGGCGACGAACACCCGTCTGCGGTTTGAGTCGGTGATGAACACGTCGGCGCCGGCCAGCGCCTGGGCGCGAATCGTCGCCGCCGACTCGTCGCCGGCGTAGAACAGCGGCCGCGAGCGCGACAGCAGCCCGAGCGCGGCGATGTCGGCGATCCCCTGCGCCGAGCCATCGACGATCGTGACGGGACCGAGCGGCTCGATGCGCACCAGGCCGCGGGCGCGGGTGTCGTAGATGCGCACCTGCGGCAGGCGCAGCGCTGGATCGGCCGTCTGCGGGGGCGAGTCGAAGGTTCGCACCGGCCCGAAGCTCTGCGCGGGCCGGCGCAGCCCCGCCTGCCGGGCGAGCGTCAGCGCGGCGGCCTCGGGCGCCAGAGCGCCGCTGAGGGCGTCGTCGTCATCGGTGGCGCTCACCACGCGGCGGACGCTCATCAGGTCAAGCAGGGCGGGGAGCTCGTGCGGCAAAAGCCGCTGCTGTGAGACCAGGTCGTCGACCGTCCACAGCATGTCGACGGCATGCAGATCGTCGTAGGGCGGGACATTGCGCACCGCCACCGGCCGCGTGGTGGTGGCGGTCAGGATCGGGTCGATCGTCGCGCCCCAGTCGTAGTAGGCGAACTCCTGGCCGGGCAGCACCAGCGCGCGGGAGTTGGGCGGAAGGCCGCTCTGCAGGGCCTGACCGGCCCGCGTCCAGGCGGCCGGCACGCGGCGGAACGTCAGCTCGAGCGCGCGACCCTGAAAGAGGGGCAGGGCGCCGAGCACGATCAGCGCCGCGACCGCCGCCAGCGCCGCGCCGCGCGCCAGCCGCAGGCCGGCGACGCGCGCGCGTCGGGGACCGGTCCCGCCCGCGATCGGGCCCGCGCCGCCCGCGATCGCGCCCGGGCCGCCCGCAATCGCACCCACGCCCGCGCCGCCCGCAATCGCGCCCACGCCCGCGCCGCCCGCAGTCGCGCCGGACCCGCCCACGGCGGCGCTCGCGCGGGACCCGCCCACCGTGGCGCTCGCGCCGGGCCCGCGCGCGGCCGCGCCCAGCCCAAGCCGTGCCCAGAGCACCCTCAGGCCGGCGCCGCCCAGCAGCGCGATCGACAGCGCCAGGAGCGGCCCCGCCTTGTAGGTGGTGCGCAGGAACTGGATCGCGGTCAGGTGGTTGTAGAGAAACGTCGCACCGGCGCGCGCGGCCGTTCCGGTCGGCCAGCCAACGCTCATCACAAGCAGCGCGACGAGCCCCAGCGCGGTCAGGAACGGCCCGTAGCGCCAGCGCCGGGTCCATGGGTAACAGGACAGCGCAAGCGCCGGGACCAGCAGCGAGCAGGCGACGGTCGCGGGGTCGAACAGCAGCGTCGCCGAGTCCCCGTAGTAGGGCACCAGCGTGCTGCCGTATCCCTGGCCCAGGTACGATGGCCAGTAGCCCATCAGCCGCAGGCTCTCGCTCAGCGACGTGGTGGCCCAGATCGCGCCCACCTGCTCGGTGAAGCGCAGGAAGTTCAGGCCGTAGGCGGACTGCACCAGCAGCGGCACCATCCACCACGCGGAGGCCAGCGCCGTGCACAGCACGGTCCGCCATGCCAGCGCCCACACCGCCCGGCCCCTGACCTCCCGCGCCACGAGCCACTCGTGGGCGGCCAGCAGCACCGGGCCCAGCAGCGCAAGCGCGGTCACGGTCGCGTTCACGCCGCCGCCGGTGGAGGTCACGGTCAGCGCGAACGCCGCGGGCCAGCGCCAGCGCCAGGGCGCTCGCAGGCCGCGGTGCACGATCGTCATCAGCCAGGGCAAGGCGGCGTAGGCGAGCAGGAACACGGTCGTGCGCCCGCAGACCACCACCACGTAGGGGTTGGCCACGTACACGGCTGCGGCGACGAGGTGCGCCACGCCGCGGCGGCGATCGAGCCCGAGCGCGTCTGCGAGAACCACGGCCCCCCAGGCGGCGAGCGCGAGCAGCGCCCCGAGCCACAGCCGCTCGACGATCCAGTCGGGGATCGCCAGCAGGTGACCCAGAGCAAAGAAGGGCCCCATCGGCCACAGGTAGCCCGAGTACTGCCCCCCCTGCACATGGCCGAGCCCCTCGGTGGGGCTCCAGACCGACAACAGCGCCGACAGGAACGCGCCGGGGTCGACGTGCAGGTCGATCTTCGTATCGGCGGTGTCCAGGCCCGGGCTCTGGGCGAACGCGAGCGCGAACGAGCCCGCCGCCAGCGCCGGGACGATCAGGCGCTCACCCCAGCCGCGGCCGCCCGCGCGCCGGCCGCCGCTCGCTGCCGTCGCGGTGCTGGCGATCTTCGACCAGGTGGCCATCGCGCGGCGGCTGAGGTTAGAGTGCCGGGCGTGAGGCCGCCACGGGTTCTCGTGACCCTGCTGGCCGCGGCCACCTTGGCGGCGGCGGTCGGTGCCGTGGCGGCGGCAGGTGACGTCTCAGCGGTCGGGAACGTCGCAGCCGCCGGGAACGTCGCAGCCGCCGGCAACGTCGCGGCCGTCGGAAGCGTCGCAGCGGCCGAGAGCGTGGCGGCGGTCGGGACGGCGGCGGCGGCCCCGGCGTTGAGGGCGGCCCAGGCGCCGGCGGCGAGCGCTCCGCGCACGCCGGGGCGAGCATCCTCCGCGCGCGCACGGCCGGGCGCGGCGCACCGCCTCCCGGGGGGCCGCTTTCAGATCAGGCACGTGTTCGTGATCGTGCTTGAGAACGAGTCGGAGGCCACGAGCTTCGGGCCGTCCTCGGCGGCGCCGTACCTGGCGAGGACGATGCGCTCGGAGGGGGCGCTGCTGCCCAACTACTACGCGACCGGCCACTACTCCAACGACAACTACATCGCGCTGGTCTCCGGGCAGGCGCCGAACCCGTCAAACCAGGCCGACTGCCCGGTGTTCGCCGACTTTGCGCCCGGCCGCCCGGTCGGCCGCTACGACCAGCAGCCCGGCCGCGGCTGCGTCTACCCGGCCGACATCCAGACGATCGCCGGCCAGCTTGACGCCGCCGGGCTCACCTGGCGCGACTACGACGAGTCCATGGGGGCAGATCCCAGGCGCGAGGCGGCGGTCTGCGCTCACCCGCGGATCGGCGCAGCCGACGACACCCAGGTCGCGACGCCGACCGACCTGTACGCGACGCGGCACAACCCGTTCGTGTACTTCCACTCGATCATCGACGACCGCCGGCTTTGCGACAGCCACGTGGTGGGCCTCGCCCGGCTCCCGCGTGACCTGGCGCGCGTCTCCACCACCCCCAACTACTCGTTCATCGTGCCGGACCTGTGCGACGACGGCCACGACGCCCCATGCCCCGGCGCGGGGCGCCTGGCGGGCCCCGGCGGCCTCGCCCAGGCCAACGCGTTCCTGCGCAGGTGGGTGCCGCTGATCACCTCCTCGCCGGCCTTCCGGCGCGACGGGCTGCTGATCGTCACCTTCGACGAGGCGGTCGGCGATTCAAGCTCGTGCTGCGGTGAGATCCCCGGCCCCACCGGCTCGCCTCCGGGGATCGACGGCCCCGGAGGCGGGCGTGTCGGCGCCGTGCTCCTGTCGCCGTGCATCGCGCCCGGGACGGTCTCCGAGCGCCCGTACAACCACTACTCGCTGCTTGGCAGCATCGAGGGCATCTTCGGCCTGCCGCGGCTCGGCTATGCGCGCCTGCCCGGCGAGCGCGAGCTCGGCGGCGACGTCTTGGACCGCCAGTGCGGCCCGGCGCCGCCGAGGGTCGTCTCGGGGGCGGCGGCGGTCGGACGTGCCCGCGGCGGCCGGCTGGTGCTGCGCGTGCACTGGAGGGCGTCCACGCGCGGCGGGACCGCGCTGGCCCACTGGCAGATCCAGCTTCTGCGCGCCGGCCGCTGGGAGACGATCGCAGACAGCGGTCAGGGAAGCGTCTCGCTGCCCGCGCGCCGGGGGGTCACCTACAGGCTGCGGGCGCGCGCGGTGAACCTGGCTGGTCAGGCGAGCGCCTGGTCGGCGGCCTCGGACTCCGCCTCCTGAGCGGCGTCGTCGCCCGCCGCCCGGCCCAGGTCCAGCGCCCCTGCCCCTCCGGCGTCCAGAGCCGGCGCCTGACCCGGCGCGAGCTCCGGCCGGGCGGAATCCGCGCCATCCGACGGCGTCTCGGGGTCCTCGCCGAGCTGCGCGCCCGGCTGTGCGCCCCGAGCGGCGCCGAGGGCGTCGAGCATGGGGCGCATCAGGTCGATCGGCATCGGGAAGACGATCGTGGAGCTCTGCGTGGCGCCGATCTCGCGCAGCGTCTGCAGGTAGCGCAGCTGCAGGGTGACGGGGTTCTTGCCGATCACGTCGGCCGCCTCCGCCAGCTTGGCGGCCGCCTGGGCCTCGCCCTCGGCGTTGATGATCTTGGCGCGACGCTCGCGCTCGGCCTCAGCCTGGCGCGCGATCGCATGCTGCATGCGCTCGGGGATCTCGACGTCCTTGATCTCGACGCTCGTGACCTTGATCCCCCAGGGCTCGGTCTGCGCGTCGATCACGTGCTGCAGCGACTCGTTGAGATGCTCCCGGTTTGACAAAAGCGTGTCCAAATCGGCCACGCCGAGGACGGAGCGAAGCGTCGTCTGGGCGATCTGAAGCGTGGCGGCGTGGTAGTTCTCGACCTCGGTGACCGCCCGGGAGGGGTCGATCACGCGGTAGTAGGCGACGGCCGTGACGCGGACGGGGACGTTGTCACGGGTGATGATCTCCTGCGGCGGGACGGTCAGCGTGACCGTGCGCAGGCTCACGCGCACCATCCTGTCCAGGCTGGGGATCAGCAGCGTCAGCCCTGGGCCGCGAAGCTCCATCAGGCGCCCGAGGCGGAACACGACCCCCCGCTCGTACTCGCGCAGAACCCGGACCGCGCTCGAGGTCGCCACGGCCGCGGCCACCAGGAGCACGACCACCACGATGATCACCGCCGTCAGCATCCCCAACTCCCCTCGACGAACCCAGGCACCTACAGAAGCTCCCACTCCTCGGCCCGGCGGACCGAGAGCGTCAGGCCCGCTACGCGCTCGACGACCACGCGGTCGCCCTCGCGCAGCGGCTCGGCGGCCTGCTCGCCGTCATCGAGGAGCTCCGGCGACCGGCGCGCCTGCCACAGCGCGCCGCCGAGGGCCACGCTGCCCGTGCCGTCATCCCAGCGGCGCACGACTCCGATCTGGCCGATCATCCCCTCAGGCCCGGTGCGCACGCGGCGACCGCGGGCGCTGAGGCCCTTGCGCACCGACCATGCGACCGCGCCAGCCCCGGTCGCCGCCAGCGCCGCGCCGGCCAGCAGCGCCACCAGCAGCCCGGCGCCCAGCCCGCTGAGCGCGAGCACCGCCCCGACCGCGACCGCGACCACGCCCACCGTTCCGGCGATCCCATGCGTTGGCCGGTGCGCCTCGGCGACCGCGACGATCGACCCCACGACCAGCAGAGCCAGGCCCAGTGAAGTCATGCTGCAAATCGTACGCCCAGCCGTGGGCCCCGGCCACGGCTTCACGGGCGATCCGGGCCACCTCTCGCAAAAGCGCCAGATCGCGTCGCCGAGCTCGGTGGTCGAGCGGGCTCGCCGCCGCAGCGCCGGCCGCGAGCGCCGCGCTCGAGGCCCACGCCGTAGACTTGGCGGCGTACCGCACCGGCAGCGGCGCAACTGGCGTTTTCGATTCAAGGAGCCGCTGCTATGTCCGCTGTCGTTCGTCCGTTTGAGCGCCGTGATCGTGATCGGCTGACCTCGCTTGTCAACCTGCACGTCGGCGCGGTGATCCCGGGCGTGGCGCTGTCTGTAAACGCCGTGCTTGGCCAGCTCGAGCGCGAGCCGCAGGAGAACATCGTCGACCCCTGGGTGGCAGAGCGGCTGTGCCTGGTCGCCGGCCGCGGCGAGGATCTCGTCGCGGCGGCGCTCCTGCACCGGTTCCGCTCCGACCACGACGTCGCGCCTGACTACCGGGGCATGGGCGAGATCCGCTGGCTGGCGTGCAAGGTCGACGCGCTTGACGCCGGCAGGCAGCTGCTGGCGGCCGCGCTTGACCAGATGCGCTCCTGGCAGGTCTCGGCGGTCGGCGCGCAGTGCTCGTTTCCGGCGCTTGGCTGCTACGGCGTCCCGGACGCGCTGCCCCACATCCACCAGCTGCTTCGCGAGGCCGGCTTTGGCAAGGGCACCCGGACCGAGGTCGTGCTGGTCGCCCGATGCCGGGCGCTGACCGGCCGCCACCAGCCCGAGCTGGTGGCGGCCCGCAGGCTCGGCCAGCTCGGCGCACGCTTCACCCTGCAGCGAGACGGCCGGGAGGCAGGATTCATCGAGGTCGCGGGCCACAGCGCCGAGATGGCGCGCAGCTCGGTCGCCGCCCAGTGGGCCGACGTCGGCAACCTGATCGTCGCGGACGAGAGCCTGCTGGGGTGGGCGATGCCGCAGCTGCTGTCGGTCGCGGCCCAGTGGCTGCTGCTGGGCGGCATCACCCGCCTGGTCGACTACTGGGCCAAGGACGTCGACGCGCCCGGCTACCTGCATCAGCTCCAGGCGCTCGGCTTCCAGACGCTGGTCGTCAACGAGTGCGGAGTGCGCCGAGCGCTGTAAGGCCCGGCCGCTGTCCCCGCGCCCCAGGCTGCACGCCATGACGCCCGCGGGCGGTGCGCGGCCCCGACGGGGGGCATCGGATGAAGCTGGCCAGAGCGTCACGACCCCCGCCGGGCGCGTGCGCCATCATCATCGAAGGAGGCCGGCCGAGCGGCCCGCGCGCCGGCGCCGGCCGTCTGCGGCCTTCGCCGAGCCGGCCGCAGCGCCTCCAGCAGCGCAAGCGTCCGCCAACCAACAGGAGCGCCCGATGACCAACGAAGAGATCCGCCAGCTCGCCCAGCGACTGAGAATCGACTCGATCCGGGCGGCCGCCGCCGCCAACTCCGGCCACCCGACATCGTCGATGTCGGCCGCCGACCTGATGGCCGTGCTGATGGCGCGCCACCTGCGCTACGACTACGAGCGGCCGGAGAACCCGCTCAACGACCACCTGATCTTCTCCAAGGGCCACGCCTCGCCGCTGGTCTACTCGATGCTGCTGGCAGCGGGCGCGATCTCAGACGAGGACCTGCTCAGCTTCAGGCGCTTTCACTCGCGCTTTGAGGGCCATCCCACGCCCGTGCTGCCGTGGATCGACGTGGCCACCGGGTCGCTGGGCCAGGGCCTTCCGATCGCCGTCGGCCTGGCGCTCTGCGCCCGGGCGCTCGACCACCTCCCCTACCGCGTGTGGGCGCTGTGCGGCGACTCCGAGATGGCCGAGGGCTCGATCTGGGAGGCGGTCGAGCACGCGGGCGTCTGGGGGCTTGGCAACCTGGTGGCGATCGTGGACGTCAACCGGCTGGGGCAGCGCGGCGAGACGATGCACGGCTGGGACCTGGCCTCCTACACGCGCAGGGCGCAGGCGGGCGGCTGGAACGCGATCGAGGTCGACGGCCACGACATCGCGGCGATCGACGCCGCCTTTGATCAGGCGAAGGCCACCGGGGACCGGCCGACGATGATCGTCGCCCGCACGATCAAGGGCTACGGCGCCAGCGAGACCGCGAACGTCGAGGGCAAGCACGGGCAGCCGCTCAAGGACCCGGACAAGGCGATCCACGAGCTGGGGGACGTCCCGCCCGTCCGCGTCCGCGTGGCGCGGCCGCAGGGCGACGCCTCGCCTCACACCTTCAGCGCCGACCCCTCCGCGCCGCTGCCCGCCTACGAGATCGGCGGCGATCCGGTCGCCACCAGGCTCGCGTTCGGCCAGGGCCTGGCGGCGCTCATGCGCCGCCGCGGCGACGTGGTGGCGATCGACGGCGAGGTCGGCAACTCGACCCACCTGGAGGAGGTCCTCAAGCACACGCCGGACCGATACTTCGAGGCCTACATCGCCGAGCAGATGATGATCGCCACGGCGGTGGGCTTCCAGGTGCGCGGCTGGACGCCGTTTGCCGCCACCTTCGCGGCGTTTCACTCGCGCTCCTACGACTTCGTTCGCATGGCGGCGATCTCCCGCGCCAAGCTGTGCCTCAACGGCTCGCACGCCGGCGTCTCGATCGGGGAGGACGGGCCGTCGCAGATGGCGCTCGAGGACCTGGCCGAGTTCCGGGCGATCGCCGGCTCGGTCGTGCTCTACCCCTCTGACCCCAACCAGACCGTCAAGCTCGTGCAGGCGATGGCCGACCACGACGGCATCTCGTATCTGCGCTCCACGCGCGCGGCGCTGCCCACCCTCTATGACCCGCAGGAGGAGTTTGAGATCGGCGGCTCGCGGGTGCTGCGCCGCTCAGACGAGGACCAGGTCGCGCTGATCGGCGCGGGGATCACCCTGCACGAGGCGCTCAAGGCCGCCGACGAGCTGGCCGCTGACGGGATCGCCGCGCGCGTGATCGACGCGTACTCGGTCAAGCCGCTGGACGTCGAGACCCTGGCCGAGGCCGCTTCGGCGACCGGCGGACGCCTGGTCGTGGCCGAGGACCACTGGCCGCAGGGCGGGATCGGCGAGGCCATCGCGGGAGCGTTCGCCGATCGCGACGAGCGCCCGCGAATCGCGCACCTGGCCGTCTCTCATCTGCCCGGCTCCGGGAAGCCCGCCGAGCTGCTGGCCGACTGCGGGATCGACGCGGCGGCGATCGCGGCCGCCGCGCGGCGCCTGGCGCAGCTGGGTCCGCAGATGGCCGGCTCCGACGCGACAGCGCGGTCGCTGCGCGCCTGACCAAGTTCGCGTCCACGCGGTGCGCCGGGCGGTCGTCGGTTGCCCGGGCCGCGCGGCGGGCCGCTCGACGGGTGCTGGCGGCGATGCGCCCGCTGCACGTCGAAAGTCTGTCAAGGGTCCATATACTCGCGTGTCGCGGTGTCGGAGGCGCAAGCGCTGCGAATCGGGGAGTTCGCCCGCCGGGTCGGCGTAGCGCCCGCCACGCTCAGGGCCTGGGAGCGCCGCTACGGGCTGCTGGAGCCCGGGCGATCGAGCGGCGGCTTCCGGCTCTACGGCGCCCGCGAGGCCCAGCGCGTGGCGCACATGAGGCTCGGCCTGCAGCGGGGCATGTCGGCGGCCGAGGCGGCGCGCGCGGCGCTGGCGGCCGCCGATGCGCCCGCCGGCGCCCAACAGCGGACCATCGACGCCTCCTCCGCGTCGCTGCTCGACGTCGCGGCCGCCCGGCTGCTTGAGGCGATCCGACAATACGACGAGCTGACCGCGCACGCGGTTCTGGACGACAGCCTGGAGGCGGTCGGCCTGGAGCTGGCGCTCGGCGGGCTCATCCTCCCGGTACTGCGGACCGTCGGGGAGGAATGGGCGCGCGGGAGCCTTGAGGTCTCCCAGGAGCACTTCGCCAGCAACCTGATACGCGGCCGACTGATCTCCCTGGCGCGCATGTGGGTCCGCGGCCAGGGCCCGGTGGCGCTGCTGTGCTGCCCGCCGGGCGAGCGGCATGACATCGGCCTGCTGGCCTTCGGGCTGCTGCTGCGCGCCCACGGCTGGCGGATCCTCTTCCTCGGTGCCGACACCCCCCTGCAGGCGCTCGGCGGCGCGGTGACAGCGGCGCGACCGGAGCTGACCGTGATCTCCTCCGTGGATCCGGCACGCTTGGAGTCGCAGTCGGAGGCCGTCGCGCTCATCGCCGAGCGGACGCGTCTGGCGCTGGGCGGGCCGGGCGCGCAGCCGCGGATCTGCGCGGCCCTGGGGGCGCTGCGGCTGCCCGACGACGCGGTCCTGGCAGCACGCGAGGTCGCCTCCGCCTGGCCCCGGCAGCGGGGGCAAACCGGGCCTAGCAGCGAGCGCTCGGGACCAGCTCGTCGGCGCCGCTGAGCGAGACGCACAGCTGCCACAGCGCCTCACGCTCCGATTCGGACTCGCGCGTCCAGGGAACGAGATGGGTGGGGCGGGGCCGGCGGTCGTGCCAGAACAGGCCCGAGCTGCGGCCGGGCCGCTCCGCCGCGGCCAGCCAGACGATCGTGTCCGCGCCCTGGCGAGGCGTTCGCAAAAGCGGCCCGAGCAGGCGGTGAAAGCGCGGCAGGGAGTCACGGACCCCCGGCGTGTCGGCCCATCCCGGGTGCATCGCGTGCACGGCCACCTGCGCGTCGCGCAGGCGCTCGGCCCACAGCTCGGTGAGGACCACCTGCGCGCGCTTGGCGTGCGCGTAGGCGGCGGCGCCCGAGAAGGGCTCCCGCCGGCTCTGCAGATCGTCGACCCTCAGCCGCTTGGTGTACATCCCGCCGGAGGACACGTTGATGATCCTCGACGGGGCGCTTCTGGCAAGCGACGGCGCCAGCAGGCTGGTGAGCAGGAAGGGCCCCACCACGTTGACGGCGAGCGTCAGCTCGATCCCGTCCGGCGACAGGGTCCTGTTCTCGCACATGACCCCGGCGTTGTTGACCAGCACGTCCAGGCGCTCGGCCCATGCGGCAAACCGCTCGGCGAACGTGCGGACAGAGCGCAGGTCGGCGAGGTCGCAGAGCGCCAGGTGGACGTCCGCGCTCCCGCTTCGCCTGGCAACCAGCTCGCGCGCCCGCTCTCCGCGGGCCCGATCTCGCACCACAAGCCAGACATCGGCGCCCAGAGCGGCCAGCCCCTCGGCCGCGGCCAGCCCCAGACCGGACGAGGCGCCGGTCACCGCCGCGACCCGCCCTCTCAGAGATGAGAGCTCGGCGTCGTCCCACCGCCGGCTGCGCACCGCGTATCCCAGGCGGGTGTAGCCGGCGATCACCGTTCGATCAAGCGCGGTGTCCAGCATGCGGTGAAGCTCCATCTCTCGGTGCGCGGAGGCGCCGACGGGCCGGCAGCGCGATGTACATTAGACAGACCTTCTACAGGGTAGCGCGGGACGTGAGGGCAGCGCGGGCGTCCGGGGAGCGCGGGGCCGTTCGGGCGGGCGGGCCGTTCGGACGGCGCGGGCCGTTCGGAGGTATGCTCTGAAGTGAGGGATGGTTTGGCTTGACGAGGCCGACCTCGATGCGGCGCAGAGCCTGGGCTCTGCGTTTGACCGCGCCATCGATTCGGACGCGCTGTTGAGCCTGGCTGCCTGCGAGCTGGCGCGCCTGGTGGGGGCTGACTGCTGGAGCGTCAACCTGGTCAGCCTGCCCAGCGGGGCCGTGCAGCACGAGGCGATGCCGCCGGGCGTCGAGCCGACGGGCGCATTCTCCGAGCTGGTCTCCGGAGCCTTCCGCCACCCGCTGCTGTGGCCGCATGCCGTTCGGCCGCGGGCCGCGGTGCGCCTCTCAGATGCCGTCGAGCCCCGTCGGCTGAGCGCCAGCGCGCTGTATGCCGAGCTCCTGCACCGCTCCGAGGGCGACTACGGGATCTCGATCTCGGTGCGACCGCATGCGCGTGAGACCGTGGTGTTCGCGCTGGGACGTGCGGAGCGCGACTTCTCCGAGCGGGATCGCGACGTGCTGGACGTCGCTCGCGGGCCGCTGCAGACCGCCGTGCGCGAGGCCGGCGCCAGGCGGCGCGCCGAGCGGGCCCTCGCGGCGCAGTCGCCCGGTACAGCGGTCGTCCTGCTCGACGAGCACGGGGAGATCCTGCGCTCCACGCCGCCGGCCGAGCGCTGGCTCGCCGAGCACTTCGGCGGTGCCGAGCACCCCAGCTGGCTGCCCGAGCCGGTCGCGTCCTGGCTTGCGCTGCCGCCGAGGCCTCCGCTTGTGAGCACTCGCGAGGGTCGCCGGCTCACGGTCACCCTGGTGCCGGGCCACCCGCACGCGCTGCTCTTGGAGGAGGATGTCGAGCGCCTGCGCGCCGAGGCGCTCGAGCCGCTCGGCCTGACCGCCCGCGAGCGCGAGGTGCTGGATGCCGCGCTGCAGATCGACGATGAGGCCGCGCTGGCCGACCAGCTGTTCCTCAGCGCGCACGCGGTGCGCGAGCGCCTGGAGCGCGTCGAGCAGAAGCTGGGCGTCCACACGCTTGCCGAAGCGGTGGCCGCCGCGCTGCGCGCGAGCGCCTGAGCGGCCCTGTCTCACCCACCGAGTCGCTCGCGCTGAGCGGCGCGGGCGCCGGCTCGCGCGGCACCGTCTGACCCCCGAGTCGGCGGCCAGCGCGGCGCCGTCTGACCCACCGAGTCGGCGGCCCGCGCCGCCCGTTGTCAGGCGGCACGGTCGGCCTACCGTAGATGTGCGGTTGATTGTGTGGTCAAGTGAATGTGAGGAGCGATGAGCAACGAACTGAGCTTCCCCCGCGCGCTGCACCAGCTTGAGAGCGAGTTCGCAAACCTTGCAGGCGAGATCCCCGACGGGCCCGAGAAGCGGGCGATCTCGGTGCTTCACGGGATCGTCATGGAGGTCTGGCGCAGCCTCGAGCGAGACCGCTCCCCGCAGCTTCAGAGCGGCCTTACCCTGGATGACATCGCGCAGCTGTGGCGCAGCGCGCCCGCGATGGAGGGCGAGGCTGTGAGCGCGGGCCTGGCGGCCGGGACGCGGGCGCCCGACTTCTCGCTGCCGGACTGCGCGGGGCAGCCGGTCAGCCTGAGCGACTTCCGTGGCCGTCCGGTGGTGCTTGTGTTCTATCCGCTGGACTGGAGCCCGGGCTGCAGCCAGCAGCTCGATCTCTACCAGCAGGAGATCGACGAGTTTCGGCGTCGCGGCGCGCAGCTGCTGGCCATCTCGGTCGACAGCGTCTACAGCCACGGCGCCTGGGCGGCGGTGCGCGGGATCTCGTTCCCGCTGCTGTCCGATTTCCACCCCAAGGGCGAGGTCGCTCGGCGCTACGGCGTGTGGCGCGAGCAGGACGGCTTCTCGGAGCGGGCCCTGTACGTGATCGACGCGCAGGGCGTGATCAGATGGGCCCACGTCTCGCCCTATCTGCACCACATACCCGACATCTACGAGCTGCTCCAAGCGCTCGATGGTGCGCGCGCCTCCCAGCGCGAGCCGGTGGCCGCGTGAAGCGGCCGCCGGCGCTGTGAGCAGCGACCAGCCTCAAGGAGGTGATCTAAGTGGCGTTGGTTACAAGCCTTTCCCCCTACGGGCGCCTCACCGCGCCGCCGATGATCCCGGTCGTGGTCTACGGCCGGCGCTGGTGCGCGATCAGCCAGATGGTTCGCCGCCACCTGGACCGCCTGGGGGTGCCCTATGAGTACGTGGACCTGGACCTCGATCCGGCCGCCGAGGCACGCCTGTCCTGGCTGACAGGCGGGCGCGTGCTCAGCCCGGTCGTCTATGTGGGCGGCGAGCTGCTGGTTGCGCCGAGCATCGGCGAGCTGCAGTGGGCGCTTCAGCGCAGCGGCATGAGATGATGCGCCGGTCAAGCGCTTTGCGCCGGCGCCAGGCGCGACGTGATCGAGACTGAGATGAGCGGGTTGATCGCGACCGGCTGAGCCGATGGAGGGCACGAGCCTGATCGCCTGCGCCGGCTGCGGCAAGCGAAACCGGGTGCGCCCGGTCCGCCGGGGCGTGCCACAGTGCGCGGCCTGTCATCGCAAGCTCCCGTGGCTGGTGCAGGCGGACGAGGACAGCTTCGACGCCGAGACGCAGGCCTCCGTCCCCGTGCTGGTCGACTTCTGGGCCCCGTGGTGTGGGCCCTGCAAGGCGATGGCGCCGGTGCTCGAGCGGATCGCCGGAAGCCACGCCGGGCGGGTGAAGATCGTCAAGGTCAACACCGACTCCGCGCCCGCCCTGGCCAGGCGATTCCGCGTTCAGGGCATACCGCTGATCGTTCTGATGCGGGACGGGACGGAGGTCGACCGGCTCGTGGGCGCGCTGCCCGAGGCGCAGATGGGCGCCTGGCTTGAGCGCCACCTGCGCCACTGACAAGCGACGGACGGCGCGGACCGCCCGGCCCGGCGGTTGCCCTGGGCCCCGCGCGTCCTAGGTGCAGGCTTGTCGAATTCAATCGCCAGAGAGGAGCAGAGATGAGCACGAGCCGCCGACGTCGCCCCACGATCAGCCCAGACTGGGTGCGACGCCCCTACGGGCTGGTCCGCCAGCTGCGCTTCCGCGACTTCCCATGCGCGCTGAGGTTCGCCTCGCTGATCGGCGGGGTGGATGACTTCGGCCGCCATCCGGACATCTGCGTCAGCGGCGAGACGGGAGGGACGCTGCGCCTGACGCTCTCAAGCCCGCGCCACTCCGGGATCACCGAGCAGGAGCTGCGCCTTGCCGCGCGATTGGATGCGGTGATCGCAGAGCACTACGACTTCGAGTTCGGCGCGCCGCGCATGAGCCTCGCCGCTGAGCGTCCCAGCTCGCAGGTTCCCGACGGCGAGCGCCAGGACGCCTCCGAGGTGGAGAGGGAGTCGAGCCTGCTCGCGGCGTGAGGGCGGTTTGAAACCGGCCGGGCGTCTGGGGCCGGCAACGTGCAGCGCGCGGGTTGCAGGTGGCCGAAGGCGTCCTAATCACGTGCCTGGATGATCCGGCTGGCACTCCCGGCCGGACCTGGAACCTCTGTAGCTGACGAAAGGAGGTGGCGATGAACCTTGGGCTTCTTGTGCTGCGTGTGATCGTGGGCGCGCTGTTCATCGGCCACGGCGCGCAGAAGCTGCTGCGGTGGTTCGGCGGCCATGGCCCGCAGGCCACCGGGTCGTTCTTTGAGTCCGTCGGCATCTCGCCCGGCAAGCCGATGGCGATCCTGGCGGGCGCCGCGGAGTCGCTGGGGGGCCTGCTGTTCGCGCTTGGCCTTCTGACGCCGCTGGCGGCGATGCTCCTGATCTCCGTGATGGCCGTCGCGGTCGCCACCGTGCACTGGAGCAAGGGCGTCTGGGCCGCGAACGGCGGCTTTGAGTACAACCTGGTGATGGCCGCGGCGGCGTTCGCCGTCACCGCGATCGGTGCTGGGCGCTGGTCGCTTGACCGGGTGCTCGCGATCCATCTTGTCGGTGCCGGCTGGGCGCTTGCCTCGCTTGCGGCCGCCCTGGCGTGCGCGCTGGTGACGATCGCGTTCGGTCGGATCGAGACCCGCCGGCACACGCGCCACGCGACGCCGACGGCCGCGTGACCCGGCCGGTGGACGGCTGCGCGGGCCGGTGGGCGGCTGAGCGGCCCCCAAGCGGCCGCGCGCGGCTGGGCGACGGCTTGCTGAGCGCTTCGCGGCAGCCTGAACGCGGGGCCTCGCGGCAGCCTGAACGTGGGGCCCCGCGGCAGCCTGAACGCCGGGCCTGAACGCGGGTCCCCAGCGGGGGCCCGAACGCGGGTCCCAGATTCAACCTGAACGCGGGGCCAGCGTCAGCGCCAACTGGGGCCACAGCGACAGCGCAGGTCAAAGCGCGGCGCCGCAAATGGGCTGCCTTCTCCATCAAGACTTGATTGAGTCATCAAGTGCCCTATTTAGAGCGGTGAGGGCATGGATGCCGAGTGTGGGAATGGACGATCCCGACGGTGGTTTCCGGTTCCCTCAGCGAAAGGAGGTGAGTGACGATGACGCTTCTTGAGCAGTTCGATTCGCTGTTCGATATCACCCGTGACCGGCTGCTGGCCGGCAACGGCGTCGGCCGTGCGTTCGTCCCCGCCGCGGATCTGGTCGTCAACGACGACGAGGTCACGGTGTTCATGGACGTCCCCGGCCTGAAGTCCGAGAACCTCGAGATCGAGGTGACCGGTGACGTCCTCACCGTCCGCGGCGAGCGCAGCTATCCGTACGGCGACCAGCAGGGCGACCGCAGCTGGTACCGGCTGGAGCGCGGGTTCGGGAAGTTCCAGCGCCTGCTGCAGGTTCCCAAGGGGATCGACGCCTCCTCGATCAGGGCCGAGCTGGTCGACGGCGTGCTGACGCTGCACATCCCGCAGCCCGAGGCGCGCAAGCCGCGCAGGATCGAGATCTCGGCCGGCGCAGGGCGACCGGAGATCGAGAGCTCGGCCAGCGAGCAGCCAGAGCTCGCCGGCGCGGCGGCCTGATCGGCCGGCTCCGGCGGCCGGCCGGACGGTTGGCGCAGTGGCCGAGCGGCGTCAGCCAATTCGTCGCCGCTCAGCGGGCCCGCCGCGGGCGGGCCTCCGATCGTCCAGCCGGCCGCAGGCGCTGACCGGCGGACTGCGGCCGGCGGATCGGGCCGGGCCACCTCCGCAGGGGTGCCTGCCCCCCTCGGAGGTGGCCCTTCTCTGCTGCTGGCCAAGGCCGGACTTGACCCTGCGAGCGCCCCGGAGCTCCCGGGAATGCAAGGCCTGAGGCCAGGCGCGCCCCCGCCCCGGGCCCAGCGAGCGCGCGCGGCCGGCAGCGGGTAGCTTCAGGGGCATGGTCACCCTCGCAAGCACCGAACTTGAAGTCTTTCCCATCTGCCTTGGCGGCAACGTGTTCGGCTGGACGGCCGACGAGGAGCGATCGCGCGAGGTGCTCGACGCCTATACGGCCGCCGGCGGCAACTTCATCGACACCGCCAACTCCTACCTGTTGGAGCACGGCCGCTCGGAGGAGATCATCGGCCGCTGGATGGCCGACCGCGGCAACCGCGATCGGATCGTGCTGGCCACCAAGGTCGGCGGCGGGCGCGTCGCCGAGCTGCGCAACCTCCGGCCCGAGACGATCCGCCGCGAGGCGGAGGCGTCCCTTCGGCGGCTGCAGACCGACCGCATCGACCTCTACTACGCCCACTACGACGACGAGCAGACGCCGCTTGAGGAGTCGCTGGCGGCCTTCGACGAGCTCGTCAGGGAGGGCAAGGTCCGCCACATCGCGGCGTCGAACTACGCGCCGCAGCGGCTCGAGGCCGCGATCGAGGCCCAGCGGCGCCTGGGCCTCGCGCAGTTCGTCGCGCTGCAGCCGCACTACAACCTGGTCGAGCGCGAGTTCGAGACGACCCTCATGCCCGTCGCTGAGCGCTTCAAGCTGGCCGTGCTGCCGTACTTCGCACTGGCGAAGGGCTTTCTTACGGGCAAGTACAGAACCGGCTCCGAGCAGGTTGACTCCCCTCGCGCCGGGGGCGCTCGCGCGTACCTGAGCCAGGGGGGCGCGGCCGTGCTGGACGTGCTGGACGAGGTCGCGCGGGCACACGACACGACGGTGGCGGCGGTGGCGCTCGCCTGGCTGCGCGCACGCCCCACCGTGGTGGCGCCGATCGCCAGCGCGCGCAACGCCGAGCAGCTGGCGCAGATCCTCCCGGCCGCCGAGCTGGAGCTCTCGCCGCAGGAGATCGACCGGTTGTCGGCCGCGTGGCCGGCGCGCCCCGCGTGAGCGGTCGCCGACGGCTCGACGCCGCCGCTTGGCGAGCGTAGGATTGGGCCTGTGGGACTGATCGCGTTTTTGGTGCTGCTGTTTGTGATCGGCGTGATCGTCGGCGGCCTGGCGCGGCTGCTGCTGCCCGGGCCGGACCCGATGAGCATCTGGACCACCGCGCTCGTGGGGCTTTGCGGCACCTTCAGCGCGGGCCTGTTCTCCTGGTATGTGCTTCACCGCCGCGGCGGCGGGCTGCTGCTGTCGGTGCTGTTCTCGATGCTGCTGGTCTGGCTGCACCGCCGGTCGCGGGGCGGCAGCTACCGACGCTGAGGGACGTGAACGTCGCCTCGCGCTTTGAAGTGGGCGGGTTCGGCGTGGTCGTGACCGGCGGCGCCAGCGGCCTTGGCCTGGCCTACGGGGAGGTGTTGGCCGCCCACGGCGCGCGCGTGACGCTCATCGACCGCGACGCCCAGGCGCTGGAGGCCCAGCGCGAGCGCCTGCGCCGACAGGGCCTGGACGTGCGCTCGGCGGTTGCCGACGTGACCGACCATGCGGCGCTTGACCGCGCGATCGACGAGGCGGCCGCCGCATACGGCCGGCTCGATGTCGCCTTCGCCAACGCGGGCATCGATCCCGGCGTCGGCTTTGTGGGCGCGTGGGCGGGCGGCCGGCGGCCGCGCGTCGCCGAGGGGGCGCTCGAGCGCTACAGCGACGAGCGCTGGAGCAGAGTGATCGAGATCAACCTCAACGGCGTCTTCGCCACCGCGCGCGCGGCCGCTCGCCACATGCGCCCGCGGAGGTCCGGCCGGATCATCATCACCACGTCGCTGGCGGCAACCAGGGTGGAGCCCGCGATCGGCGCCGCCTACATGGCCGCCAAGGCCGGCGCCAGGCACCTGATGCACACCATCGCGCTCGAGCTGGCCGCCGACGGGATCACCGTCAACGCGATCGCTCCCGGCTTCTTTGTCACCAACATCGGCGGCGGCCACGCCCACGACCCGCAGCTGCAGGCGTCGATCGCCGCAGAGGTTCCGATGCACAGGGTCGGACAGCCGGACGACATAAAGCCGCTGGCGCTGTTCCTCGCCTCGCCCGCATCCGGCTACATCACCGGCCAGGAGATCGTGATCGACGGCGGCTGGGGCCTGGGCGTCGCTGACTGAATCGGCGCTCTCGACGCCCCGCCGGGACCGAGCACGGCCATCACTTAGCGATCCATTAGCGCAGGCGAGGATTATCACGACTCGGAGTCAAGGGCACCGCGATGGAGGAGCCTATGAATCAGCCGCCTGACCAGCCTCAGCCAGGACGGATTTTGGAGTTCTCCCGCCTGCACGAACATCGTGATCGCCTCTTCCGCGCCGCGCTTGCGCTCTGCCGCTCACGAGACGATGCAGAGGACCTGGTGCAGGAGACCTACGAGCGCGTCCTGCGCCGTCCACGGCTCATTCGACGCGACGACGACCTCGGCTATCTGCTGAAGGTGCTGCGCAACACGTGGATCAACAACTACCACGCCAGCATGCGGCGCCCACAGACGCTCGAGTTCGATGAAGCCATCGGCGTCGATTCGTCAGCTTCGTCAGGCGACCCGTTGGCCGGCCTGCAGCTTTGGGAGGTACATCGCGCGGTTGCGGGGCTCGCCCTGCCGCTGCGAGAGGCAATCGTCGCCGTCGACATCGTCGGACTCTCCTACCGCCAGGCCGCGCACGCACTGGGCGTGCCAATAGGCACGATCATGAGCCGTCTGCATCGCGCCCGGGCCCGCGTCGCCGCAGAGCTCTCTGACTGCACCCCGGGGGCCCTCGGCGAGGCCCCGGCGGGGCGACCGGATGAAGCCGAGCTGGCACAGATCCCGGCCGAGCCAGATCCCGAGCAGCGCGACCTCGTGTCACAGAGCCGGCGCGCGGGTTCGGCAACAGCGGCCGCGCCACAGCAGACCGCGGCCTAGGGAGGGTTCGGCGCGGTCTCGCGTGGGCATGCGCGAGCGGAAAGGATCTCACCCACGGCGAGCGCGACCGATAAAGCGACGTTCGGCGAGCGGAGCTGGCCGGGGATCGGCGGGACGGGTGTTGCACGCTGCTACACCGTGGCCATACACTCCCGAGCGTGCCGTACAAAGAGGACACTCCGAGCGGGCGGCCGAGCGGCAGCACGGGCGAAGCTGGGGAGCGCAGGTCGCTGAGCAGCCGCGCCGGTGACATGGATGACGCCGCCTGCGATTCACGGTCCCGACGGGAGATCGCCGTGCGCTTGGCGCTCGCCGAAGGTCGGCATCTCAGCCGGCGCGAGCGTGCCCTCGCGCGGCGGATGAAGCTCGAGCCCGAGCGGCTGGCAGCCGAGAGGCGAGTGGTGGAGGCGCTGCGCTCGGGCGGCCCCACCCTGTCCCCGCAGGCGCACGCCCGGCTCGATGCGCTTGCGCTGAACGGCGCTCACCCGAGGATCGGGCCGCTGGCGGCGCGTCGATGGCGGCCGCGCGGGCGCTTGCTCCTGGGCGCCGCGGGGGCGCTCGCCTGCGCCCTGGCGGCGGTGGTCGTGCTGACGCTGCCCCGACCGCACCGAACGCTGAGCGCAACGACCGTGGCCTCCCTGTGGACGCTGCCGGCGAGCTCGCCCGCTCCGCCTCCACTGCGCGCGGACCCGGGCCTGCTGGCCGCTTCGGTCTCGGGCGTTGCGTTCCCCAACTACCACGATTCGGAGGGCTGGCGCCCCTCCGGGGGCCTGACAGCGCACATCGCCGGCCGGCTGGTCAGGATCGTCTTCTACCGTACCGGCGCGCGACGCGCGGCCTACATTATTCTCGCCGGTTCAAGGCTCGCGGTCCCGGCCGATGCTCGACGCTTCACGCTGTTCGGCATCCGCCTGACCGAGTTTCGCTCCGGCGACCATTGGATCGTCACCTTCCGCCGCCGCGGCGCCACGTGCGTCCTGGTCGCCAGAGCGCCGCGTGAGCGCACCTGGCTGTTGAAGCTCGCCATCTGGCCTCACCAGCTGCCCAGCGCGCTCGCCTGAGCCCCGCTCGGCCGCCGAGGGGACCTCCCCCGCCCCACGCCCGCGGAATAGAAGCCCCGCACCCGGCGTCCAACTCAGCGTGAAAATTGTCGTATTGCGCTTACTGGGCGCGTTCGCGTCCCCTCCCGGGGGACGGTTTCGCTGCCACGGACGGCAGCGGGAGGTGTTTCATGAGATTTGTCGTCGTCTTTCCGGCGGCTCACGCTGAGTTCACCGATGATGAGCTTAAAGAGATATTGACGCAAAACTTCAAAGTGGCTCTCGCCCGCGAATTTGTCAGCCTGCGTCGCCAATCGCAGGCAAAAAACGGCTACCTAGAGTTGACGGTGTCTATCCAGGGCTACGAGGTCCGGCTTCGGGGGCAATTCCGGGGGGACGAGATCGTGGTTCATCGTGTGTCCTGACCCCACTCTGGAGAGCGAGCTCGCTCGCTCTCCAGATCCCACGATCGAGCCGGGGAGGAAGGCGTGCCTGACGTGGAGCGTTGGGCTGATTTGCGAACGGACCATTTCGTTCGTGGGGTTGCGATCAAGGAGCTGGTCAGGCGCACGGGTGAGCTTGCCTGGGGGAAGCTCTTTGGCGATGGTATGGCCGCCACCGCAATGGTCGACCGGCTCATCCACCACGCCGAGATCCTCTCGTTCAAAGGCGACAGCTACCGGCTCAAAGACCGTGACCTCGGGCCGCGCGCCAGCCGCCAGAGCGCCGAAATCGACTGGCTGACCAAATCGAGCCAACCGACGCCAGCCCGCGCCCGCGGAATACAAACCCCGCACCCGGCGTCCAACTCAGCGTGACAATCGCGGTTTGCGCCCCGACGGGCGCGTTTGCCTCCCCCAAAAGGGGAGAGTTTGCTGCCACGGAGGGCAGCAGGAGGTGCATTTTGTATCAGATGCGGGTCCGCATCGACCTAAGAGTCAACTTCAGCAGGGACGAACTCAACGCGATGTTGGCGAAGGACTTTGATCGCCAAGTGGTCCGTGAGTTCAACCGGCGCTTTCGCCAGGCGAGTCGCCAGGCGCGCACGCCGATTACACCCCCCTTCGAGTTCCTGTGTGAGTTTCGTGGAACAGGGAAGAGGCACAGCGGCGTGTCATTGACACTCCTTGTTCGCTGGGAGGGAGGAGACGTGCTGTGGCTCTCTCGTCCTGCTAGGCCTGCTCAATAGCGGATCTGGAGAGCGAGCTCGCTCGCTCTCCAGATCCCACGTCTGCCTATCGTCCGTCGCCGCGGTTCGCCCACGCACCTCAGTGCGTCCGGCCGCGACCTAAACGGATGACACTCCGGGGCCCTCGGCCCCTAGTCACCAGCTGAGACGGCCGTCGGTCGCCGTTGCGTGGCGGCGCCGTCTCAGCCCCAGAAACGGAGGCATTCAATGCACGTGCTCTTTGTCGCGATCGTGATCTCGGCTCTCCTGTTGGTAGGCGTGGTGGTGGCATTGCGCCGGCGCCGCCAGCGCATCGGGAGACTCTACCTCATCCCCGATCAGGCCGAGATTCAAGCCGAGCTGCGCAGGGCTCGGCTGAACGCGATACGGCTCGAACGGGGGCGGCTGCTGGTCGACGCAGAGGTCTATGACGCGCTTGCGCGCGTCACGGCCGTGCCCAAACGTCACATCGAGGCGTACGTATTCGAACTCGACCCGATGCGCGGCACCGATGCCGAGCTCGCGGAGGTGCGCGCGCGCCTGCGCAACGACATGATCGACGCCGAGGTTGGACTCGGTCGCCGGCTCGGCTCACGACCGCCGGGCCAACGCGCGGACGTCGGGGTCATCATCGGGAGCCGCGAGGAGGTTCTAAGAGCGGTTAGAAGCATCAGGCGATGAGCGACAGGGGCTGCCGTGCGCCTGCAGGCGCAAGAGCCAGCCTGGCAGTCCCACACGTTCGAGGGCCGCAGAGCTCCAGGCGAGGGCGCCGGTCACCTCTCAGCCGAGGCCGCCGCGCTCACCGCCCCCGGCGCGCCCGTCCCGTTTAATGCACCTCGGTCGTCAGGGTCGGCCCGCGGTCGCCATGCAGGCTCCTGTGGATGGCGTCGCCACGATCGCCACCGCGGTATGCAGCGCGCACCTGCCGACCACGTTGGACGGACGCAGGCTGGACGGCTTCAGGGCGAGAAGTCGCCCGCCCAGCCGTCTGAGTAGTAAGAGGGCGGGGAGGGTGACGCCGGGCGAGGCGCCGGAGAAGGCGCGGGCGCAGGCGCCGGGGAAGGCGCGGGTCCGGACGCGGGTGCGGCGGCCACGGGCGCCGCCTCCTGTCCGGGCGCGTTCACCCGCGGCCGCGTCGCCGGGCCTCTTTGACCGGCGTGGCGCGTCTTTGGCCGCGGCTTGGATGGTCGAGGAGCGCGGGGGCGATGGCTTTCGCCGAGGCGCGAGTGGTGTGGTATATGGCGGGCGCCAACCGGGCGCCCGCCTGGGCTTGTGAGCGAACCCCGCGCGAAGCGACGCATCCGGCGAGAAGGGCCGAACGACCATGTCGTCGGGTGCGGCCCCGCGGGAAGGCGACGAGCTGCCGAGCCTCGCACGCCCGCCAATTGGCTACCCTGAGGTCGGGGTGACGAGGCATCAAGCGGGCGCGACGCCGGGTGGCCGGATGGCAGGATCATCCCGCCGACGGCCATCAGGGCCACCAGCGCGCCGCTGGCCCAAAGCGCCCTTGAACGACACAGGGTTGCGGTCCACGCACGCGACCTGGAGCGGCGCGATGTCGCGAAGGACCGCCGGCCGCGGAGCCGCGGACGGCGCAGCCGACGAGCAATGCGGTTGTATGCGCGACGCGGTATGGCCTCACCTGTCAGCCTCAAGAGGGCCGCGCCGCTTGGCCCCGCCGGCCCGGCGCCTGATCCTCCGAGCTCTCGCTCGAGGGCTTCAGACAGAGCCTCCCTGGCGCTCGCGCAGGCCAGGCAGCCGCTCAGGTGCTCGCGCAGCCCGGGCTCAAACTCCTCCGCGGGCTCGGCGGCAGCGCTTACGAGCTCGCCGCGCCGGCCCGCGCAGGGCCTGAAGAAGCCCTGGTTCTCCAGCCGCTCGGCCACGACGGCGACAGCCGCCAAATCGAGAGGTGAAACAGCCTCCACTGCACGGCATGACGCGCTTTCGCGCGTGCGCATTCCCCAAGCGGCACCGTCACGGTGGGGGATAGCCCGGCGGCAGCCGGCCGTGGATCGGGCACACGCCTGAGGCTGAGCAGCCCTGCAGCTCCCCGCTCGGCGCACCGAGGCTCACCAGAAGGTTGTTGAAGCTGGCGCCGGCGGCGGTCGTCCAGCCGCCCGGGTCGCCCTTCGGGTCCTCCTGACCGAGCGCGAGCGCCAGCGGCTCCTGACCCTGACCGGTCGCCCAGCCGCTCTCGGTGTAGGGGAAGTGATCGACCATCACCCCCACCACCTGGCCGGCGCGCACCCTCTGGCCGACGGTGACCCACGGAATGATGTTCTCGGCGTAGTAGATGCTGAGCCCGGCGTAGGGCCCGCTCGTAAGCGATATTCCGATGAAGGTGCCACCAGGCCAGCCGGAGCCGTCGGTGTTGTAGACGACGCCGTCGCCAAGCGCCCTTATCGGCCCGGACCCGCCGTAGTCGACGCCCTCGTCCACGCGGAACGGTGTCAGGTTGGACACCGATGCGAAGGGGTTGACATATCCGCTTGGAGCGACAGCCCCGCCGCCGTGGAGGGCGCTCTCCTGCTCCCAGAGCTGCGCGCGCGCCAGGACGGTCGGCGCATAGTCGGCGACCGCGTCCGCGCACGCCCCGTAGTAGCCGCACAACGCCCGGTAGGCGGTCTGGTCGAGATTCGGGATCGCGACCCCGCCGACCTTGGCTCGCAGAAGAGCCGCGGCGGCCATCACGGCGTCGAAGGGATCGTCGTAGTTGGGATGGGTCTGTGTCTGCATCGGGTAGCTCGCCGGCCTCGGCGCCAGTAGGTAGGCTTCCTTGACGACCAGCGTGAGATGTCCCTGACCTATCAGCGTGACGGTCTCATCCCAGGAATCGCCGCCGCGACCCCCGACGCAGATCTGCATGAACCCGGCGCATCCGGCAGAGTTCACGCCCCGCGACCCCGGGGAGCCAAACGAGGACTCCTGGTAGGCAACGGATGCCAGCAGATAGGGGTTGACGTCAAGCGCTCGGCCGGCGACATCGAACACCGGCACAAGGCCGGCGGGAATCGGCGATCCGGGTCCGATCTGGGTGGTTGCCGACGGCGCGGTCTGCCCCAGCAGCTCGGCGATCAGGATCACGACCGTCAAGACGATCAGCGCTATGACCAGCCCCAGCTTCACCAGGGCGCGCCAGAGCGCCGGATCGGTCGCTGCGTTGATCGCGAGGGTGGTGGCGGGCTCCGGCACGACGCGGATTGGGTGCTAGTTGACTAAGCGCAAGGGATGCCTCGCGCACGCCAGACGCGACGGCGGAGCTGGGCGGCTCATCTCAAGCCCTTGAGGAACAGGGCAAGCCTCGCCAGCACGACGGCGGCGCCAGGCTCGAGATGGCCGTCGGCTCCCCACACGGCTCCGGGCCGCTCGGGCGCGACCGCCACGGTCTGGCAGCGGGCTGTGGCGATGTCGACGATCTGTCCCTTTAGAGCCGGCTCACGGTCAGCCCCCGCCGCCAGTACGCACATCGCCTCGGGCGCCGGACGGGGAGCCGTTCTGAGCGCCTGCAGAGCCTGCGCCCGGTCTGGATGATCGTCTGCGGCCGTTGCCACCCAGATCACGTGGGACGCGATCGCGCACGCCACGGTCGCGGCCGGATCGCCCCACGCACCGGTGTCGAGCACCGTCAGCGCGTGGGTGCGAGCGAGCGCCGTCACCCGCTCCGGCAGCGACGCGTGATCGCGCGCGCAGCCCTCGGCGCGGGGTGCGATCAGGTGCAGACCGCTCGCGTGCCTGCGGATCGCGGGCAGGCCGAGGCCGTGCGCGCCGCGCTGGGTGAGCGGCAGCGTGGGCTCCACTCCCAGCATGTCGGCCGCCCGCGGCCGCGCGGCCAGCTCGCATAGCACGACCGGCGCCTGGCTCTCCAATGCGGCTCGCACAGCCACCGCACACGCGACGGTGGTCGCACCGGCCCCGCCCCACAGCCCGCAGATCGCGACGATGGGTCCGCCGGCCCGCGCGAAGGTCAGACCGCAGCGCTCGCGCACCACCGACTCGACCATCAACGTCCGCCCAGGAACGTCTCCAGCACGGCTGCGAGCGACAGCGTCATCAACGCCACCGATCCCACCCAAGCCACCTCACCGCCTCCGATTCGCCGCGCGCGTGCGCGCCGGTACAGGCCGAGCGGCAGACTGAACCCGAGCAGCTCCACGGGCGCGTGCGGCAGGAGCACGGCCACGAGCCGCCATCCATAAGCTCCCAGGGCGCCGCCAATGATGAACGCGTTGTAGGCCACCGCGCTGGCGATCACCAGATCGCAGCAGGCCCGCGTCAGCTTCACCGCAGGGGCATTCCGGGACTGCTCATCAACGCGCCAACCCACGACGATCGCGGCCGCGACGCCGAGCGCAGCCAGCCTCACGTTGGACCCCAGGATCTCAAGGATGCGAGCCGGGCTGCGGTCCACCGCGGGGAACCTGAAGTCCAGCCAGCTTCGCATCGGCCCCGCGGCGACGAAGTGCACCACGGCCGCCACGGCAACGCCACAGCCGACGAGTGCCGCGTAGGAGCTCGCCACGAGGGTGGCGAGCTCCCGCTCAGGCTTCGACAATGCGTGCATCTCCGATCGCGGCGCGATCGCGCGCTGCCGCCAGGTGGCGCTCCGGGCTCACTTCTCGGGCAAGCTCCTGGATCGCCAGCCAGACGTTCCCGCCGTTGTCCGCGATCCGCTGCTCCCTGATCGGCGCATCCCGCACCGGGTCAGACGTGAAGGCCCACATCTCGGTGGGACCGATTCGCAGGCTCACCTGTCCGCGGCCGCGGGTGCCGTTCACCCAGAACGCCTGGCTGTAGGCTCCCTTCACCGTCTTCAGGCGGCCGATGAGCTCGGTCTCTGCGTCACTCAGGCCAAGAGCCCGCTGCACGAACTGCAGCTCGTCGCGATGCTGGGCCAGGAAGACCTGGATCGTGCTGTTGCGCAGGAGAGCCAGCCCGTATTCGGTATCGAGATCCGACAGCTGCTGAGTGGAGATCACCATCGTCATGCCGAGGTGGCGAGAGCGGCGCGCAAGATCGTTGGCGTAGGCCCCGAGCGCCGGGTTTGAGACGACCGACCAGAACTCATCCCCGAGCATCACGCTGCGGCCGGCGAACAGCGGGGCCCCAGGGGTAGCGGCGAGCGCGGCGTGCTCGTCGCGGTGGCGCTCGGCCGATCGCACGACGAACTCCAGGATCGTGAAGATGACTGGCCTGAGCACAGCCTCCGGGCAGCGCCGCGTGTCGAATACCAGCAGCGGGGAATCCGGGAGCGCCGTGGTCGGCTGATCGGCAAGGTGCGCATATGCCCCGTCGCCGCAGAACTCGCCCAAGCGCTCGGCCAGGTTGCGCAGGGCCACAGCCATCTCGCCTGCGCCCGCGGCCGCTTCCATGGCGGCCCTGCGTCGCAGCTCTTCCACCAGCAGGCCCTCGCGTGGCGCCGCCCCCTCAGCCGCGGCTCGCTCGTACACGGCCCTGATCGCCGCACCAAGCTGTGCGCGCTCCAGCGTGGAGAGGCCTTCGGTGATCATCGTGTGGTGGAGCCCGATCAGGAACGCCACCTTCTCCCGGCTCACGTGCGAAGGGTCGTCCACATCCCAGGGGTTGAGGTGAAACCTAGAGTCGTCACTACCGATGTCCAGATGCTGGGCACCGTCGATCAGATCGGTCAGCACGCGGTAGTGCCCGGCGCGGTCTATGACGAAGCCGCGCGCCCCAAACGCCAATGACCTTGCGAGCAGGACGTTGCACATGAGCGTCTTCCCCGCCCCCGAGCGACCGGTGATCAGGCACAGGTGGTTGGGATGGACGCGGTCGTACGGGTTGAAGTACTCAAGCGTGCGGCCGGGCTCGGAGTAGGCGAACGGGATGCCCGACGGTGACCCGACCGAGACCCCGAGCAGCGGCACGGTGTCCGCCGCGTTGCGGCCCGCATAGCGGCGCGTGCGCCGTCCGTGATCTAGCGCGAGCGGCAGCGTCGAGGTCCACAGCTCTCGCTGTTGAAAGCGTCCGCGGTCAACGCGGCAGTCGGACACCGTCTCGATCTGCTCGACCGCATGGCCGATCGCCTCGGCCAGCGCCTCGAGCTCAAGTCGCGGCCCCGGCGTGCGAATCGACTGATAGATCGACACGCGGTAGATCTTGGCGTGCTCGCGACTGGACATCTCGCTGAGAAGCTGGCGCTGCTCCTCCTCAACGGCGTAGCGCTCGAAGTCCGGGACCCGACCCTTGGCCTCTCCAGCCCGGTTGACCGCGAAGGTCTGGTGATAGCGGCGTTTGAGCTGGCGGCGCTCATGACGCCGATCCAGAGCGTGCACGTGAACCGAAAGCGTGAACGGCAGCGCGCAGCCGACCATCGCTCCCATGAGCCATCCGAGGGAGGTGGCCTCCGCGGTGGTGGCCGCGTAGATGACCTGCTCGGCATCCCGCTCGACCAGCGCGTGGCGTGAGTCGCAGGCGAAGTCGATCGCCGAGCCCGCGATCCGCTCACGCAGGCGCCTGGCCCGCGCGCGCGCCTCGTCAGGGGCGCACGGCTGCGACAGGTCGGCGAGGATGTCGGCCGCAAAGATCGGGGAGCCCAGATCGGCGGAGGTGGGGTTGAAGCGGGAGAAGAGCAGTTCCACGACCTCTTCGCCGTCCAGCGGACGGCTTGCGATCCCCAGCGACTCCAGCACGCGCGCAAAGCCGTCCACGTGGCCGCGCGCCTTGCGCAGCAGCCGACGATGCTCGCCGGCCTCGCGCCGCAAAAGCTCATGCCGACCAGCCGGGCGTGGCCGTATCCAGCCCAGCAGATCCGGGGGGCGCACCGCGATGTCCGGGATGAACGGGACGACCACGTAGGTCTCGAAGCTGACCGCCGCGCTGGCATGGGCGTGGAGGCGAATCGACTCCTCCATCGCGGCGTAGAGCCGCCAGCGATCCCTAGCTCTGCGATCCAAGGTCTCAGCGCCCCCCGAGCGGCCGGCCCAGAACTCCACCTCGCGCCGCGCCCTTGCCAGGACCTGGTCGGTGTCGATCGGCCGCGCCTGAACGTAGAACTGCAGCGACTGCCGAGCGGCCAGCCTCCCGATCAGCTCGAGGAATCCGTCGCTGAACCGGGCGCGATCCTCAGCCGACAACACGACAGCGTTCGGAGGCGCGGCGGCAAGGATGTGAACGATCGCCCCGTCGCTGCGGATGATCGTTCCGCTCGGGTCCACCGCCTCCACCGCGAGCAGGTCGCCGGCCTCAAGCCCAGTGGACGGGCTCACGACCACAGATCCCCCAGGGCGTCGATAGCCGGCTGTTCGATCGGCGTCGGGAGCTCGCGAACCTCCGTGGCGGCCTCAACCGCGTATCCCTCGCATTGCTCGCCGGGCCCAGCCGCATAGCGGTCCTCGGCCTTGCGCCATCGCCACCACGAGCGCAGGTACAGCCATAGGTCAAACTCGCTGTGGTTTGCGATGATCACCGCGGTCACAGGCAGGCCGGCGAGGTAGAAGGCCGTTATGAAGGTCAACTGGCGCGGCAGGGGGCTGACGTACTTGCCCCACACGATCCCAAGCGCGACCCCGAGCCCGACGCTCGCCCACTGGCCGAAGGTCAGCCCGCCGACGCGGATTCTCGTGTCGAGGTGCTTGTAGGCCCTGTTCACGGTCGATGCCTCACGCCGCCGTGGACCCTGGGTGCCGGTGCCGGAGCGTTCGCCGCGCTTGCGGCCAGTGCCTTCATCTGGCTGCGCTCAAGCGCGGCAAGCCGCATGAACGCGTCCATGCGGCGCTCGTCGCCAGCGACCTCCGATAGCGCCGCCTGCATCACGAGCGGCTGGTAGTCGGCGCGCGCGGCCGCCTGCAGCGCCACGTCCCTGCCGTGCGGATCCAGGCCATTGAGAAGGCCGGCGAGCGCCTGCGGATCGCTGGGGCCCGGGTAGGGTCTGGGGTGGCCTCTGAAGCCGCGCGCAACGTCGCGCAGATGCCAGCGTCGGGCGTTGAAGCTCGCGTCGCCGCTGAGCCGCTTCTCCAGCGAGCCCCAGTAGGCCTGGTTGAAGACATCGCGATGATCGCTGGCCGCGACGCCGAGCGCCAGCAGCTCCTTCTTGGGCACGGCGACGCCGGCATGCTCCTTGGCGGCGATGTCGCGCGCCACCGCGGAGCGTATGTCGCCCTGGGCGGCCAGACGGTGAAGCTCGTTGGCCTGATCGACGTCCAGCGCGGAGAAGGCGCGCTCCAGACTCGCCGCGTCCGCGGGGTTGAACGTCTGCGCCACGTCCGTGAACGCCAGGCCGTTTCGCATATTGCGTTCATACAGCTTCGCCTGGGGCGCCCAAGCAGGCTCGGGGTTTGCGCCAGCGGCCGCCGACGCGCCCACCCCGGTGGCGCCGGTCGCCGACCCGGCGGCGCGCGCAGATGCGCTCGCCGGCGCCGCGTGCCCGCCCAACGCTCCACGCAGGCCGGCAAGCGCCAGCTGCATCCCGACGATGCGCCCGAGGGGGAGATGCCCCTCCACTCCCGCGATAGCACGCCCCAGCGGGTTGACGGCCATCACCATCTGCAGCACGCGCGTGGGCAGTCGCACGCACAGGTACAGCATCACCAGGCTGGATATGGGCCCGATCGCGGCGGCGATCACGACGAGCGGTCCGCTGTTGGTCGCAAGCGCGCTCTTCAGCGACGCGCTGAAGATCCCCTGTCCCACGCCGGCAAAGACGAGCAGGCAGGTCGCCCACACAGACGGCCAGGCCAGCAGCAGCATCCAGGTCTGCGAAAGCGTCAGCCAGACCCGGCCCAGGTCGCTGACCGGAAGCAGCGCGAGCACCACCGGCATCGCTACCAGGCAGATCGCCAGTCCGAGCACCAGGATCACCTTCATCGCGATCAGCGCGAACACCACCAGCCCTCCGAGGATCATGATCAAAAGGCCGCCCACGCCGAGGGTCGCGACGCTCGCACTGCTCCAGACAAAGACCACCGACGCGGCGGCTTGCGCGCTGGACATCGGAAACAGTGCGCTGCTCAGATCGTCGGAGATCACCGCCCCCTGGTGGAAGATCCCGGGCCAGAGGACGACGAGCACACCGGCGATCACCGTACGGGAGATGGCGATCACCGGCACTGTCTGCGAGGAGGGCCCAAACCCGACCAGCACAGACCGCGCGATCTCCACCGTGACCGTCAAAGCCAGCGCTCCGAGCCCGATCGCCTGCGTGACCGCAAGCGCGCCGGCGAGCTTCTGCGCTATGTCCGCCCAGGGGATCGCCAGGAACCAGCCGAAGAAGTCGTGTGCCTGCTGAGCGGTGGTCGGCGGGCTCCAGTTGAGCGTGAACAGTCGAAGGACGGTCTTGACAAGACCGCCGGTCCATCCTGATCCAAGCCAGCTCAGCAACGGGTGCCCCTTGCTAGATCAAGACGTCACATACCCAGCGGGCGTCGCCCCGGACGGTCAGGCCGTCACTTGGCGATAGTCGGCGCGGCCGTCACGAGAAGCGCGACGAAGATGATCCGGCCGAAGTGCTGCATGCCATTGCGATGGTCCAGATACGCCACAGCGCCGGCGATCACCAGCCCGAGCGGCGTCGCGGCCAGCACATATGGCTGCAGGCTGGTCGCCAGCGACGTCATATGGCTTGCGAAGCTGCCGGCCCCGCTGGTGTCACCGCCCACCGCGTTGAGGATCATCGCGGGCGAGAGCTGCCAGACCGCCAGCCCGGCGCTCAATGCCACGAGGGCGAGAGCGAGGACGAGAGCGAGCGGGGCGACCAGGGATTTGAGATCTACGTGCTTCACGACACCTCCACTTCCATAGTTCGCGTGTGCTGATAGCGATCCGCGCGATCCACGCCGCTCGGCGCCGAGTGCTTGGAGTCCGCACGCGCGCGCGCGTGGGACGCGGTCAGGTAGGCCGCGAGGCGGACGATCGCGCTGCCGAGGCGACCGTTGAGCCACAGCGCGTCCCCGGGCTGAAGGTTCGGCGGTCTCTGCGCCTTGGCGGGCGTGAGACCGAGCAGGACATGCCAGCGCGAGTGATCACCATCATCTCCATAGAGGACAAGCGCCGAATCCGAGAGCGCCGATGCAATCTGGCGCGGTGCCAGGGCTCGGCCGGGGCTGCGGCCTATGAGCAGCGCGAACGTCGCCGCCGAGCGCGTCATGTTGAGGGCCGAGGAGAGCCAGCTTGACATCCCCTCACCCGCGGCGAGCTGCTCGAAGCCGTCGAGCACGAGCACCACGCCTGGCCGAAGCGGCTCGGTGGCATGCTCGAGCAGCGCGTGGAATATGCAGTGAGTCCAGCAGACGGCGCCCGCAAGAGCACCCGCATCTGAGCACGGCAGACGCAGCGGACCATCGAGGCGGACCAACCCGTCCGCCAGCGCGCTGGGATCGGGAAGTCGCGCCGGCGTGGCGAGCCAGTCCGCAAGGCGCCGCAGCAGCTGCTGGGCCTCCCTCGGCGCATCGCTCCCGGCTCCTCGCTGGAGGGCTGCTGTTAGCAGTTGGCGCTCCACGAAGGCGCCGGGGTTGCTGTGCGCAACCTCGGCGATCGTGGACAGCAGGGCTCCCTGCTCGTCCAAGGTGAGCGTGCGCCCGAGCAGCGCCTCGCAGGCGGCGTGCCACATGCTGGCCTGGGACGGCACCAGGTCCACGGAGGGTGCGTGGGGCCCCATGCCCACATTGCCGGGCGGCGGCTCTGCGGGAGCTGCGTCGTCGCATGCGGTGAGCTCCACGCGGATCACAGCGAGCCCGCTCTTGGCAAGCTCACCTGTCAGGCCATCTCGGAATCGGTCGACAGCCGCGTCGTCGTCTCCGCATACGATGAGCGCGCAGCGGTCGTGCTCGCGCTCCCAGGGATCGAACAGCTCCGGCCTGAACGCGTCGGCTCTTGCGCCGAGGGGGATCCCCGTTGCGCTGCCGCAGCCGAAAGCCTGCAGCGGAAGCTCCGGATCGGACACCGGCGGCCCCAGGATCTCTCCCTCGGGGTTGATCTTCGGCCCGAGCGGCAGCGCCGCGCGCCAAAGCTCCCGTTGCCTGTATTCGCCGCCGGCAACCGTGATTCGCTCCGCCGCAAGGAGCCGGCGGGCGCGAGCACCGCCTCGAAACAGCACGTCGTCGTCCGGCCATGGTCCGGGACAACGCAGCGCGAGCACCGCCTCGCTGTGCAGCGAGCCGTCGCGCTGCGTCAGCAGGTGACAGGAGAGGGTGACCTGCAGGTCCTCCCAATCGGAGCGCACCAGCGAGCGAACGACCCCGACCGATGGAGGCGAGGCCAAGCGCAGCGCCATGACCGCATCCCCCCCGAGCTCGAGGCGCCAATCGTCAACCTCTCTGAAGCCGATGGCCTCCGCGGCGGCGCACAACCTCCTCGCCGCGCGGGTCGCGCTCGCCAGCTCGCTCGCCAAGCCGATTACAAGCCCTCTCGGCTCGACCGGCTCGGTGGGATCCTGAGGCACAAGGCAGCTCAGCAGCAGCCGTGCCACGTCGGCGCCCTCGAGCAGGCGGCCGTCGATGCCATCAAGGCGCAATGCCTCAAGCACCGTGAGAGCGTCAACGAAGCTGGCGCGCTCCGCGTCCAGCCAGTCGCGAGCCGTCGGCGCTCTCCTGCCGTTCACCCGAGACTCCCAGCACGGGAAGATGAGGTAGCAGCGCGTCGCGCCGGACGCGCCCACCACCAACGACTGAAGCCATGGCGCGCCCCGCTCGAGCAGGCTCTCGATCGCGCGGTGGCCTCGGTCGATTGCCTGACCGCCATCAGCCTCCACGTCGGCCGCGCCCAGCCTCGCAATCCGGACGAACGCGCCGCCCGCCGTGAGCAGCAGCCCGCTTCGCCCGAGCGCAACGACATCACCCAGCGGTCCAGCCAGCTCGGCGCGTGCGCTCCCTCGCGCCCGCATCCGCGACGTCCCGTGGCCAGCGTAGCTGTGTAGCGCCTCTCGCAGTCGCATTGACTCTGGGGCAAGGACTGTGGGCGCCGGCCGATTATTCCCCCGATGCGCAGCGACCCCGCCACGCTCCGCCACTCGGTCTAGCGGCGTCCCCGATCGGCCGATCTCAGTTGGTGATCATCTACTTCTCACACTGCAAGCGGTATGTAGTCTCCCAACCTCGCTGGTCACATCGTATGCCCGAGGATGCAGAAGGCGATGGTTAAATGAAAGAGATAACCGTCTACATGAGCCACCGTAACGGCCTGGACCCAGCGTTTTGCCGCGAGGCTGAGGTGCTCGGCCGCATGATCGGGGAGCGCGGCTACAGCCTGCGTTATGGCGCCGGGGGCGACGGGCTGATGGGCACCGTTGCGCGCGCCGCGCTCACCGCTGGCGCACGCGTCGTGGGCGTCACCACGCCAACGCTGCGTGAGCGCGAACCGCCGGTCGAGGGTATCCACCATCTTCACGTCGTGAACACACTTGATGAACGAGAGGCGCTGCTGAGGCTTGGAGATGGCTTCATCGTCCTGCCTGGAAGCCACGGCACCCTCGGCGAGTTCGTGCGCACGCTCATGGAGCGCAAGCTCGGCGTCCACACCAAGCCGATCGTGCTGCTAAACGTCGCGCGCTTCTGGGACCCCTTCTTGGCGTTCTGCCACTCAGCCAGGCTCCACGGGATCATGGGCTCCGAAGGTTTGGAGGCCGTTCCCGTCGTGGACTCGCCGGACGAGGCTCTGACCGCGATCGAACGCGCATGGGCCGCGTCTGGCCAGGCCGCAAGCTCGCCGGACTTCAGCGCCTCCGAGCGGCACCGCGCGCTCGGCATCGCCGCCTGAGCCGCATGCACCGCGCGGCGCCGTGCCTATGGCGCTGCAGTCCTACGCTCATGCGACGCCTCTCCTATGCAGCGGCGCCGTCGCCCAGGCCCTCAAGCGTCTCTCGCGCGCTCCGGAGCTGTTGAATGATCTGAAGCGCGTGGAGCGCCAGCAGCTCGCCCGCCAAAGTCAGCGACACCGGTCCCGGTCCTGGAGCCCGATCCACGAGCCTGGCCCCCGTGACGCGCTCCAGGTGCGCGATCTGCTGGCTCACGGCGGACTGCACGTACCCGAGCCGCGCTGCCGCCCCGCGAAAGCTCCGCTCGTGAGCCACGGCGAGCAGGGCCACAAGGTGCCGGACCTCAACCCCCAGCCAAGGCTCGGTTGCCAACGCCATCGTGACCGCGTTCCCCTCCTCTCTAGGCGCCATCACCACGCATACGGACCGACGTCGTCGTCGGGGTATTCCCCTTGCGTGCGACCCGCGGCCGCGGTGCCGCCAGCCGACCCGGGTCACCCCGACAGGCTATACGAGCAATCGCATGACCACGAGCGCGCCCACGCCCATCGACAAAAGCCGCATCGCTCTCGCCGAGATCCGTCGCCCGCATCGTGCCCCGGCCAAGCCTCCGATCACCCCGCCCAAGCCAATCAGCCCAGCAGGCAGCCACGAGACGCGAAATAGCCACACGAACACGGCCGCCGCGGCGACGTTCGACAGGCATGAGCAGAGCACCTTCAAAGCGCCCAGGTGCCGTGCGTCACGCGCGATCCACAGCTTTAGTACGGCAAACGCCACGATCGCCTGCGCGGCGCCGAAGTATCCTCCATAGACCCCGGTCACCAGGATTCCCCCAAGGACCGGGAGGCGCCTGTCCGCCGGCGCAGATGAAAAGCCCAACCCTCGCGCCGAACCGAGATACGGCTCCAAGCCGATCAGCATGACCGCGAGCGCCAGACACGCCGGGGCCGCGTAGGTGAAGCTCGCACGGGGCAGGACGCGCAGCAGCCACGCACCCAGCAGACCTCCGCTTGCGGACACTCCAGCCAGGGCGTAGCCCAGCTTGAGCTCCCCCCGTAGCTCCCGCCTGTAGCCGAAGGCTCCGGTCACGAGTCCCGGAATGGCCGCGAAGGTGTTGGTCACGTTGGCCAGAACGGGAGGAAGGCCGAAGGCCAGAAGGGCCGGAAACGTTATGAGGGTCCCGCCTCCCACCGCCACGTTAACAACGCCGGCGACAAAGCCAGCAGCACATAGGCCGAGTGCCTCGGTCAGCACCATAGTCTCGTCACCCGCGCCTTCCGACCGCTTCCGCTCTCAAGCTGCCCTCTCCGGCGTGGGGGCTTCCTCGCGGCTGTCGCTTGATGCTGGCGGGCCTGACCACCAAATGCCTGTCACAGACCACATAGGCCGATGGAGCCACACGCCCGCTCGGTCTCCTCATGCAAATCGCTTTTGACAGAGGCGCACACAAGCCAGGAGGCGCGTCGCCCCATTACCGCACGGCCGCGACACCTATCAGTCGATGGTCACGTCAAGCGGCAAGCCGTGTCAGCGCAGCTCGTCCAGCAGGCGGACACCGAGCGAGAATGCCGGAACCCCAGCAGTGACGAATGCCGTCTCGACGACCCCCATTAGCTCCTGCAGCGAGGCGCCGTGACGAAGCGCAGCGGCGGCATGAAGACGCGCCGGCCCCTCCTGTGCGAGCACCAGCAGCTGCCCGAATTGCACGAGCTGCTGAGCGCGCCAGCCAAGCGGATTCTGGGCAATCGCGACCTCACGGAGGCGCTCAATCGCCTCGATCACTTCGGGACGGCCAAGCCCGGCGACCGCAGCCCAGCGCTGCCGCACGTGTGGTGGCACTTCTCCGATCATAGAGCGATAGGTGCCGCCTAGCCGCTGCTCCCAGTCCTCGCCGTATGCGGCGCGCAGCTCTTCGTCGATCCTGCTCGCAGCGGCACGAGGGCCGTCATCGTTGGTCATAAATAGCTCCCTTCGTCATCCACCGATCGGGGCACGCGGGCGTCATAGTAGGTCTGGAACTGGGGCTACAAGAGACCGGTCGAGGTCACCTACGCGGCAGGCCCCGCAGAGTGTCATATCGCGCTCGATCTCCGTAGCCAGCATGCGGAGGACCTCGGTCACACCGGCAGGACCACCAATTGCCAGGCCCCAGATGCTCGGACGACCGATCAGAACCGCACGAGCACCGAGTGCGAGCGCCTTGATCACGTCGCCTCCGCGCCTGATTCCGCCGTCGCAGTAAACTTCGCAGCGCCCGGCGATCGCCTCAACCACTTCCGGCAGCGCCTCGATACCTGCCAAGGCACCGTCCAGCTGTCTCCCACCATGATTGGAGACGATGACGGCTGCGACGCCGCTATCGATTGCGATCCGCGCATCTGCCCCCGCGAGCACTCCCTTGAGAACCACGGGCAGCCGAGTGCGGCCCAGCAGCCACTCTACAGCGCTCCATGTCGTCCAGGACCTCGCACGCAGGTCACGGGTCGTCCCGAAATTCGCGGCTCGCAGGTGGTCCGGAAGGCGGAATCCATTGCGCCGGTCATGCTCTCGTGCGCCGTACACCGGACGGTCAACTGTCAGCACGAGCGCCGAGTACCCGCTGCTTTCGGCGCGAGAGATCATCTCAGCGTCGGCGCCGTTGTCGCCGGTCAGGTAAAGCTGAAGCCAGAGCGTGCCGGAGGCCGTCTCGGCGATCTCCTCCAGCGTGCGGTTGGAGTTCACGCTGACGACCATGATGGTCCCAGCCGCTCCGGCTCCCCGGGCGGTCGCGCACTCTGCGTCGGGGTGGACTAGCCCGTGGTAGGCGGTCGGCGCGACCATCACGGGCAGGGCAATCTCTGTGCCCAGGGCGGTCGTGGCTATGCTCGCCGGTTCGCTCTCCGCCAAGATCCGCGGGCGCAGCCGGATCCGCTTGAAGGCCTCCCGGTTGGCACGCAACGTCACCTCGTCGCCGCTGCCTCCAGCGAAGTAGTCCCAGGTGGCGCCATCAAGCGCCTCGCGAGCCAAGCGCTCGACGTCTGCCAAATTCAGCGGGCCGGCTCCGGAGTTGACTGGTGCGCTGGCTGCCGCGCTGTTCACGAGAGATGCGGTTCCCGTCATTTCGGTCGCTCCTTGTTCGGCGTCGCGGTCGTCCTCATATGGGGCTCAAGCGAGCGGTTGCCATGAGGTTCTGGAGGGCGGCGCAGGCCTGCGCAAACAGCTCAGGGCCACTGAAGCCCCCGGCACGACCGGCCCGAGTGAGATGGGGCTCAAGCGACAGGACGCCGCTGAAGCCGTCTCGAGCAAGCGCGGCCAGGATTTCCGGCCAACCCGCGCAGCCCTGCCCCGGCAGGACGTGGCGGCCATTCCGATCGATGTCCTTGACGTGCAGCTGCCGTATCCACGGCTTGAGCGCCTCATAGCCGGCCAGGCAGTCGCGCTCGCCGCATTGCAAGGCGTTGGCGGGGTCATAGACGGCTTGCAGGTGTGGGTCATCCACCGACGCGAGCACGTCGTGAAAGCGCTCCAGCGTGTCCGCGCTGGTGCCCTGCTCGTTCTCGAGCAGCAGCGTGACCCCGACGTCCCGAGCCAGAGCGACCAAGCGTCGCAGGGCCCGCAGCGCTGCCTCTCCCCAGCTGCCACACCCACTGGGCGGGTAGAAGCCGAATACCCGGATCCACGGAGTGCCCAGCACACGTGCCAGCCCGATCGCACGTTCGAGCGTCCGCTCGAGCTGGCTCGGATCGACGTCTGCCGGTTCCTTGCCGATCGGGGAAGCGAGCGAGGCCACAGCGAGCCCGCTGGCGCGGAGAGCCTCCTTGAGCCGACACGCATCATCGGTGCTGGCCCCGAGGACCGGCTGTCCCTCCCCGAGGGTCCGGAGGTCTATGTGGCGAATCTGATGGCTCCTAAGGATGTCAATCTGGTCCGCCAGGCCCGTGGCGATCTCGTCACCGAAGGCAGAGAGGGCCACCGAACGGATCATGCTGGCGGCCCTTGCTGGGCCCGCGCCTCAACTGCCGCGCTGATCTGAGCGAGCACGGTTGGCGTCCTGTCCAGATCGTCGACCGCGATCAGCGCGCAGTGCCGCCCACCGGCGACCATGGCCTCGACGGTCGCAACCGCTTGCGCTTGCAGAAAGAGTCCCGTGTACTCCCCGATCGCTGCGGATCGCACCTGCCGTGCGACAAATCGCAAGGAGGCGAGGTCCCCTGGGCCGTCCAGCTGGCACTGCTCGGATACGTGGTAGGCCGCGGGCGCTCGACGTACCTTGACGGGTACACCCAAAAGCGTGTTGGCGAGACGACGCGCGAGGCTGCGCGATCGTCGCCACTGTTCTTCGGAGAGCTCGCCGTTCAGCGTTACATCCAGATACGCAAGCCCACCGGCCGCCGCACGCTCGATCAGCGTCTCCGCAATCGCTTCGATCTTGTCGCTCGTGACCATCGCTGCTTCGATCGCCCGCTCAAGCGACTTTGGCTCGCTGCGCAGTGCACGGGCGCGCGCCTTGTAGTCCTCGACCGCGGGCTCGTCCACGATGTTTGTCTCGTTCAGATAGCCGACGAGAGCCGCGGTCAGCTGCCAGCCGAGGAGCGCCACGCCGACCGAGGCCGGCCGGGCCGCCGCTCGCGTGATATTGGGAAGAGGCAGCGCGCCGCGATCCCCAGCCGCGGCCGCGACCACCAAGCGCTGCCCGAATCCAGGAGCGGCCGGTTTGAGTGTCTGAGGTGCGAACACAACCACACCACGGCCACGCTTACCCAGTGTCTGCTCGAGCAGCTGCTCGATCCAGGCATGTAGTGGCTGCCAGCTCTCTGGCAACTCCAGCGCCACCTTGCAACATCCCTGCTCGGCACGGTCAAACAGAGCCGCGGCAAGGCGCACCCATTCCGAGCGCATCGGTTCAGCGGCGGCACCCGCGAGGTTGTAGGCGGCCCAGGACTCCCGCAGAACGTGGGCCAGATAACCGCCCCGGTAGGTGTCGCCCCCACACGACGCAAGCGCGAGCGGAAACAGAAATACCCGCGTTGCCGGGGCGCTCATCCGTCCGGGGAAACCGCTGCGTGAGCCAAGCCAGACCGGGCTGCGGTGCACCCCGTGACGATTGGCCACCTCGTCGAGCATCGAGCCGGGCACGGTCAGCACGTGAACGTGGCGACTCGGCGCCAGCCCCGCGATATCAAGGAGTCCCAGGAACCATGCGAGATGGCCTGCAGGCTCCTCAGACGTCATGCCGAACGACACCGCGACGAGTGCCACATCGTCGAGCAGCGCGCGCAACTCCCGGGGGGACCGCGCCGTGGGCCGCGCGTCGAGGCCCTTGGCCGCCCGGATGTTCGCAACAACCCGTTCCAGCGCCAGCGGATCGGTGCTGTCGAGCGGATGGATTTGGACAGGGCAACGGCGGCCCCCCACCATCCGCAGCGCTGTGAGCGCCCCGACGATCACGCCAGAGCCACCCATTCCCGACCAGATGACGTGTCTGACACCGCGCCGGTGCCAGCTAGCCGCCAACTTCTCTAGCTCGCTCAGCAGGTCGTTATCGGAAAGCAGCTCCTGAGCCTCGTCGACCCAGTCCATCTTCAGCGTCGCCCCGTCCGTACAAAGCTCCGCCATCCGCCCCGCGCGCGCCACGAGCTGGCCGACCGCGTCGGTCCCGACAAGCATCTCCAACGCACTCGCCGGGTCACGCAACGGCACGGCTCGCATTTGCGATCAAGTCATCGAGATCCGGGAAGACGAGATCGTCATTGCGCGGCATTGATGCGAGCAGCGTGCAAACCTGGTCAGTGATCCCGCCGGCAACGGGCCCGTGATAGCTGACGATCACCGATGGGTCAAGGCTTCGCACGCGGTCGATCTCACGGCTCATCGCAGCAGGGTCCGTGAGCGCGTACCATGGCGCATTTGCTCGGTTTAGCCAGTTGAAGCCCTCGACGTACAGCTCGCTCGGCACGTCCTGCACCCGCGGGTAGTACTCCGGCAGCATCGAGGCGAAGCTATCCACGCCGTAGTACATGCGTGTGCGCGTGTCGAACACTCCGCGGGTCGCGGGCGAGTCAAACAGCGGCGGGCGCAGTGAGACGAGCTCGCGATCGCCAAGCGAGAACGGCTCGCCATGCGCCATCAGCACCACGCGCTCGGCGCCGAACTCCCACTCCTTGGCGAGCCGCATTAGACCCTGCGATGTGGTGAGCAATCTGGCATGCGGGCAGAGCTCGAGCAGCGTCGTGAGATTGCCGGCGTGATCTCGATCGTCATGGCTGATGAAGATCCATCTCAGTTGGGCCGGTTCCACCAGTGACCAGAGCGATTCCAGAAATGCCGCGCGCAGCACTGCGGGCCCGGTGTCGATCAGCACCGGCTCTTGGGCCCGGATTAGAACCGAGTTGAGGGGCAGGACGCCGAGCGAACCGATCGGCAGGCTCAGCGGCAGGATGTACGTCTTCTCAGCGATTCGAAAGGGCGCGAGCATAGGTCATCTCCCGTGAGCTAGGCAGAGCTGAAGGTGACTTTGGTGAAGCCTCGTTTCCGCTGCGCCCCCGGTCAAGACGGGCTGCCTCCGCGCGCCTCCGCGCTTCCGCGATGCGCGCTACAACCAACGCCGCGAACTGCGGCGAGGCGAGCCACGGCACCGACGCCTCGCTGAGCGCCCGAAGCCCAGCAACCAATGCCGCTCGGAGCAGATCGTCAGGCCCGCGATAAAGACACGTGCGGCGTCCGCGCGCGTCGATGCGGCGCACATGCGCCTCAAGCGAGCGCGCTGACAGGGGGAATGCGACCACGATGCGTTCGCCGTCCTCCGCGCAAAGTTCGAGCACCCGGCGCCGCGGCGCCCGCAGGTCGCAGGTTATGTGCACGCTCCCCAGAGCACGATGGCTCAGCCGCGCCTCACATCGAGTCGGCGCTATCTCGCCAGGAGCGCGCTCGCCGAGAGCAGTGTAAGTCGCATCTTGCAACTCCAGCGCCGGCTCAAGGGCGAGAGCCATCGCGAAGGGGTGTGGCGCCTCGATCTCGAAGATATCCGCCAATCGGCCGCGGGCATCTGCGCCCCGGAGCCGGCGATCGTCCTGCGCGCGGTCCTTATCGAACATGGCCCGCACCGCTGCCACCCCTCGACAGGACTCAAAGGCGATCTGGAACGCTCGCGAGAACAGGTACGAGTGGCCAACGAAAACAGCGGCGTCAGGCATGTCGCGCAGGCAGATGCGCCAGTCGACGTAGCTGCTGGCCGCCGGCTTCTCCACGAAGAACCGACGCACCCCGAGAGCGTATGCCCACCGCAGTGATTCGGTGTGAAGTGCCGTGGGCGTACATACGTCTGCTATCGCGTCAGGCCAGGGGATCTGCGCGCGACTTGCGGCGCTGAGCGATTGAACGGCGGTGTCGACCTCAATCACGCGCACTCCGAGCGATCGGTAGATCGCGCCGTGCATCGTGCCCATGGCGCCTTTTGCCCCAAGCAGGACGACAGGATCTGCAGGTGGTGGTGTCACGGGCTGCTCGACACCTCGCGGCGAAGAGCGCTCGCGAACCCAAGCACGAGCTCGCGCGCCAAGCTCGGCACTGTGTCCAGCAGAGCGTGAAAGTCCCTGCCCTGGAGGGTCAGGGCCTGGACTGGGGTGGCCGCGATGACGGTCGCGGTCGCCGGCTGGCCGTCGACGAGTGTGAGCTCCGGCGCGTGCAGCCCTGGGAGCAGACGACGCACGAAGCGGCCTCGCCGTGTGACAACTGCGGCGCCGTCCGCCAGCACCATGAAGCCGATACGGGCGTCACCCTCCCGGATCAACGGCTCCCCGATCTCAAACGGTAGGGCTGTGGCCACCCGTGCGAAATGCTCAACCTCGTCGTCCCCCCATTGAGCAAAGAAGCTGAGCGCTCGGAGCTCATGAGTGTCACATCGCCGGTGGAGGATGCGGCGGGCGCCGCGGCTGACAGCATGGGAGCCGCTGCCGCCCGTCTTCACCCGCGACCACCAAGGTTCACGGTGCTGGCTGAGGTGAGAGGCGCTCGGTGAAGCCGGGCCATGCGTACTCGACTGGCAGCCGCACGAGACATGCTCGGGCGGGCGACTCACGGGGATCCCGGTCTCCGGCGTGCCGCCGGCAGAACCCACCCGGGTCTCTGCGCCTCTTTGCGCTGTCATGAGCTCGGTGGGCGGTAGCAGAACGCATGGGCCGGGCAGGCTGTCACCACCGGTGCTTTGACGGTCTTGGGCAGGAACCCTGGCGCTCGGGCCAGGCTGATCACGACGACGAGCCGGCCGGCCGCGGCGGCTTGTCGGCGGAGCCTGAAGGTGAGATGCAACTGTGCGTGTGCGGCGACGAGCACCCGGACACCGAGACGCCGGCCGCGGCGCTGGCGACGGGCCACGCGCATCAGCGAGACCGTCACCTTCCCCTTCCAGCCGGCGGGAAGCTGCGCGGTGACGACCACGCGGCTGCCGCGGCGCACGGCGGTGACGCCCGTGAGATGAGGCGTAACCGGCCCGGGGGCTGCGGTGGGCGGGGACGGACTCGGCGCCGGCGGCGACGGACTTGGGCCTGGCGCGGGAGCGGGCGGCCCGGGGCTGGGGGCCGGACTGGCCGGGACGCTGGCCTGGAGCGCAGCGCTCCAAGCCGAGCCCTCAGGCGTGAGGCTTCCGTCTGAGGCGACGAGCGCAAGCGGGTTGTTGGTGGCGGTGTAGAACATCGCCGCCGCGAGCCCTTGAGCCTGCAGATGCTCGAGCTCCTGAGCGGCGAACGTGACCCAGGGGCCGATGAAGGCCGCGTCCTGATAGCGCGGATCCTGGTTGTTGGGGTCCAGGTTCCACTCGCTGAGAATGATCGGAAGCGTCGTCCCGATCGCCGCGCTCATCGCCTGGTCGGTGCTCTGCACGTCCACAGCCCAGTGCTCGGTGTTCGAGTAGCAGGTCTGGTCTGAGTCCGACGTGCCGCAGGCGTAGGCGTGCCAGGACACGAACGCCGGCCTCGGAGTCGCGTGCGCGACGAAATACGCGATGTACTGCGGATTGGCCTGAAAGTTCGTCGGCCCGCCGAACCTGTAGGAGGGCGGCGAGGCTGCGGCCAGCGTCGGGACTACCTGATTCCAGGCCTGCGTGTAGGCCTGCGCATCCACGCCGTGGTCGAGATCGTCCTCGTTGCCGAACTCCACAAGCACCGCCGAACCACCGAAGACGCTCTGCACGAGCGCCAGGTCGTGCGCATCGACCTGCTGGAGGTTCGATACGTCACCAGGGCCGGGCACGATCACCAGGGGAGTGGCCCCGATCGTCTTCACGACCTGCAGAGCGCTCTCCAGCGTCTGATCTGAGAGATTGGTGCGCATCGGCACCCGTACGTACGGGACCTGCATCGTCGCGAACTGGCTCTGAACAGCCGGATCGGTGAGCAGCTGGTCGTTTGCGTCGTAGAGCGACATGTTGATGCCGAACACCGGAGCCGGAGCCCCTTGCGCGGCCCACGCCGGCGTCGGGGCCAATCCAGCCAGCAGGAGGGCACAGACCAGGCAGGCAAATTCACGGGCAGTTCGGCTCGCATTCGGCATGACCGGCAAGACATGCGCCGTGCGTGGCCTATTCCGAGGCAAACTCGATTTCCCCGCCGAGCCCCGCCACCCGGTCAGAAGCCCCATCCGGATGCGACGCGGTGGCCGCGTCTGCCCCATTCGAGGGCCCCGACCGCACACCGATCGAATGCTCGTCGGACTCGGATCGCATCACGATCGCGCGGATGGTCCCGTATGCGAGACCAGCCGCCTCCGCAATCTCACGCGTCCCCAGACCGACCGCGGCCGCCCGGCGGATCTCATCACGGTGCTCGCGGTCGGCCTCTCGGAGTCTGCGCGCCGAGCGCTCCACACGTCGCAGCAGCTGACTTCGCAGCTCGCCCCTGGCCCTCTCCTGACCAGCCTGCTCTGCCTCGGCAAGCGCGGCCAGCGAGCAGCCGGCATCGAGCGCCCGTCGCGCGGCCACCAGCACGCGCTCCCTGGCCGCACGGAGGGCGCCCGGCTCCTCCGAGCCCTGCGCCATCAAAAGCTCATGCGCGGCGCTGGCAACCTCGCGCAGCTCGCCACTGTGATCCTCCCCACGGGTCCGTTGCATCCATCCCTCCACACGTCCGATCGTGATTCAGGCCACGCCGTGCGACCTGGCCTCAGGACCTGAGGCGCACCCGCCGCGGTCTATTCCGTGGTCTAACTCGACGCGCGAGCGCGAGCGCGAGGCGAGGGCGTCGCCCCAGAGCCGCTGGGTCTCCAGGCCGCCGGCCCGTGAGCGAAGGCCGAAGGGGGCTGGTACCCCGACCTTAGCCGGACATCTACCCGTGATCCCGCCGGCGCTGCGACAACGTGGCGTCCCCTTGGGGGCGCAAGGGATCACTGGGCACTCGAACGCTTATGACACGGCCCAGGCAGCCGCAACAGCGGCAGAGTGAGCCTCCCATTGCGGCTGCAGCAACCGCGCGCTTGCGTGCTCCGTGGCCATCTCAGGCTGACCAGCACCCAGCCGGAGAGGTTCTCAGGCGACGCCAGGCGCAAAATCCTCAAGCGGCCTTGACGATGGACCGGAGGTGACTGGTCTCGGCCGAAGCCGAAGACCAGTCACGAGGGGCTAGTTCAATTTAGGACTCGGACGTCGAGTGGCACCCTGTTCAAGGGGACGCACGCCTTCAAGAACGCCTGTGGGTCCTCCGGGACCAGGGGCCTGTTCGCCAGTCCATTGTTCTGCCAAATGGCGTGCATCAACTCCTGACGCACGCCATCATCGGCCGAGTCGCGCCAGGTGGCGGCCCACCAATGGGAATTGAGGTTCCTGCGCGCGACGCCGAATGGCCACCCGCAGTAAAAGCCGAGGAGGCACTCCGGCAAATACCAAATCTCAACGGACGCGAAATCTGGTAGGGAAAGTGGGCTTTGATCCACTGTATGTACTCCTAGCTCCCGCTCCCTCCGGTACTGCACCGGCAAAGCGCCCCATCGGGGGCGCAAGGGTTTGGGTTGAACGTGTGCGATGGACAACGAGGGCTGGAGCCCTATTCCGCACCCGGGGCAATTCCGGATCCACCGATCCGCGGTGGGACGGGAGCTTGAGCAGAGGATCAGGTCGAGGAGATCATCGATCCTCAATCGGAGCGGCGCGGTAGTTGGGGGTGGCAGTTTTCGCAGAAGCAGCGCTCGGGGGGTGGTCGATTTGGTCGGCGCCGGGTCGCTGAGCTGCCGCCGATCAGCGTTCTCTGGGGCCGAGCAGCGCGCGCATCGGTGCGCTGCCGCCCGTGTCCTGCGCGAAACCAGCGTCCGGCTGCCAGTCGAGCTGGCGGGCTTTCCAGCAGAGCACCAGGACCGCCAGCGGCTCATCAAGGGCGAGATCGCCCGTCCAGACCGAGCTGCGCGCTCTGCTCAAGGCCGCGTTAGCGAAGAAGGCTCGCGATCGCCTGCAGCGACAGTTCGCGAGCAGCCTGCTCGGGGTCCGGCCCGCGCTCTGGGCGTTTGCCACCGTCGAAGGGGGTCCAGCCGACCAACAACCCCGCCGCGCGATCCCTGCGCGCACCTCCACTACCGCCCCGGTGGATGCAGGGTAAGTCCAGCGCTCACGCCGTTCCCGTGGAGAGGCAGCCGGACGGGGTGGACTCTCGGCCGAAGCCGAGAGCCCACCTCGGAGCTAGTTCAATTTCCCTAGCGTCCAAAGGAGCCAGGTATGCGGATCCTTTTGCGACCTAATTTTGAGATTGGACAGGGCGTCCAGCACTTCCTCGAGGGATCCATTCTTGACCGCGTCACGAAGTTTAGCCAGAAGTTCCGGCTGGGTGATCCTGAGGGTCTGCCAGGGAATGGAGAACCCGAAGAATGACAGACCTTCCGGCCTCACCTCGACGTCGCCGAGGAGAAAACGCTCTCCCTCGTGGCTAGCCATCCACGCAAGAGCAGCAAGAGCATGGTCAAGCATGGCGAGACTATCGCGCTGGTTATGATCCAAAGCCCACGCCAAAAGCAAAACGGAAAATGGGAAAAAGGAATCGCGGTCCAAAGAAATCCTCCATCTAGCCAGCTCCTCCCTCCGGTACTGCACCGGCAAAGCGCCCCATCGGGGGCGCAAGGGCTGTTTGAGCTGCGCATACAGACCGGTGGCTTGGGACGCTCATTCCCGCAGCCCGCGTGCGTGCGTGGCGGCTACGCCCGGCGACCCTCAGTCCGCGCGACCGCCTCCAGCGCCGCGACCAGCTCGTCGAGCATGGCCTCTCTGTCGGCCGCCTGACCCTCCTCGAACGCGCGCTCGAACTCCACTGGGCCCAGGGCCCGCCTTGCGGCCGCGCGCGCGTGCTCGGACATCGCCTTCACATCGCGCTCATGTGACGCTCCCACGTGCTCGACTTGGGAGTCGGTCAGGCCGATCGCCCGTGCCGCCAGCGCGGGCTCTCTCTCGCTGAGGATCGCGCACGCCACCACCAGGCAGTGGAGGCTGAGAGCGGAGTGCTCACGGACCGATCTCAGGAGCTGGAGTGACTCGATCAGCTCCCGACAGGCGGGGACGAGCCGGTTCTGCCTGTAGTGCAATTGCGCCTGGTTGTTGAGCGCGTGCGCGACCCATTCGAGGTTCTTGGCCTCACGCAGGAGGGGAATCGCCTGCGCCAGAAGAGGCCCGGCGACCGCATCCCGGCCACGTCCGAGCTCGAAGCCACCCAGGTTGCAGAGCGCGATCCCCCGCATGCCCGGGTCACCGATTTCGCCGGCATGCACCAGGCACTCGCGGATGAGGCGCTCGGCAAGCTCATCGTCCCCATCGGAGATTGCGACATTGGCGCAGTTGGTGGCGGCAGACACCACGAGGATCGGATCGTCAAGCTCGCGCGCGAGCGCGAGCGCCCTCTGGCCGAAGTCGCGCGCCGCTGAGCGATCTCCGATGATGTTCGCGAACGCCGTGCCGGCGCTCAACGCCTTTGCCAGCTGAGGCGACGCCGGGGTCTGCGCGGATCGCACCGCGCGGTCGGCCCAGGTCAGTGCCTCTCGGATATGGCCGCTCATCCACCAGAAGCGACGAGCCGACCCGATGATCCGCAGAGCCGTCGACGGATCGTGCTGGTCCGTGGCCAGCGAGAATGACAGCGCAGCGCGCAGGTTGGCCAGCTCCACATCCAGACGGCGCAGCCAAGTCGCCTGCTCGTCGGCCATCATCTCCGCCTCCGCCCGCTCGCACAGCTTTGCGTAGAACTCGGCGTGCAGCCGGCGCGCGGCAGCGGCCTCGTCCGGCCGGGCATCCAGCAGCTCCTGCGCGTACTCGCGGATCACCTCAAGCATCCGGAATCGGGCCTGGCCGTCGCGGTCGGCCTCTCGCAGCAGCAGGCTGTGCTCGCGAAGCTCGCACAGGGCGTCCAGGAGCTCGACCTCCGGCTGGCCGGGAGCAAGGCAGACGGCAGCCGCCGCATCCAGGTCGAACCCGCCCAGGAACACGGAGAGGCGAGCGAACACGGCCCGCGTGCTCGGCTGCAACAGCTGCTCGCTCCAGGTCAAGGCCGCGCGCATCGTCCGATGGCGGTCTGCGACCCTGGCCGATGCGCCGACGGACAGCAGTGGCAGCGCGCGCTCCAGCCGTGCACAGAGCTGGGGCAGGGAGAGCACTCCAACGCGGGACGCGGCAAGCTCGAGCGCCAGCGGCAGCGCCTCGAGCCTGCGGCAGATGTCTACGATCGCGTGCAATCCGGATTCGGTGGCGTGAAAGTCTGGGTCCACGCGGCGCGCGCGATCGACGAAGAACTCCACGGCGTCCGCCTTGGCGAGAACCCGATGCCGTTCGCCATCGGGCATCGACAGTGGCGGGACGGCGAACTCCCTCTCCGACTCCAGCCCCAGCGGCCTGCGGCTGGTCACCATGATCGTCAGCTCGGGCGCGGCGTGAAGGAGCTCCTGCAGCTCCGGCGCCGCGGCGCTCACCTGCTCGAAGTTGTCGAGCACCAGAAGGAGGTTCTGGGTCGACAGCAGCTGAGCGACGGCGGACGCGGGGGATTGGCTTGCGTCGTTTTGCCCAAGCGCGACCGCGATCGTCGACATCACCAGAGCGGGCTCGCGCACACTCGCAAGGTGGACCGGCACAGCTCCGTCCCTGTATCGGTGCGCGAGCATCCTCATCGCAGCCATGGCGAGGCTCGTCTTGCCGATGCCGCCAGGTCCGGTCAGGGTAACCAGGCGAGACGACGGATCCTCCACCAGAGAGACCAGCCGCTCGAGCTCCTGCCGGCGCCCCACCAGCTCCTTGCGAGATGCCAGACGGACCGGATCGCCGACCGCCGCCGGTCGAAGCTCAAGCTCCGCTCGCTGCTCGAGGATCGCCTGATGGAGCGCTCGCAGCCCGTGGGATGGCTCAAGGCCGAGCTCGTCGATCAGCTGGCGTCTGAAATCCCTGAACGCCTCGAGCGCTTCGGCCTGACGTCCCGCCCGGTAGAGCGCGAGCATCAGAAGCGCGCGGGGCCGCTCCCGCAGCGGCTGCTCGCGCACCAGCGAGCGCAGCTGGGGTATGACCTCGACATGGCGGCCGAGATCGAACTCCAGCTCCAGCCGCTGCTCCCGGGCGGCCAGCAGAGACTCCTCGAGCCTGAGCACGTGGGGCTGAGCGAACGGCTCCAGCGCGACGTCGGCGAGGGGCGGTCCTCTCCAAAGGCCCAGCGCGCGGTCCAGCAGCTCGCAGGCACGCGCCAGGTCGCCCGACTGGCGGGCTGAGTCAGACTCGCCGACCAGCTCATCGAACATGTGCGCGTCCAAAAGCTCGGCGTGCAGCACGTAGCCGGAGGGGGTCAGCTCCAGGAGCTCGTCGCCCCCTGCCACAGCGGCGGCCAGCGATCGCCGCAGCTCCGAGACGAGCCCGTGCAGAGCCGTCCGCGCAGTGCGAGGCGGATCCTCCCACAACCCCTCGATGAGCTCGGCCGCCTGCAGAGGCCGCCCCCGGTTGACCAGCAGCATCGCCAGCAGGGCGCGCTGCCGGCCGCGTTTGAGGTTCAGCGTGCGCCCGGCGAGCCGCACCTCCACGGGTCCGAGGATGCCGAAAGCGAGGTCGCCCGTGCTCGGATGCGGGCGCGACGCGCCGTCACGCACGGATCCGAGCTTGGAAGGCGCAATCGCGCGCGCTTTTGTCTCATCGGCTGCGGCGTCAGGCGCAGCGGCGGGCGTCACGGGGATTGGGAATTGAACGGGCGTGAGCACGGTCGATCAGCGCGAAGTTAGGGCGCTGCAGGAGCCCACCACCAGCCGTCCGCACCGCATAACGCCGATAGATACGGGCCGCATCTGACTCGCTGTCATTCGCCGGAGCATCGGAGGTCGGTCGCTCCGCTCACGCCCATGGTAGCTTGATCTGCTCCAGGACGTCCGGTGATCCGACGAGTCCCGGGGCGCCGGCGCGAGGGAATGCCCGCCGGGCCGCCGCTGTCTGGTCTTGGCGATGTTCGCAGGCGACCCCGAGCAGCGATGCCCCGCGCGGCCCGCGGCCTCACCGGCCTAGCAATCGCCGCCGCGGCGCTCTGCGCGTGGTGGCTGCTGCTGGCCAAGCCGCTGTTCGCCCACCTGCGGTCGAGCCCGCCAAAAACGGCGCAGGCGGCGCCGATCGGGCGTCAGCTTCTGCATGGCGGCCGCAGCGCCAGGCCTCAAGGGCCTGCCCTGCGAGCCCGGCCGGCCGGCCATGGGCACCCCGCGCGGCATGGGCGTTCGGCCGTCGGCCTGACATCTCAGCTGCGAGACGCAGCGAGGATCGCGACCACCGTGGCCGAGGCCACGGTCGCTGCCCTCGCCGGGGCAGCCCTGCTGGCGCTGCTGTCTCGCGCCCTGTGGCGACCTAGACGCAGGATGGCGCGCCGCTGGATCATCCCCTACCGCAGCGACGACGCCTCGCACGAGCAGCTTCAGAGGATGTTCGAGGTTTGGCATCAGCTGCTGCTCAGACGTTGGTGGCAGCGGCTGTTGGTGGGTCAGTGGGGCCTTGCGCTCGAGGTGCGCTCCGAGCCGGATGGGCAGGGAGGGTTCGAGTGCAAGCTGTGCGCGATCTGGCCCAGCGAGCTGGACGCGGCGATGGAGGGGGCGCTTGTCTCCTGCTATCCGGATGCGCGAGTGGCCGGGCGGGAGAGCGAGCATCCCGAGGAGCGGGCGGCCATCATCCGCCTCAAGAAGCGCCATCAGTTCGTCAGGCCGCTGCGCCCGAAGCTGGAGGAGGGCGACAACCACGTGCTGGTGGACAAGCTGCTGACGCAGATGCAGCGCATCCATGCGCCGGCATGCGTGCAGATCTCCCTCACGCCCACGCCGGCGCTGTTTGACCGCTGGTCTCGCGCTCGCTACCAGGCCTACGAGCGAAGCCGCTCGGGGAGATACCGGGCCACGGCGCGGGAGCGGTCGGAGGTGCTCGCGGCCGAGCTGCGCGCAGGGCTGATGCTGCAAAACCGGCCCCTGTTCTTCGCCGACATCAGGGTCGGAGCGCCGAACGCTGAGCTCGCCCGGTCGCTTGCCGGGATGCTCCGGGGCGAGACGGCCGGCGAGAACCGGCTCGTCGAGCGCCGGCTGCACGCCTTCGGCCGGCTGACCCTCTACCGCTCAAGGGTGCGACGCGGGCTCAACAACCCGATCCCGTCTTGGCGCCGGGGGGTGTACTCCTCCGTCGAGCTGGCCGGCATGTGGCATCTCCCGAGCACCGGCCTCACGGTCGCCGCGATCCGGCGCTCGCTCGTGCCCCGTGCGTTCGCCCCGCCTGAGATCACGCGCGATCCGGCCCTCGCCCTGATGCGGGACGAGAAGGGCCCGGTCGGCATCAGGCCGGAGGACCGGTCAGACGGGCTTGGCCTGATCGGCGGCCAGAAGACGGGGAAGACCTCGGTCCTGTGCCAGAGCGTGCGAGTCGATGCAAGCGACCCGCAGCGCGCGCTGATCGTGCTGATGCCAAAGCCAGGCGACGCACGGATCGCCCTGTCGATGGTCCCGCGCGAGCGCACGACGCATTTCCTGGATTTCGAGAACCCTCAGTTCGGGATAAACCCGCTGCTCGGCGACGGGGACGCGAGCATGATCGCCGACAAGGTCGTGAGCGCCTTCAGGGACGTGCACATGGAGGGGGACATCAGGGGCTCCTCGGACCGCTACCTGCGTCAAGCCGCACAGGCGACGATCGCGGCCTCGCGCGCTGGAGCTCTGAGCGAGCCTCCCAACCTGTGGCACATGTACAGGCTCCTGCTCCCCAGCGAGGTGGCCTTTCGCGAGCACGTGGTGGACGCCATCTTCGCGGATCCGCGCTTTGTCGACACCGCGACCTTCTTCGGCCGCGACCTGCCCAACGACCTCCGTGATTCCCTGGCGACCACGACCGCCAAGCTTGACGCTCCCCGCAACAAGATCCTTCGCCTGCTCGTGGACTCGCTGGACAAGGTGCTGCGGCACCCCGTGCAGCTGTCTATCGATGAGCTGATCCGCCGGCGGGAGGTGCTGATAGTCGACGGCAAGATGGGCACGTTCGGCTCCGACAACTGCCGCGTGATGATGCAGTTCATCCTCTCGATGGTCTACAGCGCCCTCCAGCGTCAGCAGCAGCTGCCGGAGGAGCAGCGGACGCGCGTGGCGCTGAAGATCGACGAGGCGCATCTGGTCGTCAACGAGAGCTTTGCCGACGCGCTGGCGACTCTGCGATCGGCCGGCCTCGAGGTGGTGGCCGCGTGGCAGTACGGAGACCAGATCGAGGACCCCAAGCTGCGCAGCGGCATGATGAGCCTCCTGCGCCAGCGCTGCATGTTCTCGATGGGCGAGCCGCAGGACGCGCGGGACATGAGCTCGCTGGTCATGTCGGCTTACAGCGACATGATCCGCGACGAGCCGTCCCACCGCCAGCGTCAGCGCCTGGTGCCCGACGTCGTGTTCAATCTCCCAAACCACAGAGCGATCTGCTCGTGGATCAGCCAGGGCGCCAGGCGCCAGGCGTTCATCGGGTCGACGATCCCGCTTCAAGCCGACGGGTCGGTGATCGATCACCACCTGGCAGCACAGGCCGCACGGGGATGCTATGTGCCCGAGGCGCTGCCCAATCCGCTGCCACCGATAGGCGAGAGTGCGCCGGATCTCGCTGACGCGGATACGGCGGTCGGCCTGGAGACCGAGGATGATGTGAACGCCGAGCAGGCGGGCGCGGCCGTTTGGCTCAGCGATGTGGAGCCGGAGCCCGGGCTGGAGCCGGAGCCACGGCCCGAGCCGCGGCGACCGGACGCGGTCCAGGCGCCGCCCGACGGCGAGAGGCCGCCGGACGCGGGGCTTGGCCACCGTGAGACCGCGCCTGCCCAGGCCTCGCCGGCGCGCGACCAGCTGGGTTCGCCAAGGCCCGCTGGAGTCCTCGACCAGACGCGGGCACACACAGGTCCCAGGATCGGCGCGCCCGACAGCCTGGTCGAGCTCGATCTCGGCGAGGTGACCGACGGCGACTGGGAGGAGGCCCTCAGCGAGCCCGCCGGTCGCGCTCCGGACAGTCGCCAGGCCACGCTTCTGCGAGCCCTGTGGCACTACGGGCACCTCGGGTTCCCGCAGATCAAGCGCCGCTACTGGTCAAGCGCCGGAATCCAGGAGTGCATGGCGGCGCTCGATGAGATGCTGCGCTTCGGCTGGTTGCGCCGCGCCCGGCTCACCGACGCCTCAGGCGAGCCAAAGCTTGACCTCTACACGCTCGGCGAGGCGGGCTTGGAGGTCGCCAAGACGGTTCAGGTTCGCTCCGGTCCGCTGATCGATCCGGAGGCTCGCTGGGATCCCGAGCAACGCCTGGACCTGATGGTCGCGCTACGAAACGTACGCGTCAATGCCTGGGTGATGGCCCTTCAGGCGCATGTGCCGGGGGTTGTCCGCGAGTGGCGCGGGCCGGCGGACAGTCGCCTGACGCCCCCGGGCAGGAAGCGCGGCAATGTCACGACCGCGCTGCGGCCCGCCGAGCTGGATCTGGGCTCCGACCGTCGTCTGCGGGACGTCGCGCTCCCGAGGCTGGCGCCGGTCTCCCCGGTCGCCACGCTCACCGTCTCGCTGCCCCGCCAGGCAGATCGCAACATCTGGACCGAGCTGCTCGTCGAGCTGGACCTGAGCCGCGGCGCCCCGTTCAACGATGAGCGCATGCGGCGCTATGACGCCTTCCTGGCGGGCTGGGCGACGATGATGCCTCGCTACCGCAAGCTCGGCAGCACGCCCACGGTCATCTTCGTCTGCCAGGACGAGCGTCAACTGCTGCGCTACATGCGAACCGCCGACCAGCACCTCACCGCACGCGTGGCTCAGGCTGGGGTTCCCGAATCCGAGTGGCGCTGCCCCGCGCGCGCGCGGGTGCTGTTCGTGCTCGAGGGCGACATCCACATGGGCCGGCTGGACGCGCTCGGGCTGCCACCGCTGCCGCCGAAGCTGCGCGGCGATGCCAAGCTCAAGCCCCGTCGGGTGATGCTCCTCCCCAGGTCGGCGCTCGCACCCAGACCCACATCGATGGCGAAGGTGCCGGTCGGATGAGGGTCGCGCGCGCCCAGACCCGGACGGCCGCCGAGCGCTCGCACGTTGTTGGGCGCGGGCCGTCGGCGAACGTCGACGGCCGCCTCGCCCAGGCGACCAGCGCCTCTCATGGCACTTCGCCCGCGCACATGCGGGTTTACCGTGCCAGGGGCCTGCGTGCGTTTGGGCTGCCCGCGATCGTCTGCGCCCTTGCGCTCGTCGCCTACGGAGGCTACGTGCGCCACTGGGCCTGGCTTGGCATAAACGGCACCACGGCGACGCTGTGGGACTGGCTTCATCTCGTGCTGATGCCGGCTGCGATCGTGCTCTTGCCGGCTGTCGGACGCGCGCACGGCGTGCGCCCCGGCACCGGTGCCGTGATCGCGGCGCTCGGCGTGGGCGGCGCGTTCGTGGCGGCGGCCTACGTGATCCCGCTGAGATGGACCGGCTTTGCGGGGAACACTCTGTGGGATTGGCTTCACCTGCTTCTCGCGCCCGCCGCTGTGGCGCTCATCCCATCGGTGCTGAGTGGCCGCTCGCCACTGCCACGCCCGGTACTGCTGATCGGAGCATCGGCTCTGGCGCTCGCGATCCTTGGCGGGTACGCGCTCGGATGGCGGTGGACCGGATTTGCCGGCAACACCGCGTGGGACTGGATGCGTTTGCTCGCCCTGCCGGTCGCGGTGCCCGTCGGTCTGCGCCTCTACGTCGCCAACTCACGCGACTCGGGCAGGCTGGCGCGCTAGTTCACCATCAGCCTCGCCGCGGCCTTTGCGCCACTGGCGCTGCACGCGGCCAGGGAGCCGTCCGCGGCCTTTGCGCCACTGGCGCTGCACGCGGCCAGGCAGCCGCCCGCGGCCTTTGCGCCACTGGCGCTGCAGCCGCCCGCGGCCATCGAGGGCCTTCGCAGATGGCCGGATGCCGACGCCGGCGCCATCGCGCCAATCGGAATATGCACCACGCGTGCCCGGTCGTAATCGACCGAATGCGATGAGACGAAAGCTCCCTACATATACGCCAGCGGTCGTTGTGACCATCGCCTTGGCGGTGTTCCTGACGGCCGCCGCGGCCGCGAGCGCGGCCGCGGACTATACCGTCTACACGTGCAACGGCCAGTCCGCACGGTCAAGTGGCTGGTATCCGTATCTGACGGGGTCGGTCACCGGTGCCACGACGGACAATTGCGCCGACGGCGGTGGCTTCTCTGCGCAGATAGCCGGTGGACAGGCCGCGCCACAGGCTGGCCGAGACGGCTGGGGCTTCAACGCGCCGCAGGGAACCACGATCGTGGGGTTGCGAATGGGTCGATCCGACTCGGCGATCGGTGGCGGCAGTTACCCAAACGGCTGGGGGTACGGCGTGTTTCTCTACTATCCATGGGCCGAGCCGGGAAACGGCTACTACTACGGATGGGCGGAG
>DATGLC010000089.1:0-5373 GCA_035294345.1 Solirubrobacteraceae bacterium
GGCCACCGCACCACCGCGTGCGGATGCCCCACACGCAACCAACGGCCAAGCCCGCAGGAGGACCACGCATATGGCTCTTTACCCAGCACGGCGCGCACGCATGGCAACGTCTGTGATCGCGGTGGCGCTGCTCGTGGCAGCCTGCGGCGGCTCGGCGTCGAGCTCGTCGTCGGCCTCCCAATCCGGCTCGGCATCGGCGCAGAGCGCCGCGGCCTCCTCCACGGCCAGCTCGCAGACGACCACCAGCACGGCGGCCACCGGCACGGCCAGGCCCACGCTGATCGTCTACTCGGCGCAGGGCTACGACCACGCGATGGTCTCGGCGTTCCAGCGTGCCACGGGCATCCCGACCAGGCTCGACGACAACTCCACCGGCCCGCTGCTGACCCAGATCGAGGCCTCCAGGAACAACCCCAACTGGGGGCTTCTGTGGGTGGATGGCGACACCGCGTTCGCTGGGCTTGATCGGCAGGGCCTGCTGATGAGGGGCTTTGAGCCCAACGTATCGTTCAACTCGCTGGGGCGCGAGGTCCTGCCGGCCGATCGCAGCTACACGCCCACCGGGATCACGCTCACCGCCGCGATGGTCTACGACGCCAAGCGGGTGCCTGATCCGCCGAGCACCTGGCAGCAGCTGCTCGAGCCCGCCTGGAGGGGCGCGGTCGGGATGAACGACCCGTCCCAGTCGGGGCCCACCTACCCGTTCATCGCCGGGATGATGAACTACCTCGGCGGGGTCTCGCAGGGCAAGCGCTACTTCTCGGCGCTGAAGGCAAACGGCCTGGTCGTCAACCCCACCAACGGCCCCACGCTGCAGGCGCTGACCAACGGTCAGATCAAGATCGCGCTCGTCCAGAGCTCGGCTGGTATCGGAGCGGCGATCGGTGACAGATCGCTGCGCGTCGCCTACCTGAACCCGGTCACGCTGCTGCCCAGCGCGATCGGCATCGACGCCAAGGCGCCCCGGGCCGAGCAGCTCGAGGCGGAGCGGTTCATCGAGTTCGTGCTCTCGCCCGCGGGCCAGCGGGTGATGCAGTCCGGCGACCCCACCGGCGACTCGCTCTACTACCCCGTGCTCGACGGCATCAAGCCGCTGCCCGCGCTCCCGTCGCTGGCACACGTCAAGACCCAGCGGATCGACCCGTACCGGTGGGGTGCGCTGGAGCCGGCGATCAACTCCTGGTTTGACAGCAACATCAGGTGAGCGCGGCGGGTCGCTGAGCCGGAGGCAGCTCAGGCAGCGTGGCGGTCGCCCCCTCACCCCTGCCCGTCGGGCGCCCGCGCTCTGCGCGCGCGGGCGCACAGCGCCGCGGGCTTCCCGCACTGGCCACCCTCGGCCAGACGGCGTTCTGGGTCGTTCTCGTCCTGATCATCCTCGCGCCATGCGCGGCCTTCCTGGTGCTGGCGGTGTCGCCGCGCCTGTTCGATCAGGGCAGCTCGTACCTCACCCTGCAGCCGCTCGCCGCGGTGCTCACCGGTCAGACCGCGGTCGCGATCGGCAACTCCCTGTGGGTCAGCGCCGCGGCGGCCGCGCTCGGGGTGGCGGTCGGCCTGCCGATCGCCTGGCTGTGCGCCCGGACCGACGCGCCCCTGCGCGGGCCGGTCACCGCGTCGATGTGGCTGGTTCTGCTGCTGCCGAGCTGGCTGCCGTCGCTGGGCTGGGTGAGGCTCGTGCAGCTGGACGGCGTGATGTACCGCCTCGGGATGAACCTGCCGTTCATCACCCACGCGATCCTCGGGCCGGCGGGCGTGGTGCTGGTGCTGGGGCTGCGCAACGTGCCGTTCTCGTTTCTGGCGATCAGCGCGGCGCTCGCGGGGCTGGGCCAGGAGTTCGAGGACGCCGCCCGCGTGCACGGCGCCTCGCGCCTCGGGGCGCTTGCTGTCGTGGGGCCGATCATCGCCCCCGCGATATGGTCGGCGATCGCGATCGGCTTCGCGGAGGCGGTCAGCGACTTCGGGGTGGCGGCGACGCTCGCCTACCAGGCGAACTTTCCGCTGGGCACCTACCAGCTGTATGCGGCGATCAACAACTTCCCGCCGAGCTTCCCGACGGCGGCCGCGATGTCGTGGCTGCTGGTCGCGTCGGTCGGGATCCCGCTCGCCCTGCAGGCGCGAGCGCTGCGGGGGCGCTCCTACGCGGTGCTGTCCGGGCGCTCGCGGCAGGCGACCCGCCGCCATCTGGGCCCGGCGGGCCGGGCGCTGACGCTCGCGGCCTTCCTGGTGTTTGCGCTGGTCGCGCTCGGGGTCCCGGCCTTCGGCGCCGTCAGCGGGTCGCTGCTGGGCGATTACGGAGGCTCGTTCACGCTGACCACCGCCAACTACTCGGCGATGCTTCACTCATCGTCGCTGACGGACCCGATCGTCCGCTCGCTGCAGTACGGCGCGCTCACCGCGTCGGTCACGGTCGTGCTCGGCTACACCGCCGCGCGCTTCCTGACCCGGGCGAAGGGACCGGCGACGCGCCTGCTGGACTTTCTGCTGCTGGCCGCCGTGGCGATCCCGAGCGTGATCTTCGCGGCGGGCTACATCATGGCCTACAACCTGCCGCTGCTGTCGCGGCTGGGGATCAACCTGTACCAGACGGTCGGACTTCTGCTGGTCGCCTACACCGCATCCAGCCTGCCGACCAACGCGCGCCTGCTGGTCGGAAGCGTCTCCCAGCTTCAGCCCTCGCTGCACGACGCGGCGCGCGTGCACGGCGCCGGCGCGATCATGGCCTGGCTGCGCGGCGTGGCGCCCCTGATCTCGCGCCCGCTGCTGTACGCGTGGCTTTTGACCTTCAGCGCGGTGTTCCTGGAGCTGCCGATCTCGCAGCTGCTGTATGCGCCCTCCCAGCCACCCGTGTCGGTGGCGATCGAGGACAACCTCAGCAACTACCACTTCGGGGTCGGCACCGCGCAATCGGTTCTGGCGGTGGCGCTGGCGCTGGGCATCGTGCTGTGCGTGCTGGGCGCCTACCGCCTGCTTGCGCCGCGGGGCTGGCTTCGCATCGGAGGCCCGCGCCGGTGAGCGCCGCCCGGCCGATCGCACGGACGGGGGCGGTCCATGCCTGAGCGGATCGAGCTCGAGCACGTCCGCAAGCTCTACCCGGGCGGCAACCTCGCGCTCGACGACGTGTCGCTTGCGATCCAGCCGGGAGAGCTGCTGGTGCTGCTGGGCTCCTCTGGGTCGGGGAAGACCACGCTGCTTCGCTGCCTGTGCGGGATCGAGCGGATCAGCGGCGGACGCATCCGCATCGGCGAGCGCACCATGGCCGACGACCGCGTGCACCTGCCGCCGGAGCGGCGTGACCTGGCGATGGTCTTCCAGGATTACGCGCTGTGGCCGCACATGGTCGCGCGCGACAACGTCGCATTCGCCCTGAGGCGCCGGGGCATGACCAGGGCGCAGCGCCACGCGGCGGCCGACGCGATGCTCGCCCGCGTCGGTCTGCAGGCGCTGCGCGACCGCTACCCCAACGAGCTGTCCGGCGGCGAGCAGCAGCGCGTCGCGCTCGCGCGCGCGCTGGTGGCCGGCACCGGCGTGCTGCTGTGCGACGAGCCGCTCTCAAACCTCGACGCCGACCTCCGCGACCGTCTGCGCATCGAGATCGCTTCGCTGGTCCGAGCGGCGGGGGTCACCACGGTGTACATCACCCACGACCAGGCGGAGGCGTTCGCCCTGGCCGACAGGGTCGGCGTGCTCGACCACGGTCGCCTGGTCCAGGTCGGCACGCCCGAGGAGATCTACAGCTCGCCGTGCAGCGCGTTCGTCGCGCGCTTCACCGGCCTGTCCGGCGCCCTGCGCGGGCGGCTCGTCGGCCAGGCACGGGCTGCCGGCGAGCCCGTCGAGGTGGCGCTGCCGACCTCGGCGCCGGGCCACGCAGCGCACGTGCGTGCGCGGGCGATGGCGCCGCTGCGCAGCGGCGCCGCGGTCCAGGTGATGCTGCGACCGACCGCCGTGCAGATGGTCGACGCGGACTCGCCCGAGGCGCAGCTGCTCGCCGTCGTTCGCGACGCGGCCTTCAACGGGCGCGGCTACGGCTGCGTGCTCGCGCTCGGCTCCGGCATCGAGCTGACCGGGGCCTTCTCCCGGCGGCGCCCGGCGCGCGGCGCGACCGTCGGGGTCCGCCTGGAGGCATCCGGCGCGCTCGCGTTCGCCGACGACGCAACGTCCCCCGTCCCGTCGCTGCCGCTCGGCGCGCTGCCTGGCGCCGCGCGCTCGGCGCGCGAGCGGGAGCCTATCCTTGAGGCCACCGGCATGCAGGCGCTCGACGATGACTGGGACTGAGCTCGGCCTGGCGATCTCGGTGCTGCTCGCCTGCGCGGTCGAGGCGGTCGAGGCGCTGACGATCGTGCTCGCCGTCGGCGTGACCCGCAGCTGGCGCTCGGCGCTTGCGGGCGTGGGGGCCGCGGTGGCGGCACTGGCGGCGATCACGGCGGCGCTCGGACCGGCGCTCACGGCGCTGCCGATCTCGGTGCTGCGGGTTGCCGTCGGTGGGCTGCTGCTGATCTTCGGCCTGCAATGGCTGCGCAAGGCGATCCTCCGCGCGGCCGGGCTGAAGGAGCGCCACGACGAGGAGGCGATCTTCGGCCGCCAGCGGGCGCAGGCGCTTCAGGCGGGCGCCGTCGCGGAGGGGATTGACGCCTACTCGTTCGTGATCGCGTTCAAGGGCGTGCTGCTGGAGGGGCTGGAGGTCGTCTTCATCGTGCTCACGTTCGGGGCAAACCAGCACGACGTCTCGCTGGCGGCGCTCGCCGCCGGCGTGGCGGTCGCGCTGGTCACGCTCGCGGGCGTGCTGGCGCACCGGCCGCTCGCGCGCGTTCCTGAGAACACGATGAAGTTCGCCGTCGGCGTGATGCTCGCCTCATACGGGATGTTCTGGAGCGCGGAGGGCTGCGGAGCGCGCTGGCCGGGCTCCGACGCGGCGCTGCTGGCGATCGTGCCGGCCACCCTGGCCGGGGCGCTCGTGCTGGTCGCGATCCTCCGGCGCGCGCAGGCCGCGCCATCGGCCGGGACGGTGCGCACGTGAGGGCGATCAGGGCGGCCGCCCTCGGAGCCTGGGAGTTCGTCGTCGGCGATGACTGGCGGATCGCGCTCGGGGTAGCGGCCGCGCTCGCGATCACCGCGCTGGCGGCTGACGCCACGAGCTCTGTGTGGTGGATCGTGCCGGCCGCGACCGCCCTGGTGCTGGCCGGCTCGCTCTGGCGTGCCGCCCGCCGGCGCTGAGACGCGAGCGGGCGCGACGGCTGGCTAGGCCGAAGTTCCCGGTAGGCGGGTAGGGGATTGGCCCGTGGTCATTGGGGTTGCGCTTGTTGGGGGGTGGATGGGTGGTGACTACGGGTCGAGCGGGGCGTGTTCGGCGAGGTCGAGCGCCCGGCTTTGGAGGGTGGT
>DATGLC010000090.1:0-22098 GCA_035294345.1 Solirubrobacteraceae bacterium
GACGTCCTTGAAGTGGTCGAGATCGAGCAGCGCCAGGCTCAGGCGCCGGTTGTGACGGCGCGCCCTCGCGACCTCTGCGCGCAGCCGCTCATGGAAGGTGCGGTGGTTGGCCAGGCCGGTCAGCGGATCGGTCGTCGCCAGGCGCTCAAGCTCTCGCTCGTAACGCCGCCTCGCGGACACGTCGCGGAAGGTGCTCACCAAGCCCAGTACGGTGCCGTCGGCGTTGCGCGCCGGACGGGTGGTGATCTCGGCCTCAAAGCGCGTCCCGTCGGCCCGCGCGAGCACCAGCTCCAGGGTGCCGCCCCCGCGATCGATCAGCGACCGCCGCTCGTGGGCGGCGCGGTCGCCCTCGTCGGCGGGCAGGAAGGGGAACGGCGCGCGCGAGCCGATCAGCTGGTCGCGCGTGAAGCCCGTGAGCTCGCAGAGCGAGTCGTTGACGGCGGTGATTGACCCGTCGATGGTCAGGCAGTAGCCCTCGCCCATCGCGGCGACGATCGTCTGATGGTAGGCGCGGGAGCGCTGCAGGTCGCGCTCGCGCGCGACCCGCCCGGTCACGTCGAGCACGTGCGCGCCGATCGCCGCGGTCGCGCCAGCCGGACCCGGCACCGGGTAGACGATCAGCTCGTAGGTCCGGCCGTCCCGGCCGGGCTCGATCTCGACGCTTGCCTGCCGCCCGGTCTGCAGCACGCGCCTGTCGGCTTGATCGATCGCGCGCGCGGCCCGCTCGGGGCACAGCTCGGCGATCGTGCGGCCGATCAGGGCGTCCGGCGTGCGCAGCAGAGCCGCCGCCGCGGCCGCGTTCGCCTCCCGGATGCGGCCGTCCAGGTCTCGCACCAGGACCCCGATCGGGGCGCTTTCGACGATCGCGCGCAGCCGCACCTCGGTCTCGGCCAGACGTCGCTCGGCCAGGCGCTCGCGCGTCACGTCCTGCAGCGTGCCCACGTAGCGGTCTGGCCGCTCGTGATCCCGGCATCCGAGAGCATGGAGGACCCGCTCGCCGCCCGCCGACGAGAGCACTCGGAAGTCCATCTCAAGCGGCTGTCCGTGGCGCACGGCCTGCTCGTAGGCGGCCGCCACGGCGCCGCGGTCGTCGGGGTGCACCAGCGACAGGAAGCGAGCGTCGGCCACCGGGCCACCGGCCGGCGCGACGCCGAGCAGTGCGTACATCTCAGGCGACCAGACCGCGCTCCCGCACGAGGGCTCCCAGGTCCAGGAGGCAAGCCGCGCGGGCCGCTGGGAGAGCGTGCGGTCGCCCGCCGACGGACCCGCGCCCCGGGCGGCCGGCGGCGGCCCCTCCGAAGCCGCCCCGAAGCTCGTCTGCCGTGCCACGCGCCCCTCTCCGTTTCCTGTGCCTTCGGGCCTGCCGCCCGCGCGGCCAAGCGTACGCCAAAGCTCATAAAAACTTGCAAAATCTCGATCCTGTGTCATCCGCCCCGGACCCCCTACCGATCCTGTGCCCATCCGCCCCGGACCCCCTACGCTTCTCGCGTGGCACCGCTGGCCGATCCCTACCGTGTTCTGGGCCTCCGGGCCTCCGCCAGCGACACCGAGGTCCAGGCGGCGTTTCGGCGCCTCGCGCGCCGTCACCACCCGGACCTGAACCGGGGCTCGATCGACGCGGCGCGGCGGTTTGAGCTCGTCCATCAGGCCTACGAGGAGATCCGCAGGGCGCGGTCGGCCGCCGGCGCCCCCGCAGCCGGTGCGCCGGCCTCCAGCGCCCCTGCGGCCGGCGCCTCCGTGGCCGGCGCCCCCGCGGCCGCAGAGGCCACGTCGACCGGCCCGGGCGCGGCAGATGCCGATGCGCGCTTGGACCTTGACGCCCGGCTGGCCGCACTAGAGCGGGAGGTTCGCAAGGCGGCGGCGCGCAGGGACGCGGCGGCGCGCGACGGCGCCGGGGGCCGGGCCGGCTCAACCCCCGGTCGTCTTGGCTGCGGGCGCAGCCATCCCGCGGAGGCCCGCCGCCCCTCCGACGAGGAGCTGGGCTACTACCACACCGACGACAGCCTCCTGCGGATCCTGGACGATGCCGCCGAGCTGCTCGCCAAGCGCCTGGCCGGACAGGATGAGCCGGCCGGCGCTGACGAGATCGCTTGACGGCCGGCGCCTGCCCACCGTGACTGCCGCCGCGGCCGTGGTTAACATCCCGGCATGCTGGGCACAGCGGTGGCGGGGACGCCATGACCCGGCCGGGCGCTCACTGGCTCTGCGCGAGGCGTGTCTGAGCTCGCGCCGCTCCTGGACCTCGTCCCCCATCCGCTGATCGAGGTGGTGGTGCGCGGGTCGCGCCACGAGGTCTTGCACCTCAACCCGGCTGCCTGCGAGCTTTACGGATACGCAAGCGACGAGCTCGCCGGCCGCGACTTCTCGACGCTGACCGCGACCCCGCCGGCCGAGCTCGACGAGCGCTACGCGGAGCTGCGGCGGTACGGACGCTGGCGCGGCCCCACTGTGCACCTGGCCCGCGACGGGAGCCGACTGGATGTGGACATCGCCGTCAGCCCCTCCCCGCAGGGACTCGACCGCTACGTGATAGCGGTGACCGATCTCACCCGCCAGCGCGCTCTCCAGCGACGGCTCCAGGAGCAGTCGATGCTGCTCGACCTGGCGCCGGTGGCGATCGTGGTGCGCGACGTGCGTCGCAGGATCACCTACTGGAGCCGCGGCGCAGAGCAGATGTACGGCTTCACGGCGGCGGAGGTCCTGGGGCGGCAGATCCCGCGCGTGCTTGAAACCGAGTACCCGATCCCGCTCGAGCAGATCGAGCGCGCGGTCGAGCACGAGGGAGCCTGGGAGGGAGAGCTGGTCCAGCGCACGCGCGATGGGCGGCGAATCGTGGTGGACAGCCGCTGGGGAGCCGTGCGGGATGAGCGCGGCAGGCTGACGGCAATGCTCGAGGTCAACCACGACGCGAGCGCGCGCCTCGCTCTGCGCGACGCGCAGTCAGCGGCGGCGGCCGCCGCGGAGCGCGAGCGCCTGAGCGCGCGCCTAGTGCGCGCCCAGCGGCTTGAGAGCCTGGGCGAGCTGGCCGGCGGCATCGCGCACGACTTCAACAACCTGCTGGCCGTGGTCGCGGGCTACGCGACCACGCTCAGCGACACGCTGGACGACGTCGCGGCCATGCTGCCGGAGGCCGTGCGCTCGTCGCTGCGAGCGGACACGGAGGGGATCGCGGCCGCGACGCAGCGGGCCGCCGAGCTCACCAGACAGCTTCTGACGTTCGCGCGCCAGGACTCCGTCGCATCCGACCTGGTCTCACTCAACGACGTCATCGAGGACCTGGAGCCGCTGCTCTCGCGCACGATCGGGGAGCACATCCGGCTTGAGCTCCATCTCGACCGATCGCTTGCACCGATCAGGGCGGACGCCGGGCAGCTCGGCCAGGTGCTCGTCAACCTTGCGGTGAACGCCCGCGACGCGATGCCCGATGGTGGACGGCTGCTGATCGAGACCAGCAGCCTGTCGCTGGACCGCGACCCCGACAGGCCCGAGCAGCGCCCGGGCGACTACGCCCAGCTGACGGTGACCGACACCGGCTGCGGGATGGAGCCGGAGGTGCTCGAGCGTGCGTTTGACCCGTTCTTCACCACAAAGCCACCGGGCACGGGCACGGGGCTCGGGCTCTCCGGGGTGTATGGGATCGTGACGGCCTTCGGCGGGCACGCCGCCCTTTACTCAGAGCCCGGGCACGGCACGACCTTCAGGGCGAGGTTTCCGGCCGAGACCCGGGCCGCCGCTCCCGGCGCGCAACCGGACGCGGCGTCGACGGGCGCGAGCGTGGCAGGCGCGGCGGCTGCCGACGGCGCCACCGTGCTGGTCGTCGAGGACCAGGAGCCGCTGAGGGCGATCACCGCGAGGATCCTCGAGCGTGCCGGCTACCGGGTGCTGACCGCCTCGAGCGGCCCCGAGGCGTTGCGGCGTGCCGCCGAGGCACAGCGGATCGATCTGCTGCTCACCGACGTGGTGATGCCGGACATGCTTGGCCAGCGGCTTGCCGAGCTGATCCGGGAGCTGCGTCCGGGCCTGCGAGTGGTGTTCGTGTCCGGCTTCGCGCGGCCCGCGCTCGAGCAGGCGGGACGCGCGCTCGAGGGGCCGCTGCTGCACAAGCCGTTCACGTCGGCGGAGCTTTTGGGGGTTGTGGCCCGGGCGCTCGGCGTCGACTGAGCCGGGCCGCCCGTGCAGCTGCGCGGGATGCGCCGCCGGCCGGCTCAGCCGCCCCGCGCGCCGCGGGCCGCTCAGCCGCCCCGCGCGCCGCCGGCCGGCTCAGCCGCCCCGCGCGCCGCCGGCCGGTCAGCCGCCCCGCGCGCCGTCAGCCGGCTCAACCGCCCGCGCGCGCCGGCGCAGCGCCCTGGCGACGTACTCCTCGACGCTGTAGCGCTCCTCACGCCACGGGTCGCCGCGATGGTGGTAGCCGTTGCGCTCCCAGAAGCCGAGCTCGTCGTGCTCGAGCACCTCCAGGCGCCGGATCCACTTCGCCGACTTCCACAGGTAGAGGTGCGGGACCAGGAGCCGTGCCGGACCGCCGTGATCGGGCTCAAGCGGCGCGCCGTCGGCCTCATGCGCGATCAGCGCCGGGTGCTCCAGCACATCGCAAAGCGGCATGTTGGTCGTGTAGCCGCCGTGGCAGTGCGCCAGCAGGTGCGTGGCCGCCGGCAGCGGCGCGGCGCGCTCGAGCAGCTCGGCCACCGAGGCTCCGCGCCAGCGCATGTCGAACTTCGACCAGCGCGTCACGCAGTGCACATCTCCCACCCATGTCTGCACGGCCAGGGCCTGAAAGTCCGTCCAGCCAAGCGAGTAGGGCTTCCGGACGGCGCCGTCGATCGACAGCGTCCACTCAGCGGTGCTCACGCGCGGGGTCGCTCCCAGGCTCAGCACCGGCCACTTGAGCGTCGGCGACTGACCCGGGGGCACACGCTGGGGGTCGATCCCCAGCGACGCCGCGCGCCGTCGCCCGCGCTCGCCGAAGATCCGCGGGGTCATCGCCATGCTCAGAACGCCGGCGACTCCCTGTAGTCCCCCCAGACGCCCTGCAGGGCGCGCACGATCTCGCCCTCGGTGGCATGCGCGCGCGCCGCTTCGATCAGGGGCCCCATCAGGTTCTCGCTGCCGCGCGCCGCCTCAACGACGCGCTCAAGACAGGCGTCCACCGCCCCCTGGTCTCGCTGTGCGCGCACGGCTCGCACGCGTTGCACCTGCCGGCGCTCGAGCTCGGGGTCGATGCGCAGGATCGGGATCTCGGCGTCGTCGCCCTCGGTGTAGGCGTTGACGCCCACCACCTTGCGCGCACCCGAGTCGATCGCCTGCTGCAGCTCGAAGGCGGCATCCGCGATCTCGCGCTGGGGGAAACCCTGCTTGACCGCCTCGACCATGCCGCCGAGCGCGTCGATCTTGGCGAAGTACTCGTAGGCGCGCTGCTCGAGGCGGTCGGTGAGCGCCTCGACGAAGTAGGACCCGCCGAGCGGGTCGATCGTGTTGGCCACCCCGGTCTCCTCGGCGATGATCTGCTGCGTGCGCAGCGCCACGCGCGCGGCCTGCTCGGTCGGCAGCGCGAGCGCCTCGTCGTAGGAGTTGGTGTGCAGCGACTGGGTGCCGCCCAGCACCCCCGCGAGCGCCTCGATCGCCGTGCGCACGATGTTGTTGAGAGGCTGCTGGGCCGTCAGCGAGACGCCGGCGGTCTGGGTGTGGAAGCGCATCCGCCACGACTCAGGCCGCCGGGCGCCGAACGTCTCCCGCAGCTCCCGGGCCCAGATGCGCCGCGCCGCCCGGTACTTGGCGATCTCCTCAAAGAAGTCGATCTGGGCGTTGAAGAAGAACGACAGTCGGGGGGCGAAATCGTCGATGTCGAGCCCGCGCGCAACCGCCTGCTCCACGTAGGTGAGGCCGTCCTTGAGCGTGAACGCCAGCTCCTGGGCGGCGGTCGCTCCCGCCTCCCGGATGTGGTAGCCCGAGATCGAGATCGGGTGCCAGCGCGGCATCCGCGCCGAGCAGAACTCGATCATGTCCCCCACCAGGCGCATCGCTGGATCGACCGGGAAGCACCACTCCTTCTGGGCGATGTACTCCTTGAGGATGTCCGTCTGGATCGTCCCGCCCAGCTGCTCGGGCGCGATCCCCTGGCGCTCGGCGGCCACCACGTAGAAGGCGAGCATGATCGCCGCCGGCGCGTTGATGGTCATCGACACGGTGACCCGGTCAAGCGGTATGCCCTCGAAGAGCTCCTGCATGTCCAGCACCGTGTCGATCGCGACCCCCTCCCGGCCGACCTCGCCCAGCGCGCGCGGATGGTCGGAGTCGTGGCCCATCAGCGACGGCATGTCGAACGCCGTGGACAGGCCCGTCTGCCCGTGCTCCAGCAGATAGCGGAAGCGCTCGTTGGTCTCCCGTGCGGTCCCGAAGCCGGCGAACTGGCGCATCGTCCACAGCCGCCCCCGATACATCGACGGGTACACGCCGCGCGTGAACGGGTAGTGGCCCGGCATGCCGATGGCGCGCTGCGGATCGGCCGGCAGGTCGCGCTCGGTGTACAGAGCGGCGACCGGTTCCCCGGAGAGGGTGCGAAAGCTCTCCGAGCGCTCCGCCGAGAGCCCGTACGCCGCCAGCCACTGCTCGTAGGTGACCGGAGGGTCCTCAAGCACGGCCATCGCCACCCAGCTTACCGCCGCCCATGCGCCGAGATCGCAGCCGGCCGCCGCCGACCGGCAGCCAATCTCCCCACGATCGGGGGGTACCGCGGGCGCGGGGGGCGCGAGTAATCTGCCGCGCCGTGTCATCGACCGCTCGACGTGACCTTGACCTCCCTCGACGTGACCCAGGCGCTTGCGAGCTGGTGAGCGCGGCGAGGCTCCCCCGCCTGGCGCTCATCCTTCCGACGCCGTGGACGCCATGAGCGCCGGTCCGCCGACGCGGATCGCGCTGGTGACCGGCGGCGCGCGCGGGATCGGGGCGGCCATCGCCCGCAGGCTCGCCGGCGACGGGATGCCCACCGCCATCTGCGACATCCGCCATCAGCTGGCGCGTGATAACGCGCGGGCGATCAACGAGGCGGGTGGGCGCGCGATCGCCGTGGAGATGGACGTGCGCGTGACCGAGAGCGTCCTCGCCGGCGTCGAGCGGGTGCGCTCGGAGCTGGGCGAGGTCGACGTGCTGGTCAACGTCGCCGGGTGGGACGAGCTCAAGCCGTTCGTGGCCTCAGACGAGCCGTTCTGGCAGGAGGTGCTGGAGGTCAACTTCAAGGGCGGGCTGCGACTGACGCACGCGCTGCTGCCGTCGATGATCGATCGCGGGTGGGGCCGGATCGTCAACATCAGCTCCGACGCCGGCAGGGTCGGCTCGTCGCTGGAGTCGGTATACGCGGGCGCCAAGGGGGCGATCATCGCCTTCACCAAGACGATCGCACGGGAGACAGCCCGTCTGGGCGTGACCGCCAACGTTGTCTGCCCGGGCCCGACCGACACCGAGATGCTCCGCGACGTGGCCCAGGCGCACCCGGACGCCGAGAAGGTGCTCGAACGGCTTGCGCGCGCGGTGCCGATGAAGCGGCTCGGACGCCCCGAGGACGTCGCCGCCGCCGTGCGCTTCTTCGCCTCCGAGGAGACCGGCTACATCACGGGCCAGACGCTGTCGGTCAGCGGCGGCCTGACGATGGCCTGAGCGGGCACGGTGATAGAGCGGCACACGATCGAGCGGCGCATGATCGAGCGGGGCACCATCGAGCGGCGCATGATCGAGCGGCGCATGATCGAGCGGGGCACGGTGATCGAGCGGGCACGGTGATCGAGCGGGCACGGTGATCGACGATGCGTCGACCCCAGGGGCGCCTGTGACCGGCCCGGCGCGGCGCCTGCGGGCGCTCGTGACCGGGGCGGCGAATCCCGGCGGGATCGGTGCCGCCGTGGCCGCGCGGCTGCGCGACGACGGCCTGGACGTCATCACGCTCGACCTCGAGCCCGGCTGCACGCACCAGGTGGATCTGACGCGCGACGACCTGCCGCCGCTTGACGACATCGACGTCCTGGTCTCAAACGCCGGGCTGGCGACGACCGTGGGTGCCGCGCACACCCTCGCGCTCGAGCGCTGGGAGCGCGACCTCGCGGTCAACCTGACCGGCAGCTTTCGCGTGGCCCAGGCGTGCCTTGGCGGCATGCGGGAGCGGCGCTTCGGGCGCATCGTGGTGATCTCCAGCTTTGCGGCGCGCTTCGGCATGCCGGCACAGGTCGCCTACGCCGCCAGCAAGTCGGGCCTGCTCGGGATGGTCAAGACGATCGCGGCCGAGAATGCGGCGCTGGGGATCACCGCCAACGCGATCCTGCCCGGGCTGGTCGGCTCAGACGCCGTCCGCGCGATGCCGCCGGAGATCGTCTCGGCGTGGCTTGAGCGTGTGCCGACCGGCAGGCTGATCGACACGGGCGAGATCGCCGCAGCGGTGGCGTACCTCGCATCGCCGGCCGCCGCAAGCGTCACCGGGCAGGAGCTGGTGATCGACGGCGGCCTCACGCTCAACTCCCTGTCGGTCACGCGCAGCGTGGTGCGAGCTCCGGGCCCCGGGCGCTGCGCCGAAGGCGACCGGCGCGCGTGAGCGATGACCCGCTCGCCAGCGTGCGCGAGCGCGCCGAGACGGCGCTGCGGTCCCGCTGGCCGGCAGCTCGGCTCCAGGCGCTCGAACCGCTCGCCGGCGGCATCTCGAGCCTGACGTTCGCCGCGCGCTCGACGGGCACCGGCTGCGAGCGCGTCGTCATCAAGGTTGCGCCTCCCGGGCTTGAGCCGGTGCGCAACCGCGACGTGCTTCGCCAGGCGCGCGTGCTGCGCGCTCTGGAGCACGCGCCCGGGGTCCCGGTTGCAAGGGTCCTGGCGACCGACGCCGGCACCCCGCCGCTGTTCGTCATGGAGCACGTGGCCGGCGACGCATACGAGCCCAAGTGGGACACCGCGCCCGCACCGCCCGAGCCGCCCGTCGTTCGGGCTCGAGCGCTGGCCGCCGCCCGCGCGCTGGCGGCGCTGCATCGCGCTTCGGATCGCGAGCCTCCCGGGGTTCGCCAGCTTCGCGCGACGGGGGAGCCTGAGCTCACCCCGGCCGATGAGCTGGCGCGATGGACCGCGCTGTATGAGACCGTCGGGCCGGACCTGCGGGCCGGGGAGGCCGCGCTGCGGCGCGCACTTGCGGCGAACATCCCAGCAGCCGAGCGGGGCTTTCGCGCAGTGGTCGTCCACGGCGACCTGCGGCTGGGAAACATCCTGTTCTGCGGCGAGCAGCCGACGGCGATCATCGACTGGGAGATCTGGACGCTCGGGGACCGCCGCCACGACCTCGCCTGGATGATGGTGTTCGCCGACCCGGTGATGGAGCGCGCGCCGGTTCGCAGCCAGGCCGACCTCGCGGCCGACGGCGCCATGCCCTCGGCCGGCGAATTGCTGTCTGAGTACCTGGCCGCGGCCGGCGAGCCCCGGCCTCCGGCGCAGCTCGGCTGGTTCGTGGCCGCCAGCCGCTACAAGCTCGGTGCGGCGCTGGCCGCCTTAATCAAGCGCAGCCGCCGCAGCGGCCGGCCGGACCCGGGGCTGGAGCGGGCCGCGGCGACGACCCCCGCGATGCTGGAGCGCGGGTTGGCGGAGCTTGAGAGCGGCCTGGAGCAGCCGCGAAGCGGCGTGCGGTAGCCGAGGACCGGCTGGCGGGAGCGGGAGCCCGGCCCGCCGGGAGCGGGAGCCCTGCCCGCCGTGAGCGAGGGTCCGTCACCCCCGCCCGGGGCCAGGGTCAGTCGCCGCCCGTCGGCCGAGTCCGCCGCAACCCGAGCAGGCTGCCCGCGATGCGGCGCAGCTGAAGCTCATCCGAGCCCTCGGTGATCCGGTAGCGGCGGTGGTGGCGGTAGATGTGCTCAAACGGCAGCGCGCGCGTGTAGCCGAGGCCTCCATGCACCTGGATGGCCCGGTCCGCGGCCTCGCACGCCAGCCGGTTGGCGCGGTAGTTGACCATCGAGACGCGCTCGGTCACCGCCACCTTCGCGGCCGTGGTCGCGCCGCCCAGGCGATCCATCTCCCAGGCCGTCCGGTAGAGCGTGTTGCGCACCAGCTCGGCCTCGGTGTGAAGCTCCACCAGCTGCCACTGAACGCCCTGGTGCTCGGCCAGCGGCCGGCCGAACACGACCCGCTCGCGCGCGTAGGCGATGCTCCGATCGATGCAGAACTGCGCGGCTCCAAGCGAAGAGGCGGCCTGGCGGATGCGGTTCTCGTGCACGAACAGCTGGGCGCAGTCCAGGCCGCGGTCAAGCTCGCCGAGCACCGCGTCATCGCCGACCCTGACCCCCTCGAGCACGAGCTCGGCATGGTCGGTGGGCATATTGAAAGTCCAGTGGTAGTAGGGGACGCGCAGACCCGGCGCGTCACGCTCGACCAGGAAGGCCGTGATCCCCTGGGCGCTGCCCTGCCGGCCGGAGGTGCGGGCGAACACGAGCACGCCGTCGGCGATGTCGATCCCCGTGATGAAGCGCTTGACCCCGTCTAGCACCCAGCCGCCCTCCCCGTCCCCCGCGCGGCGGGCCGTCGTCTCAAGCCACGTCGCGTCCGAGCCGTGGCCGGGCTCGGTCAGGGCAAACGCGATCGACAGCTCGCCGTCGACCAGCGGGCGCAGCCAGCGGCGGCGCTGCTGCTCGGTCCCGTACTCGTGCAGAACCGCCACCAGGGGCTCGTTTGCCACCACCGAAGCCTCGTGCGAGAGCTCCGCGTGCAGCCCCGGTCCGCGCCGGGCGAGATGCTCGCGGACCATCGCCATCGCGAGGTTCGAGCCGTCCTCTCCCCCCAGCTCGCGCGGGAACGGATAGCGGTAAAGGCCCGCCTCGATCGCCATCCTGCGCACGCGCGCCAGCAGCTCGCGCCAGCGCCGGGTGGGGATCCCGCCGCGCTCGAGATCGGTGCGAGCGAACTCACGGCGGTGGTCGAACAGCTCAGGGCTTGACCGTTGCAGCGGCAAAAGCTCGGCGTCGATGAAGGCATCGACGCGCTCGAGCAGGGCGGTCACCTCGGGGGGCGTGGAGAAGTCCATTCGTCTGCGGGGCCGACTGCGGGCGGTGGACGAGGCGCCGGCGCCGCGCCCGCGCGAGGATTATCGCCCGACGGCTCTCCGGGTCGCCCGGTGGCTCTCCGGGCGGCCGATTCCGGCGGAGGCTCTCCGGCGCGGCCGCTTGCGGCGGCGGCTCTCTGCGGTGGCACACGTCACGCAGCCGGGCACACACGTCACGCAGCCGGGCATAGAATCGCGGCCCCGCAGGCGAGCAAGGGAGAGGCGATGGGCGAGACGGTGAGGTTCACGCTGGGCGAGCGCGACATCCCGACGCACTGGGTCAACCTGATGGCCGACCTACCGCCCGGGGGCCCGCCGCCGCTTCACCCCGGGACGCTCCAGCCCGCGGGCCCGGACGACCTTGCGCCGATCTTCCCGATGGCGCTGATCCTCCAGGAGGTCTCGACCGAGCCGCTGATCGAGATCCCCGAGCCGGTGCGCGACGCCTACCGGCTGTGGCGGCCGACGCCGCTTCACCGCGCACGGCGCCTGGAGCGCGCGCTCGACACGCCCGCCCACATCTACTACAAGTACGAGGGCACCTCCCCCGCCGGCTCCCACAAGCCCAACACGGCGGTCGCCCAGGCGTATGAGAACGCGGCTGCCGGGGTTCGGCGGCTGACCACCGAAACCGGCGCGGGCCAGTGGGGCTCAGCGCTCGCGTTCGCATGCATGCTGTTCGGGCTGGAGTGCGAGGTGTGGATGGTCGGCTCAAGCTATGACCAGAAGCCCTACCGCCGCTCGATGATGCAGGCCTGGGGCGCAACGGTGCACCGGTCGCCGTCGGATCGCACCGCGGCCGGCCGCGCCCAGTCCCAGCACACGACCGGCTCGCTGGGGATCGCGATCTCCGAGGCGGTGGAGGTCGCCGCGCAGGACCCGGAGGCCAACTACTCGCTCGGCTCGGTGCTCAACCACGTGCTGCTTCATCAGACGGTGATCGGCCAGGAGGCGCTGGCGCAGATGGAGCAGGCGGGCGAGTACCCGGACACGGTGATCGCGTGCGTCGGCGGCGGCTCGAACTTCGGAGGGCTGGCGTTCCCGTTCCTGCGCCGCAGGCTCAGGGATGGCCTTCGGACCCGCTTCATCGCCGCCGAGCCGGCCGCCTGCCCCACGCTCACACGTGGCGTGTACGCCTACGACTTCGGCGACACGGCCGGCCTGACGCCGCTGATGCCGATGTACACGCTCGGGCACGGCTTCGTGCCACCGCCCGTGCACGCGGGCGGGCTGCGCTACCACGGCGACTCGCCGCTGCTGTGCGCGCTGGTCAAGGAGGGGCTGGTTGAGGCGCGCGCCTACCGCCAGAATGAGACCTTCGACGCCGCGGTCCGCTTCGCACGCTCGGAGGGCGTGATCCCGGCGCCCGAGCCGGCGCACGCGATCCGGGCCGTGCTGGAGGAGGCCCAGGCGGCGCGAGAGGCCGGCGAGCAGCGCGTGATCCTGTTCGGCCTGTGCGGCCACGGGCATTTCGACCTGAGCGCCTACGATGCCTACCTGGCAGGGCGCCTCGAGGACCCGGAGTTCTCGGAGGCCGATCGCGACGCGGCGCTCGCGAGCCTGCCGAAGGCGCCCGCGCTCACCTAGACACGGCGCTCGCGAGCCTGCCCAAGGAGCCCGCGCTCACCTAGACGCGGCGCTCGCGAGCCTGCCCAAGGCGCCCGAAGCTCAGCTGGCGGCGGCGCTCGCGAGCCTGCCGTTCGTGCCCGCTCCCACACAGCTGAGGCGCTCTGCGGCCGTGCACGCGACCGCGGCTTGGACCCCGCGCGCGCCGCACCGGGACGTCTCCCGGGTGCGGCGCTGCAGCATCGGGTTGCTCCTCCTCGAGCGCCTGTCGGCCGTCGGCGGGCGACGGCATGGGCGCGCAGACTACAACACCGCGCGTGCGGACTGCAACATGCCTGCGGCGCTCGGGCGGGCGTGGCGCCGCGGGATCACCCGGGCACCAGGATCCCGCGCCCCTGCAGCCGCCCCGCGGCGAGGTCGGCGATCGCGTCGTTGACGGCTGCCAGCGGGTAGGTCCTGGTGTGGAGCGTGACCTTCCCCTGGGCGGTGAGCGTCATCAGCTCCTCAAGCTCCGCGTGGGTTCCGACGAGGTTGCCGATGAACGAGATCTCCCGGCTGATCACGTCGATCGTCGGGATCTCGATCCGTCCGCCGTAGCCGACGACGTAGTAGAAGCCGCCGTCGCGCAGCATCGCGATCCCGTCGGCGACCGCACCCCCTTCGCCGACGAAGTCGATGATCGCCTCGGCGCCGTGGCCGTCGGTGAGCTCCAGCACGGCGCGAACGTGATCGCCGTCCACGCGCACCGCGTGATCGGCGCCGAGCTCTGAGGCGAGCGCCAGCGCGGGCTCGGAGGGGTCGACGACGATCACCGTGGCCGGCGTGTAGGCGCGCAGGCACTGTATGGCGATGTGGCCAAGCCCGCCTGCGCCGATGACCACGGCGCGGGCGCCGGCCCCCAGCACCGGGATCGCGCGCTTGACGGCGTGGATCGCCGTCAACCCCGCGTCGGCGAGCGCGGCTATCTGGCTCGGCGCAAGCGACGGGTCCACCCTGACCACCGAGCGGGCCGAGGTGAGCAGCAGCTCGGCGAAGCCGCCGTCGCGGTTGATCCCGGGAAACGAGCCCTGCGCGCAGTGCATGTCATCGCCGGTGCGGCAGGCCCGGCACAGGCCGCAGGTCACCAGCGGATGCACGATCACCGTATCGCCGACGGCCACGTTGGTCACCCCGGCGCCGATCTCGTGCACCCACCCGGCGTTCTCGTGCCCCAGCGTGTAGGGCAGCGCGACGCGCGAGCGCTCGGCCCACTGCCCCTCCTGTATGTGCAGGTCGGTGCGGCACAGGCCGGCGGCGCCGATCCGCACGATCACATCCATCGGGCCGGAGATCTCCGGCTCGTGGACGCTCTCCACGCGCAGCGGCTCGTGGTAGGCGTGCAGCCTTGCGGCGATCATGGGCGTCGAGCGGCACACCGCCGCTGGCCTCCGGATCGGCGCGCGCGCCCAGCTGACCGCCGGCCCGCCGCGGTTGCGCTGGCGTCGTGCTGTCGCGCAGGATCCGCCTGGCGCCCGCCGCCAGGGGCGAGCGCGACGATCTCGGCGGTGGCGCGAGCGTTCACGGCCGGATGAGCATAGGACGCCGCGGCTGATCGCAGCGATCGGCCGCACCCAGCCGGAGCACGGTTACTGATAGGCTTTCGCCGGGTGGCGCGGGCCGGCGCCGGGGCACGGGAGTCTTTCCCAGATGGCTAGCTTCAACTTGCGAGGTGGGAGATGGCGCTTAGACGTGGGACGCCGGTGGCGCTCGCCGCGGGCGTTGCGCTCGCGATCGTGGGCTTCGGCGCAAGCCAGGCGGCGGCCGCCGGCCCGACGGTGTGCAGGGGAACCCTGCACAGGCCCGGAGTGCTGAAGGGCACCTACCGCAACGGCGTGATCGTCCGTGGGGTGTGCGACGTCAAGAGCGGCAGGGCGCACGTGATCGGGACGCTCACGGTCACCAGGGGCTCGGTGCTGGCAGCGGCGTTCGGAGGTCATCACTCCAGCCTGACCGTGTCCGGCAACCTGCTCGTCGACCAGGGCGCGACCGCGATCCTCGGCTGCAAGGTGAACCCCACCGGCACCGGGTTCCCGTGCATCGATGAGCCCAATGCGTCGCATCCCACGCTGACCAGCCATGCGGTCGTCACCGGCAACCTGATTGCCCGCTCGGCGCTCGGGGTGCTCGTCCACAACAGCTCGATCGGCGGCAACGTCAAGCAGTCGGGCGGCGGCGGCGGGCTGAGCTGCGCCCCAAAGGGGGTGTTCAGCATGTTCAAGAGCCCGGTCTACAGCGACTACGAGGACAGCACGATCGGCGGCAACGTGCTGATCAGCGAGCTCGACTCGTGCTGGCTGGGGTTCGCGCGCGACAGGATCAGGGGCACGCTGACGATCAGCCGCAACGAGATGGCGGACCCCGACGCGATTGAGGTGCTCGCCAGCCGCATCGGCAAGAACCTCGCCTGTCGCGCCAACGGCCATCCGAGCCCGATGCCGCCGGGCGACATGCCCGTGTGGGACAGCGCCGACCTCCACACCAACCCGCCGGGCGTGATCTACCCGCGCATCTCCGAGCCCAACCGGGTCGGCGGGAAGCGCAGCGGACAGTGCGTCACGGCGAGCCCGACGACGCTCGGCGGTCCGCCGGCCGCGCACGCCTTCTAGCCGGCCGCACCAGCCTTCAGCACCACAGGCAGACGCAGCCGCGGCCCCGGCCCCCGAGGGCGGGGCCGCGGCGTGCCAGCGCTCCACGCCCACGCGCATGGTCGCGAGCGCCGGACCCGACGCGCCCGCGCCCACGGCCCGGTTGGTGTGATCTACGGCCGTCCCAGTCGATTTCGACGCTCTTGCGCCCTTCCACCACCGGTGAGCGTGGCGACTTGATCCCGGCCTCCTCCCCGGGCGAGACCTCCGAGCAGCTCGGCGTCGAACCCCCGCCGCTCTGACTGGCGCATCCACATCCGCAGGCCCATCTACCGGGCCCCCCCGCGCTCATACGTGGAGCCGCCGTGCCGGCCGGCGATCAGCGCGCGGCAGATGCCGCCGTTGGCCTCAAGGCTCGTGCGCACCAGCCGGCCGGCCGCCAGCCACCGCCGCACGCCGGACTCGGTCAGCGGCTCGCCGGTGGCGGACACCAGCGCCGGGGCACAGGGAGCGGTGCCGATGCCCAGCAGCTCGCGCAGCTCCAGCGCGCGGCGGCCGGCCGGGTCATCCGGAAGCTCAGCCACCGTCGCGCCGACCAGCCGCGCCTCGCTCCAGCCGTCCGCCAGCAGCCGCCGCGCGAGCTGCGACTGGCGCGCGAGCAGGGCGCGGCGCCAAAACAGCTCGCGCAGCGCCGCCAGCTCGTCGTCGTCGGTCTCGCCCGGGAACGCGGCGCTGAAGCCCTCCCCGCGCTCAAGCGCGGCGTTGATCTCCTCCTCGGTGCAGTGATCCTCGAGCGCCACCCGCACCCTGCGCACGCCGGCGAGCGCGCGGATCGCAGCGCGCGCGTCGGCGGCCATCAGGAAGGCGAAGTTGGGCGCGCACTGCGAGGTGGGCAGTCGCAGCAGCACCTCAACGTCGCCGTGCTCGGAGACCGTGCAGGAGTCGATGAAGCCAAGCTCTGTGATCGGCTCGTCCAGCTCGGGGTCGCGGACGGTGGCGAGCGCCTCCAGCACGCGCTGCGCACTCGGCGCGAGCGCGACGGCATCGGCCGTCCGGGGCGTCCCGGAGCCGTCCGTGAGCTCCCTCACCCTATGCCCGTCCGGCGAGCGCCGCGTCGTCGCCGTCGGTGGCGCGCGGACGCAGATCCTCGGGCACGTCCAGCCCGTACAGCCGCGCCGCGTTGAGCCCCAGGATCTTGCGCTTCCCCTCGAGCGTCAGAGGCGGGTAGTCGTCGAACTCGCCGGCGGGCGACTCCGGGTAATCCCAGTCCAGGAGCCCCTCGATCTGCCAGCGCGGCTCCCAGATCGCGTAGTCGGAGCCGAACAGCAGCCTGTCCTCGCCCAGCCAGAACAGCAGCTCGCCCATCACCTTGGCAAACAGGCGCGGCCGCGAGTGCATCAGCCCGCCGATCACCACCGACAGCCCCGCGTAGACGTTGGGCTCCTGAGTGGCGATGTAGCAGAAGTCCTCGATCCGCGGCAGACCGACATGCTCGACGATGAAGTTGAGCTCCGGGTTGTCGGTGGCGGCGCGATCCACGTCGCCCGTGTCGAACGCGTCCTTGTCCAGCGGCCAGATGGTGGGCCCCTTGTGGACATGGATGTTGCGGATCCCCAGCTGCTTGCACAGGTCGAAGAACGGCTGGGTCTGCGGGTCATCCAGCCGCCAGCCGCGCGATCCGTCCTTCCATTCGGCGGTGTAGAGCTTTACCCCCTGCATGCCCCAGCGCTCGGCATCCGCCTCCAGTTGCCTGAGCCCCTCCTCCCCCTCACGCGGATCAAAGCGGCCGTTTACGATCAGCCTGCCCGGGTGGCGCTGCGCGATCGCGCCGTTTGACTCGGCGGTGTTGAAGCCGTCCCGGTACCACTGCTTGAGGTAGGTGGACTGGAAGATCCCCACGTCGACGCCCGCCTGCTCGAACACGTCGTGGACGAAGTCCTCCTCGGAGTACTTCATGAACTTCTCAAGCGGCCAGTGCGTGTGCGCCGGGGCGAGGCTCATGTACGAGTGAAAGCACTCGATCCACCCCTTGGCGTAGCGCTCCTGCCCCGGCACCCAGTTGGCCGGGCTGGCATCCCACATGTGCAGGTGTCCGTCGACGATGAAGTAGCGCTCGCCGTTGTGCTCGAACATCTCTGCCTCCCTGGACGAACAGCGGATACCGCCGATCGGCGGCCGGCCGCTGCGCCGGCCGTCGGCTTCGGGGCGACAGTACTGCAACTCGCGCCCCGCCGGCGCCGGTCGATCGTCGCATCCTCCGAGCCCGCCGCCGCGCGGCCGCGATACCCACAAGCCCGCCATGCGCTCGGCCGCGATACCCGCAAGCCCGCGGTCGCCCCGGGCACGGCGACCGTCGCGGCGCGGATCGCCGACAATGCGGCGGTGTTCGAGAGCGAGGGCATCGCACCCCTGGGGCGGCTGCGGGTGCTCGACCTCTCCCGGATCCTGGCCGGGCCGTTTGCCACGATGGTGCTCGCCGACCTCGGCGCGGAGGTGATCAAGGTCGAGCGGCCAGGCACCGGGGATGACACGCGCAGCTGGGGGCCGCCCTTCGACGAGCGCGGCGAGGCCACCTACTTCCACGCCGTCAACCGCAACAAGCGCAGCGTCGTGCTCGATCTGAGATCGCCCGCGGGGGCGGCTCGGGCCCGCGAGCTGGCCCTGGCCGCGGATGTGCTGGTGGAGAACTTCAGGCCGGGCCTGATGGACGGGCTGGGGCTCGGCTACGAGACGTTGCAGGCGGCAAACCCGCGCCTGGTCTACTGCTCGATCACCGGCTTTGGAGCCGGCGGCGGCGCGGCCCTGCCCGGCTATGACCTGCTGGTGCAGGCCGTTGGCGGCCTCATGTCGATCACGGGCGAGCCGGACGGCCCGCCCCAGAAGGTCGGCGTGGCGCTCGTCGACGTGCTGGCGGGGCTGTTTGCGACCGTGGGGATCCTCGCCGCGCTGCGCGAGCGCGAATCAAGCGGGCGGGGCCAGCGGGTCGAGGTCGACCTGCTGTCGTCGCTGCTTGCGGCGCTCGTCAACCAGGCCTCGGCGTACACGGTCGCGGGCGTTGTGCCGCGCCGGATGGGCAACGCCCATCCGAGCATCTCCCCCTACGAGCTGTATGAGACCGGTGACGGCGACCTGGTGGTGGCCGTCGGCAACGACCGGCAGTTCGCGGCGCTGTGCGAGGTGATCGGCGCCCCCCAGCTGGCAAGCGACCCGCGGTTCTCCGACAACAGCCTGCGCGTGTCCAATCGCGAGGCGCTCAGAGCGGAGCTGGTCGGCCGCCTAGCGGCCGGGTCCGCGCGGGAGTGGGCGCGCCGGCTCACGGAGGCCCGCGTGCCCGCCGGCGTGGTCAACGACGTGCGCGGGGCGTTCGCGCTCGCCGAGTCGCTCGGGCTTGACCCGATCGTGCGCCTGCCGCGGACGGACGGCTCCGCGGTCCCGCTGGCGCGCAACCCGATCGGCCTCTCACGCACGCCCGCGAGCTACCGCAGCGCGCCCCCGTCGCTTGCGCAGGACCGGACCGGCACCGGCCAGCAGGGCGGTTAGCTCGGCTGCGCGGAGCTAAGCGCCCTGGAGCGCGGCGTCCTCGCCGAGCGCGGCCTCGATCGCGGCGATCAGCCCCGGGTCGTCGGGCGCGGTCCGCGTGGACCAGCGGCCGATCAGGCGCCCGTCCGGGCCCACCAGGTACTTGGTGAAGTTCCATGCCGGAGGCGCGGAGCCGGGCTGGCGCGCCAGGTCGCGCCACAGAGGCGAGGGATCGGCGCGCACCGACATGCGCTCGGTGAGCGGGAAGCTGACCCCGTAGTTTCGCTGGCAGAAGGCCCCGATCTCGGCCGCGTCGTCGTACTCCTGCCCGGCGAAATCGCCAGATGGCGAGCCGAGCACGCGCAGACCGCGCACCCCGTAGGTCTCGTGCAGACGCTGCAGGCCCTCGTACTGGGGGGTGAAGCCGCACATGCTCGCGGTGTTGACGATCAGCGACGGGTGGCCGCGGAACGCCTGCAGATCAAGCTCGCCGCCGTCCAGCAGCCGGACGCGATGGGTGTACAGGTCGGTCGGCTCGCGCAGGCGCCGGGTCGGACGCAGGTACATGCGCAGCATGCTCAGGGTGCTCACCGGCGCAACGGTAGCGCGGGGCGGCCGGGGCGGTGCTCGGGGGTCGCCGTACGCGGGCGTGCCCGGGGACGCGGCGGACGTGCCGGGGACGCGGCGGACGTGCCCCGGGGGCGCGGCGGGCGTGCCCGGGGACGCGGCGGGCGTGCACCGGGAGCGCGGCGGGCGTGCACCGGGACGCGGCGCGTTGACGGTAGCGTCCCGGAGATGCCCACCACCGATCCGCGCGACTGATGCCCGCCCCGCCCGGCGGCGAGCGAGCCCGGGACGGTGACCGGCAAACCCGGGACGTTCATGGCGCAGCCTCGGACCGTGACGAGCGAACGCGCGACGGTGGCGAGCCGCCGCAGGCTCCCGCGCTCGCCCACGAGCGCCACGGCAGCGGCCCGCCGCTCGTGCTGCTTCATCCGCTCGGCGCCGATCGACACGTGTGGAGGCCGGTGATCGAGCGCCTGAACGGCGCCCGCCACACGATCTCGGTAGACCTTCCCGGCTTCGGGGAATCGCCCCCGCTCACCGACGGGCCGCCCACGCCGGCGGCGCTGGCGCGCGCCGTCGCGCAACTGCTGCGCTCGCTGGGTGTCAGCAGACCGCAGGTGGCGGGAAACTCGCTTGGGGGCTGGGTGGCGCTTGAGCTGGCGCTGCAGGTCCCCTGCGCGAGCGTGACCGCGATCGCCCCCGCCGGCCTGTGGCCGGCGCCGCTGGCGCCAAAGCCGCCGATTGCGCGAACGGTGGCGCGCGCCGCGCTGCCGCTGGCAGGCGCGCTGGCGCGCACCGCCGCGGGCCGCTCGCTCTTGCTCGCCGGGATCGTCGGGCGCCCAGCGGCGGTCCCCGGAGATGCGGCCTTCGCTCTGGTCCGAGCCTACGCGCTCGCCCCCGGCTTTGCCTCCGTCAACGCGGCGATGCGGGCCGGCCGCTTCACCGCCCTCTCACAGGTCCCCTGCCCGGTGACGCTCGTATGGCCCGAGCGCGACCGGCTCGTGCGCCGCCCCCGCAGCCTGCCGGAGGGCGTTCGCCAGGTCGTGATCCGCGGCGCCGGCCACGTCCCCATGTGGGACGCCCCCGACGAGCTCGCTCAGATCCTGCTGGACGGCGGCAGCTGACGATGCTGGACGGCGGCAGCCGACGATGCTAGACGGCGGCAGCTGACGATGCTGGACGGCGGCAGCTGACCGGCGCATGAGAAGGGCCCGCCGGCCTCCCGCCCAAGGTGGGCATTCTCAGGCCGAGAGCGGCCGGCGGGCGAGCGCGACGGCCGCCGGGATCCCGACCACGAAGCAGATGCCGGCGCCGACCAGCAGCGTCCTGTGCACGGTCGACGCGGTCAGCGAGCCAGACAGCGCCAGGCCGGCGAGCCCGGCGCCGACGGCCGCGCCCACAAGCCGCCCGGCCGACAAAAGCGCCGACGTCCTGCCGTGCGAGGCGCTGGGACTGGCGTTGAGCGCGGCGCGGCTGGTGGGAACGAACAGCATCCCGAGCCCCAGGCCGACCGGCACCAGCGGCAGGATCGTCACCGCGCCGTCGAGCGTGAAGCCCGGTATCCCCAGCACGGCGAGGCCCACGCCCGCACCGAGGAACCCCGCCAGAGCCGGCGTGCGCTCTCCATGGCGGTCGACCAGCGAGCCGGCCAGCGGGGCGGCGGCCCCCACCAGCAGCGCGACCAGCACCAGCGCGCCCGACGCCCCAAGCGCCGAGAACCCGGCGTCGCGCTGCAGATACTGCTCGGCGATGTAGAACGCGCCGATCATCACCGCGAAGGTGAGCGTCGCGACCAGCGTCGCCGCCGCGACGATCCGGTTCAGCGAAGGGGCGCCGCCGTCCTGCTCGCCGTGCACGACCGGGGGCACGAGCCGGGCGATCGCGAGGGCGGCCGCAAAGGACATCGGCAGCAGCGCCCACCAGTTCGCCCGCCAGCCGAGCAGGACCGTCAGCACCCCTCCCAGCAGCGGCCCGACGAGGTTGGACATCCCCGCGCTCGCGCCCCAGATGCCAAGCGCCGAGCCGCGCCGCTCGGGCGGGAACCCCGAGACAGCGCCCGCGAGGGCCGCCGGGCTGACCAGGCCCGCCCCCGCCCCCTGGATGACCCGCGCGACGATCAGCACCGCGAAGCTGCCCGCCAGCGCGCCCACCAGCGCCCCAAGCGCGAACAGCGCCAGCCCCGCAAGCGCCAGCCGGCGCGCGCCGAAGCGGTCGACGAGCTCCCCGCCCGGCAACAGCAGCAGCGCGTAGGCCGCGAAGTAGGCGCTCAGCACCGCGGAGGTCGTGCTCGCCGTGACGTGCAGGCCGCGCGCGACGGAGGGAAGGGCGACCGTGATCAGCGTGCCGTCGAGCTGGAGCAGCGCAGCGGCGCCTGTGCACGCGGCCAGTCGCAGCCAGGCGGCACGGTCAACAGGCGGACCCTGACTCCCGCGACGGCGGCCGCGGCGGCGGGCGGGGGCGGCGGTCTGCGACACCCGCTCAGTATCGCCGTTCGGCGCCGGGCGCGAGACGGTGGCTGCTCCCGTCGGTCACGGGGCCGGGCCAGGGGTCGCGCCGCGGAGCCTTGGGTCACGGCGCCAGGCTGTCGGTGACGGCACCCCAGCCGGGGGCCGCGCGCCACGGCGGCAAGTCTTGAAACAACGGGGTATCCATTTTGCTCCGGTTGCTCCGGCTAGGCTGCGAGCTGCCTTTGCCGCCAGGGCCGATCTGCAGCGACGACCACGGGCGGGCGGCCGCGTCGGCGGAGGTGCAGCGGCTGGGGGCGCTCGCGGGGCTGGG
>DATGLC010000091.1:0-13396 GCA_035294345.1 Solirubrobacteraceae bacterium
TACCCGGGCTCGTCGGGAAACCAGGCCACGAACTCCGCGTAGGAGCCCGGATAGTCGCTGCCCGCTGTCGGCACCACCGCACCGTACCCGCGCTACCGGACGTAAATGGATACCCCATTTGAAACATATGAATTGCGCAAGAGATCGCCAGCGACTCTGCCGACAGCTCCTATGCTTGCGGGCATGTCCTTCTCCCGTCTGTCTGACCCGCGGTTCGCGCCCACCGGCCGGGCGCTGACCCGCGACCAGGAGCGCGGCGTGTTCGGCCAGGTGATGGGCCTCGTCGCCCTGACCCTCGGCACGACCGCGCTCGGCGCATATGTGGGCCGGAACCTCAGCGGGGGGACGGGATTCCTGTTCCTGCTGATCATGTTCGGGTGCGTGATCGGGCTGCAGGCCGCCGCCGCCAGGGGCCACGAGCAGCTCGCGATCGGCCTCCTGCTCGGGCTCGGCCTGACGCTCGGGATCTTCCTGGGCCCGGTGCTCGCCGTCTACGCGAAGGCCGACCCGTCCGCGGTGTACCAGTCCGCGGGAGCGACGGGGGCGTTCGTGGCGGCCCTGGGCTCGTACGGGTATGCGACACGCCGGGACCTGTCAGCCTGGGCCCGGCCGCTGTTCCTTGCGCTGCTGGCGCTGTGGCTGTTCGTGCTCGTCGGCATCTTCGTCACGATCCCCGGCTCGCACCTGATCTGGGCGATCGGCGGCCTGGCGGTGTTCGGCGGCTTCACGGTCCTTGACTTCAACCGCCTGCGCCGCACGTCGATGGCCGGATCGGTCCCGATCGCCGCCTCGATCTTCCTGGACATCTTCAACGTCTTCTTGTTCTTCCTGACGCTGTTCGGCGGGGGCGGTCAGCGCCGCTGATCTGAGGCCGCCACGCCGGGCCTTCCGGCGCGGCCTGCACCGGACGGCATCGCCCGGCGGGATGCGGATCAAAGCCACCCCCTCAGCGGCCTTCACGCCCGCGGCACTGGCGCTGGCCGCGCTTGCCCTGGCCGGATGCGGCTCGTCGGGCTCCACCAGCGCATCGGCGAGCAGCGCCGGCTCGCGCGCGGCCTCCAGCGCCGCGAGCAGCTCCTCGAGCGCCACCGCGTCCGCAGCCGCGAGCAGCGCCTCGAGCGCCACCGCCTCCGCGGCCGCGAGCGCCCAGTCAGGGCCCGTGATCGGCTTTGAGGGGGTGCCGCTGGAGCAGGGGCCGCTGCTGGCGCCCGCCGACACCACGCGCGACAGCCCGGTGGACGGGATCTCGTGCGACACCCACGAGCAGCTCGTCTACCACATCCATGCGCACCTGGCCGTGTTCGACGACGGGCGCCTGTACGCGATCCCGGCGGGGGTGGGGATCCCCGGTGCGATCGTGCAGCAGACGCCGGTCGGGCCGGTCGTGGGGAGCGGACGGTGCTTCTTCTGGCTGCACACCCACACCACCGACGGGGTGATTCACATCGAATCCCCCAGCCGGCGCATCTACACGCTCGGGGACTTCTTCGACATCTGGCGACAGCCGCTGAGCGCCGAGCGGATCGCGAGCCTGCGCGGGCGGGTGACCACGTTCGTCAACGGCAGGCTGTGGACGCGCAGCCCGCGCGACGTCCCGCTGCTGCCACACGAGGACATCCAGCTTGAGATCGGCGAGCCCGCGCCGCCGATCGTCAGGATCGACTGGGCCAAGACCCAGCTCTGACCGCCGGACCACGGCAGCGTTCGGACGCGGAGCCGGGGCGCCAGAACGCGCGGCGCCTTCAGCCCGTGGGCCGGCGCAGCCGCCGGCGGACCTCGAGCGCGACGATCGCCGCAACCGCCACCACCACCGCGACCGTGACGGCCGTGCCCGCGTCGTTTAGCACGTCGAGCACGGGAGGGCCGATCAGGTAGCCCCCGACGCCGAACGCGACCGTCCAGGCCGCCGCGGAGATCAGGTTGATCGGCTGGTAGACGCGGCTTGGCACGCGATGGATCCCGGCGACGAACGCCGGGGTCATCAGCACCGCGAACACCGGCCGGCGCGCGAACAGCTCCTCGCCGCGCTGCACCGATCGCACCCGCAGCCAGCGAAGCGGGCCCGGCGCGGTGAGCACCCGGTATCCGAGCCGCAGGCCGATCAGCCAGCCCGCGATGCCGCCCGCGGTCGCCGCGACGAAGGCGACGACGAGCACGCTCGCGAGGTCAAGACGATGGTGCGCGGCCAGCACGCCGGCGGCCAGCAGCAGCGGCTCGCCCGGCCCGGGAAGGCCGATCCAGCTCGCCGCGGCCGCCAGCGCCAGTCCCAGGTAGTCGAAGGGCGGCCCATGGAAGCGGTGCGCCAGATGCAGGTGGATGTGCAAAAGCGCCACCACGATCGAGATCCGGACGGCCGCGCGGCCCATCGCCCGATGCTGGCACAGCCGGCAGCCGCTCCCGTCACGCGGGGGCTGGGTGCGCAGGACCTGGCGCCAGCGTGGCGCCAAGCTCTGGACAGATGGCCAATGCCCGCCGCCTCCCCGTGGCCCACGATCTGCGCCGATGACCGTGCACGCGATCGTCTCCTATGACGGGACGCCCAACGATGACGACGCCCTGGCCCTCGCCCGCCTGCTCGCCTCGGCGGATGTGAGCCTGGCACTCGCCTATGTGCGCCACGCTCGCGAGTACGACCCGCGCCGAGAGGCGCTTGAGGCCTTCGACGCGGAGCGGCGGCTGGAGCATGGAGCCGTCTGGCTGGGGGATCCTGAGATTGAGCGCCATGTGGTCGTCGACCCCTCCACGAGCTCGGGGCTCTCTCGCCTGGCGGCGGCCCAGCAAGCGCAGCTGATCCTGTTCGGCTCCGATTACCGAACGCCGCCGGGCCATGTCGAGCCGGGAACCTCGGCGCAGGGGCTCCTTGAAGGCGGCTCGGTGGCGATCGGGGTCGCGTGCGCGGGCCTGCGCGCGGAGCCTGAGACGAGGATCAGGGCGATCTCCGTCCACAGCGAGCCGGGCGGCACCGCCCTGCGCACGGCGAGCTCGCTCGCCGACGCACTCGATGCCGACCTGGTCGATGCCCACGCGCCCGCGGATCTGATCGTGGTCGATTCCCAGCCGCATGCGCCGAGCGGGCGGATCGCGCTCGGGGGCGCCACCCGCGGGCGGCTGGACAGCGCCCGCGGCTCGGTGATCGTGCTGCCGCGCGGAGTGCAGCTCGGCTTCTGATCAGCGATCCGCGGCTGCTGGTCGGCGCGCGCGGGATCGGCGGCCGCGGGTCGGCGGCCGCGGGTCGGCGGCGCGCGGGATCGGCGGCGCGCGGGATCGGCGGCCGCGGGTCGGCGGCCATGACGGAGCGGTTTATCCGGATGTCCAGGACCGCTCCGGGTTTGCTGGACGCCAGGCCATGTGTGCCGGGTGGCGGCGCGCGCAGACTTCGGCCCCGGTCCCGGGCCTTCCGGCGGCCTGTCGCGTTCGTAAACCGAGCAGGACAAGGAGATCCGACACATGAACTGGCTCGCGTACCCGTCGTGGCTGAGCCCCGGCGACAACGCCTGGCAGATGACCGCGGCGACGCTCGTCGGCCTGATGAGCGTCCCCGGGCTCGTCGTCCTCTACGGCGGCGTGATGCAGAAGCGCTGGTCGATCAACAGCATGATGCTCACCTTCGCCGCGTTCGCCGTCGTGCTGGTGGTCTGGGTGCTGTGGGCGTTCAAGATGGGGTTCGGCACGCCGTGGCACGGGTTGTCGCACTCCGGGTTCTTCGCGAACTTCATCGGCATCCCGGGCGAGATACTCGGTCACAGCGCCGAGCAGGGGCGGGCGAACATCCCGCTGGCCACCACGGGCCCGAGCTTCCGCTTCCCGCAGGCGACGCTCGCCTACTTCCAGTTCGTGTTCGCCGGCATCACGCCGATCCTGATGCTTGGGTCGGTGCTGGGCCGGATCAACTTCAAGGCGTGGATCCCGTTCGTCGCGCTGTGGTCCTCGATCGTCTACACGGTCGATGCGTTCGTGCTCTGGGGCGGCGGGTTCTTCGCCCAGCACGGGGCCGTGGACTATTCGGGCGGCTATGTGATCCACCTGTCGGCAGGGGTCTCCGGATTTGTGGCGGCGGCGGTGATCGGTCCGCGCCTTCAGCGCGATCGGGAGATCGACGCGCCCAACAACGTCGCGATGGTCGCTGTCGGCGCCGGCCTGCTGTGGCTCGGCTGGAACGGCTTCAACGGTGGGGACCCCTACTTCGCCGGCGCCTCCGCCTCCGCCGCGGTCCTCAACACCAACCTGGCGACGGCGGTCGCCTTCCTGGTGTGGGTCGCCTGGGACTACCTGACCGGGCGCAAGCCGGGGCTGATCTCAGGCGTCAACGGGATGATCGTCGGCCTGGTCGCGATCACGCCCGCGGCCGGCTACGTGAACGGGTTCGGTGCGCTCGCGCTCGGCGTGATCGCCTCGACGATCGTGTACTTCGCGCTCAACTACCTCAGCCGGTGCAGGCCGTTTCGCAACGTCGACGACACGCTCGGCGTCGTCTACACGCACGGCTTCGCGGGCCTGGCGGGCGGGCTGCTGACCGGGATCTTCGCCGACCCCAACATGATCGAGTACATCGGCGTCGGCAGGACGCCGAGCATCTCCGCCGGAGGGGTGCTGTTCGGCAACTGGACGCTGCTCAAGTGGCAGGTCCTGGCGGGACTGTTCGTGATCGCGTGGTCGGCGGTCGGGACCTTCGTCCTGCTGCGGCTGGTCGGGCTGCTGATCCCGCTGCGGATGAGCGAGGAGAACATGGAGATCGGCGACACGGCCGAGCACGGCCACGAGGTCTACCCATCCGACATCCCCTCGCTCGGCTACCCGAACGGCCTGCCGGCGCCGGTCGAGGAGCCCGAGCAGGCAACGGTGGCGAGCTCAAGCGGCACGCCTACGGCCGCGGTCTGAGCAGGCTCGGCCCGGCCGCGCCCCGAGCGGCGCGGCCGGGCCGCCAGCCGAGCAGCACCCCCGCGACGGCGCGCAGCGCGGCCGGCTCGTCAGCCGAGCACGACCTCGGCGGCGGCGCGCAGCGCCGCCGGGTCGCCGTTGACCAGCAGCGTGTTGACCGGCGACTCACGCCAGGCCTCCAGGTCGTGGCGGATCTTGGCGGGCGGGCCGATCAGCGCCAGCTGCTCGATCAGGCGCTGCGGGACCGCCGCCGCCGCCTGGTCCCTGTGGCCTGAGAGGTACAGCTCCTGGATGCGCGCCACCTCGGCCTCGTAACCCATCCGGATCGCCACGTCGGCATGGAAATTGGCGCCCCGCGCCCCCATGCCACCGAAGTAGAGGGCGTACATGGGCCGCAGCGAGTCGGCCGCCGCCTGGACGTCGTCGGTCACGATCAGCGGCACGCTCGCCACCACCTGGAACTCCTCCGCCGTCCGTCGCGCCCCTGCTCGCGAGAGCCCCTCCTGCAGCGCCCGCCTGTAGTGCCCGTCGTGCGCGGGCGAGTAGAAGATCGCCAGCCAGCCGTCACACAGCTCGCCGGCGAGCGCGACGTTCCGGGGCCCCTCGGCGGCGAGGTAGATCGGGATGTCGGAGCGAAGCGGCCGAAGGCTTGACTTCAGCGGCTTGCCCAGGCCCGTGCCACCGGGCAGCGGAAGCGGGTAATGGGGGCCGGGGTTCGTGACCGGCCCCTCCCGGGCCCAGATCGCCCGCAGGATCGAGATGTACTCACGCGTGCGAGCCAGGGGCCGTGCGAACGGCTGCCCGTACCAGCCCTCCACCACCTGCGGGCCCGAGACGCCGAGGCCGAGGATCAGGCGGCCGCCGGAGAGATGATCCAGGGTCATCGCGGCCATCGCGGTGGCGGCGGGGGTGCGAGCGGAGATCTGCACGATCCCCGTGCCGAGCTTGATGCGGGTCGTCGACGCCCCCCACCAGGCGAGCGGCACCAGGGCGTCCGAGCCGTAGGCCTCCGCGGTCCAGATGGAGTCAAACCCGAGCCGCTCTGCCTCGGCGACCGCCGCCGCGGCGCCGGGCGGTGGTCCGCCCGCCCAGTAGCCGAGGTTCAATCCAAGTCGCAGCTCGCGAGCCATCGGTCGCGAGACCCTACAGCGCGCGCGGCTGGGCCGTCCAGGACGGGGCGCGCGACCTCAGCTCTCCGGGCGACGAGCGAGCAGTCGCGCCAGACGAGCCACGACCCCGGCGCGCCGCTCCGGCGAGGACTCGGCGCGAAGGCGCGGCGGCGCCCCGGGGCGCTCGGGCCGTGGCGACCCCGGGCGCTCGGGCCGCGCCGACCCGGGGCGCTCGGGCCGCGAGCGCTCCCACTCCTCGCGGGTGGGCAGCTCCCCGGCTCTGCGGGCGCGCAGCACGCAGGCCGTATGGGCGTGGCGGCGCCGTGAGGCGTCGCCCTCTGGCAGCAGCAGCATGTGCTCGCTGATCGCCGGTAGAAGCTCTCCGCACAACGGGCAGCGGTAGGTGGCGGGCTTGAGGTTCTGCGCCCGGCGGGCCTGCCACCAGAGCGGCTGCGAACGCGACTGCGTCACGCCGCCAGCATGCCAGGACCGCCGGCCCGTCGAGTCACGTGGTTTCGCCGCGGTGTGGACGTCAGGCTCCACCGCCGCCGGGGCGTCGGGCCCCACCGCGGTGGCAGGCGGGTGCCGTCAGAGAACCCGGCGCGCGCTCAGACCCCAGCGCCCGCAGACCCCGGCGGGCGGTGAGACCCCGGCGGGCGGTCAGACCACCGCGCGCGGCTGCCGTATCGTGCCGGCGATGGAGCAGCGGGACGAGCGCGTGATCATCGAGACCGACCGCCACCGGATCACCGGCACGCTGCGGCTCCCCGCCGATGGGTTTCGCAGCCGCCTGACCGATTACCTGAACGCGTCCGAGCGCCAGTTCGTGGCGCTGACCGACGTCGACGTCGCCTACCTTGACGGGCGGGGCCGCGTCGAGCGCCTGCCGTTCGTGGCGCTGTCGGTGGCTCACGTGGTGCTCGCGATGCCCGATCCGCGCTCCTGAGCGCCGGCCGCCGACCGCCGCCCTGGGCTGGCGGGCCGAAGGCGCGTCCGGGCGCAGCGGGACAGCTGTCTGGGCGCAGCGGGACAGCTGTCTGGGCGCAGGCGGGACGGCTGCCCGCGCCCAGCGGGACGGCTGCCCGCGCCCAGCGGGATCCCGCCGGGCGCAGCCGGGACGGCCGCGCGCGCGGGCTAGAATCGCGGCATGGCGGCTCACCGCGCAGACGAGCTTGAGGGCCTCAGCCGGACCGATGTGCTGCGGGCCTCGCCACGCATGTTCGACTCAGACGTTCTGGACCGACTGAGCCGAGTTCACCCGGCGGTCCCGCCGATCCTGTTCGTCCCGGTGATCGGGGTTCTGCTCGCGGAGGGACTGGTGCACGGCTCCGGTGCGCTCACCCCCGTGTGGATCCTCTGCGGCTACCTGTTCTGGACCCTCACCGAGTACTGGCTTCACCGGATCGTGTTTCACTTCGAGCCGGCGGACGGCTTCGGAGCCCGCCTTCACTGGATCATCCACGGCGTTCACCACGACCACCCCAACGATCCGCTGCGGCTTGTGATGCCGCCGTCGGTGAGCATTCCGCTGGCTGCGATCTTCGTGCTGGCCTTCTACCTGGTGCTCGGGAGCCCGACCTACCTGCCGTTCGGAGCGGGCTTCCTCGGCGGCTACCTCGCCTACGACATGCTGCACTACCACGTGCACCATCACCGGCCGAAGTCCCGGCTCGGCCGACGCCTGCGCGAGCTGCACATGCGCCACCACTTCCAAGACCACGAGCGCGGCTACGGTGTCAGCGCCCCGTTCTGGGACCACGTGTTCGGCACCGCGCCGGCCCCTCGCCGGCACGGCCGCTGAGACGCGCCTTCGGCGACGGAGCGGAGAGGGCGGGATTCGAACCCGCGATGGAGCGTGAACCCCATACTCGCTTAGCAGGCGAGTGCCTTCAGCCACTCGGCCACCTCTCCCAAGGGCTGGGCCGCAGTGTAGAGCAGCCGCCCGCCGCGGCCGCGGCGTAGGATTGCGCCCATGGGCTGCGTGCTCGCTCGCGCTGAGAGCGGCCCGGCCGAGGGCATCGGAGCGGTGGCAGAGTGGTTGATTGCAGCTGCCTTGAAAGCAGCCGGCCGTGCAAGCGGCCCGGGGGTTCGAATCCCTCCCGCTCCGCCTCCGCCGGCGTCTGGCTCCGGCGACCGGGCCCGCGCTCGGGCGCTCGTCGCCTCTTCAGCCTTGAGCGGTTCGGTAGCATCACAGCATGACCGAGGTGGCAGCCGCGCCCCCGCGGGGCTCTGCTGAGGACTCTCACCCGGCTGCAGGACCGCCGCCCTTCGAGATAGTGCCGCGACGCGGCCTGGTGGTCGTTGCGGTCGTGATGGCGGCGCTGATCGCCGCGATCGCGGTCAACAGCCTGTGGCCGCTTGAGTTCTTCCACGTCGCGTTCGGCGCCGGCTGGACGGTGGTCGACCTGTTCCTAGGCCTGGTGCTCGGCCCGATCATGGGCCGCATGCCGATCCCCGCCCGCGTCGAGCTGACGACGCGGCTGATGCCGAAGATGGTGCTGCTCATGCCGACGCTCGTGACCGCGACGCTGGCGGCCGGCTGGCAGCTGTCGGCCAAGCTGGGCACCAACCTGTCCAGCTACCCGGAGCACGGCTGGGTGGTCGCGAGCTTCATCGTCGTCGGCGTGATGGCGGTCCTGGCGCTCGGACTGCTGGAGCCGGCGAACATCGCGGTGCTGTTTGAGCTGCGCAAGCCCCGTCCGCGCGGCGAGGTGATCGAGCGGCTGATGAAGCGCTTCCTCTACTGCGCGGGCGTGCTGGGGCTGATGCAGCTCGCGACGCTCGTGATCATGACCAAGCTCGCATCTTCGTGAGATGCCGGCGGCGGCGATGACCGGACACCGCCGGCCGCGCCCATGCGCGGCCGGCCCGCTGCCGCCGCAGGTCGCACCCACGCCTGACCCGACGCCCCAAAGCGCATGAGCGAGCGCCGCTATCCCCCGTTCACGGAGCTGGGCATGCTCTCGCTGGCGCTGATCGTCGTCGGCGGCATCTACCTTGCCTCCCACATACCCCAGCACGTCCCGCTCGGCCCAGCGGTCGGCCTGCTGGTCGCATCCGCGGCGATCCTGGCCGTCAACCTCTCGCTGCTGGGGCGCGTGCGCGACTTCGCCTGGGCCCGCTTCCGGCAGGTGGCCGGCTGGGCGCTGCTGGCGTACCTGTTCACGGCCGGGATGATCGAGTACGCGTTCCTGCGCGACCACCTCAGCGGCGGACCGCTCGTCGTGCTCACACTGTCGCTGCTGGTCTACGCCGTCCAGGTTCCGACCCTGATCGCGTTCACGGTCGCGCGCTGGGAGCTGCCGGAAGGCGCGCCCGCCGACGGCCGCTGAGCTACCCGGGCCCGGGAGGCGCGTTATCCTTGGCCCTCTGCGGCCATCGCCGCCGTGCCGGCCGGGCCGCGGCCCCCGGCAAGCGCCCGTAGCTCAGCTGGATAGAGCGTCGGTCTACGGAACCGAAGGTCGGGAGTTCGAATCTCTCCGGGCGCGTCAAGAAGTTCCTGCTAATCGGCCTCTTTTTGAGGCCGATTTTCTTTTGGGCGACCATCGTCCGCCAGGGAGTAACAGCCGGGAGTAACAAGTGGGGTGCCGGCTTGTCCGATTCGGGTCTCCGCGGGCGTGGTTGCACCTACGGTCAAACCGAAGGTTGGGGCTGCGCCAGCCGGCTACGGCGACCGGACGTTCGAGAACATCGCGCGGCGAACGAAGAGCCGTCAACTCTGGCCGGCGACCGGTCCTGCGGGGATCTCGCCGTGTAGCGCCCAGCGGTTCACGGTCGCGTGGCGAGCGGACGCCAGGCTGAGGGCATGACCGACCCCACCCCGAGGCGAGCCAGCATCCGCTCGCCGTCCCAGCGGATTCGGACTGTGCGTAGCCGGCCGGCGGGCTTTCCGGCCCGCCGGCCGACCCGACCGTCACCTACGCCGCGAGCATCAGCTCCAGCGCGTGCGTCTTCGCGCCGCCGTCATCCAGCACCCTCGCGAACCGCTCCGACCCGGCCCGCAACGGCCGATGCCAGTCGCCGAACTCGACGATCGCGTTGACCGCTGCCCACTTCGACCCGGGCGCGTTCCCGACCGTGTCGCCGTTAAAGAACAGGTCGACGACGCGGTCCTTGCGCTGCGCCCGTGCCCGGCTGACCCGATCCGACGCACGGTCCTCGGTACCGGACGGGTACAGCTCGTCCAGCACTCGGCGGAGCTGCCGCTCGGTGCACGCCTCGGACGCGAGCTGGTTGCCGAGCTGCTTGAACTGCTCGTAGTAGTCGACCGACAACGCCAGTAGCCGCCGGGCCTCATGCACCCGCCGGCCGATCTGCTCGGTGTGGCGGATCGAGAACCGCTGGCGCGCCGTCTGCAGACCCCAGTTGAGCGTGTTCTGACAGACCACGCGAACCGGCGTGGTCGCCGCGATCACCGCTGTTGAGCCGTCGTGGCTGTTCATCAGCAGCAGGTACGGCTTGACCGGGTCGCCACCGACCTCGATGTGATCGGGCAGGCTCGCCAGCACCGACACCTTCCGCCCCCCGCCAAGGCTTCCGGCGGTCTCGAAGTTGATCGCCGACCCGAGCAGCTGGTCGACGAACTGGAACGCCTCCCAGTTCTGCACGATCCGGTAACGCTCCCCAACGATGCCAAGCACCTGCCGCGTGTCCTGGCGGACCGTCGCATAGAACCCGCGGATCTCCTCGCAGCGCGGATCCCAGATGCTGTCGGCCATCGCAACATCGCCGCGGTCAACCGCGATCGGCTCACGCTCAACCCGCCAGCCCAGCCCTGAAAGCGCGATCGCCTCAGAGATCGAGTTGGGCGCCTCGTCGAGCACCCTGCCGAGTCCGTGCCACGGCGTCTCGCGGACGGAGAACATCGAGTCGCTGCTTGTGATCCCAGAGGGCATCAGCCCCTCCTCTCTGCCAGTGGCCCCGCCGGGTGCGGAGCCGGTCGGCGCGAGGGCCGCACGCCCGGATGGCGTGCCAACATGGCCCCGCCCGCCGGCTCCCGCACTCGGCGGCCGCAAGCTCTACCGACCCGCGAAAAGCGGACGTCTCAGCGGGTAATCGCCGGCCACACTCGGCTGCTGGCAGGAGCAGTCCCCACTCCCGCGTGGCCGGGCAACCAGGAATCGCCAAGGGCGATCATCGGACGCGAGCTACCGCCAGCAATCGTCTTCGTGGCTAGGCCGTCGCCAGCCGTCGCTCTGGTTCACGGCTTCCTCGTTGCCAACGCGATCGCGAGCGACGCGACAATCTAGCGCGAGGCAACCTCGCGAGCGACACGGCGGTTCGCAGGTTTGAAGCGGTCGACCTGCGCTTCCACGGTGCCTCGAGCGACCGGAAGCATCCCCACGAATCCGAAGCTCCCACATTCACGCAAGCATCCCCGTCGGGGCTGAGCCCGCGGATATAGACTGGCGAGCATGAGGAAAGCATTGCGTCTCGCCTCTGCTCATGAGCTTGGGCGGAGGTCTACCTCGCGGCCCGAAGCATTTCGACTGCGACGCCAAGGCCGAGGCGGCGAAGCACGGCGAGGACTGGGTCGCGGGGGACCAATCGGGCAGCTACAGCATCGACGATATCGACAGCACCGAAAAGCGGACAAGACATTCCCGGTCAGGTAGAGGGCTAGCAGTCCGATGGGCTTGATGCGAAAGGCCATCCGTCGGTCTGTTCCGCGCTCGGTGAGGAGGCCGTATACCGCCGTTCGACACCCCGTTCGGACAACGGTGCGTGCAGTTACCCCGCGACCAGTCCGCCAGTTGGAGCGAGGTATCTGGCAGGCCGCTCACCCGTTCTCGGCGATGGAGTCGGCCGCCGAGAACGCGCTCCTTGATGCGTTGATGGGAACGGGTGGCATCCGGCCGAGGCGGCCGGCAGGGGTGCGTCCGGTCAGCACCGGGCCTAACTCCTACGCGGCCGCCATCGAGCGAGCTGAACTCGGCGCCGCAATTGCTCAATACGAGGCCCAACTACTCGCGAAACACCTAGCGCCTGTGACTTACGCAGCGCCATCAACTGTACCTGCGCCAGCGCCGGTGAATCCGAGCGACCTGCGGTCGACGCTTGAGCGCGAGCTTGGCGCGCTCGAGCTTGCGGCCGAGATCGGGGCCTACGGCGAGCCTCCGAGCGCGCCGGAGCCCGCGCCGGTCGACGTTGCCGCGATCGAGCGACAACTCTGGAAGGAGTCTTTGGGGACAGTGCCGCCCTGGAAGTTCGGGGCGCGGCGGGCCCTCCGAGATCAGGTTCGTGCGGAGGCGAACGAACGCGGCATTGCCCTCCAACAGGAGCGCCAGGCGAACCACGCGGAGCTGCAGAGTCGCCTGGACGCGCAATGGGCCGAGCTCCAGAGACTTCGTCAACAGATTGCCTCCGAGGTCGATGCTTGGGTGTCGCTAGAGACCACAAAGCGCGCCGCGGCACATCGACTTGCGCAGGGGCTGCGGAACATCCAGTGGCAACGCTTGGAAGCGGGCGAGCCGGACGCCACACTCGCCGCCCTGCGGACGGCGTTCGAGGATGCCCCGGTGACGCCCCTCGGGTGCGTTGAAGCCACGGTCGTGTTGGTAGTCGCAATCCCGGACCGTGACGAACTAATCGGGGATCAGGAACCCGCGTACACGGAAGGCGGGAGACCGACCGTGCGCAAACGGACGCAGACCCGGATGAACGATCTTTACGTAGGGGCGATGGCGAGCAGGCTGCTGGGTGCCGCCCGCCGCGCGGCCACCGCGGCACCAGGGATTGAGGAGATCTTCGTAATCGGGATCGTCCCGGTCGACGACTCGGAAGAGTGGGAACCTGTATACGAGGGGGCGTTCGGCCGGGACTACCTGCTCACTCGGGTCCCCGGGATCCCGAACGAGGTGGAGCCCCTCACAGACGCTCTCAACGATGCAGAAGACGCTTGGTGGGAGGTAGTCGGCCGTACGCATGAGCTGGCGACAATCAACACCGACGACGATCCCGGCTTGGCCGCGGTCATGTCTCGTATGAAGCGGGCGGTCAGGGCTGAGGGGTCCGCAGCCGAGGGCGGAGACGCGGCGGCCGTCCGCGAGCTGCTTCCGAGCGGCGATGGCAGCAACCAAGACAGGGATAGCGGCGCGCAGACGACCTTCGGCAACGTATCCACATCGGCGGAGAACGCTGAGCCCATCACCGCACCTATCGCCCACCGTCCACAAGAGGAGATCAGTCGCACCGACGACGGACCCGGCTCAGATAAGCCGTTTCGCGGTCCGACCGCCGAGGATTTGACCGCGCCAGACAACGATCCTCTCGTTTCCGCGCTGAGCGACAGCGACAGCGACGTGCGGTACGAAGCCATCAACGCGCTACGAGCCCGGCGCTCGCCCGATCTCCGTGACGCGTTCCTCAAGGCCGTGGGCGACACCAACAGCTACGTTCGCCGCGTCGCG
>DATGLC010000092.1:0-100347 GCA_035294345.1 Solirubrobacteraceae bacterium
CCCAGCCCCGCGAGCGCCCCCAGCCGCTGCACCTCCGCCGACGCGGCCGCCCGCCCGTGGTCGTCGCTGCAGATCGGCCCTGGCGGCAAAGGCAGCTCGCAGCCTAGCCGGAGCAACCGGAGCAAAATGGATACCCCGTTCAGAGGTTTCTCCAAACCCTGACCCTTGGGCCTTGTTTGGTTGCAGCATTGGGGTGCACGCTTTCGGCCATGGCAACCCTCAAGCAGAAGATCCAAGCCGAGCTGGCGACGCGGGCGCTCCTCCAGGCCGCGGATTTGCCCAGCCCTGACCGCGTTGAGTATGGCCACGGTTGCATCCGGCTGTTCTGGAGGGAGCAGAGGGTGGTGCTGGTGATCGACGTCGAGCTGCAACCGGACGGCGCGGCCGTCGGCGGAGAAGGCGCGGGCGCTGGCGCTCGTCAACGGGATCGCGGCCGACGATGAGCGTCGGGGCCGACGATGAGCTGCCGCGCGAAGCTCCGTTGAACGTGGTGGGGGGCCAGGCGGTCGAGCTCGAGCGGGCCGATGCCCACGACGCGGGCCAGGTTCCGCCAGCGCGCCGGGCCTTCGAGCAGCGGCGCAAGGGGCACAGCGCCCAGGGCGACGAGCCCCTTCCTGGGCCGTTCTCGGCCGAGCCGCGGGTCAGCGCGCGGCGGGCGCCTGCGCGGGCGCGACGCACCGGTTGCGCTGCACGCCCAGGCCGGTGATCCGACCCTCGATGAGATCGCCCGGCACCAGCCAGCGGTCGCCGTGCTGGCCGGCGTTGCCCGCAGGCGATCCGGTCAGGATCAGGTCGCCGGGCCACAGCGCGACCACCGAGGAGGCGTAGGCGACCAGCGCCTCGACGCCGTGGATGATGTCGTCGACCGACTCGTCCTGCATCACCTCGCCGTTGACGCTGAGCGTGATGCGAAGCGCGCGCGGGTCGGCCACCAGCTCACGCGGGACTATGTACGGGCCGGTCGGCAGGAAGCTCGGGCGGCACTTGCTCATCAGAAAGTCGGTCATCGGGAACCCCGGGCGATTCATGACGTCGCGGGTGCTGATGTCGTTGGCGATCGTGTAACCGGCCACATGGCTCATCGCCAAGGCCTGCGACACGTTGCGCGCCGGGCGCCCGATCACGACCGCCAGCTCCAGCTCCCAGTCGTGGCAGCGACCCGGACCCCAGAGCACGATGTCGTCGTTTGCGCCCGCAAGCGCGCCGGGCAGGCCGGCAAACAGGTAGGGCTCGCCCTCGGCCGCGCGGCGCACCTGGCGATCGGCCTCCTCGCGCAGCTCCGCCTCCGACCGCGCATCGCCCGCAAGCCGCAGGGTCGAGACCACGATCTCGCGCACATGGCGGTAGTAGTTCGCCCCCGCGCACAGCACCTGGCGCGCCATCACCGGCGGCAGCGGGCGAAGCGACCCCAGCTCTAGCGCACGCGTGTCCCCCGCCGCCGACAGCTCCCAGAGCACCGGGAGCACCCCGTCCCAGTCCTCCAGCAGCCCCAGCACCGTCGTCCCCGAGCCAAACCGCCGCCGCAGGTCGAGCACCCGGTCGCCGCAGACCAGCCCCGGGAACGCCTCGCCGGCGCCGTCCGCGAAGGTCCCCAGTCCGAGCTGCCCGGCGGTTATCATCGCGCGCAGTAAAACACGAAGATTGATTCGCGTCCAGCTCGCGAGCGGCCGATCCGCGGCCTATCCTCTCCGCATGGCCGCGCCGCAGCCGCTCATCCGCCCACCGCTTCAGCGCCGCAGCCAGAAGTCGCTTGAGCGAGTGCTGCAGGCGGGCCTTGAGCTGCTGCAGCAGGAGGGCTTCGAGGGCTTCACCCTGCAGGAGGTCAGCCGCCGGGCCGGAGTGTCGATCGGCTCGATCTACGCGCGGGTGCCAAGCCGCGAGGCGCTGATCATGGCGATCTACGAGCGCGCTATGGCCTGGAGCGAGGAGCGCGAGCCGCTGGAGCGCACGGCCGGGCGAGAGGATCTGAGCCCCCGCGAGCGACTTGAGGCGATCGTCATCCAGGAGGCCGAGACGATGCTCTCGCACGCCGACATCCTGCGCGTGTTCATGCGCCAGGCGCCGATGAACCCGGACATCTGGCGCCGCGGCGCGGAGAAGTCACAGGAGTCCTACGAGGCATTCAGGCGCGCGATCCTCAGTCACCGGGGCGACCTCGGCCACCCCGAGCCGGAGCTTGCGATCGACGTCGCCTGGCGGATGCTCTACTGCACGATCGCGCGGCGGATCACCCACGGGCCCAGGTTCGAGTCCGCGCGCGCCGTCAGCGACAGGCGGCTGGTGCGCGAGATAGCGCGCGCGATCGCCGACTACCTGCTGTGAGCGCCCGGGCGCTGTGATCGCGCAGCGGCGAGGCGCTCACGTGGTCAAAACGACCTTGGTGGACTCGCGCGCATCAAAGGACCGGTAGGCGGCCGCGGCGTCGTCGAGCGGAAGGGTGTCGGTGATGATCCGCGATGGGGACAGCGCGCCGTCCTGGATCATCGCCAGCAGGCGCTCGCGGTCGCGGGTGGGATTCCCGATCGCGAACGCCAGCGTGATCTCCTTCTCGAACATCAGCCCGTTGTTGAGCGGGAAGTTCGGCTCGAAGTGCGCTCCTACTACCGACACCACGCCCTGGGGCCTGACCAGCTCAAGCGCCGCTGCCAGCGCTCCAGGCGAGCCGGAGGCCTCGATCACCGCGTCGGCCCCAATGCCGGCGGTGCTCTCGCGCGCCGCGTCGGCGACGGCGTCCGGCGCCACCGCGCAGGCGCCAAGCGACTCCGCAAGCCGGCGGCGGGCCGCCACCGCGTCGGCGGCGATCACCCGCCTGGCGGTGCCCACGGCGCACAGCACGGCCATCAGCCCCACCGGCCCGCAGCCGAGCACGACGGCCACGTCGCCCGCGCCCACCGCGGCCCGCTGGACGGCGACGAACCCGGTCGGGAGGATGTCGGCGACGAACACCGCGTCCTCATCGGAGACGTCGTCTGGGACCGGCCACAGGCAGCGGTCGGCCCTGGGCACGCGCACCAGGTCGGCCTGGCCACCGTCCAGGCGGGGGTACACGCCCGAGTAGCCGAACAGGGCGCGCGAGGCGCACTGGGTGACCCGGCCGGCGCGGCAGTGGGCGCAGCTTCCGTCGGAGGTCATGCTCGTGTTCACCACGCGCTGGCCGGCGGCCAGGCCGCCGACCCCGTCGCCCGCCTCCTGCACCACGCCGACGAACTCGTGTCCGAGGGTGGTGCCCAGCTCAAAGCCGGGCGTGTGCCCGTGGTAGGGCAGCAGGTCCGCGCCGCAGATCGCGGTGTGGGTGACGCGGACGATCGCGTCGGTGTCGCTCTCAAGTCGCGGCTGCGGCGCCTGGCGCACCTCGACGCGCTCGTGGCCGACCAGCTTGACGGCTCTCATGCGGGCTCCTCCAGCTCGATCAGATGATGGTCGGGGTCGATCGCAAAGCAGCGGTGGCCTCCCCAAGGCGGCGAATGGGGCTCGGCGAGGAACGCGACCCCGGCCCGGCGCAGGCGCTCATGGGCGGCCAGGCAGTCGTCCACCTCCAGCACGAGGATCGCGCTCAACCTACCCGGGTCTTCCGGCGCCGTCATGATGACGCCGGGACGATCCTCGGCGGGGTGGCCCTGCTCGGCCAGCGACAGGCGCACGCCGGCCGCCTCGAGCGTCGCGTACGGGGGATCCTCGTAGCGCGCCTGCACCTCGAACCCCAGCTGCGAGTAGAACGCCACCGAGCGCTCGACGTCTGAGACGGCGAGGATCGCGCCGGCCCGCCTGATCGTCAGCTGCATCAGTCGCGGATGTGGCCGGCGTCGGCGACCAGCACCTGGCCCGTCACCCAGCCGGACTCCTCGGAAGCCAAAAAGGCGACGGCCGGGGCTATGTCCTGCGGCAGGCCGTGCCTGGGGATGGCCTGCAGCGCCTGGACGAAATCGAACGAGTCCCGGTGCGGGGTGGCGAGGCAGCCCTCTGTGCGGGTGATGCCGGGCGCGACCGCGTTGGCGGTGATCCCGTAGCGCCCGAGCTCGGTGGCGAGCGCCCGCACAAGCCCGATCACGCCGCCCTTCGCGGCCAGGTAGGGCCCCATGTTCGGCGTGCCGGCGTAGAAGGCGTTTGACGCGATGTGGACGATGCGGCCGTAGCCGGCGTCGCGCATCGGCCGCTCGACGGCGCGCGAGACCAGGTAGGCGCCGTCGAGGTTGACCGACAGCAGCCTGCGCCAGTAGGAGAAGTCGACGTCGTCCCAGGGGATGTAGGGGACGATCGCGGCCGCGTTGACCAGCACGTCGACGCGCCCGTAGCGCGCGAGCGTCTCGGCGACCATGCGCTGCGCGTCGGCCTCGCTTGAGATGTCGGCCTGGATCGCCAGGCCGTCCAGCTGCGCGGCGACCGCCGCCGCCCCGCCGCCGTTTAGATCGGCGACCGCCACCTGCGCGCCCTCGGCGTGAAGCTTGTCGGCCACCGCTCGGCCGATCCCCTGCGCGGCCCCCGTGACGATCGCGACGCGTCCCTGCAGCTTCACCGTCCACCCTCCTTCACCGCCCCGGCCCGGGCTCCGAAGAACGGCTCGGGCGCGAGCGGGTAGCTGCGGAACGCCTCCATGTCGTGCGTGAAGATCACCTCCGCGCCCCACTCGCGCGCGAGCCGCTTGATCCGGCGGATCGACCGCACGCCGGCCACCGGGTCGTGGTGGAAGCCGGCCTGCTGGTCGTTCTCGTATGCGGCCGCCGTGTAGGAGACGTCGGCCATGAACAGCAGCGGGTGACCGTTCTCTAGCTCCACGAGCATCGAGTAGTGGCCGATCGTGTGCCCCGGGGTGTGGAACAGGTGGATCCCGTCGGCGAAGTGCACATCGCCCTCGAGCAGCTCGAACTTCGCGCCCTCGTGGTCGAAGCCCCTGTCGGCGTACCCGAGCCGCTCGAACGGCTCGGGGCTGCGCGCCTCGCGCAACTCGTCCTGGTGCAGGTAGGTGACCGCGTTGGTGAGGTGCCTGTTGCCGCCGCAGTGGTCGAAGTGCAGGTGGGAGTTGATCACCCCGCTCACATCCTGAGGGGCAAAGCCGCAGCGCTCGAGCTGGCGCACGAGGGTCTGCTCCGGCGTCTGCTCGGGCAGCTCGAACGGCAGCACCGCGTTGACCAAGTCCAGGTCATAGCCGGTGTCGAACAGGAACAGGCCGTCGGGGTGCTCGATCAGCACGCTGTAGACCGGAAAGCGCACCGGCGTGCCACAGCCGACGTTCCAGGTGATGTGCGACTGATCGATGACCAGGGTGCCGCTGTCAAGCAGCCTGACCCTCGTTGCCCTCGCCATGTCAGGACAGCGCCTTTCTGACCGCCACGAGCGCAGCCGCGCGCTGGCGCTGGAGCTCGGCGATCCGCTCGGGGGTGTACTGGAAGAAGCCGCGGCCGGCCTTGATGCCCAAATGCCCCTGCTCCTTGAGCGACGTCGCGGTACGCGACACGCCCGTCTCGTTGGACAGCGACGCGTTCAGGTAGCCGGCGACGCTTGTGTAGATGTCGAGACCGGCCATGTCCAGCAGCTGGATGGGCGGCACCACCGCGAGCTTGTAGCCGATGCCCCATTTGACGCACAGGTCAAGTCCCTCGGTGTCGATCACCCCCTCATCGACCAGCGCCAGGCACTCGCGCATGATCGCGTACAGCACGCGGTTCTCGACGAACCCCGGCACCTCCTTCTTGAGCGTCACGGGGTGATAGCCGATGTGGCGCGTCAGCTGCTCGATCGCGCGCGTGACCTCCGGGGCGGTGCGCTCGCCGGGGATCACCTCGTTCATCGGGATCAGGTGCGGAGGGTTGGACCAGTGCCAGCCCACCACCCGCTCGGGGTGGCGCAGTCCCTCGGCGAGCCTGGTGACCGGGATGCCGGATGTGTTGGACGCGATGATCGCCGTGTCGGGGATCTCGTCCTCGATCTCCCGGAAGAGGTCGCGCTTGAGCTCCAGGTTCTCCGGGACCGCCTCGGCCACCAGCTCGGTCTGCGCGAGCGCGGCCGCCCGATCGCTCTGATACGAGAGCCCGCCGCCTTCGCGAACGGGAACCTCCAGGCGCTCCAGCACGGACTCCGCGAGCGCCACGGCGCCCTTGGCGCGCTCGAGCGCTCCGGCGTCGACGTCGAACAGGCTGACCTGCATCCCGGCTCTGGCGAGCACGGCGCCCATGCCAGGGCCCATCGTGCCGGTGCCGAGGATCGTTGCGCGTCTTAGCTCGCTCATGCGGATCTTCCTTGTGAGGGTTGGTTGCCATTCGACAGCTCTGCGATGCGCCGCCAGACCCGCTCGGGCGTGAGCGGCAGCTCGTTCATGGGCACGCCGGCATCGGCCAGCGCGCAGACGATCGCCGCCGGGACCGCCGCGAACGCGCCCTCCCCGCAGCCCTTGGCGCCGTAGGGGCCCGGCCCATCCTCGTTCTCGACGATGATCGACGTCATGCTGTGAGGCAGGTCGGCGATCCGCGGCACCCGGTACTCGAGCAGGTTGCCGTTGACGAGCACGCCGTCGATCAGGCGCATCTCCTCAAACAGCGCGTTGCCGATCCCCTGCAGGGTCGCCCCCTCGTCCTGGCGCTCGACCAGCTGGGGGTTGATCGCCCTGCCGACGTCGGCGACCGTGGCGGTCCGCAGCACCGTGACCACGCCGGTGTCCGGGTCCACCCGAACCCTCGCCGCGGCCACGCACACCTCCCAGAAGTGCGGGCCCTCCGCGTAGGAGCCGGTGTCGCCCCCGGTGGGCCTGACCTCGCCACCCTCGACGATCTCACCGCCCCTGAACCCGAAGCGGCGGGCGATCAGCTCCGGGAAGGAGAGCTCCTCGCCGGCGAACACGGCGCGGCCGCCGACCAGATCGACGACGTCCGCGTCCACGCCCCAGGCCTCGGCGGCGGTCTCGCGCAGGCGGCCGGCGACGGCGTCGGCCGCCCGCTTGACCGCCAGGCCGGCGATCGTGGTCGAGCGGCTGGCGCCGGTCGAGCGGTCATATGGGGTAAAGCGGGTGTCGGCTCCGTGCACCCTGACGAGATCGCTTGACAGCCCCAGGCTCTCGGCCGCTATCTGGGCCATCACCGTGCGCGGGCCCTGACCGAGCTCGGTGGTGCCCACGTACACGTCGGCGGACCCGTCCGAGCACAGGCGCACGGAGGCGCGGGACACCGGGTGGGCGCCCGCGGCGAGCAGGCCGACGCTCACGCCCCGCCCAACCCAGGGCTCCGAGGGCTCATCCCATCCGACCGCCTCGGCGGCCCGCTCGACGTCGCCGACCAGGTCGGCGTCCAGCGGCTTGCCGCTGCCGTCCGGCCGAACCGGCTCGCCCGGCGACACCAGGTTGCGGCGGCGCAGCTCGAGCGGGTCGATGCCGGCGCGACGGGCGACCTCGTCGATCTGCGACTCGCCGATCCACTGCAGGTGCGTGGCGCCGAACGCCCGGTAGGAGCCCGAGGGGGGCGTGTTGCAGTACACGCAGTCCGCCTGGATGTCGACGGCACGCCAGCGGTAGGGCCCCGGCGCCGCGTCGGCGGCGGTCGCGGTGACGCGCGGACCGTTGTCGGCGTAGGCCCCCGTGTCCATCCAGAACTTCGCCTCCCGCGCGAGCAGCGTCCCGTCGGCGGCGGCGGTGGTGCGCATCCAGCACCGCATTCCATGGCGACGGGAGGTGACCATCGACTCGTCGACCGCGTTGACGATCCGCACGGGCCGGCCGGCCTTGCGCGCCAGCGCCACGGTGAGCGGCTCCATCTTCGTGTAGGACTTGGACCCGAAGCCGCCCCCCAGGTAGGGCACGATGATCCGCACCGAGCCGATCTCAAGCCCGAACAGGTCCGCGATCTCCGCCTGCACCAGGAAGGGGTGCTGGCAGTTGGCCCACAGCGTCACGCCATCGCCGTGGTAGTGGGCGATCGTCGCGTGGGTCTCCATCGAATACTGGTAGACGGCGGGGAACGTGTAGGTACCCTCAACGGAGATCGGCGCCCCGGCGGTCGCCGCCGACATGTCCCCGGCGACGATCTCGTGGCGGTAGCAGACGTTGCCGCGCTGCTCGCCCAGCTCGCCCAGCCCGTGGAACAGGCCGACCTTGGGCCGGCGCTCGTGCAGTCGCGGCGCCCCGGGCGCCAGCGCCTGCTCGATCGTCGCCAGCACCGGAAGCTCCTCGTAGTCGACGTCGATCTCGCGCACCGCGGCCTCTGCCGTCGCCTCGTCGACGGCAGCCACCGCGGCGACCGGCTCGCCGGCGAAGCGGACGCGGTCAAGCGCCAGGATCGGCCGGTCCTTGATCGCGTGGCCGTAGTAGGGCTCGATGTCCTGCAGGTCGGCGCCTGTCAGCACCGCCACCACACCGTCGATCGCAAGCGCACGGGAGAAGTCGATCGATCTGATCAGCGCGTGCGCGAGCGGGCTGCGCAGCACCTTGCCGTGCAGCATCCCGGCCATCTCCATGTCGCCGACGAACTGCGCCTGGCCGGTGACCTTCTCGTGGCCGTCCTTGCGCGGCCGGGAGGCGCCCACCTCAGACAGCGCCGAGCGCTCGATCACCGTCATGCGTGTGCCTCCCCGGCCGCACCGGCCGCCTCCCCGGCCGCGCCGGCGACCTCCCCGGCCGCGCCAGCGCCCTCCCCGGCCAGCCTGCTCAGCTCTTGCGACGAGCCGTCCGGCTCCCCGGCCAGCTCCCTGGCCGCCTCAAGGATCGAGCGATACCCGGTGCAGCGGCACAGGTTGCCGTCCAGCCCGTGGCGGATGTCCCGCTCGTCACGCAGCTCGCCGGCGTCGAGCAGGCGCTTGAGGGTCAACAGCAGGCCTGGCGTGCAGTAGCCGCACTGCAGCGCCGCGTGGCGCATGAACGCCTGCTCGAAGCGCCCGAACTCGGGCCGCGCGGCGAACCCCTCGATGGTCAGGACCTCACGCCCGTCGGCGTCGGCTGCAAGGTAGGTGCAGGCGCTCACCGGCCCGCCGTCCACGAGCACCGTGCATGTGCCGCACACCTGCACGTCGCAGGAGCGCTTGGCGCCGGTCAGCCGCAGCCGCTCGCGCAGGAAGTCCAGCAGGAGCTCCCGCGGCTCGATCCGCTCGCGCACGCGCTCGCCGTTGACCGTCAGCTCGATCTCCATCGGCGCCGGCGTCAGCTCGATCCCCATCAGTGCCGGCACATCAGCGCTCGCCCGGCATCCCGAACGCCAGGCCGCTGCGCCGCAGCGAGCGCACCCAGGCGTCCCAGTACTCGCTGGCGAAGTCCGACTGGTACTTGCTGGCGTGGATGTCGTCCAGCTGGCGATCGGGAATCGGGTGCAGCGGCCCCAGGGAGGTGGCGATCGCCTGCAGCTGGATCGAGCGCTCCAGGAGCACGCTCGCGAGCACCGCCCAGCGAACGTCCCGCTGTGCGATCAGCACGCCGTGGTTTCGCAACAGCAGCGCCGTCCCGCTGCCCAGCGCCGCAGCCACGGCGGCGCCCTGCGCCTCGTCCATGATCAGATCGGGGCCGCCGTCGTAGGTCGCGACCCCGTCGATGAACATCACGCTGTCGTGCGTGAGGTAGGCGAACCGGGCGTCGGTGGCCGCAAAGGCCGTCGCGTACGGAGGATGCCCGTGCACGATGCTGCGCACGTCCGGCCGGCGCTTGTATACCTCGGTGTGCAGGACGGTCTCCAGGTGCGTCCCTCCCTCGCCGTTCTGGGGCACCTCGTCCAGCGTGACCGACAGCACGTCGGCGGGGGTGACCTCGCCCAGCGCGACGCCCTTGCGCTTGATGTAGATCGTGCGGTCGTCCGCCCCCCTGGCGCTGACGTGCCCGAGGGTCAGGTCCTCGTAGCCGAGCATCGCCAGGATCCGGCATGCCCAAGCGACGTCCTCGACGATCCGCTCGTCCTCGGGCGCCCGGGCGGCGGGCATCGAGGCGGGCGAGCCGCCGCTCATCTGCGCCTCCGCGCCCGCGACCGGCCGCTCACGCTCGCCCCCGCCCGGTCGGCTAGCCACCCGCTCACGGCTGTCTCCGCTCGGTCGGCGGGTAGTCGGGGTGCGGGAAGCCGAACACCATGATCACGTCCTCTGAGCCGGTGTTGGCCACGGCGTGCCAGGTCCCGGCGGGCACGTAGAGCCCCTGGCCGGCGGCGAACGGAACCGCGTCGCCGTCGAGCCTCAGCTCGCCGGCGCCGGCTACCACGTAGGCCACCTCCTCGGTCTCGTGCGAGACCATCGCGGTCACGCAGCCGGGGGTGAACACCGAGTAGCCCAGCGACGAGGCGTTCCCCCCTAGCGTGCCGCTGGCGAGCACCATCCTGCTCCAGCTGCCGCCCGGCAGCGGGATCGGGTCGACGTCCTCGAGCGCCACGGTCCGGACCGCCGCGGGCGCCGAAGCGGCCGGGGCGCCCGAGCCGGCCGGGTCGCCTAGAGCACCCACTGCCCGTCCCTCAGGATCCAGCGACCGTTGTCGACGATCTGCATCGAGGCGTTCAGCACCACCCCGTCGAGGTGCAGCGAGCACACGTTCTGTCCGCCCGGGTAGGCGAGATGGTTGTCGCCCAGGGCGCAGTGGACGGTTCCCACCCGCCCCTTCTCCGAGGGCGTGCCGAACGGCGCGACCTCGCTGACCCCGAAGGCGAACTCGCCGATCACGTCCGCGTTCTCGACGCCGTCGATCACCTCGCGCAGGCGCCGCGCCTCCTCGCCGCCCTCGATGCCGACCACCCTGCCACGCCGGACGGTCCAGGTGATCGGCTGCTTGACCTGCCCGGGCAGGCCGATGCCGAGCATCACTCCGTCGACGACGACCGTCCCGTCGGTGCCGTCCTCCACCGCCGCGAACGCGACCTCTGCCCACAGCGGCAGCGGCCCCATCATCTGGCCGCGCTTCTTGATCGAGGTCACCTCCAGGGCCGGACGGTCCCTGATCGTCACGGTGAAGTCAGCGCCCGCCGGGGAGGTCACGTGCACCTTCTCGACGCCCTCAAGCGCGGCCATCGCGTCCCACGCCCGCTGCTGAGCGCGGTGCAGGCCCTCCACGGTCAGCCCCCAGGTGCCCATGCCGGGCTCCACGGAGGCGATCTTGGCGTTGTTCTCACACGACTGCTTGACGGCTGGCACGTGGGCGAAGCGGTTGGCCCATTCCAGGTTGGTGATGATGATGATCTCGTCCGAGTGGACCATCGCCTCGTGCAGGTTGCGCGGCGGGACCATCGGGAAGCGGGTGTCGGCCAGCCCCCGGCGCACCTGCGTCTCGTTGTTCATGATCACCGGCCAGGCGCCCCGGTCAACGCACACCTCGGCCACGACGCGCGCCTGATCCTCGTGCGCGTCATCGGTGATGATCGTCACGACGTCGTCTGGCTCGACGGACATGCACACATCCACCACGAGCTCCGCGTCCCTGCGCACCGCCTCTGAAGGCGCGTTCGTGCCCGTGTCGGCTACGGCCATCTCTTTCACCTCACTTCCTGGGTCTGAAACGACGGCAGCACCTCCTGCGCAAAGCGCTGGACCTGACCGAACTGGTCGATGGCCCCGAACCTGCAGATGAAGTGGGTCACGCCCCGGCTCTGGAACTCCCGCAGCCAGGCGACGATCTCCTCCGGCGTGCCCACGGGCCCCCAGTTTGAGAGGTCCATGGCCCGCGACAGCTCCGGGTAGTACTTGGAGATGTAGTCCCCGAACGCCTGCCGCGCCTGCTCCCTGGAGTCGCCGATGTTCATCGTGACCTGGTAGGCGACCTCGTAGTCGTCGAAATCGCGCCCGTTGCGGGCGGCCGCCTCGCGCAGGTACCCGATCTGCTCGCTGAGCTCCTCGGGGTGCTCGGCCCGGCAGCAGGTCATCCAGCCGTCGCCCAGGCGGATGATTCGGTCGCAGGCGCGCTCCATGATCGCACGCATCTTCTCGGTCGGCTTGTCGCCGACCAGGCGCGGGTTAGAGACCACCCAGATCGGCGGCACCTGCGCCGGGCGCAGCGGCGCCATCTCCGTACCCGAGTAGAACGCCACGTCGTCGTAGCTGTAGTAGCGGCCCTTGAAGGTGACCGAGCCGGTGCGAAAGGCCTGGTTGATGACCTCCAGCCCCTCCTCGAAGACGGTCGCGCGATCCGAGAACGGCAGCCCGAGCGCCTCGAACTCGCGGCGGACCCCCTGCTCCGGGTTGCCCATGCAGGGTCCGAGGATGGTCCTGCCACCCGACAGCGCGTCCAGCGTCGCCCACTCGAGCGCCAGGTACAGCGGGTTTCGCATCGAGCTGACCAGGCACGCGGTGCCGAGCCGAACTCGCCGTGTTCGCTGGGAGATCGCCGCCAGCAGGGTCATCGCCTCGTAGCGCGGCTTGGAGAACAGGCTGTCGCCCACCCACACCGAGTCGAATCCGAGCTCCTCGACGCGCTCGGAGAGCTCCAGCAGCGCCTGCAGGTCGTAGTCCGGAGCGATCAGCGGCTCGCGGTTGTTGAGGTTGACGCCGAACTGCGTCGGCTTGGTCTCAGCCATCGGTGTGAGGTGTCCCCCTGGCTCTGCGAATCGTTTGATGTCGCCCGCGGCACGCGTTGGCTGTGGGCTGTGGACTGTCAACAATTGGCACACTACCATCGGCGCCGCCGACGCGCAACGGGCCACCGGGCGCGGCGGGCCGCTGCCTTGCAGCGTGGCACCCCGGCGCGGCGGGCCGCTGCCTTGCAGCGGGCCAGCCGGGAGCAGCGGGCCAGCCCGGGGCAGCGGGCCAGCCCGGAGCAGCGGGCCAGCCCGGAGCGGCAGGCCAGCCCGGGGCAGCGCGCCAGCGCGGCGCAGGCCCCCGCGTGGGGCGCGACGGCGGGCCGCGGCGGACCATGGCGCGCGCCCCGCCGCCCACCGATCACTCCTCGCCCAGGAACAGCCGAGCGAGCGCATCCCAATCTCGCACCTCCGACGCGCGGCGCGACACGCGGATCTCCCCGCTCACCATGACGTGCACCCGGGAGGAGATCTCGATCGCCTCGATCGCCCGCTGCTCGACGAGCAGGATCGCGACCCCGCTGGCGCTCAGCCGGGGCAGCTGGTCCTCCAGCACCAGGCCGGTCATCTCCGGCGACAGGCCGGCCGTCGGCTCGTCGAGCAGCAGCGTGCTCGGCGCGGGCATCAGTGCGCGGGCGATCGCCAGCAGCTTGCGCTCGCCGCCGCTCAGCCGGCCGGCGACACGAGAGCGCAGCGGCGCCAGCAGCGGGAACAGCTCAAGCACCTCGTCGACGCGGGCGGACAGGCGCCGGCGGTCCAGCAGGAAGCCGCCCAGCTCGAGGTTCTCGATCACGGTCAGCGTGGTGAAGACATCGTCGAGCTGTGGCACCCACGCGAGCCCGCGCGCCACCAGCCTGTTGGCGGGCATGCGGGTGACCTCACGGCCGGCCAGCAGCACCCGGCCGGCGAGCAGCTCCGCGTCTGCCGTCACGGCCCGCAGGAGCGTGCTCTTGCCCGCGCCGTTGGGACCCACGATGCACTCGATGCTGCCCGGCGCCAGCGACAGCGACGCCTCGTGGACCACCTCGTGGCCACCGTAGCCGGCCGACACCCGCTCCAGGACCAGGACCGCGCCGCTCTCGACGGCCGGCAGATCCGGACCGGCGCCCGGCCGAGCGCTAGCCGACAAGGTAGGCCCTCCTGACCTCCGGGTTTGCGCGCGCCTCCGCCATCTCGCCACGATGCAGTACGCGGCCCTGCGCCAGGACGACGACCGGGCTGCACAGGCGCTCCACGAGCGCCAGCTCATGCTCGATCAGCAGAACGGTCATTCCGTCCTGCCGCAGTTCGGCGACCAGGGCCTCGATCGCCGGCGCGAGCGTTCGGCTGACGCCGGCCATCGGCTCGTCCAGCAGCAGGAGCTTTGGCCGGGCCATCATCGCGCGTCCGATCTCGACCAGGCGCTTCTGCCCACCGCTGAGCTGCCCCGCGTAGGTGTCGGCCATCGAGGAGAGGCCCAGCCGATCAAGCAGCCCGCGGGCGCGCTGCACCTGCTCGCGCTCCTGGGAGCGCCAGCGCGGCCGTGCGAACAGGGCAGGCGCGATCCCCTCCCCCCACCATGGCGGCACACCGAGCAGCAGGTTCTCGAGCACCGTCATGCGAGGAAAGACGCTCGCCGCCTGGAAGGTGCGGATCACGCCCAGGCGGGCGACCCGGTGCGAGGGCAGGCCCGCGATCTCGCGCCCATCGAGGACGATCGACCCGCGGTCCGGTCGGATCGCGCCCGCGATCATCCCCAGCACAGTCGACTTGCCCGCGCCGTTGGGCCCGATCATCCCAGTCAACGAGCCGCGGGGGATCGCGAAGGACACGCCATCAACGGCACGGACCCCGCCGTAGCTCTTGGCGAGGCCCTCGACGACGACCAGCGGCTCGTCCTGCGCCGTCAACCCGTCCCTCCCCCGGCGCCGGGCGACCCCTCGGCGGGCTGCGTTGCCGTCTCCGTAAACCGCCGCCGCCGCTCGGGCAGGAGGCCCTGCGGGCGGGCCCAGAGGAACAGCATCGTCAACAGGCCGGTGATGATCCACTCAAGCGACGCCAGCACGGTCGGGTCGCTGCCGATCGGCAGATACTGCACGGCCTGCTGCACGCCGACGCACACCAGCGCCGACCCCACGGCCACGCCCAACACCGATCCCCGCCCCCCGACTATCACCGCGGTGAAGAACACGAACGTCTCGGGATACAGCCAATCGCTCGGCGCCCACGCGCCGATGAACTCCGCCAGCAGCGCACCGCTCAGCGCCCCGAGCGCCCCGCCGAGCACGAACACCTGCATCCTTGCGGCGGTGGCGTTTCGCCCCATCGCCTCGATCGCAGCCTCATTCTCCCGCGTGCCCCGGAGCACCCGCCCGTAGGGCGAGTACAGCAGCGCGTACATGAGGATGCCGACGATCAGCGTGCAGACGGCGCAGATGGCCACGAACACCCAGGTCTGCGCCTGCCGCGTGAGCCCGTTCAGCCCATCGGCTGGGTTGGGGATCAGCGACAGGCCGGCCGAGCCGTTGGCGAGTGAGATCACCGACTCCACGACCACCGTGGCGACCACCGAGACAACGAGCATGACCATCGCCTGATAGTCGGAGCGAAGGCGTCGGAGGGTGATCAACCCAATCAGCCCCGACAGCACGCCCCCGAACAGCATCGCGCCCAGTATCGGCAGCGGAAACGGCAGGTGGACGCCGATCAGGTACCGCTGAAACCCGCCGTCGGCGCTCGACGGACCGAGGCTGAGCATCGCGGCCACGTACGCTCCGGCGGCCTGGAAGAGCACGAACGCGAAGTTGAGCACGCCGGTGACACCAAACTGGAGGTCGAGACCCCAGGCGGCGATCGCGTTGACCGCGATGTAGACCAGGATCGTCGCCAGGTAATACTGCGTAGCCGCGCTCATCGAGCCACCGCGCGCTCGATCGCCAGCTGCGCGAACAGCCCCTGGGGCCGAACCAGCAGGACCAGGATCAGGACGCTGAAGGCGAGCACGTCCTTGAGCTCGGCGTTCCAGTACGCGGCGCCGACCTCGGTGACGATCCCGACGACGAGCGCGCCCAGGACGGCGCCCCGCGGCGAGCCGATCCCACCCAGCACCGCCGCCGCGATGATCACAATCAAAAACTCCGACCCGGTCGTCGCCGTGAAGGTGCTGATGTCCAAGAACAGCGCCACGCCGCCGATGCCGGCGAGCACGCCGGACAGAAACCAGGCGAGCGCGATCACCTGTCGAGTCGGCACGCCGCACGCTCTGGCCAGCGACGGGTTAACCGACACGCCCCGCATGGCCCTCCCCAGGCGGGTGAACTGAAGCGCGACTTGCACCAGCGACGTCACCACCAGCGCGATCGCGATGATCGCGAGCTCCTGGCGCGTCAGCACCAGATCGGCGAAGTGGAGCGCCTTGCCCGCCGGCGCGTTGTAGGAGAAGAAGCTCGGCCCGACGATCGCCTGCAGCGCGTGGTCACAGATCAGGCCGACCGAGATCGTGATGATGACCATTCCGAACAGGTTCACGCCATGGCGGATGAACGGCTCGTAGATGACCTCGTTGATCGCCACAGACAGGACCCCGCCGGCGAGCGCCGCGACCGCCATCGCCAGCCAGATGTCGAGCCCCGAGCTGTTGAGCCAGTAGGCGACAAAGCCCGAGATCGTCATCACGCTTCCGTAGGCGAGGTTGAAGACGTTGGTGACGCTGAACTGCAGCGTGAAGCCCACCGCGCTGATCGCGAGGATCGCGGCCGTGACCACGCCGAAGCCGACGGCTGAGATGAGCTCCGCCATGTGCCTTCCTCAGACGACGCGGGCGGTCGGCAGGGGGCTCACGAGCCGGTTGCCGCATTGATCTCAGCGGCGCTGAGAACCGACATCACCTTCCAGTTGCCGCCGGAGTAACGCTCGATCGCGAACTGGTTGCCCGCGTTGTGCCAGCGGTTGAAGTTCAATGGCCCAACGGCCCCGACGTACTGGATCCGCTTTCCGGCGGCGAGCGCCGCCTTCCCGGCCGCATAGGTGTGCACGATCACCGCACCCGGAGAAGGCGCGGTGACGCTGGTGATATAGCGGTTGTAGACGCTGGGCTTGACGGAGTGAGCCGCGTCCATGGCCAGTGCCATGACGATGACCGAGTCGTAGTCGGCGACCGAGTACAGATCGGAGTCCCACTGCGACGGCTGGGGAACCTGCTTGGCGGACGCCAGCAGCGCCGAGGTGTAGACCCGGTAGGCGGGCGATGTCATCGGCGAGTAGGCGACGACCGCATAGTCCTGCTTGTTGAGCAGCGCCGTGCCGATCGCTCCGCCGACCGCCTTGCGCCACGTCGGCTCCTGCGAGACCGGGTCGGTGATCAGCGCGGGAACCTGACCGACCTGGGACAGCTCGGAGAAGTAGGTCGCGCTCGTCTGGGGATCCGCCTCGGTGATGATCGCCTGCGGCCGCGCGGAGGCCATCGCCTGCGCCTCCGAGCGGTAAGAGGTCTGGCCGACCGCCAGCGTCTGGTTTGCGACCAGACTCAGCCCCAGGCGCCTGACGCCGGAGATCGCCGTCGGCGCCGAGCCCTGCGCCGCCGCGTCGTTGCCAAAGACGGTCGCCACCCGGGTGAACCCAAGCTTTCTGGCGGCCGCTGCCATGGCGCTGCCTTGGGCCGCGTCGGGCGACAGGATGCGCCAGAAGTAGACGTCGGTGGTGTGATCGAACGCCGATTGGCCCGTGGTGGAGAAGATCGGGATCCTCGCCTGCTCAAAGAGCGGCACCACCGACGTGGCCGTGTCGGAGCCGCCTCCGAGGACGCCGACGAGCGAGCTGGAGGCGGCGATCAGGCGGTTTGCCGCGGGCACCGCATCGGCGGGGTCGCCCTTGGAGTCCACCGGCGTGCAGGTCAGTGGATGGCCCAGGATGCCGCCCGCGGCGTTGATCAGGCGCTCAGCCGGGTAGCAGCCGGCCGCGGCCTCTGGTCCGTAGGCCGCGTTGGGGCCGGAGAACGCGTGGAAGATCGCGATCTCCACCGGCGAACCACCTCTCCCCGCCGAGCCTGCTGCGCTCGCGCTCGCGCTGCTCGATGAGGTCGTGCTGCTTCCGCACGCTGCGAGCGCGATCGCAGCGGCCACCGCTACGGCCAGCCAGCGCACGCCGAGCCCTGCGATTCGTGTGCCCATGCTTCTGGCCCCTCCTTCCCATTCAACTGCTATTGGCGCCCAAGTCGGCTGTGGACTGTCAACACTCGTCTGCAGACGCTACCATTGTGCGGGTGCAGGTGCAAGGCCCAACGCGGACCCTCGCCGCCTCCGGCCCCTTCGCGCCGGCCAAAGGCGCTGTGCGTGCGGCCGGCGTCACACCGGCCGACGGCCGCGTGCCGGCCACCGGCGTCGCACCGGCGCCGACCTGGGACGCGCACCCCGGCCCGGCCTCCCGCGCGCACACCGGCCGGGGCTCCCGCGCGCACACCGGCCCGGCCTCCCGCGATCATCCTGGGCCGCCCTCCCGCGCGTGCCGCATACTGCGAGGATCGATGCTCCGCGGGCGCGCGCGATGAGGCTACCCCCACTGAGGCTGCACCGGCCGCAGACGGTGCAGCAGGCGAGCCAGATGCTCCTTGAGCTGGGGCCCGGAGCGGCCCCCTACTGCGGCGGCACCGAGCTTTTGCTGGTGGCGAAGCTGGGGCTCACCGAGCTGACGGACCTCGTCGACCTCAAGCGGATCGACGAGCTGGCCCGGATCGAGGCCGACGGGGAGCTGCGCATCGGGGCATCGGTGACCCACCAGCAGCTCGTGCGCTCGGCGGTCGTGCGCGAGCGGTGGCCGTCGCTGGCGGACATGGAGCGAGAGGTGGCGAACATCAGGGTGCGCAACGTCGGGACGATCGGCGGCAACCTCTGCTTCGCCGATCCGCACTCGGACCCGCTCACCTACCTGATCGCCGCCGGCGGCGAGCTCACGATCCGCGGGAGCGGGGCCGAGCGCCGCATGTCCGTAGAGCACTTCACGCGCGGCCCCTATGAGACGGCACTGGAACCGGGAGAGCTGCTGACCTGCGTGCACGTACCGGTGCAACCGGCCGGGTCGGTCCTGGTCCATCGCAAGATGTCCTTCCGCGAGCGCCCGGCGATCACCGTCGCGGCGAACATCTCGGTGCACAACGGGAGCGTCCGGAGCGCGAGGGTGGCGATCGGATCAGTCGGGCCGGTCGCGCGCCGGCTGGCGTCCGTGGAGGAGCTGCTGGTCGGGCTCGACGCGGCCGAGCCGGCCGAGGGGCGGCTCGCGGCCTGCAGGCGGGCCGCCGCGAGGGAGGTCGCCCCGTCGGCCGACGCCGACGGGTCGGTCGAGTACAAGCGCCACCTCGCGGGCGTGGTCGTGGAGCGCTGCGTGCGCGAGGCGCTGACGCGCGCCGCGTCATCCTCGTAGGCGCGATCCCGTCCGATGCGCGCGCTCGCCGACGAGCTCAGCCGCGGCGCGGCCGCGCGCAGGGAGGAGCTGATCGACCTCGTCCGAACGCTGGCATCGGTCGACGCGCCCAGCGGATCCGGACCGGATGCGCTGGCCGCGGCCGCGGACGTGGTCGCCGGCTGCCTACGGCTTCCCGGCGCACGGCTGTCTCGCATCCCTGGGACCCAGGGTGACCTGCTGGAGCTCGAGCTCGGGCCGCAGTCGAGCGATCGGACGCTCGTGCTTGGCCACTACGACACCGTTTGGCCCGCGGGCACCGCCGCGCAGCGGCCGTTCAAGCTCGACGGGGACGTGATCACCGGCCCCGGCGTGTTCGACATGCGCGGGGGCCTGGCGGTCGCGATCTGCGCCCTGCGACTGCTCGGCCCGCAGCGCCTGCCGCTGCGCACCACGGTGCTGGTGACCCCGGACGAGGAGACGGGCAGCGCCGGCTCACAGCGGCGGATCGTGGAGCTGGCCCTGGACTCGCGGTGGGTGCTGGTGCTCGAGCCGCCGCTCGCCGGCGGGCGGGTGAAGACAGCCCGCAGTGGCTGGGCGGTGTACAGGCTCAAGATCGCGGGCCGGGCCGCGCACGCGGGCCTCGAGCCCGAACGCGGGGTCAGCGCCATCGACGAGCTGTGTGACGTGCTCGCACACGTGCGCGGGCTCGCCCGCGCGCCGCTGGGCACGACGATAAACGTGGGCGTGATCGGCGGTGGCACCGCCGTCAACACGGTGGCGGAGAGTGCGCATGCGCTGATCGACGTGCGCGCGCGATCGGTGGCGGAGATGCAGCGCATCGATGACGCGCTGGGCGCACTGCGGCCCATACGGGCCGGCGCGTCGCTGAGCGTCCAGGCGCTGCACTCGCGCCCGGCGATGGAGCGCAGCCGCGCGATCGCCCGGGCGTTCGCGCATGCGAGGTCACTCGCGTCGCTGCTCGGGATCAAGCTCGCCGAGGGCCGCGCCGGCGGAACCAGCGACGCCAACCTGATAGCGCACCGGGGCGTGGCGCTGCTCGACGGGCTCGGACCTGAGGGCGGCGGAGCGCACTCCGAGGACGAGCACATCCTGGTGAGCTCGCTCGTGCAGCGCGCCGCGCTGATCGCGATGCTGCTCGCCAACCCGCCTGAGCCTCAGCCGGCGGTCGATGCCCGCTCCTGCGGGCGTCCTCCGTCGCCCTGATCCTCGCCGTCCTCCTCGAAGATCTCCCGCGCCACGCGCTGTGGCACCTCGATGTGGTCCTCGAGCAGGCGGGCGGCGAGCTCGGCGTCGCCGGCGTCCACGGCCGCCAGGATCGCTCGGTGCTCGGCGGCCGACTGCTGCAGGCCGCCTCGCAGCTGCACGGACTTTCGCATCAGCCGGGCCATCTGGCGCACCAGCTGGCCGTGGACCTCGGCGAGCTTGCGGTTCCCCGAGCAGCGAACGATCTCGGCGTGGAAGGCACGGTTGATCTCAAAGAACCGGTCGACGTCCCCCTCGGTGGCCGCCGATTCCATCTGCTCGCACATCTCGTGCAACCCCAGACGCTCGGCCTCGCTCAGCTGCGGGACGGCGAGCCTGATCGCAAGCGACTCGAGCGCCTCGCGCACCTGGTAGGCGTCGATGAACTCCTGGCGGTTCAGCCCTCGCACGACCGCGCCCCGGCGCGGAACGATCGTCACGAGCCCCTCGGCGGCCAGCTGGCCGATCGCCTCGCGCAGCGGCCCGCGGCTGATCCCCAGCGAGCGCGCCAGCGCCACCTCGCCAAGCTCCTCGCCGGGAGCCAGGCGACCGGAGTAGATCTCGGCTCGCAGGTGGTCCGCCGCCTGCTCACGCAATGTGCGCTTCTCGAGAGGGACCGATTCGCTCATCCAAACCCCGCCATCCATCGGCCGCAGAGCTGTCAGCTGCGGACTGTCGACAACATCACACCCTAGCGGCTGGATTGCGTCCCCGCAACCGCCGCCCGTCCCAAAGAGGCGAGGAGGCGACGCCTCCGGTGAGGACATTGTCCGTCGTTGACCGGAGCGCCGTCGCCAGCTTGCGACCAGCCGCCGTGACCGACGCGACCGGCCCTGCACGCCACCGATTCGACCGGCCCTGCGCCGTCACCGATCCGACCAGCCGCGCGCGGCCGCGTAGGCGCTTCCAGCTGCGCGTCGGCGCATTCTCACGCGAGCGCTCACATGGCTGACTATGCGTCGGCAGACAGTTGTTGACAGCCGACAGCCGCCTGTCTATAGTGCCGGCTCTCAGAGCCGTCGTCACAGCCATCGAAGGAGAGGCCGGCCCATGTCTGCGGTCAGCGTTCAGGATCTGGAGAACCCAGCGCAGGTGGAGGTTCGCTCCATCGACCATGTCCCGCCGGCCGAGCGCCACGGGAAGGTGCGCCATCAGTTCACGCTGTGGTTCGCCGCGAATATGAACGTGTTCAACATCGTGCTCGGCGGCGTCGCGGTGCTGTTCGGCCTGAACTTCTTCTGGGCTTGCGTGGCCATCGTCCTGGGGACGCTGCTGGGCCTGCTGCTCGTCGGCTTCCACGCGATCCAGGGCCCGCAGCTCGGAATCCCGCAGATGATCCAGAGCCGCGGCCAGTTCGGCTTCTACGGGGCGGTGCTCGTGTTCATCGCATCGATCGTGCTCGACTTCGGCTTCTTGGCAGCGCAGCTGGTGATCCAGGCCGACGCCATGAACCTGCTCGTTCCGTCGATCAGCATCCCGGGCTGGATCGCGATCATCACCGTGCCGGTGCTGCTGCTGGCCATCTACGGCTACGGCTGGATCCACCGTTGGCAGCGGCTGCTCACCCTGGTGCTCGGCGTCACCTTCCTCATCATCTTCATCCAGGCGCTGTCCTACGGCGGACTGCCCAAGAGCGTCAGCGGCTTTCACGCTCCTCCGTTTGCCCTGTTCGTCGGCGCGGTCGCCTTGTTCGTGATCGACATGATCAGCTGGGCGCCGTACGTGTCCGACTACTCGCGCTACCTGCCCGAGGACGTCAATCGCCCCGCGACGTTCACCGCGGTGTTCGCCGGCAACGCGATCCCGACGATCTTCTGCGGGATCCTCGGCGCCTACATAACCGGTCTGCTCCCCCATGCCTCGTCGACGGTCTCGGCGATCCAGCACGTGGCTGGCAGCTGGGCTCTGGTCGTGATGGCGCTCAGCCTGATCGGATCGGACGCGATCAACTCCTACACCGGGATGCTTGCGCTGGCCGGGATCGCCAGCTGCTGGACCGAGGTGCGCGAGCGCCGCGCGGTCCGCGTCGTCGGGATCGTCGCGCTGGTCGGCGCCGGCCTGATCTGCGCCCTGCTGGGCTACCAGCAGTTCGTCAACAACCTCGCGAACTTCCTCGACGTGCTGCTGTTCGTGTTCATCCCCTGGAGCGCGATCAACCTGGTCGACTACTACTTCGTCAAGCACGGCCACTACGACATCCCATCGTTCTTCACGCCAAAGGGGCGCTACGGCGGCTTCCTCTGGCGGGGCCTGATCCCCTACCTGCTCGCGGTGGCGGTCGAAGTGCCGTTCATCGACCAGACCTTCTACACGGGGCCGCTGGTCAAGACGCTCGGCGGCGTCGACATCTCCTGGATCGTCGGCGGCATCGCGGGGATCCTCTTCTACCTGATCGCGCTTCGAGTCGGGGGCTCGGGCGACCGCAGCGCCGACGTTGTGGGCCCGCCCAAGCAGACCGAGCTGCCCGAGTCCGTGGCCTGACGGGCGCGCAGCCGGCGACCGGAGCCTTCTCCGGCTAAAAGGCGCCGCGCCGGCCGCCCCGGCGAGCTGCCGCGGCCCCTGCTGGCGCGCGCCGCCCGGACGGCGACCTGCCGCGGCCTCTGCCGGCGTGCGCCGCACAGCCCCCGGCGGTCGCTGGGCGCCCAGCCGGCGGCCGTCCCCCAGCCGCCGCCGATCGCTCAGCGGCCGTCTGGCGCTGCATCGCCACCGCCGCCGGCGAGCGCGTCGGTCAGGCCCGGGTACACGTAGCGGGCCTTGTGCACGTGCAGCTCCATGAGCGTCTCGGACCCCACCACCCCCTCGACCGCCCCGAGGCGCTCGGCCATCAGCCGCCAGAGGTCGTCGTGGTCGCGGCAGATCAGGTGCATGTACAGGTCGGCCGAGCCCGCGCACGAGGAGAGGTACATCACCTCCGGCCAGGTGGCCAGCGTCGCCGCAACCGAGCGGTGCGCGGCGGGCTCCACGCGGATCAGGACCGACGCCTGCACCGCGAAGCCCAGCCGGAAGGGATCGGCGAGCGCGAGGATTCGAAGCACGCCCTCCTCCTGCAGCCGCGTGGCGCGAAAGCGCACGGTCGCCTCGGCGACGCCCAGCGAGCGCGCGATCGCGCGAAACGGCCGGCGGCCGTCGACCTGAAGCTGCGAGATGATCGCGCGGTCCAGCGCGTCGAGCTCACGGACCCGCCCGGAGGCCCCCATCGCTCAGTCGCCGTAGACGATCACGCTGCGCAGGCCCTCTCCGGCGCCCATGGCGGCGAACGCGTGGTTGACGTCCTCAAGCCCGATCCGCCGGCTGATCATCGCCTCCAGGTCGATCACGCCCCGGGCGCACAGGTCCAGCAGGCGCGGGAAGTCGACCGGCGGGCGGCAGGAGCCGTAGTTGCAGCCGATGATGCGAAGCTCCCGGTCGGAGATCCGCAGCGGGTCGACGCTTATGCGCGAATCGTCGGGAGCCTGGCCCACCAGCACGGCACTGCCCCCGGCGGCGAGCATCTCGACGGCCTGCTCGATCGCCCGCGGCAGCCCGATCGCCTCAAGCGCGAAGTCCACGCCGCGTCCGCCGGTGATCGCCCGCACCGCCGCCACCGGGTCCTCCCGCCCCGCGTGAACGCCGTGCGTGGCCCCCAGCGAGCGGGCGAGATCGAGCTTCTCGTCGTGCAGGTCGACCGCGATGATCGGGCCGGCGGCCGTCGCTCTCGCGCCCTGGACGGCTGACAGGCCCACGCCCCCGCAGCCGATGATCGCCACGGAGGCGCCCGCTGGCACCCGGGCCGTGTTAACGACCGCCCCAAAGCCGGTTGCGACGGCGCATCCGACCAGCGCCGCGGCCTCGAGCGCGACCGAGCCGGCGACGCGGATAGCGGCGCTCTCGTGGACGACCGCGTACTCGCCGAACGTGCCCAGCGCAAGGTAGGCGTGCACGGCCTCGTCCCCGCGCCGCAGGCGCGTGGTCCCGTCCGCCATCACGCTGCGATAGGCGAACGCCTCCGCCTGCGAGCACAGCTGGGGTCGACCGGACACGCACCACTCACATCGCCTACAGCTGGGCGACCACGAGAGCACCACGCTGTCGCCGACCTGCAGCCCCTGCACCCGCTCGCCGACCGCGGCCACCACCCCAGCCCCCTCGTGCCCCAGCACGATCGGCATCGGGGCCGCCCACTCGCCCAGCTGGACGTGGTAGTCGCTGTGACACACGCCGCTGGCGACCAGCCGCACGAGGACCTCCTCGGCGCCCGGCTCTGAGACCTCCAGCTCCTGCACCTCCAGCGGACGGCCGGGCGCCCGCAGCACCGCCGCGCGCGCCGTTCGCCCCTGGAACCTGGCGGCCGCCGCCGCGGACGCGCTCTGCTGCTCCTGCACGATCTCCCTCCTTGCAATGCCGCCGGGAACGCCGCCGCGGCGAGCCCTGGCGGTTCGCCGACGAGACAGCCGTCTGCCTGTGATTTGTACACGAAGAGGCGGCCGGCTGATATGGTTCGCGCAACTACAGGGCCAAAGACTTGCGGATCGCGTGGCTGCACGCAGCTCCGCCGCATGAGGGAGGAAGCAATGTCGATCAGGACGGCCAACGAGCTGGGCATCGACGCAGAGGCGGTCGAGGAAGCGCTCTCCCGCAACCTCACCTTCCCCGCGCGCTGGTACTCGGACCCGGACATCTACACCTTCGAGCAGGAGCGCATCTTCACCCGCTCCTGGCAGTACGCGGGACCGCTTGAGAAGCTGAGCGAGCCCGGGGACCACATCGTCTGCCGCGTCGGCCAGGTGCCGATCCTCGTCACGCGGGATGCCCGGGGCCAGCTGCACGGGCTCATCAACGTCTGCCGGCACCGCGCCTACCCGGTGGCCACCTGCGACGGCAACCGCAAGACGCTGCAGTGCCGCTACCACGCCTGGACCTACAACCTTGACGGCAGCCTGCGCAAGGCGCCCCGCAGCGAGCGCGAGTCCGACTTTGACCCCTCGGAGCTCTCGCTGCTGCCGGTAGCGGTCGACACCTGGAACGCATTCGTGTTCGTGAACCCCGACCCGGGCGCGCCCCCCCTGCGCGAGGCCTACCCGGAGCTTGAGGAGCTGGCCGCCGAGCGCGGCCTTGACTTCACCGGCTACAGCTACCGCGGCCGCTACACATACGACGTGCCGGCCAACTGGAAGGTGTGGGTGGAGAACGCAAGCGAGTGCTACCACTGCCCGACCATCCACCGCGACAGCTTCAGCGACGCGTTCGTCGACGACGCCGACATCTACGAGTACGTCGACGGGGCGCGGGTGCTTGGACAGTTCACCCGCTACAACCCGCGCGCCAAGCGCTACGCCCACCCAAAGCGGGACGGCGACCGCCAGTTCCGCTACGCCTACCTGTGGCCGTCGACGACGCTCGTACAGGACGACTGGGTCGCCTTCCCGGCGACGATCCTCCCCACCGGGCCTGAGAGCTGCCAGTTCGTCGCCGACATGTACGCCCGCCCCGACCTCGACCCCGAGCTCACCCGCGAGTGGATGGGCATGTGGAACCGGACGCTCAAGGAGGACGCCGAGGCGGTCCTGCTCCAGCAGCCGGGCCTGCGCTCGCAGATGGTGGCGCACGGCAGGCTGATGCCGGCCAGCGAGAGCGCGATCGCGCGCTTTCACCGGATGGTGTGGGAGGCGTTCTCCGAGATCCTCGACGCCGAGTAGGGCCGGGCCAGGCGCGCCGCCGATGCTGGCGATGCGACTCGTCCAGTTCGGAGATCCGCCGCGCTTTGAGCGCCAGGAGGTGCCCGACCCGGAGCCCGGAGGCGGCCAGGTGGTCGTCGACCTGCGCGCGGCGGCGCTCAACCGGCGAGACCCCTGGGTCTGGACGACCCCGGGATACTGCCCGCTTCCGGTGACCCTCGGCTCAGACGGCGCCGGTGTCGTCTCGGCCGTGGGGGAGGACGTCCACGGCGTTTCGGTCGGCGACGAGGTCGTCTTTGACCCGACGCTCAACTGGGGGGACAGCGAGGAGCACCCGGCGGCGGAGTTCGACATCCTCGGGGCGCCCACCGACGGGACCTTCGCCGAGCGCGTGGTCGTGCCGGCGGCCAACGTCGCACCGCGCCCGGCGCGCCTGAGCTGGGAGGAGGCGGCCGCGCTGAACCTCGGCGGGCTGACCGCCTGGAGGGCGGCCGTCACCTGCGCGGGCGCCGGCCCCGGGCGCTCGATCCTGGTCACCGGCGCGGGCGGCGGCGTCGCGACCTTCGCGATCCAGATCGCCGTGGCGCTGGGCGCCAGGGTGCTCGTGACATCCTCCTCGCAGGAAAAGCTCGATCGCGCGCGCGAGCTCGGCGCAGCCGGCGGGGTCAGCTACCGGGATCCCGACTGGCCGGCGCGGCTTGCAGAGCTGGCCGGCGACGGGCTGGATGCCGCGATCGACAGCTACGGCGGGCCGTCGTGGGAGGGGGCACTCAGAGCGCTGCGGGTCGGCGGGACCCTGGTCAGCTTCGGCGACACCTCCGGTGCGCAGACGACGCTGACCACGGCCGAGGTCTACTGGCGCTGGCGGCGCGTGATCGGCACCTCGATGGGCAGCCCCCGCGAGTACCGCGCCCTGCTTCGCCACGTCGCCGCCGCGAGCTGGCGACCGGTGATCGACACCTGCCTGTCGCTCTGGGAGCTTCCCGAGGCGGCGCGAATGCTTGACCGCCGGGAGCGCTTCGGCAAGATCGTCCTTCACATCGGCTGACCTGGTGAGGGCGCAGCCGCAGCCGAGCCGGTCCAGGCGCAGCGCGCTGCGGCGCGGCGGCGGACGTGCGAGGGCCCTCGGTGGGCGGTTGGAGCGTCTCGACGGCCACGTGCAGCGCCACGGCTGAGCCGCGGGATGAGAGCGCTCGCGCTGGATCAGATCGTCGAGGCCGGGCTGTGCATCGGCTGCGGCCTGTGCCAGAGCCTGGCCGGGCACCAGCGCGTGGCGATGCTCGACACCGTCGACGGCCGCCAGCGGCCCGTGGCCGTCGAGCCGCTCGACGAGCCGACGCTGACGCTGATCAACTCGGTCTGCCCAGGGGTGCGCGTGGACGGCGCCGACCGGCGCCGGCTCGCGCCCGGCACCCAGTTTGACCGGATCTGGGGGCCGGCAGCCACGCTGGTGATCGGCCACGCCTCCGATCCTCAGCTTCGCCATGAGGGGTCTTCAGGCGGGGTGCTCAGCGCGCTGGCCGAGCACATGCTCAAAAGCGGCGAGGTGGAGATGGTCCTCCATGTGGCCGCGTCCGCCCGGCGGCCGGCGCGCACCGTCGCGCATGTGAGCACCGACCGCGCGCAGCTGCTGCGGGCGGCCGGCTCCCGGTACGGGCCGGCGGCGCCGCTGGTCGACCTGGCGGAGATCCTCGCGCGCGGGCGGCCGTTCGCGTTCATCGGAAAGCCCTGCGACGTGAGCGCGATCCGCGCCCTTGCGCGCGTCGATCCCCGTGTCGACGAACAGCTGCGCTATGCGCTTGCGATGGTGTGCGGCGGCGCCTCGGATCTGACGAAGACCTGGCAGGCGCTCGAACGGCTGGGCATCGGCGAACAGGAGCTCTCCGAGCTTCGCTACCGGGGCCGCGGCTGCCCGGGGCCGATGCGCGTCGCAACCTCGGGCGGGGAGGTTCGCGAGCTCAGCTACGAGCAGATGTGGGGCGACGAGTCGGCCTGGCGGCTGCAGTCGCGGTGCATGATCTGCCCGGACCCGCTCGGCGACAGCGCCGACATCGTCGCCGGCGACTGCTGGGAGGGCGGCTCGCCGGCCGGGGAGGACGAGGGCTTCAACGCGATCCTGGTGCGCACCGAGCGCGGGCAGCGGCTGTTCGGCGAGGCCGTCCGCACGGGAGCGCTGGTGATCGACCGCCCGATCGGCTTTCGGGACATGGACCGCTTCCAGCCCCACCAGGTGCGCCGCCGGCGCGCGGTCTGGGCACGGCTGGTCGGGATGCGCGCTGCCGGCCTGCCGACGGTGCGAGCGCGGGGGCTGCGCCTGCGCTCACTGGCGATCGGCCGTCCGCCGTGGGAGCTCGTCCGCGAGGCCTACGGGGCGCACCGGCGGGCGCGGTCAGGGCGGCTGGGCGAGGCGCCGCCCGTGCCCGAGCGCGACCGCGCGAGCGCGCCCGGCGGCGCCCGCGGCCTCGAGCCGCCCGCGAGCTGAAACCCCCTACCAGGCGCTGGCGAGCGCGACCGTGATCGTCTCGCCGCTGATCCCGCTAGCCGCCGGCCCGGCGAGGAAGCGGATCGCGGCGGCCACCTCCTCGGGGGCCACCGCCCGCCCGGCCGGGCAGCCGGCGAGCCGCTCCTCCCACACCCGCTTGACCGAGACCCCCCGGCGCTCGGCCTCGACGCGGGCCAGGGCCTCGGACATCTCGGTCCGAACCCAGCCCGGACAGACGGCGTTGCAGGTGACGCCGAACGGGGCGAGGTCGACGGCGGCGGCGCGGACCAGGCCGATGACGGCGTGCTTTGACGCGCAGTAGGCGGTCATCGCGGCGCCGCCGAACAGCCCCGCCGTGGAGCTCACGACGACGATCCTCCCGAAGCCGCGGTGGACCATCGACGGCGTGAGCAGGCGCATCAGCTCAAACGGGGCCTGCAGGTTGATCGCCATCGACGCCGACCACACCTCCGGGTCCTGCTCGTGGATCGGTCGCTCGCCCGCGGAGCCGATGCCCGCGTTGCCGACCAGCACGTCAACCGGCCCCAGGCGCTCCTGGGCGGCGCGCACCGCGTCGCGGCACCCGGCGGGGGTCTCAAGCGACGCGACATGCGTCGCGATCCGGGGTTCGCGGCCGAGCGTGTCCAGCTGCTCGCGGGTGCGTGCGACCGCCATCACGCGCGCGCCCGCGCCGGCCAGCGCGATCGCGGCCGCGCGCCCGATGCCGCGCCCGCCCCCGGTGACGAGCGCCACCCGGCCGGCCAGCTCGCCGCCGGGCGCCGTCACCTCGGCTCACCGGCGCGCGCGTGCGCGTCAGGCCAGCGACAGGCTGGGCACATCCGACAGCAGCTGGTGCGTGTAGGGCGCGCGCGGGTGGTCCAGCACCTCCGGCCCCTGCTCGATCACCTCGCCGTCGCGGAGGATGACCACGTCGTCGGCGAGGCTGCGCACCAGCGCGAGGTTGTGCGTGATCAGCACGATCGTGAGCTCACGCTCGAGCTTGAGGCGGTGAAGCAGCTCGACGATCGCCGCCTGAACGGAGACGTCCAGCGCGGAGGTGACCTCGTCGCAGACCAGCAGCTTGGGCTCCACCACAAGCGACCTGGCGATCGCCACCCGCTGGCGCTCGCCGCCGGAGAGCTGGTCGGGATAGCGGGGCAGGTAGGCCTCGCTGAGCGCCGCGTCGCGCAGCGCGCCAACCACGCGGGCCTGACGCTCTGAGGCAGGCAGCTTGAACAGCTGCCTCAGCGGCTGCTCGACCAGCTGGCCGACGGTCTTTCGCGGGTTCAGCGACGTGTAGGGGTTCTGGAAGACGTACTGGAGCGCCCGGATCGTCGCTCGGTCGCGTCCGCGGCGATCGCCGCGCAGCGCGGCGCCGTCGAAGGTCATGCTCCCCTGCCACTGCGCGTGCAGGCCGACGATGCAGCGCGCGAGCGTGGTCTTGCCGGCGCCGGACTCGCCGACGATCGCCAGGCACCGCCGCGGCGCGACCGAGAAGGAGACCCCGGCGAGCACCTGGCGCTCGCCGTACTGAGCGCTCAGGTTCTCGACCGTCAGCAGCGCTTGATCGGCGGCCCCGGCGGCGCGCTCGCGCAGCGGCAGCTCGCCCAGCGGCGGGAGCTGCGCGACCTCGGCGGCTCGCCGGCAGCGGGCCCAGTGTCCGCCGTCCGCAAGCGCGGCGATCGGGGGCGAGCCGATCCGGCACTCCGCGATTGCGAACTCGCAGCGGGCCGCGAACGAGCAGCCCTCCGGCCGGGAGCCGGGGCGCGGTGGTTGTCCCTCAAGCCCCTCCAGCACATGGGCGCGCGCTGGGTCCGGGATCGCGCGCAGCAGGCCCCTGGTGTAGGGATGGCCTGGCGCGCGGAACGCCCGCTCCGTGGGCCCCAGCTCGACCAGCCGCCCGGCGTACATGACGCCGATCCTGTCGGCGATGTCGGCGATCACCGCGAGATCGTGGCTGACGTAGACGGCCGCGACGTGGTAGATGCGGCACAGTCCGCGGATCGAGTCCAGCACATGGCGCTGGGTTGTCACGTCAAGCCCGGTCGTGGGCTCGTCGAGGACGATCAGCCGCGGGCGACAGGCGAATGCGATCGCGAGCATCACCCGCTGCTGCTGGCCGCCTGACAGCTGGTGTGGGAAGGAGTCGAGCGCCGCTGCGACGCCGTCGAGCCGCACCTCGGCCAAGAGCTCGGCGATCCTCGCGTCCACCTGCTCGTCGGAGAGGTCGGGGCGGTGCGCGGCGAGCACCTCGCGCAGCTGGGTGCGCACCTTCAGCGCGGGGTTCAGGGCGCTGGTCGGGTCCTGCGCGACGTAGGCGACCGTCGAGCCGCGCAGGCGTCGCAGCGCCGCCTGGTCGAGGCCGAGCACGTTGACCCCGTCGAGCGTGACTGTGCCGCCGTCGATGGCCAGCCCGCGCCGCGCGTAGCCCATCAGCGCGAGCGCGACCGTCGTCTTGCCCGAGCCCGACTCGCCGACGAGCCCGAGCACCTCGCCGGCGTCCAGCGTGAAGGAGACCTCGTCGACGACGTCGGTGGCGGAGCCGGCGAGCACGACGCGCAGCGAGTCGACGGCCAGAAGCGGCGAAGCGGAGCCGTCGCCCGCCAGGGTGCGCGCGTGGTCCTCGGCGCGGGCCCGATCGATGGTCATGCGCTCGTCTCCAGCGCGATGCCGGCCGTGGCGGCCACCTCGTCGGCGGGCCGGTCGACCCCCAGCGACGCTCGGGCGACCGCATCGGTGAATGTGTTCAGCCCGATCGTGAGGATCGCGATCAGCGCCGTCGGCGCGATCACCGCCCACGGGTTGACCACCAGGCCGATCCGGTTCTCCTGGATCATCAGCCCCCAGTTGGCAGCCGGCGGCTGGATGCCGAACCCCAAAAAGCTCATCCCGGCGATGATCAGGATCGAGTAGGTGAAGCGCAGTCCCAGCTCGACCATCACCACCGAGAGCAGGTTTGGCAGAACCTCCCCGAACATCACCTTCGGGGCGGGCGTGTCCATCAGCTCCACGGCCTTGACGAAGTCACGCTCGCACACCTCCAGGGCGACCGAGCGCAGAACCCTGGCCACCTGGGGCGCATGCGAGATCCCGACGGCCACGATGATCAGCCAGATCTTGGGACCCACGACCGAGACCAGCAGCAGCGCGAACACCAGCTGCGGGAACGCGAGGAAGATGTCGACGATGCGCATGATCAGCCCGTCGGTGTAGCGGCCCAGGTAGGCGGCCGAGATCCCCAGGATCACCCCGAGCGAGACCCCCAGGATCGTCGCGGCCGCGGCGACCGCCAACAGCTCCCAGCCACCCGCCAGCGTGCGGCTGAGCACGTCGCGGCCGAGCACGTCCGAGCCGAGCGGAAACGCGCCGCTGGGCGTCGCGAACGTGGCCGTCACGGTCTGCGTGGGCGAGTAGGGAGCCACGAACGGCCCGACGATCGCCAGGGCCACCACCAGCCCGCTGAGCACCAGCCCCACCGCACCGCGCGGGCTGCGCGCCGCCCGGCCGAGGATCACCAGCCATTCGCGCCGCGAGCTCATCGCGCCGCCTCCGCCCGCCGGCCCGGGCCGGCGGGCGCCCCTCCAGCCGATCCGCATGACAGAGCGCGCGGCGCCGTCGCGATCACCGAGCCGCCCTCCGGCGCGGGCTTGCCCAGAGAGCCAGCATGTCGGTGACGATGTTGACCGCCACGTAGAAGGCGGCGAGCATCAGCACCAGAAACTGGATGGTCGGAATGTCGCGGTCGGAAACGGCCGCCACCAGCGCGGCGCCCAGGCCGGGGTAGTTGAAGATGTACTCCACGACCACGATGCCACCCGCGAGGTACAGCAGGTTGAGCCCGATCACCTGGATCACCGGCGGCAGCGCGTTCGGCAGCGCGTGCACGAGCAGGATCCGTCTGCGGGAGAGCCCCTTGAGCTCCGCCATCTCGACGTAGTCGGACTCGAGCGCCTCGATCATCGCCGCGCGCATCATCCGGAAGATGTACGGCGCGATCACCACCGAGAGCGTCAGCACCGGCAGGACGAGCAGGCTGACGTTGCTCAACGGCGAGGTGCCGGGCGGGATCACCGAGACCGCGGGAAACAGGTGAAAGACGTTGATCGCAAAGATGATCACCACGGCGATGCCGACGACGAACTCGGGCATCGCGGTGACCGTCAGCGCGCCCACCGACGACACATGGTCAAACCAGCCGTCGCGCCGCGCCGCCGCGATCAGGCCCATGGCGGTCGCCAGCAGCGACCCGATGATCCCGGCCAGGAACACCAGCACCGCCGAGTTGACGATGCGCGGGCCGATCAGCGCCGACACGGATTCGCCGTTGGCCAGCGAGGTGCCGAAGTCGCCGCGCAGGACGCCACCGATCCAGTGCCCGTACTGGGCGACCAGGGATTCGTTGAGGTGCAGCTGCGCCTCGAGCGCGTGCAGCCGCTGCGGCGTCGCGCTGTGGCCGAGCACCGCATACGCCGCGTTGCCGGGCAGCGCCTGGGTCGCCAGAAAGATCAGCACCGACACCGCGAACAGCGTCACGACCCCCAGCGCCAGGCGCACGATCGCCATGTGGGCGATCGGATGGCGCCGGCGCCAGGGCAGCCCGCGCCGGCGGGTCGCGCCGGAGACCCCGAGCGGCGGTTGCGCGGCGGCGCTCATCGGCCTCCAACGCCCGGCCGGGCCCCGGCGCCGAAGACGGCATGTCGAGGCGCTGCGCTCATGCGATCCACATGTGCCGGAAGTCCCAGTTCATGCGATCCACATGTGCTGGAAGTCCCAGTCGTTGAACGACGAGCCGACCTTGGACTGCACGATCCCGTGCACGTGCGGAGCATACCCGTCGATGACCGGCGGGAAGAAGGGGATGATGTAGCCGCCCTGGTCGTAGTCGATCATCTGCATCTCGTGCGCGATCTCGACGCGCTTGGCCTCGTCCAGGGTGGCCAGCGCCTGGCTGTAGAGGCTGTTGTACCTGGGGTTGTCGAAGTGGCACTCGTTGAACGGCGAGACCGGCAGCGTCGCCTGCTGGACCTGGGGCAGGTACGGCGAGTAGTACCAGTAGTCCTGCGCGAACACCCACTTGAGGTAGTTGGGCCCGTAGAACTCGGTGACCGTGATCTGGCGCAGCTTGACGTTGATCCCCGCGGCCGCGGCCTGCTGGGCGTACACCTGCGCCATGTTGATCACGCCCTGCGCGATGTCCGCGGTCACCAGCTCGATTGTCAGGCCCTCGTGGCCCGCCTGCTTGAGCAGCGCGCGCGCCTGCTCGGGGTCGTGCGGCCGCTGCGGGATCGCGTGGTCGTACTCGGTAGACCAGATGCCGAAGACGTCGTTGCCGATCGTGCCATGGCCGCCGAAGACGGTGTTGAGCATCGCCTGCCGGTCGCAGGCCAGCCGGAACGCCTGACGGACGCGCACGTCGGTGAACGGTGGCTGGTCGACTCGCATCGTGAACGGGTTCCAGCCTCCGCCGTCGGAGATCACGACCTTCTTGCCGGACCCGGTCACCGTTCCGATCGTGTCCTGAGACAGCAGGTTGACCACGTCCACCTGGCCGCCGAGCAGCGCATTGACCTGGCTTGTCTCGTCGGCATAGTCGGTCATCACCAGCTGGTCGATGTAGGGCAGCGGCGCGTTCCAGTAGTTCTCGTTGCGCGCGAACACGCTCTGCTGGCCGGGCGTGAAGCTCACGTACTTGAACGGCCCGGTCCCGACCGGGTTCTTGGGGTCGAAGCCGACCGGGATCACGTACACGGTGATGTTCTGCGCCAGGCTCTCCACCAGCGTCGAGTAGGGCTTGGTGAAGGGAACCGAGATCGTGCGGTTGTCAAGCTTCTTCATCCCGGCGGCGTCGATCCCGTGCAGGATGTTCGCCGCCTCCCCCGGGCTCTTGGGGTTCACGACCCGGTTGATCGAGAAGATCAGGTCGTCGGCCGTGACGTCCTTGCCGTTGTGGAACGTGACCCCGGGACGAAGGCGGATGGTCCAGACGGTCGCGTCCTTGTTGGGCGTCATCTCCTCGGCCAGGCGGAAGTACGGCTGGCCGGCGGCGTTCATCCACACAAGCCCCTCGTAGAGGTTGGCGACGCGGGCGTAGTCGGTGTTGTTGACGGGCGCGTTGGGATCAAGCGTGTCAGAGCTCGAGCCCCCGGTCAGCCCGGCGCGCAGGGTCCCGCCGTGCTTGGGCGTCCCGGCGGCCGCCGCGGCCGACGACGATGCGCCGGAGGAGGAGGAGGAGGAGGACGACGAGGAGGAGCCGCAGGCTGCGATCAGCCCTCCCGCGCCCAGGGCCAGGCCGCCGCGGGCGGCGTTGGCAAGCAGCGAACGGCGTGTGATGAGACTCATGTGTCCTCCCCTCGGATCGGTTGCACTTCATATGGCGGTGTCTCTGGAGGCACCCTGGTGGCCGCCCGCAGAAGCTCGCTCGGGTCGCATCCCAGCTCGGCGGCGGCAGCCCGCAGCGACATCTCCACGTAGTGCTCGCGGGTGCGACCCGGGATGCTGAGCACCATGTGGACCGCGAGTCCCTCGGTCAGCGCTGCCAGACGGATCGCCACCTGATCGGGATCCGCGCAGCGAAACTCGCCGCGGGACACGCCCACGCGGATCGCGTCGGCGATCGCGGCGCACCATCGCTGCTCGAACCCCGCCTCGGCCTCGCGCAGCTCGGGATACTGGCGCGCGAACAGCCAGGTGTCGATCCACAGCGGCCATTCGCTCGTGCTCGAGCGAACGATCAGCCAGGCGAGCTGGTCGATGCCGCTCTGAAGCGCCGCCAGCTCCGGCCTCAGCCTCGCATAGAAGGCGGCGTCGGCGTCCGCCACGGCCTGGCCGAACAGCTGGCTCTTGCTGGCGAAGTAGTAGATGACGCTGGTGGGGCTGGTCCCCGCACGCTCGGCCACGTCCGCCACCCGGACTTTCGACAGGCCGTGCTCGCGCACGAGCTCGACCGTCGTGGCCAGGATCTCCTCCTCGCGCACGCGCGGGGTGGCGCCACCTGCACGCGCGCGCAACGACCTCTCCGGGGACATTCTCCTCCCTCTCCACCTCTGTTCCAAACGATGGTTCGGAACGCCGCTCAAAGTAGCGCGATACGCCACGTGCTGTCAAGCGGCAACCGGGGCCTCCGGGCCGAAGCGACTCGCGCGCTCGGCCCCTTGTATGCTTAGGATGCTTGGTATACTAAGGAGTCTAAAGTATGTCAAGCGCGGGAGGTACGCGGCGGGATGGCCACAGCCGAGAGCGGAGGCGGACCCCGGGGGATCGGCGCGCACCGGCGGATCGAGCGGGCCGGCGTCGGCACGCAGCGCCCGATCGAAGCGGCGCGGCCCATTGATGCGCGTACCGCCGGCGCGGAGCGGCCCGCCGGCGCGGAGCGGCCCGCCGGCGCGGAGCGGCGGGCGAGGCGGCGGCCGTTCGGCGAGGTTCCAGCCGATGCGCGCCAGTACGCGGTGCGGATGCCCGACGGCGTGCGCCTGGCGACCGACGTCTATCTCCCGGCCGGCGGCGGGCGGTGGCCGGTGCTCCTCTGCCGGCTTCCGTACGACAAGTGCGGCGAGGAGTGCTTCATCCCCAGGATCGCGCGCTGGTTCGTGCAGCGCGGATACGCGGTGGTCGCGCAGGATGTCCGCGGGAAGGTTCGCTCCGGCGGGGAGCTTGATCCCTTCACGTCCGAGGCCCCGGATGGCTATCACACGCTCGAATGGCTCGTCGACCAGCGCTGGTGCAACGGAGCGATCGGCATGTTCGGCGACTCCTACTACGGCTTCACGCAGTGGGCCGCGGCCTCGACGGCGCACCCGGCCCTGCGCGCGATCGCGCCGCGCGTCACAAGTGCCGACATGGGCGATGCCCTGCAGCTCAACGGCGTCTTCCAGCTGGAGTCGACGGCCTGCTGGTGCCTGGAGACCTGGGTCGATGAGGCGCTCTACGACTACGACGGCGAGCTTGACTGGCGCATCCGGCCGCTGTGCGAGATCGTGCCCGAGGTGCTCGGAGGAGCCCGTCCGGTGGGCCTGGACGACTACGCCGCCGGACGCATCCCGGCCGCCGCACGCGTCCCCGTCAACGGCGCCGTCCCGGCGCTGCACTTGGCCGGCGCGTTCGACTTCCTGCTCTCCGGGCAGCTTGCGACCTGGCGGCGGGCGCTGGCAGGCACAAGCGCGCAACGCGGCAGCGTCATGCCCGGCAGCGCGGCACGGGGGAGCGCTGCGGGCGGGGACTCGTCGCAGCTTCTGCTGTTCGACGCCACCGACCACAGCTGGACCCGGCTTCGGCCGGCGGGCGAGCCGTGGCTTGACCCGGCCGCAGCCGAACGGACGATGCAGGCGTTCCTGGAGGACTACCTCGGACCGGTGGCGGAGTTCTTCGACAGATTCCTGCGCGAGGACGGCGACCGCCGGCCGCTGCCTCGGGTGCGCTGGCGCCTTGGACATGGCCCCGATCGCTGGCTCCACAGCCCAGCCTGGCCGCCCCCCGAGAGCAGGCCGATCGCATGGACTCTGCTGCCCGGCGAGCCGCACGGCGACGGCACGCTCTCGATCCGCGGGCAACGAGCGCGCGCGAGCGCGCGCATCGTGCACGATCCGGGCGATCCGGTACCGAGTCAGATCCACCCCTACTTCCCGCTCGTCGACCCGCCCGACGAGCAGGACGTGCATCGCCGGTCGGACGTGTGCAGCTTCTGCACCGATCCCGCATCCGAGGATCTCGACCTCGTCGGGCCGATCCACCTGCGGCTCAGCCTCGCCGCAAGCGGCCCTTCGGCGCATCTGATCGCCACCCTCTGCGACGTGCGCCCAGACGGCGGCACCCAGCGCATCCTCGACACCGCCGTGCTGGTTCGCCGGCCCTGGCCGCAGACGGTGAGCCTGACCATCGGCGAGACCGCATACCGCATCCGCGCCGGGCACCGTCTGCGCCTCGTGCTGGCCGGTTCCGCCTTCCCGCGCTACGTCCTGCACCCGGGCACCGACGAGGATCCGTGGACGGCGGTGTCGACCGCGCGCAACGAGCTGCGCATCGCGCTCGGCGGCTGTGACGGCGCGATCCTGACGGCGATGTGCCTCCCGCGTCGCGGCGAAGCGCGCCAACCCCGGGGGCGGCGGATCGGCGGGGCGGTCCACCGCGCCGCGCACATCGACGAGCCGGCGGCACGCAGCGCGGTGCAGATCGGCGAGCCGGTGCACGGCGCTGCGCAAATCGACGGGCCGGCGCGCGGCGGCGCCCCTGTCCGGGCCCGCAGCCCGTCGCGCGGGCCCGACGCGCCGGCGGGCGACCAGGAACCGCAGCTGCCGGGCGGTGGACGAGGATGAGGGGCTTCAAGCCCAGGCCCGCCGTCGCCGCCCCGGACCGTACGCCCGCTGCCAGCCGCGCCTATGGCGAGCTGAGGCGGCGGATCCTGCACGGTGAGCTGGGCCCCGGCACGATCCTCACGGAGGCCGAGACCGCCGAGCTGCTCGGCGTCTCGCGCACGCCGCTGCGCGAGGCGATGCGCGAGCTGCTCAACGAGGGCCTCTGCGAGGAGGGCTCCCGCCGCCAGGTGGTGGTGGCCGCGCCCTCGGCCGCCGTCAATCGAGAGGTGGCGATCCTGCGGCGGGTGCTCGAATGCCTGGCCAGTCGCGAGGCGGCCGGCCGCCGCGACGATTCCGATCTGGACCAGCTTCACCTGATCATGATCCGCACCCGCCGCGCGATCGCGGCGGCGGACCTCAACGCCTACCTTGACTGCGATGACGACTTCCACCAGCGGATCGCCCGGATCGCCGGGCCGCACCTGATCGAGGACGCGGTGCGCCGGCTGCGCGGCCTGACCCGCCTGGCCGCGCTTCACCGCCCGCTCGGCGAGGAGGACCTGCGTCGCTCCGCCGACCAGCACGACGCGATCATCTCAGCGCTGGAATCCGCCGATGCCGACCTCGCCGAGCGGGCGATGGACAGGCATCTGATCGCGTCCGAGCTGACGCTCGGGGTGGCCCCCGCCGGCTAAAGCGGCGTGTGGGCTCCCGGACAGCGCAGGCCCCGCGCAAGCACTCCCGGGCAGGCACTCCCCGGACAGGCACCCCCGGGGCAGGCACGGCCCGGGCAGGCACCGCCCGGGCAGGCACCGCCCCGGCAGGCACGGCCAGCGACTCCCCAGCACCGCCCCTGCGCCACACCCGGGAGCAACCAGGGCTGCGAGACCACCCCGCCCCACCTGCGGCGCGGAACCGAGCGCGCCCCCCGGCAGGCATGGGCGGTGACGGGCTCGAACCGCCGACCCCGTGCTTGTAAGGCACGTGCTCTACCAGCTGAGCTAACCGCCCGCGCCGGGCGATGCTACCTGCGGGCTGCCGGCGGGAGGGCGCACTTCATGCGCCAAGAGCTGCTCCAGATGACTCGCGCTCCGTCTCGGCTCGGCGACGGCCAGCTCTCCTTGACGGACCGCCCGATGAGAGCGCGTGAAGCGGTCGCTACTCACGCAGGCCCACGGTCACGTTGTGTGCGCTCAGCGCCGCCACCAAGCCGTCGGGATCTGCGGGCGTGATCACCGGCCTTATCGGTCGGCCGGCATCGATCACAAACCCGATGCGTTTCCGGGGGCGCCGCGGGTCCAGGTTGAACCATTCCCCCGGGACCGCCGTTCCCCAGATGCGAAAGCGACGGAGGCGCCCGAGCGCGATTCGCCTCACCTCACGGATCTGGGAATACGGGATGCGCCTGCTCCGTAGGAGCACGTCGTAGCGACGTATCAAAAGCGCATCGCCGGTGGTGGCGATCAGCCCGTCGTCGTAGTCCATCCCGTCCTCCGTCCGTATGACTATTTGTATCTCTGAGAATGATAGCGCGTATGTGAGCAATCGGACCCGATGCCCGGGCCCAGCCATCGCCGGGCGCCGTTGGGCGGCTGCGCCGCAAGCGGACCGGGAACCTCGCGCGGACGGTGCGGGCCGCCACGGCGTGTGGTGCGACCTGCGCATGCGGACCAGCGAGGACCGGGACTTCCAGCGGGCCGTGCGGGGGCACACGGGCGCAGGCCGCGACGCGCGCGCCGGCACCGTGTACCGTGATCGGCGATGGCATTCGACTTCGATCCCCAGCGAGCGCTGGAGCAGCTCCGGCGGCTGGCCGCCGACGCACCCGCCCAGCTGTCCGACGGCGTCGGGCGGCTGCTGCGCGAGGCCTCGCCCGAGCGCCTGGAGCAGATCATGCGCTCACCCGCCCGGTGGGCGCTGCTGGAGGGGATCTTCTGGCAGATGCCAAAGCGCCTTGACCCGAGAGCGGCCGCGGGGGTTCAGACGACCGTGCTGTGGACGATCACCGGCCGGTCCGACGGTGGCGCCGACAGCTGGCTTCTGACCGTCTCCGACGGGACGGCGCACACGCAGCGGGTGGGCGCGAGCATGCCGGAGGCGAAGCTCACCGTGACCATGGGCGGCGTGGAGCTGCTGAAGCTGGTAAGCGGCAACCTGGACCCGATGTCCGCGTATCTGAAGGGCCAGATCAAGCTCAGCGGCGACATCATGGTCGCGGCCAAGCTTGCGCAGATCTTCCGCATGCCGGGCGCAGCTCAGCGTGGCGACGGGGAGCCCGGCCCCAACGGAGGCGGGGAGCTCGACGGCCCGCACTGAGGGCCGACCCGGAGCAGAGCCACGGCGCCGAGCAAGGGCGGGTCAAGCCGCGCACGGACGGCACGACGCGTCCGCGCACCTGCGGCATGACCCGTCCGCGCACGGGCGGCATGACCCGTACGCGCAGCCCCAGGACGGACACGGCATCGTCGCCCGCGCCAGAGGCGGCTGACTATGCTCGAACGGTGACCGTGGGCTCGGCGGCGATCTCGATGAGCGGGGTCGTCAAGCGCTTCGGCGAGGTGACGGCGGTCGCCGGGCTGGACCTCGACGTTCCGGCCGGTGTGTGCTTCGGCCTGCTGGGCCCAAACGGCGCGGGCAAGTCGACGACGATGCGGATGCTCACCGCCCAGGCGATCGCCGACGAGGGCGAGATCCATGTTCTCGGCCACCGGCTCCCGCAGCAGTCAAAGCAGGCGCGCATGGCGATGGGGGTCGCGCCCCAGTTGGACAACCTGGACGTGGAGCTCACCTGCCGCCAGACGCTCGCCGTGTTTGCGTGCCTGTACCGGGTGCCTCGCACCCGGCGCGCAGCCGCGGTCGCCCGGGCACTTCAGATCGCCAACCTCTCGGCGCGCGCCGACACCGTGGTGCGCGAGCTGTCTGGCGGGATGCGACGGCGGCTGCTGATCGCGCGTGCGCTCATCCACGAGCCGCGCCTCGTGCTGCTGGATGAGCCGACCGTGGGCCTTGACCCGCAGGTGCGCCAGGAGCTGTGGACCCTGATCGACGGGCTCAGGACCGCCGGTGTGACCGTGCTGATGTCGACGCACTACATCGAGGAGGCCGAGCGCCTGGCGGACACCGTGGCGGTCATGTCCTCGGGCCGGATCGTCGCCCAGGGCACCCCGGCGCAACTGACCGCCGCCCACGCGGGGCGCGAGGTAATCGAGGTGTACGGGCCTCCGGCGACCCTGGAGCGCCTGGAGGCTGACGCCACCGCCAGGGGATGGGAGCACCGTCGCAGCGGGCCGGCGCTGGCGCTGCTGCGCGCCGAGACGCTCGACGGCGAAGCGCCGGAGGGCGTGCGGCGCCCCGCGAACCTGGAGGACGCGTTCGTTGCGCTCACCGGACAGGAGATCGAGTGACGGCCGGGAGCTCGGCGTGACGGGCGACCGCGGCGCCGGCCCCACCGCTGCCGGCATGCGCGAGCGGCGCGTGCGGCGGCTTGAGCCAGCGGCCCTTGCCGGAGTGATGATGCGCGACGTGGTGCTGTTTCGGCGCTACTGGAAGGCGACCACGTTCTCGTCGATCGTGCAGCCCGTCATCTACCTGCTGGCGTTTGGGCTGGGCTTCGGAAGGCTCGTGCCGTCGGTGGACCACCAGCGATACGTGCAGTACCTGGCCACCGGAGTGGTCGCGACGGCGGTGCTGTTCTCGTCGGCCTGCCCGGGGATGTTCAACACCTTCATCCGCTGGCGATTCCAGCGAACCTACGACGCGCTGCTGGCCGCACCGGTCGACGCCGAGGAGCTCGTGACCGCCGAGATGCTGTGGATCTCGGCGCGGGCGGGCGTCTACGGGCTCGCGCCGCTCGCGGTCGGGCTCGCGTTCGGCCTGCACGCCACGCCGGGGATGCTGCTGGCTGCGCCCGTCGGGTTCCTGACCGGGTTCGGCTTCGCCGGCTTCGGCGTGCTGATCGCCGCGGAGGCGAAGACGATCGACAACTTCAACTACATCACCAGTGCGGTGCTCACGCCGATGTTCCTGGTGGCGGGCACGTTCTTTCCGATCTCGGGCCTGCCGTCGGCGCTGCGCGTGATAGCCCGCTTCAACCCCCTCTACCACTGCGTGGCGCTGGTCAGAGACGCAGCGCTTGACTCGTTCTCAGGCGCCGACCTGGGCCACGCGGCGGTGCTGCTGGCCTTCGCTGCAGCGATGTGGCGGCTCGCGGTCTGGCGGCTGGGGCGGCGGCTGGTCGATTGACCGCCCCGCCGATCGATCCACCGCCCCGCCGATCCATCGGCCGGCACGCCGGTCCATCCACCGCCCCGCCGATCGATCCACCGGCACGCCGATCCATCCACCGCCCCGCCGGCGCCGGCGCAAAGTCAGCCGCCGACGCCACCCGGCCCCCAACGGCTCAGGCGGACACCCAGCCCCGTGCCGCAGACGGGCACCCAGCCCCAGGCCGCGCGACCGCTCAGGCCGGCGCCCGGGCCCAGGCCGCCGCCTCGGGTCGCTCGCCCGCGCGCCAGGCGCGGAACTCCCTGACGGTGCGCAGCTTGTGCTCGCGCGCCAGCGCTTCGATCCGATCGCGCGGCGCGCCCGCCTGCAGCAGCTCGACGAGCTCGAGGTGCTCCTGCACCGAGTGCGGGGCGCGATCGCGCAGCGACACGAACACGGTCACGCGCACCGAGTCCAGCGCACGGTTGACGGCACGCAAGGCGTCCACGAGCGCGCCGTTGGGACAGCGCGCGCACAGCAGCTGGTGGAAGGCGCGGTTGCGCACGCCGAAGCGCAGGGCGTCGCCCTGCTCGATGGCGGCAGCCATCTCATCGGTGCGTGCGAGCAGCAGCGACAGGTCCTCCCGGCGCAGATGCGGCGCGGCGATCGCGGTCGCATAGGCCTCGAGCGACGCCAGCACGCGCATGCCCTCCTCGAAGCGCTCCGGGTCGGTCGGGGAGACCACGGCGCCCTCGCCTGGCCGCAGCACGAGCAGCCCCTCCATCTCCAGCGCACGCAGCGCCGCCAGCGCGTCGCGCTCGTCGGCTCCGAGATCGGCCGCCGCGCGCGCTGCGCTGATGCGCTCGCCCGGCGCGTAGCGGGCGCTGAGCACCAGTCCGCGCAGCGCATCGCACAAGCCCTCCGGCGGGCGCTGCGGCAGCGCGAGAGCCGAGCGTCCTGAGCCGCGCAGGGCGGTCTGAAGCGACGCGGAGCGGCGCGCACGCAGGACGGGGCGCCTCACGCTCCAAACCTGGCCGAGCCGGTCATCGGCGATCGAGATCGAGCGTCCATCTCACTGCCCCGACTGATCCTATAGCATTTTCGATACCACAAATGGCCCGATGTGTGCGCGCCAACGCGGACGGCAGCGAGCCGGTTCGCCGTTATCGTCCCACCCTGACCCGATGACCGAGACGGCTCCCCAGCCACCACAGCCGGCCCGGCCGGTCGGCGGCGCCGCCGGCGGGACGGCGGGGGACGGCGGACCGGTGAAGCGGCCGAGCACCCCGTACGGACTCCAGCGCCATCACATCGACGGGGTGGCCGTCGACAGCGTCTCCGGCAAGACGTTCGAGACGCGCAACCCGGCGACGGGCGAGCTTCTGGCCCTGGTGTCCGCGGGCGAGGCGGCCGACATCGACGCCGCCGTGGCCGCCGCGCGGCGTGAGTTCGATGAGGGGCGCTGGCCGCGAATGCCGGCCGCCGACCGAGCCAAGACGCTGCGCTCGATCGCCGCCGCCATCCGCGCGCGGGCCGCGGAGTTCATCGAGCGCGAGGTCGACGACATCGGGATGCCGGTCTCGCAGATGCGCGGGCTCGCGGCCAGAGCGGCCGAGAACTTCGACTACTACGCAGGCGTGGTGACCGAGCTGCACGGCCGCTCGTTCCAGGTCGGCGACCAGTTCATCAACTACACGATCCGAAAGCCGGTCGGGGTCGCCGGTCTGATCATGCCGTGGAACGCGCCGCTGATGCTCTCCACATGGCGGATCGCGCCGGCGCTGGCGGCCGGCAACACGGTGGTGCTCAAGCCCGCCGAGTGGTCGCCGCTGACGGCCACGCTGCTGGCGGAGGTGCTGCTGGAGGCGGGACTGCCGGCAGGCGCGTTCAACGTGGTCCACGGGTTCGGGGAGACCGCGGGCGCCGCGCTGTCGCGCCACCCGGACGTGAACCTGATCTGCTTCACCGGGGAGACCGCGACAGGCCGGCTGATCATCGCCGCCGGCGCGCCGACGCTCAAGCGCGCCTCCGTGGAGCTCGGCGGCAAGTCCCCGGTCGTGGTCTTCGAGGACGCCGACCCGCAGCTGTGCGTGGACGCCGCCGTCGCGCAGATCTTCACGATGAACGGCCAGCGCTGCACCGCTGGCTCCAGGCTGCTGGTGGCGGACGAGCTGTATGAGCGGATCGTCTGCGAGGTGGCCCGGCGGGCCCGCGCGATCCGCGTGGGAGACCCGCGCGACCCGAGCACGGAGCTGGGCCCGCTGATCCATCCCGACCACCTGCGGCGGGTGCTCGGCTACATCCAATCGGCCCGCGATCAGGGTGCCCGCGTGCTCGCCGGCGGCGGGCGCCCAGCCAGCCTGCCGGGGCAGCTGGAGCGCGGGAGCTTCCTCGAGGCGACGGTGATCGCGGACGTCGACGAGACGATGAAGGTCTTCAGAGAGGAGATCTTCGGCCCGGTGCTGGTCGCGATGCCCTTCCGGGACGAGGCGGAGGCGGTCAGGCTCGCCAATGCGACCGAGTACGGTCTCGCCGCCTATGTGTGGACCAACGACATCCGCCGCGCGCACCGGGTCGCGCACGCGATCGACACGGGGATGTGCTGGATCAACTCCCAGAACGTGCGCGACCTGCGCACGCCGTTCGGGGGGGTCAAGGCAAGCGGCATCGGCCGCGAGGGCGGCGACTACGCGTTCGACTTCTACTGCGACACCGAGATCGTCCATGTCGCCCTGGGCTCGCACCACATCCCCCGGCTCGGGCTGGGTGACGGACCGTGACCGAGGGTGACTCGGGCGCTCGGCGGCTCGCGTGCACGCCGCCGGCGGCCGTGCCGTTTGACATCGTGCGCGCGGCGTTCGTCGAGCTGAGCGTCACAGACCTGGCGGCCGCGGAGCGGTTCTACTGCGAGCTTCTGGGGATGATCGTCTCGGCACGCACCGCTGACGCGGTCTATCTGCGCGGCTGGGAGGAGCGCCAGCACCATTCGCTGATCCTGCGCCGCGGCCGCCGGCCGGCGGCCGCGCGGCTTGGCTTTCGGGTGCGCTCGGCCGCCGACCTCGAGGCGCTGGCCGAGCACCTTGCGCGCATGAGCCTCACCACCCGCTGGCGCGACGCGCGAGCCGACCCCGGGATGGGGCGCTCGCTGTCGGCCTGGGACCCATGGGGCTGGCCGCTTGAGTTCGTCTTTGAGCTCGAACAGGTGCAGCCCAGCCACCAGCGATACGACCTCCAGCGCGGCGCGCCGCTGCTGCGCCTTGACCATCTGAACCTGCACGCGCCGCAGGTCGAGGAGTCGCTGCGCTTCTGGCTGGGGCTCGGATTCCGCTGCACCGAGTACATCTCCACCGACGATCCCGGCGAGCTTGAGCGGATCACCGGCGCGTGGCTCGCGCGCAAGCAGACGGTCCACGACGTGGCGCTGACCGCGGGCACCGGACCGCGGCTGCATCACTTCGCCTACTGGATCGCCGAGCCGGCCGGCGTGCTTCGCGCCTGCGACCAGCTGGCCGCCGCGCGTCATTCGGACGCGATCGAGCGCGGTCCGGGCCGCCACGGCGTCTCAAACGCGTTCTTCGTTTACCTGCGCGACCCCGACGGCCATCGGATCGAGCTGTACTCCTGCGACTACTACACCGGCGACCCCGACCACCGGCCGCTTCGCTGGTCGGTGAACGATCCGCGCTGCCGGTCCTTCTGGGGCGCGCGCGCTCCGGACCGCTGGTATGACGAGTCAAGCCCGGTGCTGGGGCCCGACGGCGAGCCGGTCCCGACGCGACCCGCCGGGGTCGACGAGCGAGACCAGCGCACCGAGGTGTTCGCCTGATGGGCGCCGGCGGGGCCCCCGGCCCATCACGGCGGGGCGCTCGCCCGCTGAGATCCGGCGACCGGCAGCCGCTGCCAGACGGGCTGACCGCCTCCAAGGTGATCGCCGTGCACCTGAACTACGCCAGCCGAGCGGCCCAGCGCGGGCGCACCCCGACCGAGCCGTCCTACTTCCTCAAGCCACCCTCGTCGCTGTCGCCGGGAGGGGCGGTGGTGCGCCCGCGAGGCGCGCAGCTGCTCGCCTTCGAGGGCGAGATCGCGCTGATCGTCTCGCGGCGCGCGCGGCACGTGACGCTCGAGCGCGCGGCCGAGCACATCGGCCACTACGCCGCGGCCAACGACTTCGGCGCGCACGACTTCCGCTGGGCGGATCGAGGCTCAAACCTGCTCTCAAAGGGCCAGGACGGCTACACGCCGCTCGGACCGGCGATCCCCGCCGCAGGGATCGACCCCACCCGGCTCACGCTGACCACCACGGTGAACGGCGAGCTTCGCCAGCGGGGCAGCGGCGAGGAGCTGCTCTTCGGCTTCGCGCGGCTGGTCGCCGACCTCAGCCGCTTCATGACGCTCGAGCCGGGCGACGTGATCCTCACCGGGACCCCGGCCGGCGCCGGCGTCGTGGGGCCGGGAGACGTGGTGGAGGTGACCGTGGAGGCCGGCCCGCAGAGGTCGGGGTCGAGCGGGGCCTCGGATCCGGCGGCCGCGGCCGCCGCGCGGGGGCGCCGGGCCGCGGGCCGGGCGGCACCGGCCATCTCTCGCGTGACCAGCACGATCGTCGAGGCCGAGCGCGAGCTCGCGCCCTACGGAGCGATGCCGCGCGCCACAGCCGAGGCCCGCGCCCACGCCACCGGCGTCAATGGCCCGCGGCCGGCGCAGCTGAGCGACGCCGCGCTGCGGGCGCTGCGCCGTGTGTCGACCGCAACGCTCACCGTGCAGCTGGCCCGGCGCGGGATCCAGACGACGTTCTTGTCCGGGCTTCGACCCACCCGGCCGGACCTCAGGATGGTCGGCTACGCGCGGACCCTGCGCTACGTGGCGGTGCGCGCGGACGTGCGCGAGTCCATCCGCGGCGCAGCCGACGCGCAGAAGCGGATCGTAGAGTCGATCTCCCCTCTGGACGTGCTGGTGATGGAGGCGCGCGGCGTGGAGAGCGCCGGCACGATCGGCGACATCCTCGCCGCGCGGGTGCTGGCTCGGGGCGGAGCCGGAATCGTGACCGACGGCGCCGTGCGCGACACGCCGGGCGTCGCCGAGCTGCCGATCCCCACCTACATGCGCGCCGCCAACGCGGCCTCGCTGTGGAGCGCGCACATCCCGATGGACGTCGACGTCCCGGTCACCTGCGCGGGGGTGCTCGTCATGCCCGGCGACGTGATCGTCGGCGATGCCGAGGGCGCCCTGGTGCTGCCGGCGGCGCTCGCCGAGGAGGTCGCGCACGACGCGCTCGAGGTCGAGCGAAGGGAGGCCTTCGCGCTCGAGCGCGTTCGCGCGGGGGAGCCGATCGCCGGCCTTTACCCGCTGTCGGATGAACGGCGCGAGGACTACGAGCGGTGGCTCGCCGAGCGAGCCGGAGAGGAGGGAACGTGAGCGGGAGGTTCGCGGCCGACACAGACGCGATCCGGGGTGCGATCACGCCGCTGGTGACCCCGTTCGACGAGCACGGACAACCTGACCTTGACGCGATCGGGCCGCTGGTCGACTGGCAGCTCGCGCGGGGCACGCACGGGATCTCGGTCGGCGGCTCGACCGGGGAGCCGACCTCGCAGACGGTGGATGAGCGGATCGCGGTCATGCGCGCGGCGGCGGAGGCGATCGCCGACCGGGCTCCGTTTCTGCCCGGCACGGGCACGGCGCTGATGTCCGAGACGCTCGAGCTCACCGCCGAGGCCGAGCGGCTCGGCGCCGCCGCCGCCCTGGTCGTCACGCCCTACTACGGGCGGGCGCAGCAGGAGGGGCTCTACCGCTGGTACGCGCGCGTGGCCGATGAGTTCCCCTCGCTGCCGATCATCGTCTACAACGTCCCGGTCCGAGCCGCGGTGCAGATCGAGCCGCAGACCGTGGCGCGCCTGCGCCGCGCGCACCCGAACATCGTCGGGATCAAGGAGACCACGAGGGACTTCGAGCACGTCTCCCACGTGCTGAATCTGGCCGGCTCGGACTTCATCGCGCTGTCGGGGATCGAGCTTTTGTGCTACCCGATGCTGTGCCTGGGTGGTCGCGGCCACCTCAGCTGCGTGGGCAACTTCGCCCCCGAGCCGGTGGCGCAGCTGTATGAGGCGTTTGCGGCCGGCGACCACGCGCGCGCCCGGGCGCTGCACTACGACCTGCATCCGCTGGTCGAGGCGGCGTTTGCGGAGACCAACCCGGTCCCGGTGAAGTGGGTGATGCGCGAGCTGGGGCTGCTGGGCTGCGATCTTGCACGCGAGCCGCTTGCCCCGCTCAGCGACGCGGGGCGCGAGCGGGTGCGCGAGCTCCTGGCCTCAAGCCCGCACGTGCAGCTGCCCGCATCCGTGGGCTGAGCGGCCACCGAGGACGCAGGTCGCTGGGACGCAGGCCGCCGGCACGCAGGCCGCTGGGACGCAGGCCGCCGGCACGCAGGCCGCCGGCACGCAGGCCGCTGGCACGAGGCGACTGGACGCAGGCCGCTGGGACAGGGGCGGCTGGACGCGGGGGGCCGGGACGCGCAGAGCGCCCACCCGCACACGCGGGCGAGCGCGCCCATGCGCGGGCGCCAGGGCGAGCCGGGTCACAGGCGTCTGGCGATCTCCTGGGCGCAGTCGATCACGGCCTGAGCCATCGCCGCCTCGTCGCGCTGTCCCACCCAGACGGCGCTGACCGCGGCACCGGGCTCGCCCGCCCCCGCGCTGACCGGCGCTGCCACGCCCGTGGCCCCGGGCAGCAGCTCTCCGTGCGAGCGCGCCCAGCCGCGAGCGCGCGCCGATGCCACCTCGGGGCGCTCACCGGGGCGCGCGGGCGCGCCGGCGAGGATCGCGATCCCGGAGGCGGCGACGGATACGGGATGTCGCAGCCCGGGTCGGTAGGTTATGTGCAGGTCGGCGTGGCGGGGCGAGCGCACGTCCAGCACCACCGCGGCGTCCTCGCCGTCGCGCACGGTCAGCGCGGCGGTCGCGCCGAGCCGATCGGCCAGCTCCTGCAGCAGCGGGCCCGCCACCTCACGCAGGCGCGGCTGAACCCGGCTGGCGAGCTCCACGATCCCGGTGCCGAGTTGGTAGCGGTCGCCGACACGGCGGACGAGCCGGTGCTCCAGATGCGGCGCCAGAAGCCTGTAGACGCCCGGTCGATGCGTGCCCAGCGCGCCCGCCAGCTCCGAGACGGTCAGTCCCTCCGGGTGCTCGGACAGGACGCGCAGGAGCGCCAGGCCGCGAGCGAGGGTCAGCGAGCCTGACATCGGCGGCGGAGCCTCGCCGGCGCTTGATCCGATCTTCGGCATCGGCAACAGTGTACACTATTTGTACGTCTCGTACGAAGTGTGTGCTATAACTGTCTCGTCCGAGATCCGAGGAGGAGCGAGAGAGCGATGGGAGCGCGTAACGGCAGCGAGTACATCGAGCGCCTGGCGGCCTCACGACCGACCGTCCAGATCCACGGCGAGACGGTCAGCGAGGGCATCCCCGATCACCCCGCGTTTCGCAACGTGGTGCGCACATACGCGCGGCTGTACGACATGCAGCACGATCCAAAGCTGCGCGACCTGCTGACCTACGAGTCACCCAGCAGCGGCGAGCGGGTCGGGACCTCGTTCATGGTCCCGCGCACGCGCGAGGATCTCGAGCGCCGCCGCGCGATGATGGCCATCTGGGCTCGCGAGAGCCACGGCATGCTCGGGCGCACGGGCGACTACCTGAACTCGTGCCTGATGGCGCTCAGCGAGGCCGGCGACTGGTTTGCACAGGCCGACGCGGCCTTTGCCGAGAACGTCAGGCGCTACTACGAGCTGGTGCGTGAGCAGGACCTGCTGCTCACCCACACGCTGATCCCGCCGCAGGCCAACCGCTCGGTCAGCGGCGCCCAGCAGCAGGGGGGCGCGCTGGCCGCGCGCATCGTGTCAGAGGACGACTCGGGGATCGTCGTGCGCGGGGCGCGCCTGCTGGCCACGATCGGGCCGACGGCCGACGAGCTGCTGGTGTTCCCCTCCACCGTGCTTCGCGGCCGGCCCGAGGACGCGCCGTACTCGTTCGCGTTCGCGATCCCCTGCGACGCTCCGGGCCTTCGCTTCCTGTGCCGCGAGTCCGCGGATCACGGGCGCAGCCACTTCGATCATCCGCTTGCATCGCGCTTTGAGGAGATGGACGCGATCGTGATCTTCGACGACGTCCACGTCCCGTTCGAGCGCTGCTTCATGCTCGGCCATCCGGAGCTTTGCAACGGCTTTTACTCGGAGACCACGGCGGTGCACCACATGACCCACCAGGTCACCGCGCGCACCACCGTCAAGACCGAGTTCATGCTGGGGCTGATCACGCTGCTGTGCGAGGCGATCGGGATCGACCAGTTCCAGCACGTGCAGGAGAACATCGCCGAGACGATCATCGCGCTGGAGCAGCTGCGCGCGTTCGTGCGAGCCGCCGAGGCCGACGCCGCACCGAACGCGTTCGGCGTGATGACGCCCCGCTGGGAGCCGCTCAACGCCGCGCGCAACTGGTACCCCAGGCTCTACCAGCGCTTCCCGGAGATCCTGCGAAAGCTCGGCGCCTCGGGCCTGATGGCCCTGCCTACGGAGGCCGACGTCAACGGGCCGGCGCGCGCGGACGTCGAGGCCTACCTTCAGTCGGCGACGCTCTCCGGCCCCGAGCGGGTGCGACTGTTCCGCCTGGTGTGGGACAGCTGCATCTCCGCGTTCGCCGGGCGCCAGGCGCTGTATGAGTACTACTTCTTCGGCGACCCCGTGCGGATGGCGTCCGCACTGGTCTCAAGCTATGACCGCGCGCCCTACCGCGAGCGCGTGCGCGAGTTCCTGGCGCAGGCTGACGAGCGCGCCGGGGAGCGCGCTGCGGCCGCGGTCCAGGCCGCGCTGTAGCCTGAGCGGCGGAGCGGACCGATGAGCGGCCGACCGCGCGCCCTGCCGCAGCCGGACGAGTCGCAGCTGCAGGCGCTGCTGCGCTCCTGCCTCGGCCGCTTTGCGACCGGCGTGGCGGTCGTGACCTTCCAGGCCGACGACGGCCCGCACGGGTTCACGGTCAACTCGTTCACATCGGTGTCGCTTCGCCCCCCGCTGGTGCTCGTCTGCGTCGCGCGCGCCGCTCGCTCCCACGATCGGCTCGCGGGCCGGCCGTTCTGCGTCAACGTCCTGGGCGCCGAGCAGGAGCCGCTGGCGCGCGCGTTCGCCGGCGCGGGCGGCGCGCAGGCCGGCTTTGAGAGCGACGAGCTGGCGCCGCGGCTGCCCGGCTCGCTCGCGCACCTCAGCTGCCGTCCGTGGCGCTCCTACGACGGCGGCGACCACACGCTGTACCTGGGCGAGGTGGCGGACTTCGACTACAGGAGCGGGGAGGCGCTGGGGTACCTCGGCGGCCGCTTCATCGCGATCGCCGAGCCGGAGCTGGGCCTTGAGCACCTGCTCTAGCGCCTGCCGGCGGAGCCCAGCAAGGCCGCCTCAGGCTCCCAGCGCCGCCTCGCTGAGCGCCAGCTCGCCGCCGCGGAGGGCGGCCGCGAGCGCCGTCAGCTCGGCCGCCAGCGAGCGGTCCTCCTCCAGCCGCGGCACGCGCTCGCGCACGAGCTCGATCGCGCGCTCCAGCGGCGGCGTGCTCTGAAGCGGGCGGTGGAACTCCACCCCCTGGGCGGCGCACACCAGCTCGGTGGCGATCACCTGCGAGGCGTGCTCCACGACGGTCCTGGCCTTCAGCGCCGCCAGGGCGCCCATCGAGTTGTAGTCCTCCTGGCCGGCTGAGGTGGGGATCGAGCCGGCGCCGGCCGGGTGGGAGAGCACCTGGCACTCGTTGACCAGCGCGGCGGCCGCGTACTGGGCGATCATCAGGCCCGACGACAGTCCCGGATGGGCGGTCAGGAACGCCGGCAGCCCGGCGTAGCCCGGCGACAGCAGCGCGTAAGTGCGCCGCTCGGAGAACGAGGCCAGCTCGCAGACGGCGAGCGCCAGGTGGTCCAGCGGCAGCGAGAGCGGCTGGCCGTGGAAGTTGCCGCCGGGCAGGATCTCGCCGCTGTCTGGCAGCACGATCGGGTTGTCGGTGACCGCCTCAAGCTCGCGCTCCAGCGCCACGCGCACGTACTGGAGCGCGTCGGCAACCGCGCCGATCACCTGCGGAGCGCAGCGCAGCGTGTACGGGTCCTGCACGCGGCCGCAGTTGGCGTGCGAGGCGACGATGGCGCTCTTGGCAAGCAGCGCGTCCAGCCGCGCGGCGACGCGGCGCTGCCCCGGATGGGGGCGAAGCCTGTGCAGCCGGGCGTCGAACGGGACGATCGAGCCCTTGAACGCCTCCAGCGACAGCGCGGCGGCCACGACGGCGGCATCGAGCAGGCGTTCGGCCTCGCACACCGCCAGGCAGCCGGCGGACGCCATCAGGTGCGTGCCGTTGATCAGCGCAAGGCCCTCCTTGGCCTCCAGCGCCACGGGCTCAAGCCCGGCCCGAGCCAGCGCCGCCGCACCCGGCAGGCGCTCGCCCGCGACGTCGGCCTCGCCCTCCCCGATCAGCACGAGCGCAAGATGGGCCAGCGGCGCCAGGTCGCCGGAGGAGCCAACCGACCCGCGACTCGGTATCACGGGAGTGACGCCTCTCTCAAGCAGCGCGCCGATCAGCTCGACCAGACCCACCCGGACACCCGAGTGCCCGCGGGCGAGCGAGGCGCGCAGCAACGCGAGCATCCCACGCACCACATCGGCCGGCAGTGGCGGGCCAGAGCCGACGGCGTGCGAGCGCAGCAGGTTGACCTGCAGCCTCGCGGTGTCCGCCTCCGGGATCCTCACGTTCGCCAGGCTGCCGAACCCGGTCGAGACGCCGTAGACGGGCTGCCCCGAGCCAAGCGCCCGCTCGACCGCCGCCCTCGCCCTGCGCATGCGCGCCAGCTCATCCTCGCTCAGCGGCGGCGGCGGCGCCCCGCGGGCGATCGCCTCAAGCTCCGTCAGCGAGGCCACTGCAGTCTGCGGGCGGCTGGACGATACGGCGCATCCCGTGGATGACAGCACGCGCGCGATCCGAGCGCGATCAGGCCCGACCGCACGCGCGATCCGAGCGCGATCAGGCCCGACCGCGCCCGCGATCAGGCTCGACCGCGCCGGGCGCGGCGCTGGCGCTATCGGGCAGCCGCACGCAAAGAACGGTCTCGACGATCAGATACGATCCGGCCATTCGATCCGAGAACGGCAAGCCGGCCAGCAAGCAGGAGCTCGTCTACGCCCAGATTCGCGAGCGCATCCTGAGCGGCGCCTACGGACCGGGCTACAGGCTGGTGATCGACCGGCTCGCTGCCGAGCTGGGGGTCAGCGCGCTGCCGGTGCGCGAGGCGGTGCGCAGGCTGGAGGCCGAGGGGCTCGTCGTCTTCCGGCCCAACGCGGGCGCGCAGGTGACGCCCGCGGACCCGTCGCTGTTTGAGGAGACCATGATCGTGCTCGCCGTGCTCGAGGGGTTCGCGACCGCCCAGGTGGCCGCCAGCCCCCCGGACGGGCTGCTGGAGGGGCTGCGCGCCGATACCGAGGAGATGGTCCGCTGCATGCAGACCCTGGACGTGCTCGGCTTCGGCCGCGCGAACGCGCGCTTTCACCGCCGCATCCACGAGGCCTGCGGCAACCCGGCGCTGTCGGAGCTGCTCGACGGGATCGGCCGGCGGCTGGACGCGATCCGCCGCACGGTGTTCACCCACATCCCCTACCGCGGGCTCTCCTCGATCGAGGACCACCGCCGGCTGATCGAGCTGATCGAGCGCCGTGCCCCCGACGCGGAGATCGAGGCCGAAGCCAGAGCCCACAAGCTGCGCACCGTCGAGGCGTTCAGGCAGTGGCGGGCCGCGCACGACGGCGCCAACGCGGACGCCCCGGCAGCCGAACGCACCGAGTTGGACGGGCGCGTGCGCCCACCGCGCGACACCGGCGCAAACGCAGCGCGCCGCAGGGGTAAAGGCGCGAGCCGCGGCGGCGCGCGCGCGCCGGGCGCCTCAGGATGACGCTCACCGTCGCGCAGGTGCTGGAGCTGGACGTGCTGCGCCGCGCGGACGCCGTGCTGCTCGCCGGCGAGGCCGGCCTCGGGCGGCCGGTGCGCTGGGTGCACGTGGGCGAGCTGCCGGACATGGGCCATCTGCTCAAAGGCGGCGAGCTGCTGCTCACCACGGGGATGGGCATCGGCGACCGCCCCGAGCAGCAGCGGCGGTTCGTGCGCGAGCTGGTGCGCGCCGGCTGCGCGGGCCTGGTGATCGAGCTTCTGCGCTCATTCCGCCGGGCCCCCCGGGCCGTTGTCGAGGAGGCGGATCGGCTGGGGCTCCCGCTGGTGGGGCTCGGACGGGAGGCGCGCTTTGTCGAGATCACCGAGCAGGTGCACAGCGCGATCATCAACGGGCAGTACGCGCTGCTCGTCAAGGCCGACGCGATCGCACGGGAGTTCACGGGCCTGGCGCTCGGGGGCGGCCGCCTGAAGCCGATCCTGACGCGGCTGGCGGGGGTGGTCTCAAACCCGGTGGTGCTCGAGGACGGGGCGCATCAGGTGATCGAATGCGCCCCCCTCGGCGGCGACGTCGGCGAGCTGCTCGAGGCCTGGGAGCGTCACTCGCGCGCCGGCCATGCTTCGCGCGGCGACGGTGTGCAGATCGTCGAGGGCAACCCGGGCTGCGCATGGACGCAGCTCACGCTGCGCGGCGAGCGGTGGGGCAGGCTGCACGTGATCGCCCAGCGCCGCGCGCTGGATGAGATCGACCGCCTGGCACTCGACCGAGCCGCGGCCGCGGTGGCGATCGCGCTGCTGTCCGAGCGGGAGCTCGACAGCGCCGCCGACCACGCGCGCAGCGCCCTGATCGCGGATGCCGCCGGTGGCGAGCTGGCGACGCGCGACGAGTTCCTGCGCCGCGCGCGGGCGCTGGGCTCGGACCTGGGCGCGCGTCGCCTCGGTGCGATCGCTCTGCGGGGGGCGCCGACGGACGACCAGGAGCTCACCGAGCCCTGTCCGGTGGTCCGCAGGCGCTTTGAGCGCGCCGCGCTGCGCTTGGCGCGCGAGACGATCTGCGAGCGCCGCTGGCCCGCCGTGGTGGCAGCCCACGGAGGATGCGTGTTCGTGGTGGCGGGCCTGAGCGATCCCGGCCGCAGCGACTGCGAGCTCGCGCGGATGGCCGAGGAGATCTGCGCCCGGTGCCAGGCAGGCTCGCCCGGCCTGCGCCCGGCCGCCGGGGTGAGCGCCGAGCGCGTGCCCGGGTCGGTCTCGATGCTGCTCGAGCAGGCCGACGAGGCGCTGGCGTGCGCCGTCGACCGCGGCGGCGGCGTGCAGCGCTACTCGGATCTGGGCGTCCACCACCTGCTTTTGCGGCTGCGCGAGGGGCCGGAGCTGGCCGGCTTCGTCGAGGGTGAGCTTGCTCCCCTGCTGACCCATGACGCCGGCGGGCGCCCACCGCTGCTGCCGACGCTGCGGGTCTACCTCGCCTGCGACCGCAACAAGTCCAGGGCCGCACGTGAGCTGTTCGTCGAGCGCCGCACGCTGCACCGGCGACTGCGACGGATCTCCGAGCTGCTGGACGCCCGCGAGGAGGATCACGAGCGCTGGCTGCGCATCGAACTGGCGGTGCACGGCCTGGACGTCCTGCGCGAGCGCGCGCCGGCGAGCTGAGGCGCGGCCCGCACGGAGCACCGTCGCCGTCGCCGCAGCTGTCCCGCGCCGGTCAGCGCTGACCCTCGCCGCCAAGCACCGGCACGGAGCACCGTCGCGGTCGCCGCAGTGTCCCAGCCTGCGGCGGCGGGCGGCCGCGCGGGTCTCACCCTGACGCTTGCGGCGTCGTGCAGACGCGGCTTGGCTGTGTGCCACAGCGACCGGAGAGGAGCGCATGCCACAGGCAACCGGCGGCGGCACCGCCACCGCGCACAGCTCAGCATCCCAGCACCACCGAGGCTACGTGCCGCTGGCCCGGGTGCTCCATCTGGTGGGCACGATCGCGATCGTCGTCTCCGCCGTGACCCCGGCGGCGTCCGTGTTCATCATCGCGCCGGTGGCTTTCACCACGATCGGGACGGGCACGTTCTGGGCGTTCGTGCTCGCCGCCGTGATCGGCGTCGGCGTGGCGTTCTCCTACAGCGAGCTGGGCGCAGCGTTCCCGATCGCCGGCGGGGACTATGCGATCGTCGCGCGCGTGCTCGGCCGGGAGCTGGGGTTCCTCTCGCTCGTGCTGTGGATCACCCTGGCGGTGTTCATCCCCAGCTCGATCGCGCTGGGCATCGGCACCTACCTGTCGGTCATCTGGAGCGCGAACGCGAACCTGCTCGGCGCGGGCGTGATGCTGATCGCGACCGCGATCGCGGTGCTCAACATCCGCACGAACGCCCGCATCACCGGCGTGTTCCTGGCGATCGAGCTGCTCGCCCTGCTGGTGGTGACCGTGCTCGGGTTCGCCAACGCGCACAACCCGCTGTCGGCGCTGACCTCCCCGCATCTGTTCCCGGCCCACGGAGCCACCAGCGCCGCCTCGTTTGGCGTGATCCTCTCCGGCGTGGCGATCGCGATCTTCTCCTACAACGGCTACGGCGCCGCGATCAACTTCTCCGAGGAGATCACCGGGCACCGCAGCGGGATCGCCAAGGCGGTGCTCTGGTCGCTGCTGATCACCGTCGCGGCCGAGCTGATCCCGATCGTCGCGACGCTGGTGGGAGCACCGTCGCTTCGCGCGCTGTCGACCTCGTCGGCGCCGATGACCTACCTGCTGCTGTCGCTCTCCGGCAAGACCCTGAACACGATCGTCAGCCTCGGGATCTCGCTGGCGATCCTCAATGCGACGCTGGCGATCATCCTCGAGCTGGCGCGCATCGTGTTCAGCGCAGCGCGTGACCGCGCGTTCCCGGGACCGCTCAACGACGCCCTCGCGCACGTGCACCCGCGGCTGAAGACCCCGTGGATCGCGACCCTCGTGGTGGGGATAGCCGGCACCGTGCTGACCGCGCTGTCGAGCATCGCGGCGCTGGTCACCTTCGTGGGGGTGGTGCTGACGATCAACTACGGCGCGATCGCGCTGTGCGCGATCGTGGATCGCGTCCGCGCGCCCGGTCGCGAGCGGCCCTACCGGATGCCGCTTTGGCCGCTGTGGCCGCTGATCGCGCTCGCGGGCACGATCGTGGTGTTCACCAAGCAGACCGGGCATGACGAGGGGATCGTCGGGATGATCCTCGGCGGCGCCGTGCTCTACTACGCGCTCGTGCTCTGGCCGCTGCGCAAGACCCACTGGATCCTCCACGACCCCGCACAGGATGAGGCGGCGGCGAGGACCGGCGCAGCGCACGCCACGCCCGGGACGCAGGCGACGGACCGGGCGCAGCCGCAGGCCGTGCCGGCGGCGGACACCGCCGAGGATCGGTGATGCGAGCCCGCGAGGCGGGGATCGTCGTCGGCGCGGGCGCGCCCGGCCCGCACAACGCGATCACCGACATAGCCGGCGTTCGCGTCGGGCACGCGACGCTGATCGAGGGCGATGGCCCGCTGCGCGTCGGCGAGGGCCCGGTGCGCACCGGGGTGACGGTGATCGTGCCCGCCGACGGGATCTGGGACCGGCCGCTGTTCTGCGGCTGCCACACGCTCAACGGCAACGGCGAGCTGACCGGGCTTGAGTGGGTGCGGGAGTCAGGCATGCTGACCTCGCCGATCGCGCTGACCAACACGCACAGCGTCGGCGTGGTGCGCGATGCGCTGATCGCTCACGAGGTGGCCCAGCGCGCCGCGTCGGCCGGGCACTTCTGGGGGCTGCCGGTCGTGGGCGAGACCTGGGACGGGATGCTCAACGACACCAACGGTCTGCACGTGCGCCCAGAGCACGTGCAACAGGCGCTGGCCGCGGCACGCACCGGGCCGGTGCCCGAGGGGGGCGTGGGTGGCGGGACGGGGATGATCTGCCACGGGTTCAAGGGCGGCATCGGAACGGCCTCCCGCGTGGTCGACCCCGCCGACGGCGGCTTCACGGTGGGCGTGCTGGTGCAGGCCAACCACGGCCGTCGAGAGCGCCTGTCGATCTGCGGTGTGCCCGTGGGCCGCATGCTCGGTCCCGATCAGGTTCCGCTGCCCGAGGACCCCGCCGAGCGGGCGGGCATGGGCGTGCCGCCCCAGGGCTCGGGCTCGATCATCGCGATCGTGGCCACAGACGCACCGCTTCTGCCCCAGCAGTGCCGCCGCCTGGCGCAACGCGCCGGGCTTGGCATCGCGCGCACCGGCGGGGTGGGCGAGCACACCAGCGGCGACATCTTCCTGTGCTTTGCGACCGGCAACCGCGGCATGGTCCCAGGGGAGCTCGGCGCGCAGGGGCCGCTGACCGTGCCGCTGTCGATGCTCTCAGACGCCCACATCACCGCCCTCTTCGACGCCGTCGTGGAGGCGACCGAGGAGGCGATCGTCAACGCCCTGAGCGCCGCACGCACGATGGTCGGGCGCGACGGGGTGACCGCGCACGCGATGCCGCTCGAGCGGGTCGCGGCACTGCTGCACGGCAGCTGAGCGGGCATCGGGCGCCGCAGCCCCGTCAGGCGGCGGCAGCCCCCGTCAGGCGGCGGCAGCCCCCATCAGGCGGCCGCAGCCCCTTCAGGCGGCCGCAGCCCCATCAGGCGGCCGCACCCCCGTCAGGCGGCCGCGACCGCAAAGGTCGCGGACCGCCTGCGGGACCAACTCGCGACCAGACCGGCACTGACCCGAGCGCGGTTGGGCTCTACGGTGCGCTCCGATGCCGGCCCGTCCCGGGCCGGACGGACGAAGGCCGGCCGGGCCCGAGGGTGCAACGGCGCCTGCGTCCCGGAAATCGAACGGGAGGTGGCCTTGAGACGGATGCTGGCCCATCACAGCGCCCCCGCGATCGCGATCGTGGCAATCGCCCTGGCGGTCGCGGCCACCGGCGCCGCGTACGCCGCCGCGCGCGGTGGCGCGCACGACGCGGCTCGCGCTGGCACGATCACGGTGTGCGTGCGCCACAGCGGCGGCGCGCTCTATCAGGCGCGGAGGTGCGCCAGGCACGACCGGAGGCTGAGCTGGGGCATCCAGGGCCCTCAGGGCGAGCCCGGTCCGCAGGGGCCCGCCGGCAGCAACGGAACAAACGGGATCAACGGCACCAACGGCACCAACGGCCTCAACGGGGCTGTGGCCGGGTATTCGGCAACCCAGCCCGGCAACGTCGACTTCACCGGGGCGGCGTCGAAGACGATCCTTGCGCTGTCGCTGCCGGCGGGCAGCTTCATCGTGCAGGCAAAGACGGCGCCGAGCGCCGCGGCGACCAGCTCCGGCTACTTCAACGACACCTGCACGCTGTCGGACGGGTCCTCCACCGATGTCGCTCAGGTGAGCACGCCGCTGACCTTGGAGGCGTTCTTCTACGTCGCCGACCAGGTCGCATCGATGGAGATCCCGGTCACCTCGGCGACGGCCAGCACGGTCACTCTCGCCTGCAGCGACATCGCCCACAGCGGAAGCTCGTTCTCGACCGGAGCCGCCGACTCGGTGATCACCGCCGTTCAGACGAGCGCCAACCACTGAGGTCCGCCTGCCGGCGCGGGGCGCCCGGCGGGCGCAGCCACCCGCATGCGCCATCTGCCGCGCGAGGCCCGGCGGGCGCATCCACCCGCCTGCGCATCGGCCGCGCAAGGCCCGGCGGGCGCATCCACTCGCCTGCGCCATCGGCCGCGCGAGGCCCGGCGGGCGCGCAGCGCTCGCCGGGCGCTCCCGTCACCGCCCCTGAAGCCCGGCGGGCAGACGGTCCCCGTCGCCGGACAGCTCGTAGTAGTCGCCGCGATCGGCGGTGTGAATCTGCGCGACGGTGCGCAGCCCGGTCGGAGGGTCGAGGGTCCCGGCCGAGATCGAGATCGTGTCCCTGCCCGCGGCGCGCCAGAAGAGGCTTGAGCCGCACACCGAGCAGAAGCCGCGGCTGCGCTCGTCGGCGTCATACCAGCGCAGCGTCCGGTCCTCGTCAAGGCGGAGGTCGGCAGCGGCGCAGGCGGTGTAGGCCGCAACATGGCCGTGCGTCCTGCGACAGCGACCGCAGTGGCAGAGCACGACATCGCGCAGCGGCCCGCGCACGGTGTAGCGGACCCCGCCGCACAGGCAACCGCCATGATGCTCGGCCATCGCGCACTAAGGCTACGCGCCCGGCGCCGGCCATCAAGGCAAGCCGGCCGGCGACGCCATCAAGGCCACGCGGCCGCGAACCGCGCACGAGCTGCTCGACAGTACATTGGCGCCGATGCGACTCTCGGCGCTTCGCCCGTTCGTGGCCGACCCGATGCTCAGCACGGCGGCGCCGGCAGCCGACCTGCGGGCGCACCCGGTGCTGCAGGCGATCCTGCGCCGCCGCGACAGCGGATCGGCGCCCGGCGCACGCCGCGATGGGCTGCGGATCGCGCTTGCGATCGAGGGCGGCGGGATGCGCGGCGTGGTCTCGGCGGGGATGGCGGCCGCGATCGAGCAGCTGGGGCTGACCGACTGCTTCGATGAGGTGCACGGCGCCTCGGCGGGGGCGTTCAACGCCGCCTTCCTGCTCGCCGGGCAGGCCGCCTACCTGACCGCGCTCTACGCGCACGGCTTCGGAGACCCCGTGTTCGCGGGGCTGCGACGCGTGCTGCGCGGCGGGCCCCCATTCGATCTGGACTACGTGATCGGTGAGGTGTGGCGCCACCGGCGGCCACTGCGAACCGACCGGATCCTCGCATCGGGGATCGAGCTTCACTGCACGGCCACGGATGTGGACCGCGCCCGGCTGGTCGACCTCACCGCGCTCTCAAGCGACCGCGAGATCCGCTGCGCGCTGCGCGCCTCGGCGCGGCTGCCGTGGCTGGCGGGCCCACCGGTCGGCTTTCGCGGGATGCGGCTGCTCGATGCCACGCTGGCCGAGGCCATCCCGGTGTCCGTGCCGCTGCGGCAGGCCACGCATGTGCTGGTTCTGCAGACCCGGCCGCACGGCGTGCGCCACAGACCACTGTCGGGCCCCGTGGCGCGGCTCACCGATCGCTACCTGCGCTCCTTCAACCCGCAGCTGGTGGCGCTGCGGCGGACGCGCTCGGAGCGCTACGACGCGCTGGCCGCACAGCTGTCGGCGCGCTCGGCGGACCCGTCCGCGGCACCGGCCGTGTGCGTGATCCGCCCGCCGGCGGGCTCTCGCTCGATCGGCCAGATGGAGAACCGCCTGGCCGCGCTGCAGGCGGCCGGCGCCGTCGGGATGCGAGCCGCCTGGACGGCGTTCACCGGCTCCGATCCGGAGCTCATCGGCGCCCCGCGCGCCTACCCGCGCCACGAGCCGCCGGCGGAGGCCGAGAGCGCGAGCGCGGTCGCGGCGACCGGTGAGGCGCGACCGAGGACTGTGAAGATCCTGTAACGGTTGTCACGCGCGGGGGTACCTCCCGCGTGCCGCCGATCCGCCGCAAGCGCTCGTGGCGACGCGCAGTCGCAGACGCCGCGCGAAACGCCCCCGAGCGGGGACGGGAGCTTCGCGCCGCCGCCGCGCAGCTTGATCTGCCATGGGCGCGCTCGCTCCCGGCGCGCTTCATCCGCGAGCGCTTCATGCAGCTTGTGCTCATCCCCGTGATCGACTACTACGCGGCTCGGCGCGCGACCGGGCGCGAGCGACTTGCCTCCGTCAAGGGCCCCGTGATCCTGGTCGCCAACCACTCAAGCCACATGGACACGCCGGTGATCCTCTCGGCGCTGCCACGGCGGCTGCGCAAGCGGACCGCGGTCGCCGCCGCCGCCGACTACTTCTACCGCAACCGCCTGGTCGCGTCGCTGGTCTCGCTGCTGTTCAACACGGTCCCGATCGAGCGCCGCGGCGGCGGGCTGTCCAAGAACGGCAGCCATCTGGACAAGCTGCTGGAGCAGGGCTGGAGCCTGCTGCTGTACCCGGAGGGCACGCGCGCCCGGGCCGGGATGCCGCGTCGCGTGCGCCGCGGAGCGGCGGTGCTGGCGGCCGCGCACAACCTGACGATCGTCCCGATCCGGGTGACCGGGACCGCCGATGCGATGCCGCCCGGGCGCGTGTGGCCCAGGCGGCTGCGTCGCGGCCCGCTGCCCAGGCGCCACCGGATCGAGGTCTCCTTCGGCGAGCCGATCCCGCCGGCCGGCGATCCGGCCGCGATGATCGAGCGCGTTCAGAGCTTCTTTGACGGCGGTTCGTCCTCGGCGTCCCCCTACCGGCGGTTCGCCTCGCGCTCCTCCAGCGGCGACACGCTGAACGTGGGCGGCTGACCCCGGCGCTCGCCTCAACGGCTGGGCCGGCTGCCGCAGCCGGGGCGCTGGCAGACTCAGGGGCACCCCATGCGCAGGTACGTCGCCGCACTTGACCAGGGCACGACGAGCTCGCGGGCGATGCTGTTCGATCGCTGCGGCCGGATCGTCTCGGTCTCGCAGCGTGAGCATCGGCAGATCCAGCCCAGGCCCGGCTGGGTCGAGCACGACCCGCGCGAGATCTGGGCCCGCTGCACCGAGGTGCTCGACGAGGCGATGCAGCGCGCCGGCGCGTCGCCCAAGGACGTCGCGGCGCTGGGGATCGCCAACCAGCGCGAGACGGCGGTCGTCTGGGACGCGGTAACCGGGGAGCCGCTTTGCAACGCGATCGTCTGGCAGGACACCCGCACCGACAGGCTGGTGTCGGAGCTGGCCGCAGACGGCGGGCGCGACCGCTTCCGCGAGCGGGTGGGGCTGCCGCTTGCCACCTACTTCTCGGCCCCCAAGGTGCGCTGGATCCTGGACAACGTGAGCGGCGCCCGCGAGCGGGCGCAGGCCGGCGAGCTGCTGTTCGGCACGATCGACACCTGGTGCATCTGGAACCTGACGGGCGGCGCCGACGGCGGGCTGCACATCACGGATGCCACCAACGCCAGCCGCACGATGCTGATGGACCTTCGGAGCCTGCGCTGGGACGCAGATATCTGCGCTGCGATCGGTGTTCCGGCCTCGATGCTGCCGGAGATCAGGCCCTCGAGCGCCGTCTACGGCGAGGTGCGAACGGGCGGCCTTGCCGGCGTCCCGCTGGCTGGAGACCTCGGCGACCAGCAGGCCGCGATGCTCGGCCAGACCTGCCTTGAGGCCGGCGAGGCCAAGAGCACCTACGGGACGGGGAACTTCCTGCTGCTCAACACGGGCACAGAGCCGGTGCGGTCGACCTGCGGTCTGCTGAGCACCGTCTGCCACGTGCTCGGCGACCGGCCTCCCGTCTATGCGCTCGAGGGCTCGGTCGCGGTCACCGGCGCGCTCGTGCAGTGGCTGCGGGACAACCTGGGACTGATCCGCAGCGCGGCCGAGGTCGAGCAGCTGGCCGCGTCGGTGCACGACAACGGCGGCCTGTACATCGTGCCGGCGTTCTCTGGGCTGTTTGCCCCCCACTGGCGGCCCGATGCGCGCGGGGTGTTCGCGGGCCTGACGCGCTACATCAACGCCGGCCACGTGGCGCGCGCGGCGCTCGAGGCGACCGCCTTTCAGACGCGCGAGGTGGTGGAGGCGATGCGCGCCGACTCAGGCGTGGCGCTGACCGAGCTCAGAGTCGACGGCGGCATGGTCTGCAACGAGCTGCTGATGCAGTTTCAGGCCGACATCCTCGGCATGCCGGTGGTCCGTCCGCGGGTCGCCGAGACCACCGCGCTCGGCGCCGCCTATGCGGCGGGACTGGCGACCGGCCTGTGGGAGAGCGAGCGCGAGCTGCGCGACAACTGGGCGCAGGATCGCCGCTGGGAGCCGCGGATGGACCCGGCAGAGCGGGAGGAGCGCTACCGGATGTGGAAGAAGGCCGTCACGCGGACCTTCGACTGGGTCGACTGACGGCGGGAGGGCGACGGGCTGCTGCGCAGCTACCCTGGCGCAATGGGCGCGCTTGAGACCGATCTGCTGGTGATCGGAGGGGGAGCGACCGGAGCCGGCGTCGCCTGGGACGCGGCCCTGCGGGGGCTGCGGGTCGTGCTCGTCGACCGCCACGACCTGGCCGAGGGCACCAGCGGACGCTTCCACGGTCTGCTGCACTCGGGCGCGCGCTACGTCGTCCAGGATCCCGCCGCGGCCCGCGACTGCATCGCCGAGAACCGGATCCTCCGCCGTGTCGCGGCCGGATGCATCGAGGACACCGGCGGGCTGTTCGTCACGACCCCCTGGGATGACCCGCAGTACGCGGAGCTGTTCGCCGCGGGGTGCGCTCGCAACGGCGTCGACTGCGAGGAGATCGACGTGGCCCGCGCACTGCGCTCAGAGCCGCGGCTGAACCCGCGCATCTCACGCGCGTTCGTCGTCCCGGACGCGAGCATCGACGTCTGGAAGACGGTGCGCGCGATGGCCCGTGGGGCCCGAGAGCGCGGCGCGCGGGTGCTGGCCCACCATGAGCTGGTGGCCATCGAGCGCGCCGGCGACCGCGTCCTCGGGGCTGTGGTGCGCGACGGGCGCGGCGACGAGCTGCGCATCCACGCCCGGATCACCGTCAACGCCGCCGGCGCGTGGGCCGGGCGGGTGGCGCTGCTGGCCGGCATCGAGGGCGTGCGCGTGCTCCCCGGCCGAGGGATCATGATCGCGACCAACCACCGGCTGGTCAACACGGTCGTCAACCGCTGCAAGCCGCCCGCCGACGGCGACATCCTCGTGCCGATCCGGACCGTGTCGGTGATCGGCTCAACCGACAGGCTCACCGACGATCCCGATGACCAGACCGTCCACCCCGACGAGGTAAAGCTGCTTTTAGACGAGGGCGAGCGTCTGGTGCCGGGATTCAGGCGCGCGCGACTGCTGCGGGTCTGGACCGGCGTCAGGCCGCTGTTCGACGGCGACCGCGCCCAGGAGGAGGGCGGCCGTCGCGACGGCGAGTCACGCGACATCACACGCGCGCACGCCCTGCTGGACCACGGCCTGCGCGACGGCGTCGCCGGCTTTGTGACGATCACCGGCGGCAAGCTGACGACGCTGCGGCTGATGGCGCAGCAGGCCGTCGACGCGGCCTGCCGCCAGCTGGGCGAACAGCGTCCCTGCCACACCGACACCGAGCCGCTCCCGGGATCTCGGAGCGGCCGTCACCTTGCGCTCGGTGACCGACTGGCGCGCAAGGAGGCGGCGCGCGAGGAGCAGCTGATCTGCGAGTGCGAGCTGGTGCCCCGCTCCTGGCTTGAGCTCGCCATCCGGCAGGCCGCCTCCAGCGACCTTGACGACGTCCGCAGGCAGCTTCGCCTGGGGATGGGCCCCTGCCAGGGCGGCTTCTGCATCTACCGCGCCGCGGGGATCCTGCACGAGGTCGGCGAGCTTGCGGCCGCCGAGACCAACGCCTCGTTGCGGGCGTTCCTGCAGGAGCGCTGGAAGGGCGTGTGGCCGGTGCTCCACGGAGACCAGCTGCGCCAGGCGCGCCTGGACGAGTGGATCTTCCATGGCCTTCTGGCCGTCGGGCGCCTGCCCGCCGGGGAGGCCCGGACGTGAGCTGGGCGGATGCCGCACGGCGCTTTGACGCGGTCGTGATCGGCGCCGGGACGGCCGGGATGACGGCCGCGATCGCGCTCGCGCAGGCCGGGGCCAGGGTCTGCGTGCTCGCCTTCGGCCTGGGGTCCACCCATCTGGCGGCGGGGACGATCGACGTGCTCGGCGCGATCGACGGCGAGGATCCGGTTCGCTCGCCGCAGCGGTCGCTGGCGCGCCTGGCCAGCGCAAGACCGGATCACCCCTACGCCCTGATGGGCGCTAGCACGGTCGCCGAGGCGCTGGCATGGTTTGCGCGCACGTTCGCCGGGGCCGCGCCGCGCGGGTACGGGTACGTCGGCGATGCCGGGCGCAACATGATGCTGCCAACCGCGCTGGGCACGCTGCGGCCGTCGGCGCTCGTGCCAACCACGATGGCCGCGGGCGACGCGGCCGGGCTTGACCGTGTCGCGATCGCCGGCACGCCGGCTCTGCGCGACTTTCACCCGGGCCTGTGCGCCGCCAACCTGCGGGATGCCGGGATCCGGGCGCGCGCCGTCCAGATCCAGCTCGACCTCGACCGGGCCGACGCCAGCGCGCTGGGCGTCGCGCGGCGGCTTGAGGAGCCCGCCTGGCGAGCCGCATTCTGCAGGCGGCTGGGCGCCGTCCTGGGAGCCGAGGACAGGGTCGGGCTGCCGGCGATGATCGGGCTGCACCAGGCGGCGCAGGTGCTGGCGGACATGGAACAGCGCCTGCAGCGACGGGTGTTTGAAATCCCGACGCTGCCGCCGTCGGTGCCGGGGATGCGGCTGTTTGAGGCCCTGCGTCGGGCGTTGCGCGCCGCAGGAGGCACGCTGGTGCTGGGCGCCGAGGTCTCAGGCGCCGAGCGCTCCGGCGGACGGGTGCTGTCGGTGGCGGCCCGCTCGGCGGGTCGCCAGACGCGCTACCGCGCGCCGTGGTTCGTGCTGGCGTCGGGAGGCCTGGGTGCCGGGGCGATCGAGCTGGACAGCCGCGGACGGGCGCGCGAGCGCGTGCTGGGCCTGGGGCTGCGGGGCGTTGCACCGGCGAGCGCGCCGCGCTTTGTGGAGGATTTCTTCGCCGAGCAGCCGCTGGCGCGCGTGGGGGTGGCGGTCGATGAGAGGCTCTGCGCGCAGGACGCGCCCAACGTGGTCGTCGCCGGCGCCGCCCTGCCGGGCCAGGCTCCGTGGCTTGAGGGCTGCGGCGAGGGCGTGGCGCTGGCCAGCGGCCTGTGGGCCGCGCGGCTTGTGTCAGCCGAGCTGGGGGGTCGATGTCAGGCGACGCAGCGGTCAAGCCCGGGGTCGATGCCAGGCGACGCGGCCAAGCCCGGGATCGATGCCACGCGGCGGCCCAGCCCGGGATCGATGCCAGGCGACACGGCGACTGAGTCTGGGGATCGATGCCAGAGGATGGAGCGCTGACGGGGTCGATGGACGGCGATCTGATCGATCTGCGCGACCATGAGACGCTCCGCGCCTCGCTTGACCACTGCGTCAAGTGCACGATCTGCGAGACCGCCTGCCCGGTCTCCAACGCCACGCCGCTGTTCCCGGGGCCCAAGTACGCCGGTCCGCAGTCCGAGCGCTACCGGATCGCCGGCCGGCCGCCGGTTGACCCGTCGGTCGACTACTGCTCGGGCTGCGGGATCTGCTCGCAGGTGTGCCCGCAGGGCGTTCGGATCGCCGAGCTCAACGCCCGGGCGCGCGCCGAGCTAAAGCGCGCAAACGGCGTGCCCCTGCGAGACCGGATCATCGCCCGCCCGGCGCTATTGGGACGCCTCGCGACTCCGGTGGCGCCGCTCGCCAACCGCCTGCTGGGGCTGCGTCCGGCGCGCGTGGCGGCGCACGCGGTGCTCGGGATCCACAGCGATGCGCCGCTGCCGCGGTTCGCGGGCCGCCGGTTCTCGGCCTGGGCCCGCGGGAGGGCGGCGCCCGGCGGCGCGCGCTCGCGGCACGTGATCTACTTTCACGGCTGCGGGACCGAGTACTACGAGCCGTGGGAGGGTCGGCGGGTCGTGGCGGTGCTGGAGCACAACGGCCTGGCCGTGACCGTGCCCAGGCAGGGCTGCTGCGGGCTGCCGCTGCAGTCGAGCGGGATGTTCGACGACGCGCGGCGCACCGTTCGGCGCCTCGCCCGGCGGCTCGCGCGCGAGCTCGCCCGCGACGAGCACGCGATCGTCGTCGGCAACGCCACGAGCTGCACCCTGATGCTCAAGCGAGAGGCGCGCGAGATCCTCGGGCTGGAGGACGACCCGGACCTGAGCCTGGTCTCACGGCGCACCTACGACGTCTGCGAGCTGCTGCTCGCGCTGCACGAGCGCGGGGAGCTGCGGACCGACCTTGAGCCGATCAACGAGGTGGTGGCCTACCACGCTCCCTGCCAGCAGCAGGGCCACCTCATCGGCAAGCCCGCCCTGGACCTGCTGGCGCTGATCCCGGGCCTTGAGGTGCGCGAGCTGAGCGCGGCCTGCTGCGGGATCGCCGGGACCTACGGGCTCAAGGCCGAGAAGCACCGGATCGCGATGGCGGTCGCCCGCGACCTGTTTGAGCAGATCCGCGCCTCGGGAGCGCCGGCGGTGGCCTGCGACTCCGAGACGTGCCGGTGGCAGATCGCCCACGGCACGGGCCGGCGCTCGGTGCACCCCATCGACTACCTGTACCGAGCCTACGGCCTGGATCGCTGACCCCGCCGGGCGGCCACGCCGGTCAGCTGAGATGGACGCGCGTGTCAAGGGAGTTGTTGGAGAAGTTGTTGTTGGTTCATGTTGGTGGTCGTGGTTGCTGGGGTCGGGCGACCGTCGCGGCGGCAACGACGACTGTCACTCTGAGATACGCGGGTCGGAACCGCAGGACAGTGTCCGGTCGTGAGCTGCCTGGCACTAGGGTCGCGAGTCGGGATCGCATAGCTGAATCGAGGGTCCTCCGGGAGGCCGCGGCGGTCGCCGGACCCCAGCAGGTCGACGGGTGTGGGTCAGGTCAGGCGGCGGCTTCCAGGGCGAAGGGCTGGTTGGTCGCGGCGGCCCACAGGAAGCAGGCGAGCTCGCGCCAGACAGCGACGGTCGCGACGGTCGAGCGCTTGCCGCGCTCGACGGTGAGATGCCGGTAGCGGTGGTGCAGTCGGATCTGGGCTTGCCAGGCGCGCGCGTCGGGCGCGGGCCCGCGGTCGGGTCGACGCGGCCGGTGCTGGTAGGACCAGGCGGCCTCGATCAGCAGCCGGCGGGCATGTTGGTTGCCGGTCTTGGTGATGTGCCCGCGGTGGCGTTGATCTCCGGAGGAGTACTCCGAGGGTACGATCCCCAGCCAGGCGCACAGCTCGCGCGGGTGGCCGAAGCGGGCGAAGTCGCCGATCTCGGCGATCAGCCCCAGCGCGGTGCGGGTCGCGATCCCGAAAAAGCGCGTCAGGATCTCGACTGTCGCCGCCCACCGCTCGCCGCGGGCGATCTGCTCGGGGTCACGGTCGAGCGCGTCGAGCTGGCGGTCGAGCCCGTCGAGGTGCACGAGCATCTGCTCAAGCGCCGTCTGCGCGAGCGTGTCGTCGAGGCGCTGGCGGGCGATCCACGCCCGGTGCATCTTCGTCCACTGGCTCTTGCCGTCGCGGTAGACACGGCCGTGGCGCAAAAGCTGCTTGCTGACACGGTGCCGGGCGGCAGTCCGCGCGCGACGCAGGTCATCGCGGCAGCGCATCAGGTCGCGGAGCCCCTCGGTCTCCGGCGAGGGCGGCTGGACGTACACCAGCTCGCCTGCGCGGTAGAGCCGCACGAGCTTCTTCGCGTCGCGCCGGTCGGTCTTGACCCGATCGCCGGCGCGGACCGGGATCAGCGACGGCGCGATCACGTCGCACGCGACCCCGAGCTCTGCCAGCACCCGCAGCAGATCAAACCCGCCCGGCCCAGCCTCGTAGCAGACCGCCAACCCCTCCGGACCGCCCAACCGGTCGATGAACCGCCGGATCGCCGCTCGCGTGGTCTCGATCCGGTGCAGCTGCGGCTGGCCGCCCGTCGGCGGCAGCGTCGCGGCCACGATCGACAGCTTGTGCTGGTCGAGACTGACCCACAGACGCACATCAGCAGGCTGGTTGGAGCTAACGTCAGGCATGGCTGGTCCTCCAGTTGTATGCGGCTCTGGCCAAGGTGGCCCCATCACCGCCGGACGCTAACCCGCGAACCTGCAACACGCGAGGGCCAGCCTCCTCGCGTCCATATTGACTAGTCTCGTCGGCGTGGAGGCGGGTACCCTGACCGGGTTGCGCTCATCTCGCGTGCTGGCGGCCGGGACGGGCGTCAGGATCGTCGTCGCACCCGCGATCATGGCGCTGCTGCTCGGGCGCTCCTACACGCCGGCCGCGATCTTGTTCGTGGCCGCCGCCGCGACCGACTGGTTTGACGGGCGGCTGGCGCGGCGCTGGGGCGTGACCACCAGGCTTGGGTCTTTCCTGGACACGACCGCCGACAAGCTGCTGGTCACCACGGCGCTGGTGGGCCTGGTGGCGATCGCCCGCGCGTCGCCCTGGGTGGCGCTCGTGATCGTCGCGCGCGAGTTTGCGATCCTCGGCCTGCGAGCGGCGGTGGCCGCCGGCGGAGCCACGCTGCACACCTCGATGCTGGGCAAGTGGAAGGCGACCGTGCAGTTCGCGGCGCTGACACTGGCGATGCTGCGCCCCCAGCTGATCCTGGCGGGGGCGTTCTTGGACCAGTGGGCGATGGTGGCGGCCGCGGTCGTGACGGGCTGGTCCGGAGTCGACTACCTCGTGCGCTCGGCGGCCGCATTGAGAAGCTGAGCGGCGATGGCGCGGGTGTTCGTCACCGGGGCGACCGGCGTGATCGGCCGCGCGCTGGTCACGCGGCTGCTGGCGGCCGGCGACGACGTGGTCGCGCTCGCGCGCTCTGACGCCGCGGCACGGGCGCTCGCCGAGCGCGGGCTGCAGGTCGCGCGCGGGGACATCGCCGACGAGGTCGCGCTGGCGCGGGGGATGGCGGGCTGCGAGCTTGCGTTCAACGTGGCCGGTGTCAACACGCTGTGCGTCGCCGATGCGCGCGAGATGGAGCGCGCCAACATCGACGGCGCGGTCGCGGCGGTGAGGGCGGCCGCGCGGGCGGGCGTCCCCCGCCTCGTGCACACCTCCTCGGCCGCGACGATCGGCGAGCCGCAGGGCACGATCGCCGACGAGTGGACCGCGCATCGAGGCTGGTACCTGTCGGCGTACGAGCGCACCAAGACCGAGGGTGAGCTCGCCGCCGCGGCCGCGGCGCGCGAGGTCGGCCAAGACGTGGTGTTCGTCAACCCCTCGTCGGTCCAGGGCCCCGGCCGCGCCAGCGGCACGGGGCGGCTGCTGCTGGCGTTCCTGGACGGCCGCCTGCGAGCGTTCGTCGACACCCACGTGAGCATGGTCGACATCCGCGATTGCGTCGAAGGCCACCTGCTGGCCGCGCAGCGGGGGGCAGCGGGAGAGCGCTACCTGCTGAGCGGGATCCGCGTCACCGTCGCCGAGGCGCTGGCGCTCGCCGCCGAGGTCGCGCATGTCAGCGGCCGCCCGCACCTGCTGCCCCGGCGGGTGGCGACGGTCGCCGGCGCGGTGGTCGAGGGCGCCTTCCGCCTCGCCGGCCGCCAGCCGCCCGTCTGCCGTGAGATGGTCAGAACGCTGCTGCACGGCCACCGCTACGACGGGTCCCGCGCCGAGCGCGAGCTGGGCCTGCGCTACAGCGACCCGCGTGAGACGCTGCGCCGGACGGTGGAGTGGGCCCGCTCCGAGGGGTTGCTGCGCGGAGGCTGACGGGCCGCCGCGGGCCGGCCGGCCGGCTGCTCAGCGCATGTGGCGCGGCCAGTGGATCGAGTCCACGCCCGCCTCTGGCCGCGCCGGCCACACGAGCAGCACCTCGCACGGCGCGTGATCGACCACGAACCGCGCGCGCGGCCCGAGGCTGCCAGGGCCAAGGCGCGGGTGGCCTTCGCGTGCCAGCACCAGCAGGTCGGCGTCCGCCGCCGCCTGCACCACCACGCGCTCGGCGCGACCGTGCAGCGACAGCGTGCGCGCCGCGCGTCTGAGCCGGGCGCGCGCCGCTGCCAGCAGCTCCTGCGCCTCGGCCTCGCTGAGCTCACGGACCGCCGGGCCGGGCGGTGGCGGGCGGTGTCGTCCCAGTCGCTCGGCCAGCGGCTCTGAAGCGAGCCGCTCGGCGTCGGCTGCAGCGACGTGCAAGAGCGTCACCTCCGCGTCGCTCGCCAGCGTCTCGCGCGTGCGGTCCACGCAAGCCTCCCAGGAGCCCTCCGAGATCCAGACCAGCGCACGCATCAGGTGACCCGCAGAGCCAACCACAGCGCGGCGGTGGCCGCCACCAGGGTGATCGGGACCGTGGCGACGCCCAGCGTCAGGAACTCACGCAGGTTCACCTCCTCGTCGTGCGCATGCACGACCCGGCGCCACAGGAGCGTGGCCAGCGAGCCCACGTAGGTCAGGTTGGGGCCGACGTTGACGCCGATCAGCATCGCCAGCACCGACCCAGGCGCCGAGGACGCCACCGCGCCGACGACGATCAGGGTCGCCGGCAGGTTGTTGACGAGGTTGGCCAGCGCCGCGCTCACCGCCGCAACCCCAACCAGGGCGCCGAGCGATCCCCCGCGCGGCAGCACCGCGTCGACCGTGCGCGAAAGCCCGTCGGCGCCGGCTGCCGCGACCACCACGCCGAGCCCGAGCACGAACACAAGGAACGCCGGCTCGGCGGCGCCGACCAGCTCGGCCGCCGACGAAGGCCGGTGGCGGACGGTGAGCAGCGCCGCGCCCGCGGCCGCAAACCACACCGGGGCGACCCCCAGCAGCGAGCTGGCCGCAAATCCCGCAAGCGTGACCGCGACCACGCCGAGCGCAAAGGCCGGCAGCTCGCGCGCGTGCGGCGGCTCAAGCGGCTCCAGCCGCCCCGCCGGCGCCTCGGGCCTCTCCGGCTCCACGGGCTCCTCCGCCCCCGGCTCCACGGGCTCCCCTGGCTCCACCGGCTCCCCCGGCCGCACGGGCTCCTCCGCCCCCGGCTCCACGGGCTCCACGGGCTCCACCGGCTCCCCCGGCTGCACGGGCTCCTCCGCCCCGGGCTCCCAAGCTCGGCGTGGATCCCGTGGCCGGCTGGGGTCCGATGCCTGCGCCGCCAGGCCGGAACGCGCCTTCGCTGGGTCTGAGGGGATCCGCAGCTCCCCCGCAAACGCGCGGCTGAGCACCAGCCATTCGACGGCGATCGCCACCAGCCACGGCAGCGCCATCAGCGACGCGAAGCGGGCGAAGGAGATGCCCGCGGCGGCAAACGCGAGCAGGTTGGTGAGGTTCGACACCGGCAGCACGAGCGAGGCGGAGTTGGCGAGGTGAGAGCAGGCGTACACGTGCGGCCGAGGGCTTGTCCGAAGCCGCGACGCGGTCGCGAACACGACCGGCGTGAGCAGCACGATCGTCGCGTCGAGGCTGAGCACCGCGGTCGTGCATGCGGCGACCGTGAAGACCATCGCCAGAAGCCGCCGCGGCCGACCGCGTGACCCGCGCGCCATCAGCGCCCCGAGCGCATCGAACACGCCGGCGCGCCGGCAGCCGTCGGCGAGGACCAGCAGCGCGGCCAGAAAGCCGACGGTGGGGCCAAGGCGCGAAAGCGCCCTGCCGGCGCCGCGCGGTCCGAGCGCGCCGAGCGCGACGAGCGCCGCGGCGGCCAGCGCCGCCACCGCCCAGTCAGGCGCCCAGCGGGGCCTGGCGATCGCGGCCGCCAGGCAGACCGCGAGCGCCACCAGCGAGATCGCCTCGTTCAACTGGCGCGGGGTCGTGCCGGCACGGCTGCATCATCCCCTGCCAGGAAGCGGCGCGCCCGCCGGCCGGCGCCTCGGCCTCCCGGTCGCCGCCCGCCGCGGGCATCCTGACCGTCCTGTTGGCTGTCAGGAGTCGAAGCCCAGCCCCAGCCGATCCAGGGTGCGAAGCCACAGGCCGCGGCGGCCGTCGTTGCGGTCGGCCGCGGCCAGACGGTTGCGGGTCAGACCGATCACCGCGCTTCGCAGCGGCTCGGGCGGGAACGCAAGCGGGCGCGTGCGCACCAGTCGCAGGCGCGTGAGCTCGCTGTCGGCGCCGTCCAGCAGGTCAAGCGCCACACGCGCGCCAAAGCGGCTTGCGGCCACCCCCAGGCCCGTGTAGCCGCCCGCGTACACGACCCGGCCACCGAGCGCGCGCCAGAAGAACACCGAGAAGCGGCTGCATGTGTCGATCGCGCCACCCCAGCGATGGCTGAAGCGAACGCCGCGCAGCTGCGGGAAGACCGTGAAGAAGTGCTGAGACAGCCTGGCGAAGGTCGGCTCGTGCTCGTCTCGGTGCGGACCGACCTCGCCCCCGTAGCTGTAGACGGCGTCGTAGCCTCCGAACAGGATCCGCCCGTCGCGCGTGGGTCGGTAGTAGTGAAACTGGTTGCCCATGTCGCTGATGCCCTGCCGGTGCTTCCAGCCCACGGCGCGCCACTGCTCATCGCTCAGCGGCTCGGTCATGAGCGCGTAGTCGTAGACGGGCGCGATGTAGCGCCTGACCCCGGCCAGCACCGGCGGGTAGGCGCTGGTGGCCAGCAGCGCGCGCCGAGCGCGCACAAGGCCTGAATCGGCTCGGACCTCCAGCCACCCACCGGACTCGCGCAGGCCGCGGACGGGACTGAACTCGAAGATCCGGGCTCCAGCGGCCACCGCCGCGGCGCGCAGCCCATCCACGAGCCGGCCCGGGTGCACCAGCGCCGAGCCAGTTCGGTCCCAGAGCGCACCGAGATACGTCGGCGAGCCGACCTCTGCGCGGGCGGCGTCTCGGTCAAGCAGCTCGAAGCGGTGGCCGAAGCGCTCAAGCAGCGCGGCCTCGTGCGCGAGCTCGGCCTTCTCGTGCTCGCAGAGGGCGACCGTGAGCGTGCCGGAGGGCTCGAGGTCACACTGGATCCCGTGGTGCTCGAGGTCCGCGCACAGCTGCGAGAAGTTGGCCTGTCCGAGCCGCTCGAGCTGCTCGACCTCATCCGGGAAGCGGCTTGCCCCGTTGGCTATCCCATGCGTGAGCGAGGCCTCCATGAAGCCGCCGTTTCGGCCGCTCGCGCCCGCGCCACAACGCGTGGCCTCCAGCACGACCACGTCGCGGCCGGGGTCGTCGCGCAGCGCGTGCAGCGCCGCCCACAGGCCGGTGAACCCTCCGCCGACAATGCACAGGTCGGCCTGCACCCTGCCCTCCAACGGCTCGTGCGGTGGACGCTTGGGCAGGGTAGCGGTCCAGAAGGGCCGGGGCTCGGCGTCGGCGTAAGCCGCCCGGTCAGCCGCCGATGGAGGGGACTGGGGCCACGGCGAGGGCACGGCGCACACCGTAGAGGAAGCGCGAGCACGCCAGGCCCACGGGCACCGGCGCCCGCCCGCCGCACCGCGCCGCGCGCATCGGGATATGGTTGCGAGCGTGCGCAAGCGGCTGATCCCTCCAGCCGGGCTCGCCCGGGGGGCAGGCGCGGGCGCCGCGCTCGCGCTGGTGGTCCTGCTCGGGCTGGGCCGCGCGCGCGCCGGCGAGACCCAGCGGCCGGCGCATGCGGCGGCCGGCTTTCCGGTGGCGACGGCTTTGACCGGCGACTGGGAGGCGAGCGGCCGGGCTACCGGCAGCCTCCTGATCGTGCACAGGCGCGTGCGCGCGATCGTCACCAGCGGCCCGGGCTCGGGCTCGCAGACGACCATCACCCTGGCGGTGATCGACGACCTGGTGCTATCCACGCGCGAGAGCTGCCGCACGCACAACCTAAGGATCGGCAAACCGGCGACGGTCGTGCTCACGTTCGACGTCCCGATCTCGCCCAGCGGCGCGGTGAGCATGCGCAGGGCGCTGACGCTGCCGGCGATCACCGTCACTTTGTTCGGGCACACGGTCACGATCGGCGGCGGCGCCTACGGCACGTTTCGGATCGCCGGCCGGATCGCGCGTTCAAGCGGTCTGCTGACCCTCAGCTTCGGCGGGCGCGGCGCGGGCGCCTGCACGATCCCTCCGACCAGCTTCAGCGTCCGCCCCGGGCACCGCCGGGCGATCGTCGACGGTGAGTGGTCGGGCACCGCCGCCGACGGCGAGCCGCTCGTGTTTGGGGTCGTCGCAGGAGGGCGTGCCATCTCCACGCCCGCGCCACAGCCGGGCCTGACCGACCAGGCGGCGATTTTCGCCGAGGATTGGGCGGCCAGGTTCGGCGCCGGCTGCGTCGACCAGCCGTCCACCGGCGGCGCGGTGTGCGCGATCACCGCCGCGGACTCGTCAGGGTGGCCGGTCGACCCGTGCCTGCATGCAAGCACGAGCAACACTGCGGTGTCGGTCGCCGGGAAAGCCAGGCTGGCGCTCGCCAACGTCGCCGGCGGCGCCGCCTACGGCAGAACGGTCGGAGCAAGCGACGCGACCATGACGCTGACCTTCACCGGTCCAAGGACCGCGCGCGGCACCTACACCCAGCCGGGCGACCCCGCCTGCTCGACGACCTTCACGGCCACCGCGCCCTGAGCGCAGGCCGCCCGCCTACGCCGCCACGGGCGAGCCGAGCCCAAGCAGACGGCCGGCGCCGGCAAGCACGATGCGCATCGCCTCGACGATCTCCTCAAGCACGGCGTCGTCGGCGATCAGCGGCGGCGCGATCTGAAGCACCGCGTCGCCGCGGTCGTCGGCGCGCGCGATCAGGCGGGCCTCGCGCAGCGCGCCCGGCATGTAGCCCCGAAGGACGCGCTCGCGCTCATCGGCATCGAGCCGCCGCTCGGGCTCGCCCTTGACCAGCTCGACCGCCCAGAAGAATCCGGCGCCGCGCACGTCGCCGACGATCGGAAGATCGCGCAGGCCCTCCAGCAGCTCGCGCAGGTGCCCCTCGCGCGCCCGCACGTTCTCGAGCACCCCGTCGCGCTCGAATATCTCAAGGTTTCGCAGCGCGATCGCCGCGCACAGCGGGTGGCCGCCGAACGTGATCCCGTGCAACAGCGTGCGGCCCTCCTCGTACAGCGGCGCGGCGATCCGCTCGCTGACGAGCACCGCGCCCATCGGCGCGTACGCCGAGGTCAGGCCCTTTGCGACAGTCACCACGTCAGGCTGAGCTCCCACGCGGGTGGATCCCAGCCACTCGCCCAGGCGCCCGAAGCCGCAGATGACCTCGTCGGCCACGAGCACGATCCCGTGGCGGTCGGCGATCGAGCGCAGGCCCTCCCAATATCCGGGCGGGGGCGTGAGGCAGCCGCCGGCGTTCTGAACGGGCTCGGCGATGATCATCGCGACGGTCTCAGGCCCGGCCTGGTCGATCGCGTCCTCAAGCTCCTCCAGAAGCGCCCGCGTCAGCTGCTCTCCCTGCAGCTTTGAGCGGAACTGGTTGGTGTTGGAGACGTGGATCGTCTCGATCGCCGGCGGACCGAACGGCTCCTTGTAGCCTGGCACGCCCGTGAGGCTGAGCGCGCCCAGCGTGACGCCGTGGTAGGCGATCCGGCGCGCGATCGCCTTCGTTCGCTGTCCCTCGCCGTTGGCCAGGTGGTAGTGGCGGACGATCTTCCACGCCGCCTCGACCGACTCGGACCCCCCCGAGGTGAAGAACGCGCGGTTCAGGCCGGCGGGCATGATCTCCGCCAGGCGCTGCGCGAGCTCGAGCGCCGCCGGATGAGCGGTGCCCCACATCGTGTTGAACGCAAGCCGCGAGAGCTGCTCGCCGGCGACCGCGGCCATCTCCTCCCCGTAGGAGTAGCCGATCTGCGCACAGAACAGGCTCGACAGTCCGTCTACGTACCGCCTGCCGTCCGTGTCGAACACGTACGGCCCCTCGCCGCGCTCGAGCACCAGCAGACGAGAGGCGCCCTCGTGAAAGGCGCCGTTGCGAGAGAAGTGAAGCAGTGCGCAGCCCTGGTCGAAGCTCATGGCGCCAATCCTGCTCGCATCAGCGCGCGCGCGCAAGGTGCAGGATGTCGCAGCCCGCGGGTGCGATGGCTACGGGTCGGACACCGCGCGGGGCGCATCGGACGCCCGGCGCGGCGGATGCGAGAGCCCAGCCGCATCGGACGCCCGGCTCGGCGGATCCGACAGCCCAGGCGCATCGGACGCCCCGCTCGGCGGATCGGAGAGCCCAGCCGCATCGGACGCCCGGCGCGCCGCGCGCGCCAGCGAGAACGGCGACAGGTCGAGCGAGGGCCGTCCGTCAAGCGCCCACTCGGCGACGGCCTCGCCGATAGCCGGCGAATGCTTGAAGCCGTGGCCCGAGCAGGCGGAGACGACCAGCACCCGGCTGTGGAGCGGATGGCGGTCGATCACGAACCGGTTGCCGATCGTGCTCGTGTAAAGGCAGGATGCGCTGCGCAGAGGCTCGGTCCCAAGCCACGGCAGCCTCGCTGCGATGCAGCCCTCGCTCATCGCCCGCACCTGCTCGGCGGCCGGCGGATGCTGGCGCCCGTCGGGCACCGCCGTCTCGTCGTAGACCTCGGTCGCGACCTTCATCCCGCCGGCGGGACCATCGATCGCCGGAAAGCCATAGAACCCGTCGAGGTGCACATAGCCGCTCTGGTCTCCGGCGAGGTCCCACACGAACGCCGGCATCGCTCGCAGCAGCTCATAGCCCCGGCGAATCGGCCACCAGTAGAGCTGCTGGCGAAAGACGGCGAACAGCTCTCGGCCCTCGGGGAACAGCTCGCCGATCCAGGCGCCCGGGCAGAGCACCAGCTGCTGTGCCGTGCGAGAGCCAGACCGGGTGTGGACTCGCACCAGCTCCGTGCCGGCCTCCCAGCGATCGACCGCCTCGCCCAGCAGCAGCCGCGCACCGTGGCGGCGGGCGAGCGCAAGCTGCGCGGCGACCGCCTCCTCGGGGCGCACGTAGCCGGCGCCGGGCTCGCTGTAGGCCTCGGTCAGCTCGTCGAGTGAGAACATCGGATAGCGGACCCGCAGCTCCGAGTTGCTGAGGTCCTCATGCTCGATTCCGTACTGGCTCGCGGAGGCGCGCGTCTGCGCCAGAAAGCGGCTCTGCGGATGACCCAGCACCAGCAGCCCCACGGGGTAAAACAGCCTCACGGATGCCTCCGCCTCAAGCTCCCGCCAAAGCTCGTGGGACCGTTGGGCGAGCGGCACGTACTCCGGGCCCTCGCCGATCCCAAGCCGCGTGATCCTCGTCTCGCCATGGGTCGATCCCCACGGGTGCGGGGGCAGGTGCCGGTCGATCCCGATCACCCGCGCGCCTCTGCGAGCCAGCGCCAGGCACACGGAGCTTCCCATCGCCCCGAGCCCCACGACGATCACATCGGCCTCTGCGCTCACCGCCCCATCCTGACATCGGGATCGCGGCTCCGCCACCGCCGCTCCATACGCGGCTAGCCCACCGCCGCTCCGGGCGCGGGCGATTCTTGCTGCGTATCGGCCAGGGCGCCCGAGCGGGCGGCGCGCGGGGCGCAGACGGCGCCCGGAGACGGCGATATCGTCCCCGCGATGGCCCGGGCCCGATCGCAGATGACCGCCGACACCGAGAGCGTGCGGATCACAACCTGGACGTTTGAGGACGGCGAGGCTACGGGCTTTCACCGCCACGAGCTCGACTACGTGGTCGTCCCGATCACGGGCGGCACCTTCGAGATCCGAGACGGCCGCGGGGGCACGCGTGAGCTCGTCCAACAGGCCGCGGTCGCCTACCTGGGCAGCCGGGGGACCGAGCACGACGTGGTCAACCGAAGCGGCCAGCCGGCCAGCTTCGTGGAGATCGAGCTCAAGCGCTGAGCGGCGCGGGCGGCGAGCATCTGCGCGCGTCGGCGCTTGAAGCCCTGCTGCGGGCCCGCTCGGCGGTGCTGGCCGACGTCGACCTCACCCCCGGAGCTGCCGAGCGGCTGCTGGTGCGAAGCGACCTGGGCGGGACGATGCAGCTGCTTGAATGGTCCGGCGGGTCACTGCGCGCGCTCACCGACCTGCCCGAGCCCGTATCAGGCGCCCGCTACCTGAAAGGCCCAGCCTTCGGCGCCCGCCGTCCCCACAACCCAGCCTCCGACACCGGGCGCCCACGCGACCCAGCCTCGGGCACGGGCCGTCACGGCGACCCATCCTCGGACACGGGCCGCCACCACCACGAGCCCGCGCGGCGGGCGGTGCTCGAGATTGACCGCGGCGGCGATGAGCGCCACCAGCTCTACCTGCTTGACCTCCAGCGAGCGGCCGCCCACGGGCCGATACGCGAGGTCTCAGAGCTTCACGCGCTCACCGATGACCCCGCGCACGTGCACCGGCTGGCCGGCTGCTCGCCGGACGGCACGCTGATCGCCTACGTCTCCAACCGACGCGACGGCGTCGCCTTCGACCTGTGGTGCTGCGAGCCGGCGAGCGGCGAGCACCGGCTCCTGTATGCCCCGGGGGCATGGCTGGCGCCCGGGTCCGGCTTCTCGCCCGACGGCCGCCTGGTGTCGGTCCTGGCGGCAGGCGAGGACCCGCTGGATGTGGAGCTTGTGCTGGTGGACGTGCACAGCGGCCGGGTGCAGCCGGTGCTTTCCCACCCTGACCGGGCCGCCCTGGTCGGCCCGCCGGCCTGGACCGGCGAGCGCACCTTCTGCCTCTCAACCGACCTGGACCGGGAGTTCGCCACCGTGGTGCGCGTCGATCTGACCACCGGCGCCGCGCGCGAGCTTGCCGGGCTGGCCGAGCCCCACGACACGGAGGTCGTCGCAAGCGCGGACGGCAGCGCGATCCTCACCGTCGCCAACCGCCGCGGCGAGAGCGTGGTCCGCCTGCACGCCCCAGACGGAGAGCCGATCACCTACGTGCAGCTCCCCGAGGGCGCCGTCGCGCGCTCCCACGCGCTGCCGCCGCCGATCCTCTCAGCCGACGGATCGGTTGCCTACCTGACGATCTCGACGCCGCAGCTTGCCGCCGACGTTTTCGCCTACGACCGCCGCGGCGGCGCGCTTCGCCGTCTCACGCGCAGCCCGATCGGGATCGACCCGGCGACGCTCGCGCACCCCGAGCACGCGACCACCACGAGCTTCGATGGCCTCCAGCTGCCACTCGTGGTCTTTCGCCCGCCGGCGAGCGCTCAAAGCTCAGGCGATCGCGAGGCCGGCCCGCCGGCGGTGGTGCTGATCCACGGGGGCCCCGAGTCCCAGTTCACCTTCGCCTTCAGCGCGATCGCGCAGGGGCTCGCGCTGGCCGGCTACGCGGTCGTCGCGCCCAACGTGCGCGGCTCCACCGGCTACGGGAGAACCTATGCGGCGCTGGACGACGGGCGGCGGCGCCTTGACGCCGTGCGCGACCTGAAGGCCGTGCACCGGTTCGTTGGCCAGGCCGGGTTTGACCCGCGCAGGGTCGCGCTGTGGGGCGCCTCCTACGGCGGCTACATGGTGCTCGCGGGGCTCGCTTTCCAGCCGGAGCTGTGGGCGGCGGGCGTGGACATCGTGGGCATCTCGGATCTCGTCAGCTTCCTTGAGGGAACCGCGGCCTACAGGCGCGCGCATCGCGAGCGTGAGTACGGCTCGCTCGCGCACGACCGGGAGTTTTTGAGGCAGGCCTCGCCGCTTGCTCGCGTCGACGCGATTCGCGCGCCGCTGATGGTGATCCACGGGCGAAACGACCCGCGCGTGCCGGTGGGGGAGGCGCTACAGGTGGCCGAGGCCCTGAGGCGGCGCGACGTTCCCTGCGAGCTGTTGATCTACGACGACGAGGGGCACGGCCTGGCCCGGCTGGAGAACCGCCTCGACGCGTACGGACGTGCGGTCGCCTTCCTTGACCGGACGCTCACCCGAGCCTGAACGGGGTCCAGAAGGCGGCACGCAGGCCCGCCGTCTGCAGCGGTCAAGGGGACGGGCCGCAGGCCCGCGGGGCGCGGCGGTCAAAGCGAGCGGCCCGCGGCACGCGGCCACCGCCCCAGCCAACCGCAACCGGCCACCACCAGCCGGCGGCAACGGGCCATCACGCAGCTGGCGCCATACGGAGCCGGCAGCGGCCGGCCCCCCGGCCCGCCGGCGCTCGGAGGGCGCCGCCGCCACGCCTGCGCGCGGCGCCCTCCTGCCCCGCGCCGCGAGCTCTACCGCGCTGCCGCCTCGGCCAGCTCCGGCTGCCGCGCGGGCCGCTCGCCGGCGTCAAGCGCCTGGGAGTCCCCTCGCTCCTCGGCCTGGCCACCGACGGTGATCGCCACCCGCCGCGGACGGCGCTGCTCGGGCTTGGGGATGCGCAGCTCGAGCACGCCGCGCTCCAGGTGGGCGCGGATGTCACCGGCGTCGATGCCGTCGGGCAGCGTGAGCGAGCGGGCGAAGGAGCCGAATGCCCGCTCGAGCCGGTGGTAGCCCTCCTGCTCGTGCTCGGGCCGGCGCTGGCCCGAGATCGTCAGCACGCCGTCCTCGAGCTGGATGCTCACGTCGGCCTCGGTCAGCCCGGGCAGGTCGGCGAGCAGGATGTAGTGATCGTCGGTCTCGACGAGGTCCATCGCCGGAATCCAGCGCCGCGCGCCGAAATCCTGCGGCCGCTGCCCGGGACTCTCAAAGAACGTATTGAACAGCCGGTTCATCTCGCTCTGGATCGCGTTGAGCTCGGCGACCGGCTCCCAGCGAATCAGTGCCATCGGGTCCTCCCTGATGAGTGGTTGTTGGATCTCCTGCGCTTGGGCTCGATCAACGCGCGCGACGCTCACCTCCTCTCTGTGGCGCTCATCCAACCCACGACCGCCACCCACCGCCGCGCACGACAGCGATCTGAACCTCCAGCTCACCGGCCCACGGGAACGCCGGCGCCAGCCTCAATCGATCGCCGCCCCGCACACCCGCAGGCAGCTGGATCGTCAGTCCGCGGCCGTCGGTCAGCGTCAATGGCGCGACGCGCGCCAGGCGCGCTTCCTCGGGCGTGAGCTCGATCACCGCCCGGCGCGCGAGCCCGGGCGAGCGAGCCCGCAGCCGCCGCACCGGCGGCTGCGACTCCAGCTCACGGTCGTAACGCGCCCGCCGGGCCGGGTCGCGCAGCACCTCGTAGGCGCGTGACGCAGACGCGAACCGGCCCGCGGCGCACGCGTCCGCGGGGTGGGCATCGGGGTGATAGCGGCGCGCCAGCCGCCGGTAGGCGCGGCGGATCTCGGATGTGGTCGCGTCGCGCGGGACGCCCAGGACGGCATAGTGGTCCTGCGAAGAGCGGCCGTCCATCGCCACGCGCCAACCTCCTTCTGCGGTCAGGATCCGCCATCGGGCCCATCCCGCCTGGCGGCCGCTCGAAGCTTGCCCAGCGCGCGCTCCTCGATCTGGCGCACGCGCTCCCCGCTCAGGCCCAGGGTCTCCCCGATCTCTCGCAGCGAGCGCTCGGGCCCGTCCAGGCCGTAGCGCGCGCGCAGGATCATCCGCTCGCGCTCGTTGAGGGTGCCCAGCAGTGCGCGCACCTGCTCGACCTCGCTGTGGTGCAGAAGCTCCTCGTAGGCTTCGGCGCTCAACGGGTCCGCCAGCAGCTCGCCGAACGCGCCGACCCCGCCCTCGGCGCCACGGACGGGCTCGTCCATCGACTGGGGGATCCGCTCAAGCGACAGCAGCTCGGCCACCTGGGAGTGCGCCATCCCCGTCGCCTGCGCAAGCTCGTTGCCGGTCGGCTCATGGCCGTTGCGGGCAAACAGCTCGTCGTGGGCGCGCCGCAGCCGCGCAAGGTTGCGAAGCGTCCGATCTGAGAGCACCATCGGGCGCGTCAGCTCCGCGACGAGCTGCTGCATGGCCTGGCGCACCCACCATGAGGCGTACCCCCAGAAGGGCACCTCGAACGACGGGTCGTATCGCTCCAGCGCGCGCAGCAGCCCCACGACGCCCTCCTGCATCAGCTCAAGGCGGGTGATCGCCGGCGAGGAGCGGTAGATGCGCGCCACCCCCGCGATCAGCGGCAGGAACGCCTCGACCAGCTGCTCGCGCGCGCGACGGTCACCGGCCTGAGCCGACTCGACCAGCCTACGCTCGACCGCGACCGGCAGCCGCGGCCGCTCCCCCAGCGCGCGCAGGTAGTCAGCCGAGCTGGTCTCGCCCAGCGGCTGCTCGCGCCGCAGCTCGCGGGCGAGCTCTCGGTCGAGCTCGCGTGCCTCGCTTGACTCGCGCGCGATCGCGGTGCTCTCGGACTCGGTGATCTGCGCGCTGCGCTCGTTCATCTCAAGCTCGTCCACATCGTCGGGCACGGCGTCCTCGAACGCCAGCGCCAGGTGCGGCGATGCCTCGTCGCGCGCCAGCAGGCTTGCAACGTGCTCGCGGTTCATATTCGCGCCCTGCACCCGGAATCTCCGATCGAGCCCGTGCGAGGCGTGGCGGGCTCAGCGCGCGAGGCGCACGCGAGGCATCACCACGGCCCGGTGGGAGGGTGCCACCCGGTGGGAGGGCAGCCCCAGCGCTCGACGAAACCAACCCACGCGCCACCTGCGGCGGACCGACATGCGCTGCGATCACCTCCTCTTTTTGCGAACTTCCGTTGACCTGGCCGCTCGCCACGTCCAAGCGGCGAGATGACGCCGCTTGGTGGACGGTGAGGCCGGGACCCGATTGCTTGCCTGGACGCAGGCGGTGGGACCTTCTGTCTACGGCTACCCCTCAGACGTACGGGCCCCGGGCTGCACCTGACAGATGAGCGGCGTCTTGTATGTGGATTACCTCTGGCCTGCGTAGTAGGCCGCCCAGCCCAGCCGTCAAGACCTGCACCCGATCCCGCCGCCAACCGGAAGGCCTGCGGCAGCGGTGCGAATCTCAATGCAGGCGTCGGAAGCTCTCTGCAATCCCGCCGGGGTCGTGTCGGTAGAAGTGCTGTGACGGACGGCCGTGCCGGTCGACCGCCGCATGGGCGGGCGCCGCCGTGCGCGGCGCCCGCTCCGCGAGCCGGTCAGGCGCGACCGCGACGGGCGTTCTCCTGCTGCCCCGGACCGACGCCGATCGGCTGGTAGAAGAGGTAGTTGCCGATCCATGGCGAGTACTCGTCGGCGTGCGGAGAGACGATGGGGTGAAAGCTCGACGCCTCGTCGGTTGGCCCGCTGCCGTTGTACATCGGCACCTCGGGGTAGGGATAGACCGGGCGCGTGACGGTCTGGCCGCCGATCGTGTCGGTCGCGATGATCTGCGACGGCGCGATGCCGTCCTCCACCCAGCGCACGAGCGGCAGCAGCACGTCGAACGAGCTGTTGGCATACCCACCGCCGCAGTGCGCCACGGTCGGGAACAGGAACATGCGCGCGAACTGCTGCGTGGCAGCGTAGCCACCGTTGCGGGCGGCGAGCGTCTCGTAGTAGTCCACCGTGCCGAACGTCGGGATCGCCTGATCGGCCCAGCCCTGCCAGATGATCAGCTTGCCGCCGTGGGCACGGAACGCGCTCAGGTCGGTGCTCATCGCGTCCTGGACGTTGGCCGCGGGGAACATCGAATGGAACGCCTGGTCGGTGAACTGCCACTGGCTGGGATCGGGGCCCAGCTGGCCCGGCGGCAGGAGCATGAACCGCAGGTAGGGCAACGAGAGCCCGCTGTAGACCAGCGCGGCCGTTGACGGTCCCGGCGAGACGGGAATCTGGAAGAACGGCCAGGACGACTCCGACCCCAGCGGCAGCCCACCTGGGTAGAGGTGACGCCCCTGAGGATCGACCGGGCCCTGGTAGAGCTCCTCGGCGGTCCTGGCCTGCTGCTCGGTGAGGCAGTTGCTCGTCTGGCCGGGCTCGCAGACGATGCTGAACGGGCTGAAGTTGCAGTCGCGCGGATCGGTGATGATCCCGTCGCCGGGGACGCCGTCGTCGCCCTGGCAGGCGCTGATCACCGCGTTGTGCAGGATCGCCGCCTGCGTGGCAGTCAGGATCGCGCTGCCGTCCGGAGCCGTGTTGACGCGGTAGTCCCAGGTCTGCAGCTCCGCGTTGAGCGGGCCCGCAATGATCTCCGGCGCGCCCGCGATGATCCCATTGAAGTCGTCGGGGTAGCGCTCGGCCATCTCCATCGCCTCGCGGCCCCCGTCGGAGCATCCATCGTAGTAGGAGTAATCGGGCGGCTGGCCGTAGAAGGCGGTGATGATCGCCCTGGCCACCACATAGAGCGACTGCTCGGACTGATAGCCGTACTCCTCCCGCAGCTTCTGGCTGTTGAACGAGAACAGCCCGGCGCCGCCGAGACCACCCTCTGAGGCATGCCCCTCATCGTCGGTGGCCAACGCGAAGTCACCGCCCAGCGTGGCGTCGCATGAGGGGAAGGTCTGGCTGCTGACCGCCCCGCAGTAGCCGCCGCACCCGTTCTGCAGGTAGCGACCCTGCCAGGTGTCGATCGGCAACTTGAGCTCGAAGTGTGTCTGGGGCGCGATCATGCCCTGCACGTCGCAGTACTCCGGGTTGCCGCTGCCCGCCGGCACCACCGTGGCCGACGCGATCGACGTCGGGTTCCCCGGGATCGTCACGAAACTCGGGTCGGTCGCGAGCGCCGAACATGGCATCTTCGCGGGGATCGTCGGGCTGACCGCGGCGAGCGCACGCGAAGCGCGGATCAGCGTCCTGTTGACGGCGTGGGCACCGGCGACGCCTCCCGCGGAGATCGCGACCGCGACGGCAACGGCGAGCGCCAGGGTGACAGCACCGAGGCCGGCGCCGGCTGCCAGCGGGTGCCTGCGTGTCGGAAACCGTTTCTGGAACATCTCTCTCCTCTCGGCGGTTGGACGATTGCGTGCTCCGCGACTCGGCGGCGCACGGCTTCGCTGCGCACGGCCTCGGGGCGCACGGCCTCGCGGCGCACGGCCTCGCGGCGCACAGCCTCGCGGCGCAGGCGTGCACCCGCGGGCGCGACGCGCTCGGGCGGCGGCCAGGCACGAGGCCGGGGCCGCCACGCCGGCGATCAGGACACACCTCCGGACGGACGGGCTGAGAGCGATCTCGATCACAGCGCTGCGCAACCGGTCCGGTCCGCCTCCGAGGAGGCCTATCGGGTCGGTTTCAAGGTACGCCGGCGGCGGCGGGGCGTCAAGCTGGATGCCGGGCGGCCCGCCGGCCGCCCCGCTCAACTTGCGCCACCCGGGGCAACTCGCGCCACCCGGGGCAACTCGCGCCGCCCGGGGCAACTCGGCCACCCGGAGAAGCGCGGGACACCCGGAGAAGCGCGGGCCACCGGGGGCCGAGCGCCGCTCAGCGATCGCCCACCACCCTCTCGGCGATGTACTCGGCGATCGCCAGGCTGGAGGTCGCGCCCGGCGAGGGAGCGTTGCGAACCGCCGTCACGGGCCCAAGGGTGGCGATCCGAAAGTCGTCCACCAGCGAGCCGTCGGCATCCAGCGCCTGCGCCCTCACCCCCGCGGCGGCCGGCACCAGGTCGTCGGCTGAGAGCTCGGGCAGGTAGCGGCGCGCCTGGCGCGCGAACGCGCGACGACTCAGCGAGCCGTGCAGCTCGCGCAGTCCCGTGCGCCAGTGCCGTGCGGCCAGCCGGCGAAAGCCGGCGCACCGTGCCGTCTCCAGCACGTCCGCGACGCGGACGTCGCGCCGGCGGTAGCCCTCGCGCGCCAGCGCCAGCACGGCGTTGGGGCCGACGTCCACGCCCCCGCCAGCGCGCGGCGTGAAATGGACGCCCAGGAACGGATAGGCGGGGTCCGGCACCGGGTAGACCAGACCGCGGACCAGGTGCTCTCGATCGGGCCTGAGCCGGTGATACTCGCCCCTGAAGGGGACGATCACCGGATCGCGGCCGTCGCCGGCGAGCCGCGCCAGCCGGTCGGCATGCAGCCCCGCGCAGATCACCATGCGGTCGAATTCGAGCTCCCCAAGCGTCGTGGCCACCCGCACCGCGGACCGCTGGACGCCGATCGACGTCACGCGCGCGCCGAGCAGCACCCGGCCGCCCGCCGCGGCCAGATCGTCGGCGAACGCCGATGCCACCGCCCGGTAGTCGGTGATCGCCGTCGAGGGGGAGTGCAGCGCCGCGATCCCGGCGATGCGGGGCTCAAGCTCGCGCAGCTGCGCACGCTCAAGCCACCGGAGGCCGGGCACGCCGTTCGCGCGCCCGCGGCGCTCCAGCTCGCGCAACCGCTCGAGCTCGCCCTCGTGCACAGCCACGATCACCTTCCCGCGCCGCTCAAACGGCAGCCCGCGGCGCGCGCAGTACTCATCCAGCATCCCCACGCCGCGCCGGCACAGCCTCGCCTTCAGCGACCCCGGCGCGTAGTAGATACCGGAGTGCACGACGCCGCTGTTGCGGCCGGTCTGGTGCATCGCGACCGCGCTCTCCTTCTCCAGCACGGTGACCTGCGCGCCGTCGAGGTCCTGAGCAAGTCGGCGCGCGACCGCCAGCCCGATGATCCCCGCGCCGACCACGCCGATGCGAGACCGGGAGGGCATGGGCCGGCCGGACGGCAGCCGGCCGGCCGCGTCCCCGCCTATGCCGCCACCGCCGCGGGCTCCAGCCGGATCAGCCGCCTTACGTTGGCGTCCATCAGCTCGTTGCGCTCCTTGGCTGACAGCTCGAGGGCCATGACGGCCTCCAGCGCGGCCGTGGGGTTCCAGCACGGATTGTCGCTGCCGTAGAAGACTCGGTCTGAACCGTAGAAGTCGCGCGCCATTCGGATCGTGAGCGGGTGGGGCATCGCGGTGTCCACCCACATCCGCTTCAGGTACGCGCTCGGCGCCTGCTCGAGCTCGGGCAGCCGCGCGTTCTTGTCCAGCCGGCCGGCCGCGTAGGGAAGCACGCCGCCTGCGTGGAAGTGCAGGATCCGCAGGTCTGGATGACGATCAAGCGTCCCGCTCAGAATCAGCCTGAGAACCGCGACGCTGGAGTCCACGACGCGCCCGAGGCTCGCGTACAGCCTGTTGTTGTAGCCGGACATCACGTCCACGAAGGCGCCGTCGTTGGGGTGGATGAGCATCGGCACGCCCAGCTGGGCGACGCGCGCGTAGAACGGGTCAAGGCGTGGTGCATCGATCGGCTCGCCGGCGATGCTGCCGGGGATGCTCACGCCCCGCAGCCCCAGATGCTCGACCGCATGGTCGAGCTCCGCGATCGCCATCTCAGTGTCCGCCAGTGACACGGCCGCAGCGGCGAAGAAGCGGCCGGGGTGGCGACGCTGGGCGTCCGCCCACGCCTCGTTGATCAGTCGCGCAGCCTCACGCGCCTCGGCGGCCGGCAGACCGTCGAGGTCGGAGTGGATCCCCAGCGAGCAGACCAGCGTCATCTCATATCCGGTGCGCGCCGCCGTGCGAAACTGCGCATCGAGATCGAACCACTCGGGGTCCATCGCGCGCACCGTGCGGTTGCCGTTCAGATAGCTCCAGCGCCCATCGCTGTGCTCGGCGCGCGGCTCGTCTCGCCGGTCGGCGAGCATCCGGTAGTAGTCCACCGGGAACCAGTGAATGTGGCAGTCCACGGCCGTCGGTCGTGGCATCTCGTCGGCGTTGGTGATCGGTTCGTCGGTCATCGAGCCCAGCCTTTCATAGGGGTTTGAGTGCCAGCTCAAGCAGCTCCGCGGCGGGCGCCGCGCGCGCTCCGGCGACCTCTCGGCAAAGCACCGTCGCGCGACCAAGCCCGGCGCCGAGGGCGCCCAGTCGCCGGTGCTTGACCTCAACCGCGTCGAGGTCGGTGGCATCGAGGTCGGCCTGGATGCCCCCGGTGGAGCCCTCGGCCCCCCGCCCGTCGCCGGCCACGCGCACTGCCTGGCGGCCGTCGCGCGCCACGATGCGCACGCGCGCCGGCCAGAGCGCCGGGTAGAGCTGGTCGAGCAGCTCGTCGGCGAGCACACGGATGCGCGCCATGAGCGCGGCGCCGGCGGCGGGCAGCTTCGGAGCCTCGCGCGCGACGTCGAGCAGGATCCGCTCGTCGCTCAGCGCCGCCGCCACCTGGAACTGGGCGCTGACGATCGAGTCGACCCGCCCACGGGGCTCGGGCCGGTCGATCATCGAGCGGTAGGCGTGCGGCACCGCGACCTCGACGGCCGCAATCGACTCGGCGTCCGGCGAGCCCAGCTCGGCGGCGGCGGCGATCGCGGCCTGGACGGCCGCCTGGGTCTGGCGCGCGGTGCAGAACGGCTTCAGCTGAGCGCGCGTGACGGCCGGCTCGTCCTCTTGGGCAGGCTCGGAGCCGGTGGACGGGGACGCGGCGCCGGCCGGCGCCCGCCGGCCGGCGACGGGCGGCGCGCGCCGGCCAGCCCGCTGGTGGCAGAGAGCGCCGAGCGCGGACGGATCGCCCCTGAGCCCGGCCCGTGCAGCCAGCGAAGCCAGGAGACCGTCAGCGGCAGCGGAGCCATAGAGCATCCAGCGAGCGGTGGGGGCCACGGCAGCCCCCGCCCCGTGGCCGGTGGCCCGAGCCGCGGCGATCGACAGCGCCTCCGCGACCGTCGCGGGACCGAGGCCGAGCATACGAGCAGCGGTGGCAGCGCCGGCGACGGGCGCCGCCAGGTAGCTGGGCCACGACCCGGCGTACAGAGACCACGCGCCGCCGACCGCGGCACCTACGGCGACCATCGCCTCATAGCCGGCGCAGATCGCGTCGAGCAGCTGCGCGCCGGTGCACTCGCGACGCTCGGCGAGTGCGAGCGCCACCCCCACGGCGACCGAGCCCGGGGTCACGCACGTCCGCAGGTCGATGTCGTCCACCTCGCTGCAGCGCGCGAGCGCACAGCACAGGCGCGCCCGCCAGAGCAGATCTTCGCGTCCGGCGTGACCGTCGCAGAGATCGACCAGCAGCCGGCTCTCGGCGACGGACGCGCCGGCTGCGATCGCGCCGACGGTGTCCAACAGCCGCGCAGTCGCGACCCGGCGCGTGCGCGGCGCCGCAAAGGAACGCGTCACGAACCGCGCCAGCGTCACCGCCGCATCTGCGGGTCCGCAGGTCTCGGGGTGGGCGTGGACGTCGGCGCCGGCTCGCGTTGGTGCGCTCACGGAGAGTCGGTCCTCCCCGCGACTGCCGACTGCGCCCTCACGGCGAGCCCTCCTCGCGCAGCGGCCCCTTCCGCAGCGGCCCCTCGCGCAGCGGCCGCGTCGCGTTGCTGCACCTCATCGCTCAGCGGTCCCCCCGCGCTCAGCGGCTCCGGGCCCTCCGCGGCGACGCGGATGGTCTGCGCGGCGCAGCAGAGCCGTCCGTCCTCAACCGCGAGCGCGCGCAGGGCCAGCACCGTCCCCTCGACGAGCTCATCGTCCGATCCAGGCTCGATCACGGGGCCCTCGACCGGGTCGAGCCCGATCCCCGCCCCCAGGCCGTAGGAGATCGCCGTCGCACGCGCGTCCGGCTCAAGCAGCGCAAGCGCCGCCTCCGCCACATCTCCGGCGCGCGCGCCCGGCCTGACGGCCTGCGCCATCGCTCTGACGGCGCCCGTCACGCCGCCGACGGACCCGGCCGCCCCCGCAGGCGGTGCACCGGCGACCGCCGCCGCCTGAGACCAGTAGCCGAGCCGCTCGACGGCGCAGACGCAGGCCAGGGAGCCCAGGCGCCGGCCACCGGGGCGCTCGACCGGGGACAGCGCCTCACCGTGGAGGTTGCCCAGCACGCGGACGTCGCGGCAGCCTCCGGACCTGGCCACGCGCTCGGCAGCGAGCAGCGCCTCCCTGTTGGTCGCGCCGTCGATCCAGGCCTCACGTGCGGCGCGCGCCGCAGCGCGGGCGACCTCTAGCGAGCGAGAGAGGGCCACGACCTCGCGCGGCCGCTTGCGCGCTCGCACGCGCTCAAGCATGCCATCCGCCGCCTGAAGGCGATGCCCCGAGAGCGCCCCGCGGAGCTCCCGCTCGGCCGCCGGCTCCAGGCACTGGGCGCCCGCCACGCCGACCCTCAGCCCCACAGCGGCGATCTCCGAGACGACAGCCGAGACCACCTCCGCCGGACCGGTGAACAGGCTGGCGCTGGTACGAAGGTCCTCAAGCCAGGTCTGCGTGCGCACGAACGGCACCTCGCGCGCGCCGCCCCCGCTGACCAGAACCGGCTCGGCCTCCGCGCCCAGCACCACCCCCATCCACCGCAGCGGCGGCACGTAGCCGCTCAGGTAGGCGAAGTTACCGGGCCTGACGCTGTCGCCGATCGCCACCAGCACGTCGAGACCGGCGTGCGCCATCGCCTCACGCACCGCGCGCACGCGCTCGTGGTACTCGTCCTGTGGCAGCAGGGAGCGATCCCAGACCGTCAGGCCCCGCTTGAGCACGTTCTCCATCGTGATCAAGTCGCACCCCTCGCCGGATCGACCGGGATCTCGGCCAGCCCGGCCAGCGCGCCGCCGGAGAGGGCGCGGGCGCCGTCGTCGGCGATCTCGATCTGATCGCCGCACAGCAGATAGCCGGGTCCGGGCAGGTACTGGTTGGGGTGAAGGACGAACGACATCCCTGGCTCGAGCACCACGTCCGAGCTGTCGGAGACGTCGGCCGGCACCATCGCCCCGAGCCCCATCGCATGCCCGCGGCTGCGCATGTAGGGAGGCCGCGTGAAGCGACCGTACCCGCGCTCTGAGACGAGACGGTTGACCTCGCCGGCGACCTCGCGGACCGGAACTCCCGGGCCGGCTGCGCGCAGCCCGGCCGCGAACGCCTCGGCCAGCAGCGCGTATCCCTCGCGCAGGGCGGGCGTCGCGTCGCCCAGCACAGCGGTGCGGCAGATCTGGGCGAACTGTCCCTCCACAGCCGGCGAGATCTCCGCCAGGATCACGTCGCCGGGCCAGAGCTCGCGGTCGGTGGGGGCGTGTACGGCACGGTTGTGCTGGGAGGCGGAGATCAGCAGGAAGTTGTCGTCGGCACCGAGCGCCCGCATGTGCGCGTCCACCAGGGCAGCCAGCTCGAACTCGCGCATGCCCGGCCGCGCGGTCTCGCACAGGTGGCTGAAGCCGGCCTCGGCGATCTGCACCGCCTGAGCGATGAGTCCAAGCGCCCACTCGTCGTGACGGCGGGCGCAGGCGGAGATCGCGGCGGTGCCGTCCCGACGCCGCTCGCCGAGCTGAGCATCGAGCATCGCGGCCACGCTCGCCGAAGCGTCGGCTGCGCCCGCGACGCCGACCGCGCCGGCACGAGCGAACCTGCCGGCGAGCAGACCCGCAAGCTCGCGGGGGAGATCGTCGACGGCGGTGACGTCGTCGATCCAGGCCAGCTCGCGGGCCCGCAGGTCGTCCCATGAGGGCGTGACGATGAGCCGCGGCTCGCCATCGAGCGGGAGCAGGACCGCCGCGTCGCGGCCCAGCTGCCTGAGGCCTGAGAGCCACCAGCAGAGGTTTGCGGCGATGAACGAGTGCCGCCCGCTGCCGAGCACGACCAGCAGGTCCAGGCCGTCGGCGGCCATCGCCTCGCGCACCGCGGCGATCCGTCGCTGCCCCGCGGACGCGCGGCGCTGTGCCCGCTGCGCGACGTCGGCGCCGTCGCCTCGCCAGAGCCTACCTGCCCCCAATGTCGGGCCTCCATGCATCGATCTGGCGCTCGATCAGCCCCACCAGGCCCGTGAGCACGATCCCCAGCAGCCCGGTGACCACCACCGCGGCGAGCATCTGGTCGGTGCGCTCCAGCCCACCGTAGTAGGAGATCTCATACCCCAGGCCGGCGTTGCCGACGAACAGCTCGCCGATGATCACGCCAAGGAGCGTCTGCCCAAGCCCCAGCCGCAGTCCCGCCATCACGGCCTTGACAGAGGCCGGAAGCGTGATCTTGTAGAAGATCTGGGCCTCGCGGGCGCCGAATGATCTGGCGACCTGGACCAGCTTTGGGTCCACGCCCTTGACCCCCCGGGCGGTGTTGACCACGATCGGGAACACTCCCAGCAGGAAGGCGGTCGCGATCACGGTTGGGCGACCGAGCCCGAACAGCACCGTGAACACGGGGTACAGCGCCACGAACGGCGCCGAGTATCCGATCGACACGAATGGGTTGACCGCGTACTCGGCGGTTCGGTAGCGGCCCACCGCCAGCCCGACGGCGACCCCCGCAAAGGCCGCCATCGCAAAGCCGATCCCCAGCTCCTCCATGCTGGTCGCCACGTCTCGCCCGAGGATTCCGGCGCGGATCTGCGCGACCAGGGCCGTGGCGACCCGAGAGGGGCTCGAGGTCAGGAACGTGTTCACCGTCCCGGTCGCCGCAAGCAGCTGCCAGAGGCCCGCCAGCGCCGCAAGCGAGAGCAGGCCGAGCACCAGCGGCCGCGGGTTGACGGACGGCAGGCGCTCGCCCTTCACGCTCGCCACCTCTCGACCCGGCGCTCCACAACCTGCACCAGCGCGCTCACCGCCCAGCCGAAGACCGCCGTCAGGAGCACCAGGAACACCACGTAGTCGGTGTCATACGACTGGCCATAGGTGGAGATCAGGTCGCCGATCCCGGACGTCGAGACGTAGAGCTCGGCGATCACCACCCCCAGCACGGCGCTGCCGACCGCCAGCCGCACGCCGGCGAGCATCAGCGGCGTGGCGGACGGGAGCAGGATCTTGGTGAACAGCCCCAGCCTCCCGGCTCCGAACGAACGGGCGACCTGGATCAGTCTGGGGTCGACATCGCGCACCCCCGCCATCGTGTTGATCACGATCGGGATCACCGCGCCGATCACGACCACCACGACCTTGGCCTGCGTGGCGATTCCCAGCCAGACGACGATCACCGGCAGCAACGCCAGCCGCGGCGTCACGTAGAGCATCAGGATCGGCGCCTGCGCGAGCTCCCTGGAGATCCGGCTCCAGCCCATCAGCAGCCCGAGCGGAACCCCGATCGCGATCGAGATCCCAAAGCCGATCGCGAACGCCAGCAGGCTGCTCTGGGCGTTGCTCCACAGCTCTCCGTCGGCGAGCAGGTGCCCGCCGGCGGACAGCGTGCCAAGCGGGGTGCCGATGAACTCCTTCCTGACGAGCCCCAGGTCGCCGACAACCTGCCAGGCGGCGAGCACGACCACCACGGCCAACGCTCCGATCGCCATGCGCCGCGCCCGCTCCGGCACGCGCTCGGAGCGCCGCGCCCGCAGCTGCGCTCCCACCGCCAGCGTGCTCACTCCAGCGCCTCCGCGACCTCGGTCGCGTGGCGGCCGCTGCGCCGCTCGGCGGCAGTCATCCGACCGTCTCCTGCAACGGCGAGGCGTCCGCGTCGAACAGAAGCGAGGCGAGCTGCTCGCGATGCGCGAGGAACTCGACGCTGGCGCGCACCTCGCGGGTGCGCGGCCGCGGAAGCGTCACGTCGATCACACGGCGCACGCGCGCGGGGTTGGCGCTCAAGACGATCACCCGATCGGCGAGATAGACGGCCTCGTCGATGTCATGGGTCACGAACAGCACCGTCTTGCGATCAAGCTCCCAGATCCGCGAGAGCTCCACGCCCATGAGCTCGCGCGTCTGTGCGTCAAGCGCGCCAAAGGGCTCATCCATCAAGAGCACGTCGGGCGCGACCGCCAGCGCGCGCGCGAGGCCCACGCGCTGGCGCATCCCGCCCGAGAGCTGATGGGGGTGGTGCTCCTCGTAGCCCGCCAGCCCCACCAGGCGGATCAGCTCCCGCGCCCGACGCTCGCCCTGAGCCCGATCCAGGCGGCCGAGCTCGATGCCGAGCATCACGTTGCCCAGCACCGTCCGCCAGGGAAGCAGGCCGAACTCCTGGAAGACCATCGCGCGGTCCGGGCCGGGTCCGGTCACCCGGCGCCCCTTGACACGGACCTCGCCACCACTGGGCTCGATCAGCCCGTCGATCGCCAAAAGCAGGGTTGTCTTGCCGGCTCCACTGGGCCCGACGATCGTCACGAACTCCCCCTCGTCCACCTGAAAGCTCATGTCGCGGATCACGACGGACGGTTCGCGACCGCGGCGGGCCGGATAGGCGACCTCCAGTCGATCGACCTCGACCGCATGAGCGCCGGCCCGGCCCACGTCGCCACCCTCGTTCGTCATCGCGTCGACTCTCCGTCCACCTCGCGCCTGACCCCGGCTTGCGCGCCCGGCTCCGGCCCCATCACTCCCCCGTCCGCCGCTTCCGTCATCACATCCACCGACGCGCGCCCCGGCGCCCGGTGAGGATCGCCACGGCGCTCCGGCAGGCCGAACAGCCGCGCGGCCGTCTCGCCCAGGATGTTGCGCTTGGCCGGTTCGCTGAGGAACGGCAGGTCGTAGATCCGGCTGGGCAGGTCGAAGTCCCAGTGCGGGTAGTCGGAGGAGTACAGCAGGTGGGACTCGGCGTCGATCATCCGCATCGTCACCTGCAGCGCCTCGTCGTCGGTCCGCTCGAGCGGTTGTGAGGTGTAGTACATCTCGCGCATGTACTCGCTCGGCCGCCGACGCAGCAGCGGCGCCTCCGAGCTGCGCATCGCGTACTCGTGGTCGAGCCGCTGCATCAAGAAGGGGATGCACGCGAGGCCGGTCTCGATCCAGATCACCTTCAGATCGGGGAAGCGCTCCGGCATCCCGTTCATGACCCAGTTGGTGAGGTGCACGAGGTTGTGGATCACGAAGCCCAGCGCATGCACCGACGCGAAGCTGTTGAGCGATTCCAGCCGGCGATCGCCCTGCCAGGTGTAGCCGGCGTGGAAGCCGAGCGGCATGCCGCGCTGCTCCAGCTCGCGATAGAGCGGCAGGTAGTCGTTCTCGTGCACGCAGCGGTAGCGGACCGCGGTCACCATGAAGCCGACCACTCCCGGCGCGTCCGCGAACTCGCGCACGAGCCGCAGCGAGGCCTCCGGGTCACAGAACGGCAGGTACAGCATCGTCCGGATCCGCGGCTCGTGGGCGAGGACCCGCTCGCACAGCCAGCTCGCATAGGCGCGGGCGAGCGCGACTTCCACCTCGGGCTGGGGGTGCAGGCCCAGGTAGAGCATCGGCGTGGGGAACAGCACCTGGTAGTCGATTCCGATCATGTCCATGGCCCGGCGCGCGATCACCAGATCGCGCTGCGGGCCCTCGTCCTCCCAGGGCTCCGTGCTCCGCAGCCGGTAGCGCGTGATGCGACCGCCGACATCCTGGTTTCCGAGCGGCGAGGGGAGCACCAGCGACAGGTTCGCACCCTGGCATTGCCGACGGATCACGGGATCCTCAAGGTGAGCGCAGATCTCCGGCCACGCCTCGCTCTCGTAGTGGTGCGCGTCGACGTCTACGATCAGCATCCTGTCCAAACCGCGGGCGCGCGCCTCGCGGGCTGCGTTTCGCAGCAGGTCGCGCGTGTGAAGCGGATTGCCGGGCCGAACCTGACGCGTCGCCGGGCTCTGCCCGAGGCCGGCAGCCGGCACGCGCCCGGCCGTGATCTGCGCGCGCATCGCGCTCACCCGCGGGCCCCCGCGGGTGAGCGCCCCGGCGCCGGGACGTCGCCGGGCGCCTGACCGCGGGATGCAGGCCGGCCCCAGCTGCGCCACAGCCCCAGCTCGAAGGGCTCGATCCCAACGCTTTCGAGCATCGCGCAGACTGTGATCGCCACCTCGGTGGCCGTCGGCGGGTCTGCTCCGAAGGGGTCGATGCGGGCGCCGGACTCAAGCGACCGCGCGCATGCGCGCGTCGCCGCGCACATCAGGCGTTGCAGCTCAGAGCCTGAGATAGACATCCCCATCGCGATCCTCAAGTTCAAAGCGCCGCAGCCCAAGCTGCGGGTAGGCGACGCTGCGCCCCGTCGCCAGGTCGAACTCCCAGCCGTGCCAGGGACAGATCAAGCGCGGCCGGCGCTCGTCCAGGCGGCCGCCTAGGTCGGCTCCCGTCTCGTCAAGGACACGCTCGGCCGCCCCCAGAATGAGCCCCTCGCACACCGGGCCACCCTGGTGCACGCACCGGTTCTCGTAGGCGAACAGCTTCCCATCGTGCGCGAGCACGCCCACCTCTGAGCCGTCGGCCTCGAGCAGGAGGCGCACCCCCTGCTCGAGGAGCTCGCGTGGAGCGACGAACAGCTCGGCCATCGCGCTCAACCGTCGCCGCCGGTCGCGCCCCGCCGGCCGGCTGGCGCCGGCAGCTCAGCGCACGTGCCCAGGCAGACCCGGGACCGCCCCAAGAGGTCGTCGGCCAGGATCACTTCGACCACTGCGAGTAGGTCGCGATCCAGTGGTCGTCGAGCCACTTGGACTCCGGGATGCGCTGCTTGTACTCGCCGTTGAGCAGGCCCACGCTCCAGAAGAAGTTCATCCCTGCGGAGCCGGGCAGCCTCCCATCGGGGTACTGGCCGTTGACGAACGCGTCGTAGGAATCGGCGGCGTACTGGGGCGGGATCTTCATGTACTTGACGATCGCCGCCTCGGTCGCGGCCGGATGGGTCTTCTCGAACTTGATCGCGTCCGACAGCGCGCGCAGGAACCTGGTGATCGTCTGCGGGTTGTGCTTGATGAAGCTTTCCTGCGCGTAGACGAGGTGGTCCGGGTAAGAGCTGGTGTACTGCGACTCGGAAGCGATCAGCGGGTAGCCCTTGGCCTTGACCTCGGCGTCGTTGTCGGCCGCCAGCGCGGCCACCTGGATCGCGCCGCTCTGAAAGCCAGCCAGCGCGGTCGCCGGCGAGACGATGCCGGTCACGATGTTGGCCTTGATGCCGTTCTTGGCCAGGATGTAGCGCGTCATGTAGTCCGTATCCGAGCCGATGCTCGTGACCCCCCAGGTCTTGCCGGCCGCCTGGCGCACCGTCTTGATCGACGGGATCGCGACCCACTGGTAGCTGACCTCGTTGAAGCCGCCGTAGATGACCTTGATCGGCTGCCCCTGCGCGACCGCAGGCATGATGCCCCCCAAACCGTTGATGCCGATGTCGACGGCCCCGCCGACCAGCGCCTTGGTGAGCGCGCCGCCGCCCTTGAACACGACCAGCTTCACGTTCAGCCCCTGCTGCTTGTAGTAGCCCTCCTGCTGCGCCAGGTAGGCCGGGATGAAGGTCGCGTCGACGACGGGAAGCCCGACCGTGATGCTCCTGACGTTGGAGCCCGAGCCGGACCCGCCGCAGGCCGCGACGGCCACGGCGCACGCGGCGCACGCCGCCGCCGCGCGCGCGGCCCGACGCACGCCCCACAGGCGCTTGCGCTCATGCATGGTGCTTCTCCTCTCCTGGGTGATGGGACCCATGTCCCCTCTCACTGTTTTGCCCCCGCTTCGCCCCCGGCGCACCGCGCTCACCCGATGCGCTGCCCCGACCCCGGCTCGCAGCGTCGCGGCGAGCGCGGGTGGCCTGCTCGTCGACCGTGCAGTCGGCGCGGACAACCACCCCGTACTGCGCGAGCGCCGCCTCGCGCGACACGTAGCCCTCGGCCACATCGCGCGCGACCAGAGAGGGGTCGCGCTCGAGCGGATCCCCCCAGCCGCCTCCGCCGGCGCTGGTCTGCACGACGACGGTGCCGGCTGGCGCCACCACATGCGCCGCGTCGATGCTCGAGAACTCGGCTTCATCGGGGCGGCGGATCAGGTTGTCCGGGATGCTGCCCGAGAGCCCCCCGAGCAGGCCCCAGGCGGGCAGGCCACGACGGCGGGACTGCAGTAGGTTCCAGCGGCCTTCGGCCAGCGAGCGCAGCCGGATCTCGATCCCCAGGCCGCCGCGGTGGCGGCCGGCCCCGCCCGAGTCGGTCACCAGCCGCCGCTGCTCGACGACCACGGGTACCTTGAGCTCCATGTTCTCGATCGGCGCGTTTCGCACGTCGCCCTGGCAGATCGAAACGCACGCTGACTCGCCGTCCTCAAACGGACGCCCGCCCCAGCCGCCGCCCTCGATGCTCTGCGAGACAAATCGCCGGCCGGTCCGCGGATCGACCCCGAAGAACACGACCGGGATGCCGAGGATCCCGAAGTGGCCGGCCGCCACCCGGTCGGGGATCGCCTCGGCCAGAGCCCGGAACACCGTGTCGACCACCGTCGGCAGGATCGTGCTCCAGCTGGCCATCGGCGCCGGGTAGCGCGCCATCATCACGTTGCCTTCGGGGATAACCACGCGCACCGCCGCAAACGACCCCTCGTTGACGGGATCCTCGGGCGCGGTGAGAGCCTTGTAGGCGACCAGTGCCCCCGCCAGCGTGCGGCTGTTGACGGCGCTGCGACGTTGCGGGGAGCAACCGGACAGATCGATCTCCATGTCGCTGCCGCGCACCGTGACCCGCACGCGGACCTCGATCGGGTCCGGGTCGACGCTGTCGCCATCGAAGAAGCTCTCCGCCTCATAGACGCCGTCGGGTATCTCCTCCACGGCACGCCGGCACCTGGCCTCGGTCTGCTCAAAGATCGTCGCGATGGCGGCCTCGACGACCTCGGCGCCGTAGCGGGCATAGATGTCCGCCAGACGGCGCTCGGCCAGACGGCAGGCGGCGACCTGCGAGTTGAGGTCGCCCAGCGACGAGTCTGGGAAGCGGATGTTGTCACGGATGACCTTCAGGAGCTTCTCGTCAGGGACGCCCGCCTCCCAGGCCTTGACCTGGTCCAGCTGCAGGCCCTCGCTCCATGGGTCGAACGACAGGCTGCTGGCGCCAAAGCCGGTCGACATACCGCCGACGTCGATCCAGTGGGCGCGGATGGCGGCAAACGCGCGCAGCCGGCCTTCGATGAACACCGGCGTGTAGACAACGATGTTGTTCAGGTGCTGGCCCGCGACAGCCTGGTGATTTGTGAGCACCACGTCGCCGGGAGCAAAGCCGTCCAGGCCGTAACGGCGCACGCCGTCTCGCACGACCACGCCAAGGTCAGAAACGAAGTGCGAAACCCCGCCGACGTTCTGGGCCATGAGCGCGCCGTCCGCGTCCAGCACCGCGCACGAGTAGTCCCCGACCTCGTAGATCATCATGTTGTAGGAGGACCGCTGCAGGTCCAGCGACATCTCGTTGGCGATCGCCGGAAGTGCGTTGCGCAGCACCTCCAACGTGATCGGGTCGACGCGGGTGCCGGCAGGCGAGCTCACGCCCAGCCCCCCACCTGCACCACCAGCTCACCGCCGTCGGCCACCTTCGCGCGGTCGCCGGGCCACAGCAGCGTGGTGGATGAATGCTCCTCGATGACGGCCGGGCCGACCACCTCCTCGCCGACGCCGAGGCGGTCGCGCGCGTAGACGGCGCAGTCGACCGGCTCGGCGGGGTCCGCAAGCCAAACCTCGCGCCGGCCAACCAGCGGCCCGCGCGACGCCGACGGGGGCGGCGGAAGAGGCGGGCTCTCCCGTGGCGCCCCGGCCACCAGGCGCAGGTTGACGATCTCGACCTGCTCGTCCGGGCTGCAGTAGCCGTAGCGGTGCTCGTGTGAGGCATCGAAGCGCGAGCGCACGATCGCGATCGCGTCCTCGTCGAGCTCGTGAAGCGCTACGGGGACCGGCAGCGTGAACTCCTGCCCGGAATAGCGCATGTCCAGCGAGAGCCCGAAGCTCATCGCCTCCGGGGCGACCCCCTCGTCACGCAGACGCCTCTCGCCCAGCTCGCGCAGCTGGGCGAACGCTCCCACCAGGTCGGGCAGATGGGCGTCGGCCAGCGACGTCAGATGCGTCTGCACGTAGTCGTGGCGCAGCTCGGC